>JAHHHL010000019.1 GCA_019359375.1 Lyngbya sp. HA4199-MV5
CGTTGCCATTGTGCATCGCTTAAGTCTTTGCGTGAAATTGGATTTCGTGTGACCAAGGTCGGTTACTTTTTCCTTGAGATACTACATATCTCCATCCTAGCTTGAGGTCTTAAAACACTACCTAGCCCTCGCTTTGAAGTAGGCAAGCCAACGTATGCCACGATCGTGGCAACACCGCTTCTTGAGGTACCAGGCAGAACGCTTGTTAACGTCACCTCAGGTGGGGGCGATCGCCGCTTTCAAACTCTGGCAAAACGTTTCGATCGCCTGTAGCCCTTGCATTGGCGTACCCTCTGCCAGTCGTTTCACAAACGCACTGCCCACAATCGCTGCATCCGCGCCCCACTCCATCACCTGATGAGCATGTTCCGGCTGCGAAATACCAAACCCAACGCCGATCGGTTTATCCGTCACGTTGCGTAACTCCAGCAGTAAATCTTTTACCCGCGCCTGTACCTGTGCTCTAACGCCTGTGACACCTGTTGTACTTACCAGGTAAATAAAGCCCTGCGACTGTTCCGCGATCGCCAAAATCCGCTCTTTAGGACTGGTCGGCGCAATCAGCAACGTCACCTCAATCCCGTATTCCGTCGCTGGTTTGAGCAACGTCTCGGCTTCTTCCAACGGCAGATCGGGCACGACCAAGCCGCGCACTCCCGCCGCCGCAACCTGCTGCAAATAGGTCTCAATGCCCCGATTCAAGATGGGGTTGTAGTACGTAAACAAAATAATTGGCGCTTGAATGGTTGGACTCACCGATCGCACCACCTCAAGCACCTGATCCAACCGCGTCCCTCGCTGCAATGCCCGCGTTGCTGCCGCCTGAATCACAGGACCATCTGCCAGCGGATCAGAATAGGGGACTCCCAGTTCAATGAGGTCAGCCCCACTGCGATCGAGCACCCGCAATGCCTCCGCTGTCGTCTCCAAATCTGGATCACCCGCCGTAATGAACGGAACCAGCGCACAGCGAGCATGGTCACGCAGAGTTTCAAAGCGTTGCGAAATTGAAGTCATTGAAAAGTTGTTGGTTGTTGGTTGTTAGAAGGAGGCAGAAGGCAGGAGGCAGAGACGCGGAGGTTTAACTCAAAACTCAAAACTCCTTCCCTACTCCCTACTCCCCATTCCCTACTCCCTTATTCTGCTTCTCCGCCTCGATTTCCGCCTGAAGCTTTGCCAACTCTTCTGGAGTCAACTCTTCCAGGCGTTTTTGCAACACAGCTTCTTCATAGTCCTTAAGCTGCTGGTTGTAGGTCATGGTTTGGGTGACAGCGCGCACCGCATATGTCGCAATCCAACCCAGCAAACCACCCACGAGGGCTACTTGCGTCCAGATGCCTGCCGTCGTGCTGTCTAAACCCGTTCCCTGTAGAAGAAGATAGGCAATGCCACCCGCCGCAAAAACTCCAAAACCAATTCCAAGGACATCAATCCGTCGCATTTAGGTGCATTAGTAAAAGCGTCAGTTCGCCCCCTCACACAAGGGGGAGCAAGATGAATGATGGTAGCGATCGCCGCCTAACTCGCAATTTCACGACGTTTGGGGCGGAAATTGAGGAAGGGAGCCAGCAGCAGCAGCCCAGGGAAAAACATAAAGACGAGAAAGTACATAAACGCCCGCTCAAAGGAACTTGCCACATACCAGCGCGTATTCAAATAAAAATACAGACCAGCCGGAATGACCAACAAGAAAGCACCCGCCAAAACCAGGTATAGAAGCGCAACTGTAATATCCATAGACAGAAATCGCAGGGGATGGAGCAGTTGCCAACATTCTACCGCTTGCCTGCTGTCAACGCCGTGTTTGAGCGCAAGGATTTTTCTGAGCAATTTTCTAGAGGCGTGTTTCTCCCACTAAATGACTGCTTCAGAAGGCTGGAAGACTTACCACTCCACCTCGTACTCAGGCAAACATTAAGTATGAGTGCTTAGGGCGGTTATCAATTAGCTCCGACACCTTGTAATATCAGCAGTGTCACGCCCGTCCCAACACCAGGCTAGGGGCTGGAACCCTTGCTGCAAGCAATGTGTAGTATTAATTGATGACAGCCCCTAGTCGAGTGAGCAAATTTTGAACGGCTTTACCAGCAATAATATCAGCCGGATTAAACGGATTAAACGGCTTACCCTCTGCGATCGCAGCATCCATCCCCCCGTTAGGCTCTCTTGTTTGAGACTCTGTTGTGGGAGAAGGCAGGTTTTGTCCAGAGTTCAAAGGCGATCGAGATGCGTCCAGGCGTGCTCTGCGACCATCGGGCAAAACCGTGTCTTGTGGTGCTCCTGCTTGCCGTCGGGCTTCATCTCGCTCTTGCCACCCAGTTTCGACTGTTTGAAGCTGTTCAGGTGTGAGTATTTGACGCAGCGACACGAGAATGTCTTTGGCATCGGCAGGTGGCAAATCGTTGCGGGCGGCAAGGTTCTTGAGCAATGGCGTTAAGGCGTTTGCTTGTGATGCAGAGAAGGTCAATTTTCCCGATGCTGCCAGTTTGTCCATCAACGTAACGTGTGCAATGAGGCGAATCACGGGATCATACGCCGCGATCGCAGCCTGCCGCTGGCGATTCATCACGGGTGTTGGGGGAGCAGGTAGCACAAGATCGTTATCAGCAACCAATTGAGATGACGACTGACGCTGCGCCAGAACAGGGAGGGACAAAAGCAAGGTAAGACCAACGCAAGCCACAAACCGACGTTTTACAGTTTTACTCATTTGCATAAATTCGCCCTTTTGCAGAAACAGGTAGCACCTGTCACGACTCGTTGTTGACTTTAGAATGATTGAATTGCTGGGCAGAGACTATCCTACAAACATCCTCATTTCAGGTAGCCAGGTAAGGACATTCGTAGGGTGTAGGGTTTCACAGTGGGCTGAAATTGGTTGGATGCCTGACAGGTAGACGAAAGACCATCGTGTTTTCAGGCTGTTTTGATGAAAATTAGCTGCTTTCTGAAACGATGCCTTGCTTAGTTGCACAAAGCCCCTATTGATGGTGGAATGAATAAACGGGGATTTACATCCAACTTAAGGGGGCATGGCGGAATGGTAGACGCAACGGACTTAGACAACTGAGCCTTGATGGAGAAATCGATCAAGTGACCGCTCTCAAACTCAGGGAAACCTAAATTGAAGGCTAAGGGATGAAGGATAAAGGCTAAAAGGTGAAGGCTAACGTTTTGAGTTTATTCAGGCGAGCGCATTCCTATACCCTGTCCCCCATACCCTGAACCCTAGTTCCAACAAGGCAATCCTGAGCCAAGCCGAAAACGATCGTTTTGTGACACAGGTTCCAGGTTCTGAGTGATTGTTTCAACTCAAAGCTTATAACTTACAACTCAAAACTTTCTCTTCGGAAGGTGCAGAGACTCGACGGGAGCTACCCTAACGTGTAGTCGAGGGTAAAGGGAGAGTCCAATTCTCAAAACCAGCAGATCGTGTTGGCAGCAGCGAAAGTTGCAAGAGGATGAAAATCCGTTGACTGCAAGGTCGTGAGGGTTCAAGTCCCTCTGCCCCCATTTAGATGAAACCGGATTTCTCCAGGAAACCCGGTTTTTTCGCTCTAAAGGCAATCAGTAGACGGAATGTTGGCGATCGCTCCCTCAATTGCCCTCACCGATCGCCCTCGTTGCTGTCATTAACTTATCGGGCTAATGGGCGATCGCTTCCATAAACCGCGCCAATATCAGATAAAAGATGGGGCGATAGATTACGGTACACAGACGATTTCAAGCCCCGCCATCTGACGAATATGCTCGTCAAAGGCAACCACTTCCATCATTTTCAGCCGATGAGCCATTACCAGAATGGAACAATCCGTATAGCTCCAGGCTTTGTCATCATATTGGCAAAAGGCTTCCCACGTTGCGAAATCATCTGCTTCGGATAGAGCAAAGTAACGGTGCTCTTCCCTCAAAAGATGACCGATTTGGATTGAATCATGAATCGAAACCTTGGCTCAAATCCAGGTCACAATTTCATCAAAGACAGTCGATAAAATTACCCAGCGAGTATGGGGATGCTGGCGAAAGTAGGATTTGACGGCAAATGATGACGTTCAGAGCGAATAAAGAACGCAATCAAGGCAGAGGTGTCAACAAGAACTTCGGTTGGCACGGGCTTCAATACAAAACGTCATCGATATGCTCGGCATAATTTGTGAGCGGGCTACCTTGGTCATCTTGCCCAACCATAGATTCGGCAGCGGGTGAGGCAACTTGCAACTGACCACAAAGCTTCCAGGTCTGACTCTGGGTCAGATCAACGAGCTGTTCTGCTGGGGTGAACGAAAAAAAGCGCGGTCAGGCAGCCGTAGGATTTTTGTACCAGAAAGCGTGCCAACGACTGGAGCCGCTCAAATAGCAAGCACGTAACCTCATCACCGAATGAGCACCGTGTTTGGACCAAAACATGCCAGAGTGCTTGAGGCGTTGGGTGACAATGCGGCGGTTGGAACTCTCGACCACGCCAGAGCCAATCATCAACCCCAGTTGCAAGTACCGTTGGTAATCAATGCGGGTTTGATTATGGTGGAGGTAACTGAGCAAGCTGTCCACTGCTTCTGAGAGTTGAGGAGTGCCCGGAGGTAGCCGCTGAGCCGCTGCTATCACTTGCTGGGGTTGGGACTGTTTGAGCCACTGCTGAGCCGTTTCCACCCACTGCTGTTGCTGAGCTTCTTGGCTGGCAAAGGCTGCACGGGCAACCTCCCAGAGATATTCCGACAGATGAAAGAAATCGAGAATTTGAATAGAGCCAGGAAACAGCAGTGCCGCCATCAGCCACAGCCACGCGGCACCATCCCCAAGAAACACCACCTGATGAGGACGCTGTTGCACCAGTTGAGCGTAGCGGCGATGCAGTTGCGCTCGAAATGCCTCAACCGATTCCAGCGTGGTGTCTCATCTGCGTCCGCTCGAAAATGAAGGCATTATTTCCTGGTACGATCGCCAGGTTTTGCCCGGTACCCAGTGGGATGACGAGATTAGAGCACGCCTCAATAGCGCGGACATCATCCTGCTGTTGATCAGCGCTGACTTTTTGGCGACCGACTACTGCACTAAAGTTGAAATACCGGAGGCATTGCGGCGACATCGGGCAGGTGGCGCGACCGTGATGCCCGTTATACTACGGCACTGTGGTTGGGACTATACGCCTCTTGCAAAGATCCAGGCATACCCCGAGAAGGCTAAACCCATCAAAAGCTGGGCAGATATTGATGCCGCCTATTTAGATGTAGTACGCGGAGTCTACCTGGCGGCATCAGCGATTAAACAACGACGACAGACAGCGCGCGAGCAGCTTCAACCAGAGCAACAACGACAAGCATTAGAACGACGATTTCAGGAGCTCAATCGTATGTTCTCTGACGAACTACATATCAGGCAGCGAGTGGAAGCAGTAGAGCGACAACGGCAACAGGAATTAGAGCAGCAACGACAAGAACTTGCCTCTGAGAAAGGCATCGACTACACCAAACTGCGCGACCTGCTGCAAGCCAACCAGTGGAAAGAGGCTGACCGGGAAACTTACCTGCGAATGCTAGAGGCTGTGGGACGGAAAGACGGGGATTGGGTTCGGGCTGAAGATTTGCAAAACTTTCCCTGTGCCGATTTACAAACGATCGATCGCCTCTGGGTGAAATACAGCAACGGGCACTTTGGCTTTAGCGTCCAGAAAAAGATCTGGCAGGAGTGTGGCAACCCCACGTCAAACGGCAAGGACTGGGATCGTTTTTGCGTTAAGGTAGGATGGCAAAACTCTAAAGCAACCGCCTACGTGCCATACTCCGACCTCGAGTTTAGTTCCAAAAAATCTCCTGCCGGAGAGTTACCGTTTTGGGTGCATGATGCGTGTGGGGGTGTTGTGTTGATGGGTGGTGGGTTTTCTCTTCTCTCGCGCAGAGACTTGTGAACTGTAGCAAGTCTCGCTCTTAGCCGTTTTCAACCCTCTTCACCTCGGTCTCTAGCCACTCTCTCCAGCGCCTTTTCCAGAAACCGGGGTTCTCGCAAAGAGGTTGGGCGACGCGGTGATTCCTGACAGAACCCCGGTTTCGCTACCTTTGACTTTCTAATAACTGATTCATCTTCGTTAACAGCGGGTTCACCTTATTCTTGACAATATCCCAAATGATTTCGTCCTCAATTTGGAAATAGGTATGAGCTAAAATATCCCTTAACCCAGCTATTTTCCGCCATTCAATTTCAGGATGACGATTACGTAGATCATCAGGGATATTTTTTACAGCTTCTCCAATAATCTGAAGATTTCGCAGCACCGCATCAAACGTGCGATCGTCCGCTATAAATTGGTCAAATTTCATGCCATTGGTGTAGCGCAATACTTTCTCACAGGCTACCTGAATATCGGCTAAATAAAGCCGAAACTCACGCGACATGAATTGCTTCTTGTTCCACTGTTGCTCGAATTTGAGGCTTGAGAGATTTCCAACTGACTAGATCAACGTTTCTTTCCAGATGATCCTCCAAATAAAATTTCACATCCATATACCGATCAAAGGTGATTGGAGGCTCAAACTCAACCAGGATATCCACGTCACTGGTAGGTGTTGCCTCATCTCGTGCAACAGAACCAAACAAAGCGAGCGATCGCACACCCAACCCTTTTAACACCGTTTGATGCTGCTTAAGAGTTGAGAGGATTTTGTCACGTTGCATCTGGCTTTCCTGACTGGCGAGAATACTGACATTCTGCCACAATTTCTTGTCTAAGAATACTCATAAATGTATAGGAAGGGCGATCGCGCTTGTGAAGCGAAGGGGCGAGCGCCAGGTGAAAAAGGGGCGAGCGCTCAGGATGACAGAACCTCATCTAGAACAACAGTGAGTATATTTGTGGCTGTTCGTAGTTGTCGGTCATTCGTCAGAAACTGGTTACAACCTAATGTTGTGGCGGTTGCAATGTGAATGGCATCAGGAGTTCTTAACGAAGGCGTGATGGCGCGTAGCCTTGCTGCTTCCTTTAAGATGGGCTGACTAATAGGGACTAGCTGAATTTGTGGCGATTGTAGTAGCTGCTCATACGCATTAATCAGAAATGTGTCTGCGTTTCTAATCGGTACGATCAGCGCTTCCATCAACGTCGGTTCACTGGTAAAAACCTCTAGATTCTCCGCTTGAAGGTTATTCCATAGAGGATTTAACAGGATGCCATAGGTTGGAGCTTGTTCAAGGGTGTAAATAACCGTTACCGTATCAATTTATACACGGGCAGCATTTGGAAACGTTAATTGTCCCATGCCTCTTTCTCTATCTGTAAGTCTCGATTAATTTCTTCCAGACTTCTTCCAACAGGGCGTTGTCTATGAATTTCTTGAAGCAACTTCTGGATGGATTGGCTTTCCAAAACAGGTTTCTGCTCTGGAAGCAGAACAATCACTTCAATAGTTTGTCCTACAGAGGCTAAAGCAGTAGCTTCAGGCAAGCTAATTTCAATTTTGTTCCCTGGTAAAACCTTAGTTTCAATTCGTAACGCTGACTGCATTGGCGCTTCTCCTGTTTGAAATTGCTCAATGTAGAAATAGTGCTATTCTGGCATGATTTTCTCTTGCAATGACCACCAGTATTAATGGGGGATTGGGAGCGATCGCGGGTCAGAAAAGCGGGGACAGGCGATCGCAGAGGCACAAACTGAGAGGCAATCGCAGCTTGGAGAATCAGGAAGGGCGATCGCAGTGATCCTAACAGAACCCAGTTTCTCTTCGTCAGTAGTTTTTATCCACTGTTGAAGTTGAAGACCACTCACACCTCAACTTCCCAATCTTCAATCTGCAACCCATCCACGCGCCCAAATTCTCGTGTGTTGTGAGTGACCAGGGTTAAATTATTTGCCAGGGCGATTGCGGCAATGAGCAAGTCACAGGCACCGATTGGAGTTCCTACATTAGCAAGACGTGCGCGAACTTGCCCATAGATGATCGCAGCTTCATCATCAAACGGAAGCGATGCAAAGCCTGATAAAAATTCCTGTTGGCGTTCCAACGTTCGCGTTGGGTTGTTGCTCCGCATTGCACCATAGAACAGTTCGGCTTTGACAATCGAACATACGGTCATCTCCTCCAGAGCAATAGAATGCAAGCGATCGCGCACTGAAATCGAACGACCATTCAAATACATCACGCAAACGTTTGTATCCAGTAGATAACGCATTCTCTAGTCAAACGCTCCGGCAAGATCATCATCAAGGCTCTCTGAAATTCCGCCATCGTCAAGAATAATAGGGTCATCAGCACAGATGCCATAGAACGGTTCTAGCGATCGTCCAGTAACTGTTGGGGATGGAACAAACTGATAAATGACCATCACTTCTACATCCCTTTCTGTTAGTCCGACAGGAATATCGAGATGGAGAATGCCATCTTGCCCAATATGCCGATGTACCTTAATACTTTCCATCGTTACTAAATCCGTCTTACAAACTGCTGTCCTCACCCAATTCTTGCAAAATTCCCTGCAATTCAGCTATAGCAGCTTCCAGACGATCGCCAATCTTGTAGGGTGCATGAATGAACTGTAACGCACCTATTTGAGTTGAGAGAATTTCGACATTCCACGGGAGCGCAGAATGAGATGAAGGGCAAGCGGGATGTAAGTTCTATGCCGCGTGGCAAACGATCTTTACCAGAAACTGTGATTTTTCCAGATGCAGACAACTCGCCGTTCTCTTTGCGATCGTCCTTTAGCTAGCTGGTTTCTTAATTTTGCAGCGCTGGCGGCAAGGTGAAAGTGCCATCGGCATTCGGCTCAAAGTCGATCGCCTGTGTCACGGCATCGAGATTGAGGGAGCCATAAATATGAGGAAACAGTTCACCATTTACGGCTTCATAGCGGATGGCTGACTGCACGCGATCGCTTTCCACGCAAAGCAACACTAGCCCAGGCTGTCCGTGAAAAAAAGCGTTGGCAGTACTGACCACTTGCGTCGGCGTGGAGCAGTGGATAAACCCTTCTGTCTCCAGAGAATCAGCGGTATAGATGCCTTCCTGTTGTGCGTTCTGCCAGTGCGATCGGGTCGTAATGTGCAAGATCAGCGCCATTGTTCATCCCTGCGTCAGCAAAAACGGCATCCAAAGCCAAAAGCAACCATACAAGTCGATTCTGCTTCCTGCGCCTGAACTCAAAACTCAAAACCTGGCAGTCAGCGGTCAACTTTTTAGCCTCTAACCTTCATCCCTTAGCCTTCTGCCCCCTGCCTTCTCATCATGACTCAGCGCCATTGGAGTGGCAGCGACGCTTGCGGCAAGGGCTGATCGTTCCTGGGTGGGTAAGCGATGCCCCCTCCTTCGTGCATCAAAATGCCAAGCAAAACGGTGATGGCGGCGGCTCGGAGTAGTTTTTCTAGCATTTTACCCTCCAGCAATGGCAGCGATCGCGGTCTTTGTTCTAATCGAAGTGTAATGAGGGCATGGCGTTTACACCTCCCCTGGCTAGCTCATCCAATTGGAGGAACCTACCACGCCAGTGCCAGTCCATCGGCTCTCGGTTCAGAGGCAGCGACCAAAACATCGTTTGATCGCAAAATCATTTGCCCCCGACCGAAAAAGCTGCTGGGTTGGACCACATGACCGCGATCGACAAGGGCAGTAGCAATTGCAGGAGAAACTGTTGACTCCAGCCACACCACGTTATCGCGCACAAACTGCCAGCGAGGAGCATCCAGCGCTGTCTGAGGATTCATGCCGTAGTCCACTAAATTCACCACCACTTGAAGGTGCCCCTGGGGCTGCATGGCACCGCCCATTACGCCAAACGGTCCGATCGGGTGATGATCACGGGTCAAAAAGCAGGGAATAATCGTGTGGAAGGGACGTTTGTTGGGTGCAAGTTGATTGGGATGTCCTGGTTCTAACGTGAATCCGGTGGCGCGATTGTGCAGGGCAATTCCGGTACCGGGAACCAGAATGCCGCTGCCAAACCCCATGTAGTTGGATTGGATAAACGACACCATGAGGTCACTATCTGCCGCTGCCAGATAGACCGTGCCGCCTTTGGGTAAGCCAGGTTCAGCAAGGGGGATGGCGGTATCGCTGATGAGCTGACGACGATCGCGAGCATAGTCCTTGCTCAACAGTGCTGCGTTGCTTAAGGTCATGAACTTGGGATCGGCTACGTAACGATGCGCGTCAGCAAACGCCAGCTTCATTGCTTCGATTTGCCAGTGATAGACCTCTGGGGATTCGCGGGGATAGCGGCTTAGGTCAAACCCTTCCAGTAGGTTGAGTGCCATCAGTGCGGCGATGCCCTGTCCATTAGGGGGGATTTCCCAGACAGTCAGGTCACGGTAGGTGGTCGCGATCGGCTCAACCCAC
The DNA here is from genome assembly GCA_019359375.1 of Lyngbya sp. HA4199-MV5. Classification (GTDB taxonomy): domain Bacteria; phylum Cyanobacteriota; class Cyanobacteriia; order Leptolyngbyales; family Leptolyngbyaceae; genus Stenomitos. The sequence continues at coordinate 10,320 of JAHHHL010000019.1, forward strand.
TCTGCCTGATGGGCGGCGAAATCGGCTTGTGTCAAAAGCCCACCCGTTGCCGCAGCAAAGGTTGCCATCGTTTCTGCCAGCACTCCAGTATAGAAACTGTCGCCGCCACTCTGCGCGATCGCCTGTAGCGTTTCAGCATGAGCCGGACTGCGCCAGATTTCTCCCGCCGCAGGAGCGCGATCGCCAGGAAAAAAGGTCTGTTTGAATGCCTGAAACTCATCTCCCTGAAGCGGTAAATAGGTGGCTTCTGCCTGTCTCCACGCCAGAGCCGTTTCAGGCGAAACGGGATAGCCCGCTTCGGCATAGCGAATAGCAGATGCAAACAACTGCTCAAATGGGAGCTTTCCCCACCGTTCCCAGAGCGATCGCCATGCTGAAACGCCTCCCGGCACCGTAACGCTCCGCCAGTCCTGTTTGGGTACCTGCTCCATCCCAGCACAATGCTCAATGGTCAGTGCCTGGGGGCTGCGACCAGAAGCATTTAGCCCGTGTAATTTGCCATCCCAAACCAGGGCAAACGCATCGGAGCCAATGCCATTGGAGGTGGGTTCAACGACGGTCAGGGCGATCGCGGTTGCTAAGGCTGCATCCACGGCATTACCGCCCTGCCAGAGCATTTCCATCCCTGCCAGGGTTGCCAGCGGTTGGCTGGTGGCGATCGCGCCTCGCGTGCCCATCACAACACGCCGTCCAGAGGGGTAAGGGTAGCGGGTTAAATTCTGAGCGCACATGCATTCATCAGCGGTAGCGCAGGGTGATCACGCAAATCTCGTTATCGATCAAGGGCGGCATTCAACAAAACGAGGGTAAACGTTGTTTGATTAACAGCACTTTCAACGTGAAGCTCTGCGCCCATTTGAGTCGCTAACTTCTGCACCAGGGTGAGACCTAAGCCAGTGCCACCCTGTTTCCAGCGATCGCTACCCACAACTCGATAAAACTTGTCAAAAATATGATTCAAGTCGTTGGGCATAATTTCAATACCCGTGTTTCTCACCTGCAATTGTATTCCGCCAAACGCCACAGTTCCACTAACCATAATGGTTTCACCGGGAGGGGTATACTTACAGGCATTATTCAGCAGTTCGGTAAGAATGCGCTCCAGGCTAGCCGAGTCAACCCACAAAGCAGGTAGATCTGGCATAGGTGCTACCTGCAACGTCTGCTGTCGATTCTGCGTGCGTTCCTGGAAGCGCGCGACGAGGGGTGGTAGCCAGTGTTGCAGCCAGAGCCTTTCACACTCAGCAATATGTGTACCCGCTTCGAGACGCTGCAAATCAAGCAAATCATTGATGAGACTGATTTCGCGTTCGCACTCATCTCGCAAAATCTGCAAATACTGAGCCGGTTTTGGGTCTAAGCATTCGTTAGAGCTGCGCTGCAACAATGCCAGTTCTAACATGCGAATCGACATTTTCATGTTCGACACGGGGGTACGCAACTCGTGCGAAACGGTACTGAGAAAATCGTCTTTGAGCTGGTTGAGGGTCTCTAGTTTGGCAACTTGTGTTTGGGCAGCGCGATACAGTCTGGCTTGGCGCAAGGCGATCGCGCACTGGGTCGCTACTTGCTGTGCCAAACGCAAGTCCAGATCCTTGAAGCCATAGTCGCGATCGGTGATCAGCCATAGATCACCTAACACTTCCTGGTCGTCTTCAATGGGACACGCCAGAATTGCAACGCGTCCTCGCATCGGGCTAGTGTACAAGGGGCAAAACTGGCAGTACTGTCCTGCTAAAAGTTGGGCATAAAGCTCCGGGCACTCCGACATTTGAGCCACATGCCCTTGAAACGAGAGAATTGACGGGTTGTATTCATAGGCGATCGTTGAGGTTTCTGCATCCAAATCGTAGAGTCCAGCATGACAGCTATTAACTCCCATACCAGTTCCCAACTCTTGCACGGCTGTTTGCAAAATTTGAGCCTCATCCAGACTGTCGCGCACCTTATCGGTGATGCGTTTGAGTGCCGCTTCAAAATCCGACGCTAGATGGAGTTGCGCCATACGTTGCTGCACTTCTTGCTCCAAGCTGGTGTTAGATTCCTGCGCTTGCTGATACAGTTCTGTCTGCTGGATCGCCGTTTGTTCTCGCCCTTTGAGGTCTTGAGCTGTATTCTGAAGCTTGCCACAAAGCACGCTGGTCAAAGCGCCACTCACGCTAAACAGCCCCAAAGCAACTGAGTTGTCCGCCATCCCAACAAACGATTCCACGGGTTGGAAAACGTAGTAGCTATAAGCCAATGCCGCTGTTCCCGTCGTGACCAGTCCAGCACCCGTGCCGCTGTACCAGGCGCTGATCAGCACCGCAATGAGATACGCCAATAGTGAGATAGGGGTCGAGATCGCCCAAACGCTAAAGAGTTGAGCCACCAGTAAAGCAACGGAGATGGTCAACGCACTAACGGCATACCTCAACCCCTGAGCGCGTGATAACCAATTCATGAGATCTCTAAGCAACGAGTGATGACAGCGTTACGTCTGACACTTGCTGCTAGCCTCCCAGCCCCTTTTTCTTCAGCACGATGAACTGCAAAGTATTGGACGAGTATCTTCTTGCAGAAAACGACGATCGGCACCACTGAAAACGAATCTAGAAGTGAAGAGCAAGAGTCTACTAGACAAACTTGCCTCCAACTTAAGTTCAGCTCACGAGCATTGGCATTCGTCTTGAGAGAGAGATAAACACTTAAACCTAATACTTTCGCTCCTGGGGTTGGAACATGGTGATCACAACAGGCTTGTAGCTGATGTCAATACCAGCGGGAGAATAATATGTCAGCGTGTGCTTGAGGAAGTTCGCATCATCGCGATCGGGATAGTCTTCCCGCGAATGAGAGCCACGGCTTTCCTGACGATTGAGCGCAGAGGTGAGAATCATTTCGCCCACAATCATCAAGTTGCGGAGTTCCAGCGCTTCCGTAATTTCGGTATTCCACAGCTTGCCCTTGTCATCCAGGCGCACCTGGCTATAGCGCTGCTGGATTTCCTTCAGCTTTGTCAACCCTTCGCGCATGACGGCTTCGGTACGAAACACGCCGCAATGATCGGTCATGCAATCTTGATACGCCTGCCGAATTTCTGCGATGCGGTAGTGTCCTGGCTGATCGAGCAATGCCTGAATCTGGTTCTGGCTCTCGTTGAGATAACGGGCTTCGTCTACCTCTGGCAGTTTGCGGTTCTGGATGTACTGGGCGATCGCAGCCCCCGTCCGTCGTCCATACACCACACACTCCAGCAACGAGTTACTGCCCAACCGGTTGGCTCCATGCACCGACACACAGGCCGCTTCCCCTGCCGCAAAAAAGCCATCCACCAGCTCATCGGCACTGCGTCGCACCTGACCATCCGTATTCACCGGAATGCCACCCATTGAGTAATGCACCGTCGGACGAATGGGCATCGGCTGCGTCACCGCATCCACATTCACCAGACGATGGGCTTCTTCCCAGCAGAAGGGCACGCGACTCATGATCTTTTCTCGACCCATGTGGCGCAAATCCAGATACACGCAGGGACCACCCGCCTTGCCATCAGGATAAACCCCTCGTCCTGCGCGAATTTCGCGGGTGATGGCTCTGGAGGTAATGTCACGAGGAGCCAGTTCCATGCGGCTGGGCGCATAGTCTTCCATAAACCGCCGCCCGTCGCTGTTGATCAGGTAGGCACCTTCTCCCCGTACCGCTTCTGAAATCAACACCCCAACGGGATACAGCCCTGTGGGATGAAACTGCACAAACTCAATATCTTCTAGCGGCAACCCCACCAGCGCCGTCATGGAAAGTCCATCGCCTGTAGAAGCGTAGTCGTTGGACGTGGTGTTGTAAACGCGCCCATAGCCGCCTGTGGCGAACATGACTGCCTTCGCACGGACGATCGCCAACTGACCATCCTCAAGGCGATACATCACCACACCCTTTGCCTGCCCTTCTTCCAGAATGAGCCGCAGCACGTACCACTCGTCGTAAATGGTGACACCGCGACTCAGCAGATTGCAGACCAACTCATGCAAAATGGCGTGTCCCGTTTTGTCGGCCGCATAACAGGTGCGGTTGTGCGCGTGTCCCCCAAACGCTCGTTGGGCAATGCGTCCATCCGGCAGGCGCGAAAACAGCACGCCCATGTGTTCCAGGTCAATGACCACATCCGGGGCTTCACGGGTCAACAACTCTACCGCATCCTGATCGGCAAGGTAATCTGCCCCTTTCACCGTATCGAAGGCATGAGCCTCCCAACTGTCGGCAGAGTCTACGTTTCTTAAAGACGCTGCAATGCCGCCCTGAGCTGCGACAGAGTGCGATCGAATGGGGTGCGTTTTAGCCACCACTGCCACATTTAAGGAGGGATCAGTGCGAATAATTTCCAGGGCAGCCCGCGATCCTGCCAGTCCACCACCCACAATGATTACGTCATGCTCAATCATGCTGTGCGATCGCCATCCAAACTCACTCCATCTATCTTGACAGAAGGTGAGGGGAGAGGAGTAAGGGGTAGAAAGGCAGGAGGGAGGGGACAGGGGGGCAAGAGGGGCAGGGGAGTAGGGATAGTTGCCAGTATTCGGTTGTCGGTGATTCAGTTATACCAATGCTTTCAACGCTCATGGTTCACTGGCAACTGTTTCACTGATACCTGATGCCTGTTCAAACCTTTCAGCCTTTAGCCTTCATCCTTTATCCCTCATCCCTCTCCTCTCCCCTTACTCCTTCACCCCGCTGCTTGTGCTGGGCGCTGACTAGAAACGTTCGTTGACGTAGGCGTAACATTCCGACTAACCGTTGCTGGGTCAACTGACATCAACTCAATGTGATTCAACAGCGTGGTTACGAAAGCAAACAGCAAGAACGGTACGGTTAATACTAAAATTAAGCCAACGACTGAAATTGCATAAATCGGCTTGCTGGCTCCCATCAATGCCAGCGCTGAAGCCAGACTAAGAAAGATTACAATCAACCAAACAATAATCTGACCATAAATGTCGCCAAACGAAAGGGTGCAGACCACCCGATATTTTGATAAGTTGCTCATAAGCCACCTCAGGACGCATTCTAAACCTATACGGTAAGGCTTCTAAGCAGTGCTCGGATCATTTCTCAATCTTTCAGAAACGAACGTTACGCAGCTTCATATTTTGAGTGCATCTACTCCAGGTTCATGTTTATGACAACGCTGACTTTAATCCCGACTTAGCCCTCATGGTGCTGACATGGCTGCTTTACCGCCCTTTCTCATTTTATTAGACCTCAGTGCGCTCATGTCGAGCGGCATAAGGCACTGGCAAGAGTTTTCACGGCTTGGAGAATGTTTTATTCCCAAGGCGGTGCTGGAAGAGATTCAGCTCTTGTGCAACCATGCGATCGAACCGACTCAGGCACGCACGGCACGAGAATTTGTACGGTTCTTCCCAGAAAGCGGGTGGAAGGCGACGACCTCGATCGCGCATCACCCTGCCTTGAAGCCAAGCGAAGGGCATACCCTGAGTAAAAAAACACGGCTCTCGCTTGCCGCTGCTCAAGCTGCATACGGGTTAGCGCGCAACCGTCCAGAAGGGTTGGTCGTGGTTGCCGCGAATGATCAGGGCTTGATTCAACGGTTGCGGATGCTGGGTACACCCAATCTTTGCGGGATGCCGCTTACCGTTCTGGTGCAGTGGAGCCGTACAGCCCGCAAGCCGCCCGTTGTGGCAAACCAACTGCACGCGATGCGTCTTATGGTTGGGGTGGTTACGTCAACGGTCAATAACCCATCAACTCCACCGCCTGCTCGATCGCTCCCAAGCCAAAGTTACCAAAGCAAGAAGCCGTTGTCTCCAAAGCGATCGATTCGTCCGGCGTATATCTTCTACAATCTGGTGACTCTGGCGATCGTCGCGATCGCCGTTTTAGCCGTCTGGCGCATTGTCCATCCCCCCAGCTTCGATCGATTCTGGCAGCAACTCCCCTTTGTGAGTCAAGCGCTCGATCAGGCTGACGGAACTAAGATCTCCTAAAGCGCTAAAAAGTAGAAATTTGGCTCTTGTCGTTCGTTTTCCAGAAGCTAAGGTGCAAGAATTTAATCACGTCGGTATTGCTCATAGGGGCGATCGACCGATCGTCTTTACTTGCAAGTAATTTGTCGATTCTATTGAATCCACAATGCTTGGGCAGCCTTTGTGTTTCCCTAAACCAGGGCTGGAAGGTCGCAGGTTACGGAACCTTAATTAGGCGACCTTGTTCTAACAGCACTCCTCATTGAGGGTTTTGCCCAAAGTGGTACCCTTATTTGAACCAGGCATGGTTCGCTTATGTCTCAAAAAAATGAAACTCCAGCGCTGCTGCTGGCATTCTTGTTTACGGTTGGCTTGTTAGGTGCTGGTTTTTGGTGGTTCATGCCGAAGTCCGGTATAAAACTGGGCACGCAACAGACCAACCAGGAAACGGTCTCGCTCGACAATCGTATAAGCCAGGGTGAACGCAGTTTAGTTCAAGCCGAAATCAAAGCCGATAATCCCGCTTTTACACAGGCAAAACAGGCTGGTCTGCGGGCAATGGCTGCCAAGCAGTACAGTGAAGCGACGGCACTGTTTGAATCTGCGTTGCAAAAGGCGCGGAATGCACCAGAAACGTTGATTTATTTGAATAATGCTCGTATTGGAGCCAACCGTTCGTATACGATCGCCGTAGCAGTGCCGCTTGGCAGTGATCCTAATGGCAGTTTAGAAATTTTGCGTGGTGTCGCCCAGGCGCAGCAAGAAATTAATGGCGCGATCGGGAGCCAAACAAGCGCCCTCAAAGTCGTGATTACCGATGACGACAATAACCCTGATATCGCCAAACAAATTGCTAACGCACTGGTACAGATGCCTGAAGTGTTAGGCGTTGTGGGTCATTATGCCAGTGATGTGACGCTAGCAGCAGGAAGTGTCTATAACGCGGGTGGTCTGGTCAGTATTTCTCCCATTAGCTCCACCGTGAAGCTGTCTGGCTTCGGCAAGTATACATTTCGCACGGTGCCCAGTGACTATGTTGCGGCACGAGCGTTAGCAGACTACGCTGCTAAACAGTTGCAGGTCAGGAAAGCAGCCGTATTTTTCAACTCTGAGAGCGCTTACAGCCAATCGTTAAAAGCAGAGTTTGTCACGGCGATCGCTCTTTCAGGTGGGCAGGTGTCGGCTGAATTTGATCTGTCAGCGCCCAGTTTCAGCGCGGCACAAGCCATCGATCAGGCGCTGAAACAAGGGGATAAGTTACTGATGCTAGCCGCTAATACCGGAACCCTCGACCAGGCATTGCAGGTCGTGCAGGTGAATCAGCGTCGCCTGAGTTTGTTAGGAGGGGATGATGTCTATGCACCGAAAACGCTAGAAGTCGGTGGACAACAGGCATTGGGTATGGTGCTGGCAGTACCGTGGCACATCGATGGGAATCTACAGTCTTCGTTTCCCGGTCAGTCGCGTCGGCTTTGGGGTGGGGATGTCAACTGGCGCACAGCTACTGCCTATGATGCCACGAAAGCACTGGCTGCCGCGATCGTTCGCAATCCCACTCGCTCAGGCGTGCAGCAAGCGTTGGCATCACCCGATTTTGCAGCAACAGGAGCGTCAGAAACCGTGCGGTTTTTGCCATCCGGCGATCGCAACGTTGGGATTCAGCTTGTGAAAGTTTCTCCTGGCAATCGCTTTGGGGCAGGCGTTGATTTTGTTCCTGTTACCCGGTAAACGCAGGGGCTTCCCCGCCTTAAGTTGAAACTAGACAGCGTGCCCCTGTCTGCAAACAATTTTGTCGATTTTATTGAATGTGCGATTCTAAGGTGCAAGGAACAACCGTTCGGACTGCAAATGCGTAAAGTTCATTTCAGTCTTGTTCTTTACTTTCGTTTAGACTAGCGTCAAGCATCTACATCACCGTGCTTATGAAACACCGAAGTCTACAGTGGCTATCATCGCGATCGCCTTTCGCAGTCGTACAAGCTTTATGCCATCAATGGTGTTGGGCAATCCTGCTAGCAGGTCTGTTTTGGGTTGCGGGCGGAGGGCTACCGTCCACCGCTCAAGCTGCCCCTGATGTAGTAACCGCGATCGGGATCAGCGGTGAGGAGACTGTTCTAGCAACCACCCCCTCTAAAGTGACAGCTCAAATACCTCAACCCGTTATCACCCGTTTGCGGCAGGCGTTAAGCAAGCGCACCAAGATTCCGGCAGCAAGATTGAAGGTCGTTGAAGCCACCGCCAAAACCTGGTCTGACGGTTGTTTGGGTCTAGCCAAAGCAGATGAAATATGTACACAAGCGATCGTTTCAGGATGGCGCGTGGTGTTTTCAGACGGCAAGCAGCAGTGGGTATATCGATCGGATAAGCAGGCACGCGTTTATCGCTTAGAACCCTAGGGCGTGTCATCAACTAGCTCCGAAACCTTGCAATATCAGCAGTGTCATGCCCGTCCCCACACACCAGGCTAGGGGCTGGAACCCTTACTGCAAGAAATGTGTAGTATTAATTGATGACAGCCCCTAGCTTTTGCTGTGACAGCGATGTCAACAGAATCAGCCGTCTTGCTCAAGGTTTTGCCAAATCTACAGTTCTCATATCGGAATACGATACTTTAGTATAGAAGTACCTCGAAATCAGCAAAGCGATCAAAACCGTCTCATTCTATTGCTTAAGCGTATGGCAGAACTTCTCGACAGCGGCAGCCCCGAAATGGACGGGATCTACGCACCCTTTCAAGCGCCCTTTCAGCGGTATTCACAAGCGGCTGAGCCTATGTTCTACTACTTTGCCTATGGCTCCTGTATGTGCCCCGTAGATTTGAAACGCACCCTGGGTGAAAGTACCCATTTATTTGTGGTTGGACCAGCAACGCTTAGCGGCTATCGGTTAGGCTTTTACCGTCGATCAGCTCGCCGCAACTGTGGAGTACTGGATGTGGTTAGCGATCCTGCCTCTGTAGTACATGGTGTGCTCTATGCCCTGCCGTGGCGGTTGAGCGATCGTCTGGATGAGCGTGAAGAAGTGCCGACCGGGGGCTATCGCCGTGAAACCATTGAAATCCATTGCAACCACCAGCTTTATACCAACGTGCGAACTTACGTAGTAGTCAATAAGCTGGATCAAGAACTCGCCCCAAACGATTGGTATTTCAATGTGGTGCTGCGAGGTGCTGTCACATGCGGCTTACCAGAGCAATACTGCTGGCAACTCTTTGAACACATGCACCAGCTACAACAGCACCACCGCCAGCTTCAGGAGCAGCTTCAAAGAAGACAACCTCAAGCTTTACGATCGGCTTAGCTCGGCTGAGGAGCGATTGCATCAAGCTCGTGCTGCTTACTGGGCTTGTAGAGAGACAAAGGGCACGCAGAAGAGTATGGATGCCCATTGAGTCTGTACGGTGACTGCTCAGGGTTGTTGAATGAGCTATGAGATCGAATCCATAAACGCTGATAAAGCAGAAAAAGTCTCTGGGCTACCAATAATCAAGTCACCATTGGCATCCATTGAAAAATCCTGACCCAGAACGAAACCGCTCTGAACCAGAAACATCACGATCGATAGCTTGAAGTCATCCATAACCATCTCTAAAAGCTGTACTAAAGCACGTCTGAAAACTGTCTTTAATGTACAGACATCAGATGGTTCAAGCCATCCACCCGAAGGCTTAGCCTTGAGAGCAATGATCCAGCCTCTATTAGGTATAGACTGTTATAGGCTTTGCCCTGGCGGCTGAGCGCTTGCTTAGGCGGGCGGGAGGACGTTCTTATACCGTAAGCGTTCTTGTTGGCTCACCATGCGAGCCTTTTCCAGGGATTTCTCTAGCTGTGCCAAACTTTCCTGTCGCGGTGATGCGGAAGGGTCGTCCTTGCATAGCTCATGGACTCAAAGGGGACACCTCCATTTTGATGCAGCTTCACATTTAATTGGTATTAGAACATCGCGCACGAGCCTCAAAGCATGATGCACGCACTCCAAAACATCAAGCGTGAACTTCAACCATTTAACGCCCCCTTTTGCTGTGCAAAGCTTCTCTTCTCAAACTAGCATGGCAGCTACAGTGGTTCTCAATTGCGTCAGCGACAGTCTTGTCAAAACGGGTGTAGGGTGTAGAGTATCGGGTGTGGTGAATGCAAAGGCAGACGGCTGTAAATGAGACGATCGTGACTGTGCCACCATCCGCCATGCCTGCTCTATGGTGCTGTGCGATAGTCAGGCTGGGAGGGCACCGTGCTTTCGGTTTGTTCTGGCAAGGGTGGACGGAGTACCAAATAGCCGATCGCGCCCAGCAACGGTAGCAACGCCACCAACCAAAACAGGCGATCGTTCGTCAGTCCCCGTCGCGCCATATCATCCCGTACCAGGGCGGGAAAGAGCACTGCAAGCAAGCAGAAATCCAAACTCATCACATGAATAAAGCGGCTCGATCGCCACTGCTGCACAAAGTCCGTCCAGTCGCCCTGAGTGATGCCGTAGAACAGTAGACCCATGGCGGCGATCGCCAGTGCCAACCCCAACCACCGTGAATCCAACAGCTTGAGTAGCCAGGTTTTCTTGCCGCTAAACGTTCTGTTTGGTTCGCGTAATGCCAGATAGGGCACGATCGCAAACGCACCCACCGCAAACGATGCCGTTGCAAACAGCCACGCGGGAATTTTTTGCCCTCTACCATCAATGAACATCAGGCAGCTATAAAGCATTGGCATCACGCCCATGATGTTAAACAGCGCCACAATGAGTGGATTGATGCCCACAATCTGCCCGGTCGAAAGGTGCTTGATGAGCTCAAAGGTATCGGGGCGATCGGGGGGAGCCAGCAAAAAGGCATAGCCGACAAACGCAAGCCATACCAGCCAGAAGCCAATTTTTCTGTCCATTTTTCTGCCTATCATTCATGCTGCAACAGGGTTCTTTTACACCCTACACGGTTGAGCAGGGGTTTGGAATGAGGGATGAAGAAGTTGTTAGTTGTTAGTTTCTGGTTTTTAGAGAGAGTCAGGAACAGCTCAGGTACGCATAACCTTAGGGCGTGTCATCAATTAGCTCCGAAACCTGGCAATATCAGCAGTGTCACGCCCGTCCCAACACACCAGGCTAGGGGCTGGAATCCTTACTGCAAGCAATGTGTAGTCGTAATTGATGACAGCCCCTAGCGATCGCAAAGTGAGTGCAGAGCGTTCCGTTGGAAAGGCTTTACAACTAACAACCAAAAACCAAAAACTCCCAAGCTGACCGCTACCTCAGCCTATTGTGGCTTTTACTGAAGACTCTCAGGAGATTCACTATCCCTTCATTAAGCTTTTACGGTTTCTTCTCCCAAAAAGAATGGCAACCTGCGATTCTAGAAGAAACTCACTTCAGACGGACAATGACAGCTTTTTTGATCGGTGTTTCATTTCTGTTGGGCTTTTGCACCGCGATCGCAAGCCTCGTTGCGCTCTTTCAGGTTTACTTTGCGCCAACCGAGTAAGCGAAGACTAAACCAACTGCGTCTCAGCCTGTAGCTTGCACCCATCTCGCCAGAAAATAAGCTACAGCGTTCAATCTTGCGCCGAATGGTGAATGCTGACAGTTAAGCTGCAAAAGCCGTTTCCCATAGCCTGCTTGACTTTCAAGACCATCGCTACAAAAGTCGGTGTGATTTAATTCCCATTCGTTAATTGCTGGTATGCACACCACGATCGTTTAATTGGCGAATGAAAAATTCTTCCAGCGACGGACGGGCGAGATTCACCGTGATAATCTGGGCACCCATTAAGTTGAGGGTAGCGAGAAAGTCGTAGGGATCACCTTGAAGATGCCCCTGCCAATAGCCATCGCGAAACTCTAGATTCAGCATTCGTTTCTTGATCACGTCTAAGCTGCCGCCACGACCTTTGATGGTGTAGGTTTCGGTGGTGCCGAGAAGTTCCTGGAGAGAGCCGCTGCAAACCAGGTCGCCCTCGGCAAGAATGGCAATGCGATCGCACACAATTTCCACATCCGACAGCACATGGCTGTTGAAAAAGATGGTTTTGCCCTGCGACTTCAGCGAGAGGATAATCTCCCGAATCTGGTAGCGCCCCATCGGGTCTAACCCGGACATTGGCTCGTCCAGAAACACCAGTTCAGGATCGTTAATGAGTGCCTGCGCCATGCCAATGCGTTGCAGCATCCCTTTAGAGTATTGCCGAAGCTGCTTTTTGCGGGCGGCTGCATGTGATAACCCGACCAGATCGAGGAGTTGCGGAATCCGCTGCTTTTGCACCGATCGGGGAATTTGGAACAGCCCTCCGGTGAACTGGAGCGTTTCCCAACCTGTGAGGTAGTCGTAGAAATAGGGATTTTCGGGCAGGTAGCCAATGCGTTCTTTGACCGTGCGATCGCCCAGCGGTGCGCCTAACAAAAGCCCACGCCCAGCGGAGGGACGCACAATGCCTAGCAGCGTTTTGAGCAGAGTGGTTTTGCCCGCACCATTGGGACCCAGTAATCCAAAGGTTTCTCCCTGCAAGACCTTGAGCGTACAGCCTTTGAGAGAAACCACTTTCTGATTGAGCCAAAACCCCGTGCGGTAGGTTTTTCGCAACTCGTGGGTTTCGACGACCGTTGGACGATCGATCGTAAACGGTTCGCTGATAGAGTCTGTGACGGTAGCCATGCGGTTTAAAGTCTTGTCAGATTTGCGAATCAAACGTTCTAGGAGTCGGTAGTTCTCAAGAAAGCAAACTGGGGAAGTAAACAATAGACTCTAGCAGATTGCAGCGCATGGCTTGCACCACTTCTATGCTCTGCGATCGAGCGCTTCTGAAGGAATTGAATTGCCCAGATGAAAGGTCTCACTGCCCTCATCATGTGATTCATGCGGAGCGGTTTACCAAGATTCTACGTAAACGCTTAAACTTTGTTTATACGGTTTTAACGGTTGACTATGCTGTTTGAGAGCTTGCTGTGGCATTTCCCTGATTGCTAACGGGTCTCTAAGCCTAGTCTGCCCCGGGAAACGGCTACTTTTGACAAACGTAGAAGCATCAGCAATCAACCAGATCAGTCATGAAGTAGGAGAAAGCATGGATCGCTCTAAGATTGTGGCAGTGGTGACGGGGGCGATCGCAGTGGCGCTGAGTCTTGCCTACCTCATTGTCGTACAACTGCTGGATATGCGCGGTGAAATGGTGCCTGCCCCGATGGGGTTGATCCTGCACGGCGCAACGGCTCTCTTGGTACGTTAACGGTTGAGGCTGTTGATGGGAACGTTTCAGCGGCGATCGTCTTTGCATTGGCTGTTCATCGTCAGTTTGGCTGCTGGACTGGGGCTGGTAACGTTACTATCCCTGACGGGCTCTTTGGGTTGGCTCCACTGGCGGTTGGATTTAACGGCTCATTTCAAACAGCAATATCTGGTTGTTTGCCTCTGTGCTGTCGTCTGCCTCTGGTTATGGCGCACATGCGTTTGGCGGCGCTGGCTGTTGGGTTTGAGTTTGTTTGGGCTGGCGCTCAACCTGGTAGCTGTGGTGCCGTGGTATTTACCTCAGCCGACGGTGGTTACACCCGCGATGCAACTGCGCGTCCTGCACGCCAATGTGTTGGTACGGAACCGCAACCATGAGAGCGTCCTTGCCTTAGTCAAAGAAACCAACCCAGAGATTGCGATCTTTCAGGAAGTCAATACCCGATGGTTAGAAGCGTTGGAGCCACTCCGCACGACGCTGCCGTATCAGTATGCCGAACCGGATGCGGCTGGCTTTGGAAACGTCATTTTTAGCGCGTTGCCGCTTCAGCAGCCTTCGGTGCAGTTCTTAGGGCAAAGCGAGTATGCCAGTCTGGTGGTGCAAATCAGCAAGGGCGGGAAAACAGTGTCCTTGCTAACAGCACACCCCCCGCCACCGATTCGGGAAGAACTCTTTCAGTGGCGCAATCAATGGCTGGCAGCGATCGCCCCGTTTGCCCGATCGCAAACCCATCCTCTCATTGTGATTGGCGACTTCAACATCAGCATGTGGTCGCCCTACTATCAGCAAGCGGTGCAGGCGGCAGGCTTGCAAAATAGTCGTGCTGGTTTTGGCATTTTGCCGAGTTGGTCGCCTCGTCGTTGGCTACCCTGGCTGGCAATTCCGATCGACCATTGCCTGGTCAGCTCAGACATTGTGGTGCAGAGAACACAGACAGGACGAAACATTGGCTCTGACCACTTACCACTGCTCGTTGAGCTAGCCATTCCATAAGGCTTTTACTTATAGCGGTTTTCATTTGCATTCGCCACACCCTACACCCCACACCCCACACCCGTCTTGCCGACAGGCTGACTCAACCGAGAACGACTGTAAAGCGATCGACAGAGAGATTTCTCCTATGCTGTTCCATCTCGATCGTGGCTGGGAACGTTAGGTGCAGCCTGATTGGGTTGCCAAAGCGCGTAGATCCAAGCATGCAGCTACTTGCCCAGTGAACTTTAGGAGAAATTCATGTCTAAACGTAAGTTACCTCGTGGCGGCGGTACTCAGGTTGCGTTAAGCCCAGAACTGGCGATCGCCGCGATCGGTCTGTTTGCACTGTATTCGGATGGTGAGTCGGGCGATGTCGAAACCGAATCGCTGGGTGAATTGCTCTCTGCGATCGACCTGTACGAAGATTACGCAGAAGAAGACTTTGCCGCTCTCGGCAGCGAGATTGGCACTCTGATCAACGAAGAAGGCATTGAGGCGGTGGTCGTACAGGCACTTGCTACCGCAAGAGATGAAGGCATTGAAGAAGCCGCATTCGCAGTGGCAGTGATTGTCATTGCAGCGGATGGTGAAGTGCCAGAAGAAGAACAAGAGTTTATTGATAGCCTGCATCAAGCGCTAGGTATTTCGGCAAACCGGGCAATCGCCATCATTGACGAATTATTCTCGTCGGAGGAAGAGGGCGAGGAAGAAGAGGACGAGGAAGAATAATAAGCGCGGCTCAAGCCATTACTGTTCCTAGTCACCTCCATTCCCCTGTGGCACATGCTGCTTCAGGGGTTTTTGTTGGCTTCCCGCTGCTTAGAATGCGGCGGACGATCGCAAGCAGACTCACGATCGATTCCACTCCTCCAGGTCGGCATCGAGTTTGGCTTTGATTTCTAACGGGAGTTGGACTTCCGGTAGGAGCGGTTGATCTTCAGTCGTTGGGTCACGATCGAGATTGAGGGGTTTGATCACCCGGTCGATCGCGTCCTGGACAAAAGCACGCATAAATTCATCCTTGCGATTGAGCTGAAACTGGCGCTGCACCACTTCTGTCATGCCGCCATCGCCCCAATCCTGGTCATGGCGAAAGTATTCGATAAAGCTTTTGCCTGCAATGCGGGTCAGGTAAGCCGCACTCACGCCCTGAATGGCACGCCCCACCAGTAGACCACCCAGGCTAAATTCCAGCGCCGTTGCAACCAGCGTCAGCGCGCCCTTCACGATGCCCAGACTTGCCAGCGTCTTGCCTAATGATAATGCCAGTTCGCGTCCTCGCTCCAGGTTGATTTCACAGCCGTACACCCGCCCAATTTCGACGACCATCTGAGCGTTGATCGCCGCTGTTGCCAGCAGATCGACAACAGGTAGAGGAGTGACAGCAATCACACCCGCACTGATCCACTGGAAGCGATCGACAATTTTTTCAGCCTGTCGTCGTCGCTGGGCATCAATGAGATAGCGGGCTTTCTCACCCAGCCGCTGGGATTGCAGCAAGATGTTGTCTGCCAGCAAATCGTCCCCTTCTGCCCGCAACACGGCTACGATGCGCCGAATCAGCGGCATGATATCGGGTTCCGGCTGCACGGTTTCACCATCGACAACGATCGCCGCCGGGTTCGCAGCGGTCGCAATGACATCAATGGGGGCGACCAACCCACGCACTCGATCGCGCAACCGGGCAAGAATTACATCCCGATCGCCTTCTGGATACAGGTCGGTTTTGTTGAGGATGACGAGCGATCGTTTGCCAATCTCTGCCAGCGTTTGCAGCGGATCGTATTCTGATTGGCGCAGATCGTTGTCCAGCACAAACAGCAGCAAATCCGCTTCGGTTGCCAACTGCCGCGCTAATTGTTCGCGTTCCGTTCCTGCCACACCCGCTTCTAAAATGCCCGGTGTATCGATGATGAGAATTTCTCGACTTACGCCTTTAAGCTTGAGCGCATGGGTTTCGCCCACTTCAGTGGTGCCCATTGCCGCGCCCACTTTGCCCGCCATGCGCCCAATCAACGCATTGACCAGGGATGTTTTGCCTGCCGACCCTGTGCCAAATACCACAAGTTGCAAATGTCCCCGTGCCAGGGTGTGCTCAATCTCGCGCGATCGCTGCAACAGTTCTTGCCGCGCCACCTCGTCTTGAATCTGATCAACCTGCTGCCGCACCGCTTTCAGGGTTTCCTCAGCCGCTTCGGTTTTTTCGGCAGGCACCACAGGCTTGCGTCGCGCTTGTTTGCGATGTCTTTGGGCACGAGGCAGCACAAAGAGGTAGTAAATCGATGCCCCAATGAGCGCGGCTAGCACGACCAGGATTAGCACCAGCAACGCCTGAAACAGCAGTGGAGAATAGGACAACTGCCAATACAGCCGAGTGAGCGAGTCAATCAGCCAGATCATTAGCCCCAAAATGAGGGCTACACCAGCAACCAGAGTGAGAAAGCGCGTCAGCGGCATGAAGACATCTACGGTGCATCTGCCTTTTATTCTAGTTCCCTGCACTTTTTCGGATGTAAACCTGTGTGTTTTCGACCTATTTGCCTCAAAAGCCTGATTACCCGAAACGCCTGTTTGCCCGAAAAGATTGTTAAATATGCCGCGATCGAGGCGCGAGAAAGCTACTGTAACCACAGGCACTAGACGGCTAACGCTGTTTCGTGGTTTAAGTTGGGATGGTAAACGCGTGCAAGAGGAAGCTTATGGGACTTTTCGATGCAGTTTTGAGCGCTGTCAGTAACCCTGGTCAGCAGGGAAGCCCAGATCAGCTTGGCGCAATTCTCAGTACCGTCCAGCAACTCAGCAGTAATCACGGGACAGACGCAGGCACAACGCAGACGTTGGTATCAGTGGTTGGCGGCTACGTGCGCTCGGCACTGCAGCAACAACAGGCAACCGCTGGCACCGAACAGGCTCAGGCGACCGTCAATCAATACGGCGGCACCAGCCCAAACGCGCAAGCTGTAGAAGCCGTGTTGGGTCCTGTGATGCAGCAGCAGGTGGTTCAAGACCTGGTGCAGCGTACCGGACTCGACCCCCAAACGGTTCAGTCGATGCTGCCAACATTGGTGCCACTGGCGCTCAATTTCTTGCAAAGCGGAGCGCATACAGATAATCCTCAAGCAGGCAATCCTGTACTCAATGCCTTTTTGGATGGCGATCGCGATGGCGATATCGACTTGGGTGACGCGATGAGTGTTGCTGGCAAGTTTCTGTCACGTTAGAGCCAGATATTAGGAACGTTCTATGGAACATCCCTACGGATTCTTCAACGGCGCAACCCCTGCCAAGTCCAGAATTTGTGGAATGAGATCTTCGCGCTTAACCGCCATCAGGTGAACACCCTGACAGAGTTCTCGTGCCTGTTTTACCTGCTCTGCAGCGATCGCCACCCCTTCCTGGAGTGGATCGGTGGCGCGTGCGAGTCGATCGATCATGTGATCAGGAATCTGCACACCGGGCACACAGCGATTAATAAACTGGGCGTTCTTTGCCGACTTCAGTAAGAAAATGCCTGCCAAAATGGGCTTGTTACAGTCGGTGGCAAGCTGGATCATGAATTTTTCGAGGCGATCGAAGTCCGAAATCAACTGGCTCTGAAAGAACTGCGCCCCAGCATTCAGTTTGCGCTCAAACCGACGTTGAAGACCAGACCAACTGCCACACTGAGGATCGATCGCAGCTCCCACAAACAGTTCGGTTGCACCATCGGTCAGCGGCTTATCGTTGAAATCAATCCCTGCGTTGAGCTTGTGAATGAGTTGCAGTAGGCGAACGGACTCCAATTCAAAGACTCCCCGCGCTTCGGGATGATCGCCCGCCTTGATGGGATCACCTGTCAGCGCCAGCACGTTACGAATGCCTAGCGCCTGAGCGCCCATCAGGTCTGCCTGTAAGCCAATCGCATTGCGATCGCGGCAGGCAACCTGATAAATCGGCTCGATGCCCTTCTGCTGTAAAATCGCCGATGCTGCCAGCGACGACATTCGCAGCACAGCGCGACTGCCATCGGTAATATTCACTCCATGCACCCGCCCCTTTAGCAACCGTGCCATCTCAAGCATGTGTGCCGGATTTCCCCCCTTGGGCGGCATAACCTCCGCTGTGATGAGGAATTCGCCCGCTTTGATGGCAGATTGAAACAAGCTGAGGGATGAAGACATGAGGCAAGTAACGTCGCGTGGATCAATTGCAGCGCTTTTTAGAACGCCTTTTTATCATATCGGGCGATCGAACCAGGGATAGCTTCTGTTTTCAGAGACAGCAATTTCTTTACAGCAACGCATCTTTGCACCAGAGCCTTACATCTAGAAGAGTTTGCCCGTCTGGCATACAAGTGCCTAAAGCGGTAAGGAGTATCCTAATGCTACCTTTGCTCGCTTTAAAGTTTCGTTGGCGATCGCTCTTGCTTTTTCACCGCCGTCGCGCAGCACCGAGTCTAGATAGCCCGGTTCAGCCATGATTTCTTGGTACTTGTCCTGAATCGGTTTGAGGTGGGCGATCGTCGTTTCTGTGAGCAGTGGCTTGAACTGTCCCCAGCCCATTTCCCGGCACTCATTGGCAACCGCTTCTTTGGTCTGGCCGGAAAGCAGCATGTACAAGGTCAACAGGTTGTTGCACTCTGGGCGATCGGGGTCATCAAAGACCAGCCCGCGCACGGGGTCGGTTTTGCAGCGCTTAATTTTGTTTTGGATGACCTCTGGCGGATCGAGCAAATTAATCCGGCTCAACTCCGAGGGGTCAGACTTGGACATTTTTTTGGTGCCATCGGTGAGGCTCATTACCCGCGCGCCATCTGCTCGAATTAGCGGATCGGGTTTCTTAAGGACAGGTTGACCGGGCTTAGCAAACTTGTGGTTGAACGTATCGACCAAGTCGCGCGTCAGTTCCAAATGCTGCTTTTGGTCTTCGCCCACAGGCACTTTATCCGCGTCGTAGAGCAGAATATCGGCTGCCATCAGCACGGGGTAGTCTAGCAAGCCCACGCTGACGTTTTCGCCCTGCTTTACGGCTTTTTCTTTGAACTGGATCATGTCGGTCAGCCAGTTGAGCGGGGTGATGCAATTGAGCAACCAGGCAAGTTCACTGTGCGCTGAAACGTGAGACTGCACGAAGATGGTTGAATCGTTGAGATCAATGCCACAAGCCAAGTAGAGTGCGGCGATCGTATACGTATCGTGCGCGAGCGTTGCGGGGTTATGGGGCACCGTAATCGCGTGTAAATCAACCACGCAGAAAAAATTATCGTACTGGTGCTGCCCTTCAACCCAGTTGCGAATGGCTCCTAAATAATTGCCCAGATGAAGATTGCCCGTTGGTTGAACGCCAGAAAGAACCCGCTGCTTTGCCATAGCTACAAAAAGAGAATCAGACCAGAGATAGACTTGAAGACTATGAGGTTGATTGTACCGTGATAAAAGTTCGATGAAGAAATGTTAACTTTGAAGTAGGGCGACGAGGGATTCCACGATCGCGCCGCATCTTAACAGCGCAACGATTCTTACGCTTCAACAGCACAGCACCTCTCCAATTATGGCTCATACACTCACGCCAGATCAGCTTGCCCAACTGCAAGACTGCCTTGCTCTGTCTCAAGATCCGGCACAACACGATGCTGCCAGACAGTCACTTGCGCAATTACTGAACGAAGTTGACCCTGCTGCCGCCCCTCACATCATTGATGCACTCTGGAATGAATTACTGACGGCACGCCGCTCAACCGCCTTTTGGGAGCAGATTAGTGATGCCGAAAAGGAAATGGGCGATCGCCTGACGCAAGACAACATTCGACTGCAACAGAACTATCTGCGGTTGATGCAGGAGCAGTAGTGGAAGGCGGAGAAGTTTTTGGTTTTTAGTTTTTAGAAGGAGTTAGGAACAACTCATGTACTAACAACTAACAACTAACAACTAACAACCACTGGTTCAACTCAAAACTCAAGGCTTCTCCTCTATACGCTTGATGTCCGCATGGGACGGACTAGCAGTGTGATGTTTTGCCGTCCAATCACCTGCACCACTTCATCAACCGCGATCGTGATATCCTGCTCACACTGAGCGAGCCACCACGAACCCTGGAAATACACCCGTCCCCGTAGGCGCGGCGAAATGGTTTCCGAGACGATGGCACGACCTTTATAGCTGGTGTCAGCGCCTCGCAAGAAATTTGTTGCGGCGTGGTCTACGGGCGCGTCAGACCAAAGGGTATTCAAAGCCTTGATGGGGTTAAATGTCATCATCGTGATTACTCCTGGGGCTAAGGCTTGCTGGGTGTTGTCGCTAAGGCTGATGCGAGAGCCGTCAAGCAGAGTAAAGCAGGCGTGTGTTAATCGCCTGAATCATTTGCCAGATTTTGCTTTGCGCGAATGTCTTTTAGGTGGCGCTTGACGGTGTTGATGGTGATGTAAAGCTCGATCGCAATTTGCTGGTACGTCAAGCCAGCGCGACGGAGCAGCCAGACTTCGGTTTGTCGCGGCGACAGGTTGTACAGGAGTGCCTCTGCCAGTGCCCGGTTTTGCGACGACTGCCAGCGATCTTCCAGGAGCACTGCCAGGTAGGGACGGTGGGGGTCATCTAGCGTGAGCCACCTGACTCGAACGCGGTATAGGTTCGGGCTGTGAGCAATTTCTGACTCAATGACCACGGGCTGATCACCATAGAGATCGCGGCTTTCAATAAGTGCTTTGCAGGTTTGCCAAATGGCTTCGGGAACTGGAGGCACATCAACCTTGCCCTGGTTGAGCTGTTGGCAAATGCGGTATGCGTAGTAGTTGTGATAAATCCATTCGCCACGTTCCGAAAGAATGAGAATACCGTCAGTGATTCCTTCTAAAACACCTTGCAGTAGGAAGGTATCATCTTGCGCGCTTTGGTTTAGGTTCAGTTGATTCAGCATGGCTCTCGGGGGCTAGAGAATAGGCGGATGCTTATGCAGGCTGATGAATGGGCACGAATGTTGTTCAAACGTCGCTTCACAAATTCCTGTTTGTGACAAGTGGTTTCTCCGGAAGAAGTAAAGGTTGGACGAATTAACTCAGATAGTATGAAAATGCGCCTGATATTGCACGATCCCTCTCTGCAAAGTTAATTTCCGGGATTGACCACGAAACATTGCAGCTTTCTGCAAACAGATCTAGCGATCCCGCTTGCGTTTCTGTGTAGTTTTCGGCAAAGTTGGAGGTATATTCATGCAACAGGTCTGTCTGTTTTATGCCTCTTGCAATGAGCCAAAACGCCCAGGAACCAACTAAACTCCGCATTCTAGTGGTTGACGATCACGAAATCGTTTTGGGTGGCACGATCGAGCTATTAAAATGGCAGTATCCCCAAGCAACCCTTTTGACGGCGCAAACGGTTGTCAGCGCGTTGAATCAGGTGAAACTCCATACGCCCGATTTGATCGTGCTTGATCTCTCCTTACCAGAGAAAAGCGGCGATAACGCTCAGGCAGAGACCGGCGTGCAGTTGCTCAAAACGTTGATGCAGCACTATCCCACCCTCAATCTCACGGTGCAGAGTACGCATGTGAGAGCGCTGGTTCGCATTCGACCGGAAATCGATCGCCACAAAGCTGGGTTTACCGTGGCTGATAAGAGTCTTTCGAGTAAAGAAATGTTGACGCGGGTTGATTGGGCGCTTAAAGGCATCACCCACACCAAAGACATCCGCCGTGGGCGTACCTTAGAAGTAAAGCCTGATTGGATCACCGTGCTGAAGCTGGCGTTTCACGAAGGGCTGCAAGATCGGGCGATCGCCAAACGCATGCAGGTTTCTGAGCGCACGGTGCGACACTACTGGACAAAGATCCAGGATGTGCTCGAAGTCTACCCCGATGAAGACAAGCAGGACGGCAAAAATATCCGCATTCAAACCGAGATTCGCGCCAGAGAAGAAGGACTGATTGACTAATCAGTTGTTAGCTTTTAGTTTTTAGTTGTTGGATCATCGCGCGATTGTAACTAACAACCAACAACCAACAACTAACTACTTTTTCCGCCTCTGGAGTTGGTGGCAGTGCAGCGCAACCTTTGGCATAGCCTGAAAGAAATTGGTTCACTCTGGCGTTGGGTGCTGCCAGGAGCGGTGGTGATCGGGCTAGTGGTCGCGGCTCGGCTGGCAGGCTCTCTACAAGGGTTGGAACTGCTGACGCTAGATGCCTTTTTGCGTCATCGTCCGGTTGAGCCAGAGGACGATCGCATTGTGCTGGTTGGCATTGACGCAACGGATATGCAGCAAACGGGGTATCCCATCCGCGATCGCGCGTTGATTGACCTGCTCAACGCGTTGCAAACCTACAAACCAGCCGTCATTGGCTTGCATATTCTCCAGAATCAAATTGTGCAGTCAAAGGACGGCGCACTCTTTGCCGCGTTGAAACAGCGTCAGCCTTTGATTGTGTCTGAGAAAATTTTGGCGGCGGCGGATCAGATTCCCGCTCCCTCAGGCTTTCCTCCCAATCAGATTGGGTTGATCGACCTGATTCCTGATGGCGACAACCATGTGAGGCGGACGATTCTGGGCACCTTTGACCCGATTAGCCCTGAGACGTACAAGCTTTCTCTGACGATCGGGCTGGTCGAAAAGTACCTGGTCTACCAAAATCGAAACCTTACCCTCAAGAATGGGTTTCGCGATCCGGAAGCCATGCGCTTTGGCTCTACCGAACTTCCACGCCTACGACCGACGGGTGCCTATGCAGGCGCAGACACGGGTAATCCTCAACTGCTGCTGAACTTTCGGCAGCATCACCAGCCGTTTCGCGTTCTTTCTCTAAGACAGGTGAGGGCGGGCAACGTTGATCCAGCCTGGTTGCGCGATCGCATTGTTATTGTGGGCATCACCGATCCTAAGATTCGACCCATTATCGCCACCGCTGCAATCGACCCAACCAACTCGCTAGAGATTCAAGCCCATGCCGTGAGCCAGATTATTAGCGCGGTGCTGAACCAGCGGTTGCTGTTAAACACATGGACGGATGGCTGGGAGTATCTGTGGATTTTCGGTTGGGGGTTGACAGCCATTATCTGGGGGCGGAGCAAGCTACTGCCCAAGAGCAAACTGCTGGGTATTGGCATTGGGCAAATCGGGCTGATCGGCATCAGCTATTTACTTCTGCTGGGAGGCTGGTGGATTCCAGTGATTCCTGCTTCGTTTGTGTGGCTGCTGAATGGGATCGGCTGCACTGCGTTTTATAAGTACGACTGGGTGTTACGCTCCAGACTCAACGAAAACCAGCGTGTCATTGAGGAGCGTCAACGCATGATCGAACAAACCTTTGACGTGATTCATAACGGTCCATTGCAAACGTTAGCGAGTCTTTTACGGCAGATGCGAGATGGTATGCCACCAGCGCACTTGTTTGCGGCTCTTGAGCACCTCAATCGTGAACTCCGGGGCATTGGTGAGCATCTTAAGCAAGAAACGTTGACGCAAGAAGAGAGCCTTTACTTACGAGATGGGCTGAAGGTAGACCTCAAGCTCCCCATGCACGAGTTGTTCTTTGAGGTTTACAGCAAGACGCTGGAGCGATCGGACTTCCCCCGCTTTGAGACGCTCAAAATTGCCGGTTATTTTGAGCCGATCGAGCATCCATCGCTAAGCATTGAGCACAAACGCAGTCTCTGTCGCTTTCTTGAAGAAGCACTCTGCAATGTTGGCAAACACGCTGAAGGAGCTACTTCCCTTAACGTAACAGGCACTCAAACAGACACCTGGTACATCTTAGAGATTAAAGATAACGGTATAGGCATTCGTTCAACGATCGATGGCGAAGGCACCAAACACGCCCGTAACGTTGCGTCTCGTCTTGGTGGTCAGTTCAAGCGAGAATCGGTGTCTCCTAAAGGTACACTCTGCAAGCTCACCTTTCCTCTCACGAGACCTCGGTTTCAGTTCAGGGAACACCGTGGCTGATGCCTGCAAAGTTGGCACTTTTATGCAAGCTCTTGAAAAAGATCTGGCATAGACTTTGAGTATGCGGGGTGATCTAACCTCATCTGTTTCCTGGGTCGTCTCAAGAGAGGCATTTAATGTCTCTGCCTCCTACCGTTCAGAGGGCGGCATTTACCAAGACTTATCCGGAAAAGACTTTTTACATCCGAGTTACCTGGATTGAAACATTTTCTGGGTAAGTCTCGCCATTAATATCAGGGCGATCGTCCTGGCAACGCATTTTTCAACCGTTGGGTTGAGAAGGCGCAAATTTGACTGTATTTTTGCCAAAACAGCTCACTGTATGTAAGCAAACCTTTAGAACCATGACGAAGCAATCGATTCTTTCTCTTTTGATCAGAAGCAGCCAGACGCTCAGTACTGGGCTGACTCTCGCTGCGATCGTGGTGTCGCAATACAAGCCCCCATCAGATCCTCCACCGCGTCGGCAGTCATCGTTTACCGACAGTGCTCAAGAAGCTTCAAGGGTGCCGCTCAGCCACTTTTTATTTGAGAGTTGAACTACAGATCTTGACTGCGATCGCGCATTGTGTGAAGGCACAGTGCGCTTTTTATTGCTGCAAATTTTATGCGTGCGAAGAGAGAAAAGGGGAAGGATAGAGAGCCTGTTTCTCAAGCTAAATCTGCTCAAAAGCGATTGACGAATCAGAAAGAAGAATGCCGTGAAGCTTAAACATCAGTCTTAAAAAATTTCTGTTTGTGTTGCTTTGAATTGTTTATTTTTTCAACTTTATTATCAAGAATTATCACGAAATATTGAGCGATCGCGATGTGGCTGCTCTGTATCTAAATCCTTTAAAGGACGGTAGAATCAAGAATCCGAGCCGCACCAGGGGCGTGAGTTGGCATGAGATCGGCACCTCGTCGATCGCGGTTGCAGATCTGATCATTTCCTTAAGACTGAGGCGTTCAGCACGGTCTCGTTAGAAGATTTAACGATCACCTGGCATGTTCAGTGCGTTGGGGTTGGCGGATGCATCCGTTCTTGGGTTGGTTGAAAAAGGTTTCCAAAACGTTAGCCTGCAACCAAATCTTGACCGAAGGTTCGTTAACGTTTTAATTTAATGACTTCCGTGCGATCAGTCTCACGTTGTCCTTTGCAGACATCTACTTTTAGGCACCCAAAAAGTATCAAAATGAATCATCACACCATGCCATCACCACAAGGTTTGTACGATCCACGCTATGAGCATGACGCGTGCGGTGTGGGCTTTATTGTGCATATGAAGGGCACGCCGTCTCACGCGATCGTTGAGCATGGGTTGACGATTCTGCTGAACCTGGATCATCGCGGTGCGGTAGGTGCTGAGACGAATACGGGCGATGGTGCGGGCATTTTGCTCCAGGTGCCGCACAAGTTTTTGGTAAAGGCTACCGCGGCTGTCGATATTACCCTACCTGAAGCAGGGCAGTATGGTGTCGGGATGATTTACTCGTCGCCCGATCGCGAGCAACGGGAGAAGGGACGGCAGCTATTCGCGCAAATTGTGGCGGAAGAAGGTCAGAAAGTACTGGGCTGGCGCGATGTGCCCACGGATGATTCCATGCTGGGCAACACGGCAAAAGCGAGCGAACCCTTTGTGGAGCAGGTGTTTATCCAGCGATCGCCCGATCTGGCAGGCGATCTGGCGTTTGAGCGCAAGCTGTACGTCATTCGTAAACGCGCTCACAAGGCGATTCGCAACGCAGCCGTTGATCCCTACTGGTATCCGTCGAGCATTTCCAGCCGCACGATCGTCTATAAAGGGATGCTGATGCCCGTGCAGGTGGGGCAGTATTTTCGAGATTTGAGCGATCCCGACTTTGAGAGCGCTTTGGCGCTGGTGCATTCGCGCTTTAGCACCAATACGTTCCCGAGCTGGGAGCGATCGCACCCCTACCGCTACATTGCTCACAACGGCGAGATCAATACCCTGCGTGGCAACATTAACTGGATGAACGCACGGCAATCGCTGTTTGAGTCGGAGCAGTTTGGTGATGACATCCAAAAGATTACGCCCATCATCAATATTGACGGCAGCGATTCGTTGATTTTTGACAACGCGCTGGAACTGCTGACGCTGGCGGGTCGATCGCTCCCCCATGCCGTGATGATGATGATCCCGGAACCGTGGACGGCGCACGAGTCGATGAGCGACGAGAAAAAAGCCTTCTACGAATACCACTCCTGCCTGATGGAACCGTGGGATGGACCTGCCTCGATCGCCTTTACCGATGGCACGATGATGGGCGCAGTGCTCGATCGCAACGGCTTGCGTCCCTCACGCTACTACGTGACCAAAGACGATCTGGTGATTATGGCATCGGAGGCAGGTGTGTTGCCGATCGAGCCAGAACGAGTCGCCTTAAAAGGTCGCTTGCAGCCCGGACGGATGTTCCTGGTGAATATGAAAGAAGGGCGCATTGTTGCCGATGAGGAAATTAAAAACCAGATTGTAGCAGCGCATCCTTACCGCGAATGGCTCAATCAACATCTGGTGGATCTGTCGCAGTTGCAGGATGCCCCCGTTGAAACGGTTTCCGTAGGGACGTTGCATGCAACGTCCCTACCGACGGTAACGCAACAACAAACGGCGTTTGGCTACACCTTTGAAGATCTCCGCTTGTTGTTGACCCCGATGGCGCGGGATGGGGTAGAAGCCGTTGGCTCGATGGGTGCAGATACGCCGCTGGCTGTACTGTCCGATCGCCCCAAGCTGCTCTATGACTACTTCCAGCAGTTGTTTGCCCAGGTGACGAATCCCCCGATCGACTCCATTCGCGAAGAGATCATCACCTCTGCCGAAACGACGATCGGGGCTGAGCGCAATTTGCTCAACCCCGAACCCGAAAGCTGCCATCTCATTAAGCTGAAAACGCCCATTCTCACCAATGAGGAACTGGCGAAGCTGAAAGCGGTGAACGAGGGCGATTTCAAATCCATTACTCTACCGATTTTGTTCAAGTCGCTGGACGGCGTGAAGGGATTGGAGCAGGCGATCGACCACCTGTGCGCTCAGGCAGATCAGGCGATTGAGAACGGGGTGAGCATTCTGATTTTGAGCGATCGGGGCATCAATCCCGATCAGGCTCCCATTCCAGCGTTACTGGCGGTTTCTGGACTTCACCACCATCTCATTCGTCAGGGCACTCGCACGCGGGTCGGTCTCGTGCTGGAATCGGGCGAACCCCGCGAAGTGCATCACCATGCTGTGCTGATTGGCTATGGCTGCGGTGCCATCAATCCCTACCTGGCGTTTGAGACGATCGACGACATGATTCAGCAGGGCTTGCTGGTAGGTGTGGATCACAAAACGGCGTGCAAGCACTACATCAAAGCTGCGACCAAAGGCGTGATCAAAATTGCCTCCAAGATCGGTATCTCAACACTGCAAAGCTATCGGGGCGCACAAATTTTTGAGGCGATCGGGCTGAACCATACCGTCATCGATCGCTACTTCACGGGCACCGCGTCACGCATCGAAGGTGTAGATCTGGAAGTGCTGGCGAAAGAAGCGATGTTGCGTCATAGCCATGCCTTTCCCGATCGCGAGGTCAACGGACATACGCTGGATGTGGGGGGCGATTACCAGTGGCGCAAAGATGGCGAAGCGCATCTGTTTAACCCCCAAACCATCCACTCGCTGCAACAGGCCGTCCGCACGGGCAGCTACGACACCTACAAAAAATACGCCAGCCTCGTCAACGAGCAGAACCAGAAGCATTTCACCTTGCGGGGACTGCTGGAATTCAAAGCGCGGGAGTCCGTGCCCATTGACGAGGTAGAGCCGATCGAGTCCATCATGAAGCGCTTCAAAACGGGTGCCATGAGCTACGGTTCCATCTCGAAAGAGGCGCACGAAACGCTGGCGATAGCCATGAACCGCATCGGCGGCAAGTCCAACACAGGTGAAGGCGGCGAAGACCCCGATCGCTACACATGGACGAATGACCAGGGCGACTCGAAAAATAGCGCGATCAAACAGGTTGCCTCTGGTCGCTTTGGTGTCACCAGTCTGTATCTGTCGCAAGCACGGGAAATCCAGATCAAGATGGCGCAGGGAGCAAAACCGGGCGAAGGCGGACAGTTGCCGGGTAAAAAAGTCTATCCCTGGATTGCCAAAGTCCGGCACTCCACGCCGGGAGTGGGACTCATTTCCCCTCCGCCTCACCATGACATCTATTCCATCGAAGACCTGGCAG
Source organism: Lyngbya sp. HA4199-MV5 (assembly GCA_019359375.1). Lineage (GTDB taxonomy): Bacteria > Cyanobacteriota > Cyanobacteriia > Leptolyngbyales > Leptolyngbyaceae > Stenomitos. Next base: position 38,596 of record JAHHHL010000019.1, read on the forward strand.
AACTCATTCACGACCTGAAGAACGCCAATCGGGAGGCGCGGATTAGCGTCAAGCTGGTCTCAGAAGTGGGTGTGGGCACGATCGCGGCAGGCGTTGCAAAGGCACATGCCGATGTGGTGCTGATCTCTGGCTACGATGGCGGGACGGGCGCTTCACCCCAGACCTCCATCAAACACGCCGGGTTGCCCTGGGAGCTGGGACTCGCCGAAACCCATCAAACCCTGGTGCTGAACAACCTGCGATCGCGCATTGCCGTCGAAACCGATGGACAAATGAAAACCGGACGTGATGTGGTCATTGCCGCCCTGCTGGGTGCCGAAGAGTTTGGTTTTGCCACGGCACCACTGATCACCCTGGGCTGCATCATGATGCGTGTCTGCCACCTGAACACCTGTCCCGCTGGCATCGCCACTCAAGATCCCCAACTGCGCGAAAAGTTTGTGGGCGACCCCGAACACACCGTCAACTTCATGACCTTCATCGCGCAAGAAGTCCGGGAACTGATGGCGCAGTTGGGCTTCCGCAAACTCACCGATATGGTGGGTCGCACCGATGTGCTGGAATCGCAACAGGCGATCGAACACTGGAAGGCAAAAGGCATCGACCTCTCCAAAATTCTCTACCAGCCCCAGGTCGGTGAGGATGTCGGTCTCTACTGCCAGATTCCCCAGGATCACGGGCTGGCAAAATCCCTCGATATGACGGTGCTGCTGGACTTGTGCAAACCCGCCATTGAAGACGGCAAACCCGTGAAAGCCACCCTGCCCATCACCAACATTAACCGCGTCGTAGGCACCATTCTGGGCAACGAAATCACCAAGCGCCACTGGGATGGATTGCCGGAAGACACCATTCATCTCCATTTCCAGGGTAGCGCAGGTCAAAGCTTTGGCGCGTTTGTACCCAAAGGGGTCACGCTGGAGCTGGAAGGCGATGCGAACGACTACCTCGGCAAAGGACTCAGCGGCGGCAAGATCATCCTCTATCCCCCCGCTGCCTCAACCTTTGTCGCGGAGGAAAACATCATCGCCGGAAACGTTGCCCTCTACGGTGCCACCAGCGGCGAGGTGTACATTCGCGGGATGGTCGGTGAGCGCTTCTGCGTCCGCAATTCTGGCGTAAGCACGGTCGTCGAAGGCGTGGGCGATCACGGCTGCGAATACATGACGGGCGGCAAAGTCGTGGTGCTGGGTGCCACCGGACGCAACTTTGCCGCAGGCATGAGCGGTGGCGTTGCCTACATCCTGGATGAAGCAGGCGATTTTGCGACCCGCTGCAATCCCTCAATGGTCGGACTCGAAATCCTCGATGACCCCGAAGAAATCGAAGAGCTTCGCCAACTCATCCAACATCACGCCGACTACACCCAAAGCCAGAAAGCCTCAACGGTGCTCACCAACTGGGATGCCATGCTGCCCAAGTTCGTCAAGGTGATGCCCAGAGACTACAAACGCGTCCTGCAAGCCCTGAAGCAAGCGCTGGAAGACGGTCTGAGCGGTGATGATGCCCTCACCGCCGCCTTTGAAGCCAATGCCAAAGACGTTGCCCGTATTGGTGGTAGCTAATTCCCTCGGTAGGGTGGGCATTGCTCACCCTACGATTACTGTAGTCGAGGCATTAAGTTCACTCACATAAATCTAAACCAATTGCAGGAAAGACAAGGGGTAAATGAAGGGTAGAACAGTCAGAATGTACCTTGTTGACGGCATACCTGGTGGCGTTATGACTGTTGAAATCATGAATTGGACAGGAATGGTTACAGTTGCACCAAGGACACAATTAGCAGATTTGGCAAGTCGCAGCGAAATAAGGCGAACAGGAGTATATGTTTTAGCTGGCAATAATCCAGAAAGCTCTACGTTTTCAGAATCTATTTACATTGGTGAAAGCGATAATGTTTGGGACAGATTAGCTCAACATAGTAAAGATCCAGCTAAGGATTTTTGGAGACGTACTTTTATCATTACTAGCAAAGATGACAATTTGACTAAAGCACATATTCGATATTTAGAGAGTCGCTTAATTTCATTGGCAATTCAGGCTCAACGCTCAAAAATTGTTAACGGGACGAACCCAGATGTGCCTCGGTTGCCCGAACCTGATATAGCTGATATGGAATATTTTCTAGAGCAGGTACAGATGTTACTTCCTGTTTTGGGTCTTTCATTCGCTATGCCGCTACCAACCCTGAAAGATGAACAATCGATGGGAACTACAACCCACGAATCGCCTATTTTCTATATGAATTACAAAAAAGCTACAGCTTTTGCACAAGAAGTTAACGACGAGTTTATTATTCTCAGAAATTCTACGCTTTGTAAAGAAGATTCTTCTAGTTTGGCTAGCTCGTATAGACAGCTTCGATCTCAGCTTCTAGACGATGGGAAATTAGTGAGTGCTGACAACCCTGATTGTTGGATGCTAATGCAAGACTTACCTTTGACAAGTCCAAGCGCTGCTGCTTGTCTGGTAGGCGGTTTATCTCTTAATGGGCGAACAACCTGGCAGGTCAAGGATGGAAATCAGTCTTATGCTGCTTGGCAAGATTCTCAGCTTGAAAAAGCGCGAAAAGAGATTAAACCTGAATTGGAGTAACGTAAGCTACTTTGTCCCTCAAACCTCTTAAGAAGACTCGCCATGACACTTGAACTTTATCAAGACGTTGCTTTGACCCATGATTTGCCAGAACATCAGCTTAGAGTCGGTGATGTCGCGACGTTAGTTGACTTGATTCCGCATCCTACAGGTGGAGAGGAGGGTTGCATTCTGGAAGTCTTTAACGCAGTCGGGGAAACTATTGCTGTTGTTACAGTTCCAATTTCTGCGGTTGAATCTCTCCGTGCTGATGAAATCTTGACCGTGCGTTCTTTGTCACAAGTCAGTTAATTTTAGGGGGAATTCCAATGGTTCAAACGCCATCTAAAAAACTGACGTTAGAAGAGTTTTTGGAACTACCAGAAACAAAACCTGGCAGTGAATACATTGATGGCAGAACTATACAGAAGCCGATGCCCAAAACGCGTCATTCTCGGCTCCAAAGTAAATTAGTTACGACTGTGAATGAAGCGACGGAGGGTGCAAGAATTGCTTATGCCTTTCCTGAGTTGCGTTGCACCTTCGGCGGACGATCGCTGATTCCAGACATTGCCATTCTACGGTGGGAGCACATCAAGTTTGATGAGAATGACGAACTGGTTGATGACGTACTCCTAGCTCCCAATTGGACAATTGAAATTCTTTCTCCTGAACAAAGTTCTAATCGGGTGACTGGAAACATTCTGCATTGCTTGAAGTATGGTTGTCAGTTGGGATGGCTACTTGATCCCGACGATCGCTCAGTCATCGTTTTCCAGCCAAACCAGCAACCGCAATTGTTCTACAACGAAGACTACTTAATCATGTTGCCTGAAATCGAGCTTAATCTCAGTGCCAAGCAAATCTTTGACTGGCTAAAAATGTAACCATTTCTGCTCACATTCTCACATTCATTGCACTGTCATGAACACTCAACCTCGATCGCACCTTACCCTGCATTTGCATTTGATAGTGCCGTAATAATGGCAGTCACGGCGGGGCTAAGGCTAGAAAGAACCACTACAGAAGCTGTCGCAATAATGATGGTCGTCGCCATTCTTACCATGCCATCCGTGCCCTTCTGATAGACATCAAATTTGTACTCTAATTTCTCTACCTTGTCGCCGAGATCCTCCACCTTCTGCCCCAACTCCTCTCGCAATTGGATCAAGGCTTCACGAATGTCATTGTTGTCTGGATTTTCTGGAATTTGCATGACGATCGCCCCTCTCTTCTCTGCACCGAAACTCCTGCCTTAACCAAGCTTACCCTTCAAAACTGAGACACCACAATGGGAAAACCGACTGGCTTTATCGAATATCTGCGTGAGATTGCGGCGGAAACATCACCCCTCGATCGCATCCACAACTGGGACGAGTTTCATCTGCCTATGCCGGAGGAAAACCTCCGCACTCAGGGCGCACGGTGTATGGATTGCGGTACGCCGTTCTGCCACACTGGGACGATCATCAGCGGCATGGCAAGCGGTTGCCCCATCAACAACCTGATCCCCGAATGGAACGATCTGGTCTATCGCGGACTCTGGAAAGATGCCCTCGATCGCCTGCACAAAACCAACAACTTCCCTGAATTTACGGGTCGCGTGTGTCCCGCTCCCTGCGAAGGTTCCTGCGTGCTGGGCATCCACAATCCACCCGTCACCATTAAGAACATTGAGTATTCGATCGCCGAAAAAGGTTGGCAGGAAGGGTGGATTACGCCCAATCCACCCAGCAACCGCACAGGTAAGAAAGTGGCTGTGATCGGGTCGGGTCCTGCTGGCTTGGCGGTTGCCGCGCAATTGAATACAGCTGGGCATTGGGTGACGGTGTATGAGCGCGCCGATCGTCCCGGTGGGCTGCTGATGTATGGCATTCCTAACATGAAGCTAGATAAAGAAGAGGTGGTGATGCGCCGCCTCAACGTGCTTGAAGCAGAAGGCGTGACCTTCGTTTGCAAGACGGAAATCGGCAAGGATTTGCCCGTTGAGAATTTGCTTAAAGAGTTCGATGCGATCGTCCTTTGTACCGGAGCCACCAAGCCGCGTGACTTGCCCATTGACGGACGGGACTTGAAGGGCATCCATTTTGCAATGGATTTTCTCACCGCCAATACCCAAGCCGTACTGGATGGTAAGGAGGGCGATCGGTTCATCTCTGCCGCTGGTAAAGATGTGGTGATCATTGGCGGTGGCGACACCGGAACCGACTGCGTGGGCACATCCCTACGACATGGCTGCAACAGCGTCACCCAACTGGAAATCATGCCCAAGCCGCCGCTAACCCGCGCTGCTAACAATCCCTGGCCCGAATGGCCCAAGGTGTACAAGGTGGATTACGGGCAGGAAGAAGCCGCTGCCAAATTTGGGGATGATCCCCGTGGCTATCTCACCACCGCGACGAAGTTTGAAGGCGATGAGAACGGTCACGTCAAAGCAATCCACACGGTTCAGGTGGAGTGGGCGAAAAACGACAAAGGGCAGTTCATTCCCCAGCACGTTCCCGGTACTGAAAAAGTCGTTCCGGCTCAACTCGTACTCCTGGCAATGGGCTTTCTGGGTCCCGAACAACCGCTGCTGGATGCATTGGGACTCGATCGCGATCCCCGCAGTAACGTCAAAGCCGACGAGCACACCTACGCGACCAGTCTTCCCGGTGTCTTTGCAGCAGGTGATTGTCGCCGGGGTCAAAGCCTCGTCGTTTGGGCGCTCAACGAAGGACGGGGAGCCGCTCGCGAGTGCGATCGCTACCTCATGAAGCACACCGATTTACCGTAAAGTGCGTGCATTGCAATCCCGATAAACCCGTAGGGACGTTACATGTAACGTCCCTACGCAAGAACTGTTTACCCAAAGGAAGGAATCATGGATACCATTTCTCCTCGCGTGGTCTACCACAATCTCCGTTTGCTGGAACATGTCAACGCTGCAACCAGCGCTGTGTATCGTGAACTGGCTCAGGACGTGTTAGCCGATCCCAACATTGATCTGGTGTGGCGGCAGGCGATCGCCAATCGTCTTCACCAGGCAAATCATTTGCTGGAGACGCAAACGGTTGGCAGGGACGATAGTTATTAGGGTGTGGGGTTTGGGGTACAGGGTGTGGGGTGTGGAGTTCTCTGAATCACGGGGGAACTCGCAAGTGCCATGTACCCACCAGAAGACCAACCCACCAGAAGACCAACATTCTTTCAGGGTCTATTCCATGTCTGAAGCGTCCATTATCTGCCCAAGGCATTACTTGGTCGTGAAGCGCGACGAGAGAGGCTGGGTTTTCAAACCGGGCAGTAGTGTGTTCTATAACGCTGGGAATGTGCCTCTAGCACTCGGTTTAGAGTCATTGCTGGAAGAGTTTCGTACAACACAAAAGGAGATTGTTTATACGCTCTTTCGACTCAATGCAGGTAGATTTGGCTTCTACTTAGCCAATCTCAGACACAGGCGATATTACTACTGTGGGCTGGAGTGGCAAGACGTGAAGACAATGCTGCTAGAACTTGGTATTGGGCGGGTTGATCCAATGGAAGACCCGCTCAATCATTAAGTCTTACTTTCGGATGACGTTGGTGCTCAAACGCTTTCTAAAGTGGATGTCTATAATGAAGCCATTGAGCTGGGCGATCGGTCTCCAGCACTCCCTGTGGCTAAGTGTATGGATGACTTATTGAAAGAATTTAACGACCTGGTGGATCAGGGCATGGATGGGTTGCTCGATCTTGTGAGAGTGATTGAAGGCAGAGCCGATCCCGAAACATTCTCAACGGATGTCAAACGCGCCTCTCGTATGGAGACGGACGATCGCCCCAGTAACGTTTCTACCGTGAGTAGACCGACTCGCGACGATCGCGCTGCAACTGCCACCGCACGCGATATTGTGGATGCACCTTTGGAAACTCCAGTTTCGCTAAAAGGTGTGGGTGGTCTGTCAGAGGTGCTAAGAGACTTGCGGGAACTGGTAGAGTTACCGCTCAAGCGTCCCGATTTGCTCACGATGCTGGGGCTGGAACCGACATCTGGTGTCCTTCTAGTCGGTCCACCGGGCACAGGTAAGACGCTGACGGCTCGTGCGCTTGCCCAAGATCTGGACGTTAACTACATCGCGATCGTTGGTCCAGAGATTATGGGCAAATATTACGGTGAAGCCGAAGGTCGTTTGCGAAGCCTGTTCCAAAAAGCGTCTCGCTCGGCACCCTGCATTGTGTTTATTGACGAGATTGATAGCCTTGCGCCCGATCGCTCCCAGGTCGAAGGCGAGGTCGAGAAGCGTGTGGTCGCTCAATTACTCAGCTTGATGGATGGGTTTGCGAAAACGAAAGGTGTGATTGTGCTGGCTGCAACCAATCGCACCGACCATCTTGATCCCGCGCTGCGTCGTCCAGGTCGATTCGATCGCGAAGTGCAGTTTCGGGTGCCCGATCGCGCGGGACGGCTGGAAATTCTCAACATTATGACCAGAACGATGCCTCTAAGTGGAGTAGATCTGGGCGCGATCGCCGATCGCTCGGTGGGTATGGTCGGTGCTGACCTCAAAGCGCTCTGCCAGAAGGCTGCTTACACGGCGCTACGTCGGTTTGTGCCATCTTCAAACAGTCCCATCCCCGCGACAATGACCGTGACCCAGGCAGACTTTCTCCACGCAGCCAAACAAATTAAGCCTGCGGTGCTGCGATCGGTGGAGATTGAAACTCCTAATGTGGCATGGGATGCGATCGGTGGCTTAGATGACCTCAAGCAAACCTTGCAGGAAGCCGTCGAAGGTGCCCTCCTGTATCCTGAGCTGTATCACCATACTAAGGCTAAAGCACCACGGGGCATTCTGCTTTGGGGTCCTCCGGGTACGGGCAAAACCTTACTCGCCAAAGCCGTTGCGTCTCAAGCTCGTGCCAATTTCATCGCCGTTAATGGTCCTGAACTGCTGAGTAAATGGGTGGGCGCTTCGGAACAGGCAGTGCGAGAATTGTTTGCCAAGGCACGACAGGCAGCCCCCTGCGTTGTGTTTATTGATGAGCTGGATACGTTGGCACCCGCACGAGGAGGACACGGTGATACAGGCGTGAGCGATCGTGTGGTGGGTCAACTGCTCACAGAATTGGATGGCTTGCACGAATGCCCCAATGTTCTATTAGTAGGGGCAACCAATCGCCCAGAGGCACTTGATCTCGCCCTTCTTCGCTCTGGACGGCTCGATTTACAGCTCAAGGTTGATCTGCCTGATGAAGCCAGTCGCCTCGCTATCTTGCAGGTGCATAATGGCGATCGTCCCCTTGCGGCAGTCGATCTAGCCTATTGGGCAACCCAAACGGAGGGTTGGAACGGGGCTGATTTAACCCTACTCAGCAATCAGGCTGCCTTAGAAGCCATTCGTCGCTATCGCCGTCAGGGATTGAGTAACCCCGGTGCAATTCAGATTCTGGCGGATGACTTTACGGCTGCTTACGCTCGTCTCATTGAACAACGGCAATCATAAGTAGGGTTTTAGCACTCCCTGCACTGACGATTCGCGTCATATTGAGGGTAACCAGGCTTCGCTAGAGGAAATGCTCATGCTGTGTGTTGAGGATTTAATGAATCTCGCGCCCTTTCAGCAGTTGCCCAAAGCGCGGCTGGAGTGGGTCTGCGATCGCGCCCAGGTGCTGACGCTCCAACCAGGTGAGGTGCTGGTGCATGAAGGCGATCCTCATAGGGGTTTGTTTCTCCTCGTCGAAGGTCAAATGAGCATTACTCGGCGCAGCGACGGGATGGAAATTCCGATCGGGCAGCACAATCCACCTTCATTTTTTGGTGAAATTCCCATCCTGACGGGTGAACCTGTGCCAGTGACGATGCGGGCACTAAGAGGTTGCCGACTCTACGAAGTTGAAAGCGACGACTTTCGTACCCTGCTGCATGAGTGCCGTGACTTTGAGCAGATGGTCTTCCGCATTATGCAGCAGCGAGCGCGGGGACTGGAGTCGTTCATTCGGGGACGCGAAAAAATGGCGGCACTGGGAACACTGGCGGCTGGCTTAGCCCATGAATTGAACAATCCAGCCGCGGCTCTAGTCCGATCGTTCCGCGAAATGCCCGCTGCGGTGCTTGAACTGCAACGGATGAACCTCGTGTATGGACAGCGCCAAGTAGAAGAAGCCCATACGCAGCAGTGGTTACAACTGCGCGACCAGGGATATGACGTAATTCTCAACGATCGCCTCGATCCGGCAACCCTGAGCGATCGAGAAGAGGCTCTACTGGAATGGTTAGAAGACTACGAGGTCAAAGAGGCATGGAAACTGGCAGAACCCCTTGCCGAAGGTGGGATGGAGGTCGAAGCACTGGAACAGATCATCGAGCGCTGGCGGGACGATACCACCGAACTGCGCGAAATGGGTTTGCACTGGCTAGCACTGTCTTTTGAGGTGATGTCGATGCTGAAACACGGCTTGCGAGGAGCCGAACGGATCGCGGAGCTTGTCAAAGCCATGAAGTCTTACTCCTACCTCGATCAGGGCGTGCAGCAACAAGTGAACCTGCACCAAGGGCTGGAAGATACCTTGCGATTGTTTGCTCACAAGCTCAAGCACGGCATTGAGGTGAAACGCCATTACGATCAGCAGATCCCTAACGTGCTTGCCTACGGGAGTGAGTTGAATCAGGTATGGACAAACCTGATCGATAACGCGATCGATGGGATGGACGGCAAAGGAACGCTGGACGTGATCACGCAGCAGATCGATCGGTGCGCTCGCATTGATATTATTGACTCCGGCAGCGGCATTCCTGCTGAGATCCAAACGCGCATTTTTGAACCCTTTTTCACCACCAAAGCGGTTGGTAAAGGGTCGGGGTTAGGGCTAGAAACGGTGCGCCGTATTGTTGAAAACCGTCATCACGGCACGCTAACCTTTGAATCAAAACCAGGCAAAACGTCTTTTACCGTTTGTTTGCCCTTGCACTAGCCACTTGTAGGGTGCATCTCCGGCTTTCGAGCCGTTGCTGAGCGCTTTGACGGGTTTTAGATAGCTCCTCAACGAATCGCATCATGGGCTAGAGGTTGCTGTCTGTAGAAACTTGGGCGCTAGCGATCACTTTTAGTACACTTTGCGGAATACTCAACCTATTGCCCCACAAGCTTGAAGCTGAAAGCATGCAGCGCAAGGGCTTGTCTTCTCGTGAGCCTCACTGCAATGGATCATCCTGATGCTGCCTACCAAAAAGCAACGGATATTCGTGCCCCGCATGGTATGGAGTGGAACAGACTCTTGCGCTGGCGGTGGCATCGAGCGATCGCCCTGCTCTTGTGCGATGTGGCAGCGCTAGCGATCGCGGGGCGGGTTGCGGCTCACCTCAACCAGTTTTATGCACCCCTGCCGCCGCCACTCATCCTGGGCACATGGGTGGGGTTGCCAGGATTGTTCTGGATTTTGATGACCGTTACCTTGCTGCTGTTCGCTCAAAGTGGTCTGTACAGCGCCTCTAGCCAATGGAAGAACTATGTGCGATCGGGCAAGCTGGTGAGTGCGGTCTATCTCTCGGCTCTTTTGCTGGGCTACTTTTATGATCCCAAACTCGCGCCGCCGCGATCGCTTTTTATCACGGCTTGGGTCGGCAGCGTCGCGCTGGTCATTGGTTTTCGACTGCTGGCAAGTTTGGTGCTGAAACAAGTTGAACACGCCCAAACTCGCGTCTTTTTGCTAGCACGAGCAGAACGCCTTTCTGTGCTGGCACAGGTGCTGAAGCGGCGATCGCGCTACAGCGTGGTTGGGGCAGCGCTTGCCTCTACGACGAGCACGTCCGCAACGATTCAAGCCATTTTGAGTTCTGGCGCACAGGAAGTGTTTGCCGAAAATCTGCCGCAGACCGAACTGGCATCAGGCTTGTACTGGCAACTCCGTCGGGCTGGCATTACGCTCCGACTGATTCCCTCTAGCGTCGAACTGCTCCATCGCCGTGGTGTACCCGAAGTCGTTGCGGGCATCCCCACCCTCCGCATGGAAGCCACCTTGCTGGGCGGTTGGGATTATCGGCTCAAGCGCTGGCTCGATTTTGTGGGTGCGCTGGTTGGGTTACTGCTGCTGTCACCGCTGTTTTTGGTCGTGGCGATCGCCATCAAACTCTCGTCTTCTGGTGCAGTGTTATTTTGCCAGGAGCGGATGGGGCTGCACGGTCGCGTTTTTCAGATGTGGAAATTTCGCACCATGATTCCGGATGCGGAAGCGTTGCAGGCAGGGCTAGAGCAGCACAATGAAGCCAGCGATGGCGTGATGTTCAAAATTCGACGTGATCCTCGAATTACGGCGATCGGGCATTTTCTACGACGCACCAGCATTGACGAACTGCCCCAACTGTTCAATGTCTTACTGGGACAGATGAGTCTCGTTGGTCCCCGTCCCCTTCCCTTGCGCGATGTGGAACGGTTTGACCCCTGGCATCACACGCGCCATCAGGTCTTACCAGGCATTACAGGCTTGTGGCAAGTCTCCGGGCGATCGTCCCTGGATGCCTTCAATGATGCCGCTCGACTCGACCTTTACTACATCGATCACTGGTCGCTCAATCTTGATTTAGAAATCTTGCTGGAAACCGTCAAAATCATCCTCTGCGGCAAAGGTGCTTACTAAGGATCGTGGATTAATTAACCTGAAGTATTTCCCTTCTGTAGGGACGTTCCATGGAACGTCCCTACTACTCTGACTCACTGACACATGAAAAAAAGGCACTGCCAGAGTAACCTTTCAGTTTCTACCAGCAATGCCTTTAATGAAAATGGGCGGAGCGAGACTCGAACTCGCAAGCCTTTCGGCGCCGCATTTTGAGTGCGGTGCGTCTACCAATTCCGCCATCCGCCCGTAGCTTCAGCTTTATTATTGTACCTGATTGGGTAATTTTGGAGAAGCCCAAGAGTACAAACAAAATTGAGCTGCTAGTCTATGTATAAAAGACCTCAGTAGACTGGTACGCTTGATCGCTATAGTTAAGGGTGAACCTTTCCCAGTCTTGATAGAGAGCGTTAGTGGTAGCCGAAAGATCACCACTCTACTAATACTTTAAGGTCGACTCAAAGTTATATTAAAAGGAATTAAATTAAGCCTCCTTTTTGAATGGACAATAATGACCCTGTTAGGATCTTGTTCTTAGCATCAGATCCAAGTGACGCTGCTCGACTACGATTAGGGCAAGAGCTACGGGATATACGCGAGAGATTGCAACTATCCAAGCATAGGCACAAGTTTGCCTTAGAGTCTCGCGAATGTGTTCGACCAGGAGATATCAGCCAAGCAATTTTTGACGTTGAGCCTCGGATTGTGCATTTTTCTGGACATGGCACTACTATTGGTGAGCTTTGTTTAGAAGATATCTTTGGAAAAATTCAGCCTGTCCAGCCTAGTGCCCTAGCTGCCTTGTTTGAATTAGTAGCAGATCAAATAACTTGTGTAGTTTTGAATGCCTGCTACTCAGAGGTTCAAGCAAAGGCTATCGCCAAACATATTCCATTTGTTGTTGGTATGAACCAGGCGATTGGAGATAAAGCTGCAATCGCATTTGCTGTTGGGTTCTATAAAGCCTTGGGAGCAGAACGACAGTTTGAGGCTGCTTATAAGTTTGGATGCACAGAAATCCAGTTGCAAGGCATCTCAGAATACTCAACTCCAATTCTTCATAAAAAAAGTGCTTCTGAAGCTAACTCCAGTACAACCAAATGGGTACTTGTGTTAAGCGCCACTATTGATGAAGTTAACAAACCTTTAGCAGAGGCTATTGTTGCGCATCTACGCCAACTTTCAGGAGATACTTCAATAACACTACAAAAAATTGATTCGGGTAGCGTAAGGCTTATCTTAGAAGGATCTCAAAATGGATTTGAGCAAATTAATGAGCTATTCAAAGTAGGTCATTTCACAGAGGTATTGGGTATTCCTATCCAAAATGTCCATAACATCAGAGAAAATACTCAAATCACTCAGGTTCAACAACTTTCTGGTAGTGGCTATTCTTCTTATGTGGATTTTCAGCGTGGCACAGAGATACTTTATACTCATCTGCTAAGCCTTAGAAAGTTAGAGCATCCCGATCAATTGATTTCTCGTTTTCGTCACCTATTTATTGAAGGCAGAGATTACCCTGATCTTGAAATTTCAACTACATTAAATCACATCATAAATTCACATTGGGCAGATTCGGAGTTCAACCTAATTCTTCACCGCTGCTGCTATATTCTTATGAACTATTGGTGGTCCTATTCAGCGCACGAGGCAGGCGTTAGTGAGTTAGTTAATTTATTTCAAGCTTCACCTTCGATTCCTACTATTTCCAGCACCACAGAGCGCCTGCGGGAACTAATTAAATCGTTCGCAAACAGTGATCAATATCTCGAGTTAAAACATCGGGCAGCGCTAGCAGAAGAGGCTACAAGCATCGACAAAGAGAATAAGAGTCAACTAGTTAGAGATTTAATTCCTCGTTATCCTTATCTATACCCCTACTGCTTGGCAAACTGGGACAGTAGTGATTTAGGTCATCAAGTAATTGGTCAATTAAAAGATAGGAAGGAAAAGCAATTCGAGCAAGATTTGCATCAATACATGGTAAACCGACTGCGACTTTCAAATACCCCCTACCCTAGTTCTATTTCACCAAAGGTTGAAAATCCAACCTTACTTAGTAATCAGCAGTTAGAGACCTCGCTTCGTAAGTTTGCAGGCAAGGCAGAAGGATCTAAAACTTACCAAGAACTTGCAAAGCGATGTGTTCAGCTTAGCTCCCAACAGGACTCTTATCAGACTATGAAACAACAGTTATATAATTACCTAGTAGCCTCGATTAGTTACTCTGACTCTCCTACATATGGTAAACACCACTTCAACCAGTGGTTAAGGGAGCAATTGAATTCAACGTTACCGCAAAACAACGCATTGAGACCAAGCAGCTTCTTCTTGGTACAAACGTGTGCACGATTAATTGATTGTTTAGTCGCTAATCCTAGGCAGCACCCTAATAATCATGCTGTATTTGTAGACTTGATAACCAATCTGGGAGCAACATTCACCGTTGGTCTTTTGTTAAAAATTATCTTACTCTGTCAAGATTTAAAGTCTAATTTGATCGCTGTGAAGTCATACTTAGCTAAACGGCTTGCAATTATTCTCAAGCATTATGAAACGAGGGTTAGAGGTGATATCGAATGGTTTATCGAATCTCTCGAAAACTTAAATGTAGCTTTTACTGTCAATTTTGGCAGTATTGACTTCTCTCACTTGAAACTACTATAAATATTTCGGGCAGCTACTTTTGAGAAGTTAAAGAGTTTTTGTGTGAATATATTAATGACTAGGTTTAGCATTGCTGAGCTAGTACCTTAAGTGCTAATGACAAAGCGACCTTAGAAAAATGCCACAAACAAATAAACCTTGCGATGCTTTGATCTACAAATAGCGGGAAGCAAAGGCTTAGAGCCTTGATATGCTTAAGCACTAAGAGTCAGATACTTTGTTTTGAGTGCGGCATGTCTACCAACTTCGTCATATATTTGGATTCAGTTTCCTACTATAACGAATTGAATGACTTTAGAATCACGATCGCACTTCTAGCAGCAAACGCTGGATTCTGAATCGTTTGCTGCTAGGTCATTGCCCCACGAATCCTCGCCTTATACGTTGATGACTTGATCAGGTAAGGTGTAGCGCCTGATTTCTACTTACCAAACGCGTCTTTAATGTTGTCAACCGCCCCCTCAACGGCGCGCTTTGTTTTGTCGATCGCGTTTTGAGTCCGAGCAGAGTCTTTATCTGCTTTGCGCTCAATGCGAGCCGCGTCTTTCTTGGCTTTGCGTGCGATCGCGCTGTCGTTATCGGTTGCACGATCGACCTTTGCCGCATTGGTCTTGGCAGTTTTCTTCAGCTTATCGGTGGTATCGCGCACGAATCCTTTGGTGCGTCCAGCATCTTTGCTTGCTTTGCCTTGCACTTCACTGCCTGCATCTGCCGCAGCAATCAGGTGCGTGTTGGGGCTAGCCAACGCGGCGGTGTTTGAGAAGAGAGCACCTTGCCATGCAAACGCGATCGCCGAAACACAGAGCAACGCCGTGGTGAGGAAACGTCCCAAAACAGTCAGATGCCCTGCAAAAAATTTCAGTTTCATAGAATACAATCTCCGCACGATTTAGTATCCTATTTCTACTTCATCGCATGGAAGAGCCATATCGCTCCGCAGACTGAAGTTCGTTGCAGGGCTGAATCCACCGATATGAACAGTCCTTCCGTAAAGCTGCTATTGATGGTGCTGCAAGGCTGATCGACACTCAACTGTGTTCAAGCTCAACGTGTTCGATCGCCTATGCACTGCATGACCGACTGCCACCGGACACTGCTTTCCATACAGTCATCAAGATCACCGAACAAACGCCCTGAAAGCGAGGCTAAACGAGACGATCGCAGCCTAACCATAAGCAAAGCTTTGACTTGGCATGGAAATTCTCTATGCCTGACGCATTGATCTTTCAAATCCATAGCAGTAAAGTGATTTTAAGATAGATTTTTAGCTATCTTAAAACCTAACTAAATAGATTTTACTCAATGCATCGACGTAAAAATCCTCATGGTTTTTGAGTTGCAGACCCAGAGTGTTGGCGCACCCATGGCTCAATGTTTGCAGCTAGCCGTAAGCATCGACTCACAAGTTTAATGCGAGTCGGACTGCTTGCCACAAGATGCTTGAACAAAGGCAGTTTGCATTTTTTGATCACAATCTTTTATTGAGAGGTTAAGCGTTTCTATGGCTATTTTTTCAAAGCTTTCTCGCCGTCGCTTTCTTGCGATCGCCAGTGCCTCTACTGGAACAGCGTTGCTACACGGTTGCTTGGGTAATCCACCTGAAGCTGCTAATAATCAGAGCGCTCCTGTTGCCAGCCCGGTGGTCGATTTAAAGCCGGAAATGATGCCGGAAGTGAAAACAATTAAATTGGGGTACCTGCCGATCGTGGAAGCCGCTCCCTTAATCGTTGCCAAGGAGAAAGGGCTATTTGCAAAATACGGGATGCCCGATGTTTCCATCGACAAGCAAGCGAACTGGGGGTCTGCCCGCGACAATGTGAAAATTGGCTCTGCTGGCGGCGGAACGGATGGTGGACAGTGGCAAATGCCGATGCCTTATTTAATTTCGGAAGGCATTATTACAGATAATACAAAGGTGCCAATGTACGTGCTGGCGCAGTTGAACACGCAAGGTAATGGCATTGCGATCGCCAATAAGCATTTAAGCAAAGGCTTATCCCTTAAAATTTCTGAGCAAGTGGCGTTCTTTGACAAGCTGAAGTCAGAAGGCTCAAAGTTTAAGGCAGCTTACACCTTTCCAAAAGCCAATCAGGAATTTTGGATTCGCTATTGGCTGGCAGGCAATGGGATTGACCCTGACAAAGAAGTGGAATTGTTGACGGTGCCAACGGCTCAAACGGTTGCTGATATGAAGCGAGGCGCGATGGATGCGTTTAGCACCGGCGATCCGTGGCCCTACCGAATTGTGACTGAGAAGATTGGGTTCATTTCAGCGTTGACAGCAGAAATTTGGAAAAATCATCCCGAAGAATATTTAGCCATTCGCAAAGATTGGGTGGACAAGCATCCCAAGGCAACCAAAGCGATTCTCAAGGCGCTGATGGAAGCTCAACAGTGGTGCGATAACTTTGACAACCGCAAAGAATTGGCTTCAATTCTGGCAAGGCGTGAGTATTTCGGTCTACCAGAGAAGATTCTCATTGAACCATTGATGGGTAAATACAATCTGGGTGAGCGATCGATTGATGATAAATCAATGGCTCCGTTGTATTGGAAAGATGAGAAAGGCAGTGTGTCCTATCCCTATCAAAGCCATGATCTGTGGTTTTTGACGGAAAGCGTGCGTTGGGGCTTTTTGCCGAAGGATACATTAGCGAAGGCAAAAGATTTAATCAAGCAAGTGAACCGCGAAGACCTTTGGCGCGAAGCTGCGAAAGAGCTTGGAGTAGCAGCGGCGGATATTCCTACGAGTACGTCGCGTGGGGTTGAAACATTTTTTGATGGCACAAAGTTTGACCCTGAAAAACCACAGGCATACCTGGATAGTTTGAAAATCAAGCGCGTTTAGTTCCAGCGCCTCAATCTAGTTCATTTACCGTTCCATGTTCGTTCATCATTTATTGGAAGGAGAAACTCATGACGATCGCTCGCCAAAAACCCGCTGACAGCTTGTTTGACACTCCCTTATTAACCCGCTTTAAGGTAAAAGAACGATTGGGTGATTTAATTCCACCTGCCATTGCGATCGCCATTTTTCTGATACTCTGGCAACTCTTTTCCTGGATTCCTGGAGCCACGTTACCAGGTCCCATCCGAGTGGTGCAAGAAACGTGGACGTTGATTCTTTACCCCTTTTATGACAAAGGTGGCACTGACAAAGGCTTATTCTGGCAGGTCTTTGCGAGTTTGCAGCGAGTTGCGATCGGCTACACTATTGCTGCCATTGTTGGCATCAGTCTAGGCATTTGGGTCGGCTTGAACAAAACGTTATCTAAAGCCCTCGACCCTATTTTCCAACTGCTGCGAACCGTACCACCGCTAGCATGGGTGCCGATCGCCCTAGCTGCCTTACAGCAAAACCAACCTGCCGCGTTGTTCGTGATTTTCATTACCGCTGTGTGGCCGATTTTGATTAATACAGCCGTTGGGGTCAGACAAATTCCACAGGACTACAACAATGTGGCACGGGTATTGCGACTGTCGCGCAAAAAGTATTTCTTCAAAGTCCTCTTTCCGGCTGCCTTACCATATATCTTCACAGGGTTGCGTATTTCGATCGGTCTAGCATGGTTAGCCATTATTGCCGCCGAGATTGTGATGTCGGGCATTGTGGGTATTGGTTTCTTCATCTGGAACGCCTACCAAAATAGCCAGGTGAGCGAAATCATTCTGGCACTGATTTACATCGGCGTTGTTGGACTGTTGCTGGATAAATTCATGGCTTGGCTACAAACCAGGATTTTGCCAGAAGAACAACGGTGATAGAGAGTTGTTAGTTGTTGGTTGTTAGTTGTTGGTTGATTGGGCAGGGGGAGAGTTTTGAGTTAAGGAGTCAGGAGCCAACGTTTCTAGCTCCACAGGCGAAGCAGGAGATGGAAGCGTTGAAAGGAGTCAGGAAAGTTCTGAGTTAGCGGTCAGCCATCAGCTATTTACCCTGTACCCCTTACCCTGTACCCTGTACCCCTTACCCCTCATCCCCCCACCAAACCATCAACTTTTCAGCCTTTATCCTTCATCCTTTAGCCTTTCCCCACAAACCCCACACCCCACACCATGACTACCTTTGTTGCTGTTGAAAAGATTGAGAAAATTTTTCCGTTAGCGAACGGCGATCGCTATGTAGCCTTAAAAGGCATCGACTTAGAAATTCAAAAGGGTGAATTTGTTTCACTCATTGGTCACTCCGGTTGTGGCAAATCAACGCTGCTGAACTTGATTGCTGGGTTAGATTTGCCCTCTGATGGCATGGTCATTTTAGATGGCGAAACGATTCGCCGACCAGGACCAGACAAGATGGTGGTATTTCAAAATTATTCCTTGCTGCCCTGGTTGACGGTGCGCGAAAATATTGCGCTGGCAGTGGATGAGGTGTTATCTCACGTCAGCGAGCAAGAACGCCATGACACGATCGAACACCATATTGATTTAGTAGGCTTGCGCCATGCTGCCGATAAGCCGCCAGTCCAGTTGTCGGGTGGCATGAAACAGAGGGTGGCGATCGCCCGTGCCCTCGCTATCCGTCCCAAACTGCTGCTGCTGGATGAACCCTTTGGCGCACTGGACGCATTGACTCGTGGCAATTTGCAGGAACGCTTGATGCAAATCTGTGAAGAAAGCCATGTAACGGCGGTGATGGTGACGCATGATGTGGATGAAGCGCTGCTGTTGAGCGATCGCGTGGTTATGCTCACCAATGGACCTGAATCGAAAATTGGGCAAATTCTAGAAGTCGATCTGCCTCGACCACGCAAACGCTTAGACGTGGTAAACCACCCCAGCTACTACTCCATGCGGAGTGAGATTATTTATTTTCTCAATCAGCAGAAGCGCATTAAACAACTGCGATCGCGCAAAAAAGGAGCCATTGCTCGTCACGGCTTAGAAAAAATCAACCTGGAAATTGGCTTTGTGCCGCTCACAGCTTGTGCGCCACTGGCGATCGCCAAAGAGAAAGGGTTCTTTGCTCATCACGGGTTGGAAGAAGTTAACCTGGTGCGTGAAGCCAGTTGGCGCGGTATTCAGGATGGCATTGCTGGGAATTATCTCGATGCGGCTCAGATGCCGTCTGGTATGCCAATTTGGCTCACCCTGGGGGGCATGGATGGACGCTCATTGCCAACGGTCAGCGCGTTAACCCTTACGCGCAACGGCAATGCTATCACACTCGACAAACGCTTTTATGACCAGGGCATCCATACTTTGCAAGATCTCAAGCGGATGCTGCTAGAAAGCCAAACAAAGGAGCATATCTTTGGCATGGTTCATCCAGCCTCGATGCACAATCTGTTGTTGCGCTACTGGTTAGCAGCCGGGGGCATTCATCCCGATCACGATATCCAACTCAATACCATTCCACCTGCCCAAATGATTGCTAACTTGCAGGCAGGCAATATTGATGGCTATTGCGTGGGTGAACCCTGGAATGTGCGAGCAGCCGTTGAGGGCATTGGCTATACGATCGCCACCGATCTGGAAGTATGGGATGGTCATCCCGGCAAAGTTTTGGGTGTGCGCGAAGAATGGGCACTGGCATACCCCAACACGCATATTGCACTCGTCAAAGCATTGCTAGAAGCCTGTCGTTACTGCACAGATGAGGCAAACCACGAAGAGATTCGTGAAATCTTGGCTCGTCGAGAATATCTCAGCACTGACCTGCAATACATCTATTTGGGTGATTCTAATCCTCACATATGCAGTATCCATCCGTCGCCGAAAGAATACGCGCATCATCAATTTTACGGTCAGGGTGTCAACCGTCCTAGCCGCACGGAACATTTATGGATGATGACGCAAATGGCGCGTTGGGGCGATATTCCCTTTCCTCGCAACTGGGTTGAAATTCTAGAGCGCGTTTGCCGAGTAAGTGCCTTTAGTACCGCCGCACGCGAACTGGGTTTGTCAAACCTGACCTACAGCCGGGGCGCAATTCAGCTCTTTGATGGCACAACGTTCAATGCTGATGACCCGATCGCCTACCTCAATGGCTTAGACATCAAACATGACATCTATATGGCAGAAGTGCCATTAACTCATGCAATCATGACACCCTGAGACCCGATCCGAAAACGCATTTTGTAGGGTGGGCAGTGCTCACCCTACCTGGATGATCCAATGAGATCAAGGTTTTTGGATCAGCAATAACACTCGTTCACCCTTTTTATTTTTTAACCATGCAAACGTTAACCACCTCTTCTGCAACCCATCCCCACGTTGATCGAGAGCCGTTTCTCATCATTGATAATGTTTCTAAGGTCTATCCCACGCCAAAGGGCAACTACGTTGTGCTTGAACAGGTCAACTTGCAAGTGCAACAGGGTGAATTTGTCTGCGTGATTGGTCATTCGGGCTGCGGCAAATCAACCTTGCTGAATATGGTTTCTGGGTTCTCGCAGCCATCGGATGGTCTGGTGACACTACACGGTAAACGGATCAGTGAGCCAGGTCCCGATCGCATGGTGGTCTTTCAAGGCTACGCGCTGTTGCCCTGGTTGACGGCGTATGAAAACGTTTATCTGGCGGTAGATTCAGTTCATCCCAACAAATCCGAAGCCGAGAAAAAACAGATTGTTCGAGAACATCTAGCGATGGTAGGTTTATCGGATGCTGCCCACAAACAGCCAGGACAACTATCGGGTGGCATGCGTCAGCGAGTCTCGATCGCCCGTGCCCTCGCCATTCGCCCCGAAGTATTGATTCTCGATGAACCGTTTGGTGCCTTAGATGCGATTACAAAAGAGGAATTGCAGGTTGAATTGTTGAAAATCTGGAATGATCATCGCTGTACGGTATTGATGATTACCCACGATATTGATGAAGCGCTATTTCTAGCCGATCGCTTAGTCATGATGACCAACGGACCCGCCGCAAAAATTGGTGAAATTCTGGAGATTCCCTTTCCACGACCCCGCGATCGCGATCGCATGATGGAAGATCCTGAATTCTATAAGATGCGGAATTATATTCTCGACTATCTCTACAACCGCTTTGCCCATGATGATGATGAATAATCCATCTGCATGACAACGACGTTACCTTAGCGTGAAAAGCCTGAATCAAGCCAGGGCAGCGCCTCAAAGGTGGCAAAGTCTGCTTCTAGTTGCCATTGACTTCGGGCACGATCGCTCCCTTGCAGCAATGCCGCACAGCTCTTTGAGGGTAAGGCAGCACCGGGGCGATCGTTCGCACAAACAGTTGTCATCGCCGCAAACTGAGGGGACTGCCAGAGGCTCTGCCCTGCCAAAAAACTGTACTCCAGGCTATTGCGAACCAGGCGCTTGAGATCGCTGTACTTCAAGCCGTAGCGAAGCACTGCTAATTGATATTCGTGGCTGAGATCAACCCGCGAAATGCCTTCATCATCGGAGGCAAGCGTCACGGGCACACCCGCTGCCAGATAGGTCAGAAAGGGATGATCGGCTCCCTTGACCTGCAAAATGGTTTCATTACTGGAAAGGCAAATTTCCACCAGCACGCCCCGTTGCCGCATCCGTTCCATCAGCTCAAAGGGATTGTCCTCATAGAAAATAGCCACACCATGCCCAATGCGGTTAGCTTGAGCCAATTCCACTGCTTGTCTAATATGGAATCGCAAATCCTCCAGCGGCACCAGTCCCAGAGTCAATTCCCCTGCATGAAGCGACACCTTGACCTCCGGTGACTGACGATGCAGAAATTGCAGCATCTCCATTTGCAAGGTGTAATCGCGCAACGCAACGGGATGATCTTCGGGTGCCACTAAATTAATGCCCACCACACGCCGATCGGTCTTGGCTAATTCAAACGCATACACAAACTGAGCAAAGACTTCGTTTGGTGCCTTCAATCGAGTGGTCTGCTGCAAAAAGCGAATGGTTACGCGACAGCCCGGTTGCGGTTTAGGGGTCGTACATCCCAGCGCTGATGCTGTTTGGCGTTCGATGCGATCGAGTTCTTGCTTACCCTCCGCCACGATCGCCAGCAAGCCCTTTGCCAGCAGTTGACGGCGCTGCTCCGCAAAATTGGTGGGATTCCAGCCAATCGACCGCGCCAGTTGTTGTGTTGCGCTGCCCTGAGTCGTGAGCAACAGTTCTAAATAAGACACATACTGAGAGGCGGCTCGATTCGCCACGTCTGCCACCATATCGCCTTTGCGGGTGGGTGAGGATGAGATCACATCAAACCCATCAAACGCCTGAAAAAACTGGTCGTGTCCTGATTTTCCAGTAAAGGCTGGATTCCGCAGCGACCATCGATTGATCAGCGCATCGTAAATGCTACTGCGCTTGAAGAGTTCTCTTGCGGGGAAGGCATTCGGCGTTTTGCTACAGTCTTGCGGCAACACCAGTTTGATGGCGATCGCATCCACGCAATAACCATCCGCTGCTGCCCATGCCAGATAGCGCTCAGCATAAACTGCCCCACTGAGGTGGGTATGAATATCGCCGCCCTTGGGCATCCGTTGTACAAAGGCACGAACAATGGGCGGGCGATCGCGGTGTTGCTCTAACCAGGCAGAAACCTGCGCTTCCGATCGCCTGGAGGCTGTTCGCAATGGCTCGGCATCTTGTGCCACCGCACTTGAAAAGGCGACTCCAGAGCCGATCAACATTCCCAGGAATAACGGTAGGTGAATACCTCTTGCCATGCCTAATACCCAGTCAACAAAACTGAGTCAGACTATACCGCCGTTCTCGATGTCTGGAGATTAAATTTTGACCACAATTAACGAAACATACTTAACGAAACATGCTGCTGACAGACGTGTCCTCGTGGATGCGCCAAATGGTTTCGCCCAACAGATTTGCCACAGAAAGCACCGTCAGTTGAGGAAAGCGATCGCCCTCTGGAATGGGGATCGTGTTGGTCACAATCACTTCTTCAAATAAACCATTCGAGAGCCGCTCGATCGCGGGGGGTGAGAAGACAGCATGAGTAGCGCAAGCATAAACCTGGCGTGCCCCTTCCTGTTTCAACAAGCGCGCCCCTTCAATAATCGTGCCTGCGGTATCGATCATGTCATCAACCAGCACAGCCGTTTTACCTGCTACATCACCAATTAAGTTCATGACTTCTGCCACGTTGTGCGCCTGCCGTCGTTTGTCAATAATCGCCAGGGGGGCATCGTGCAGTTTCTTGGCAAACGCTCGTGCCCGTGCCACGCCACCCACATCGGGCGACACCACAACCAAATCAGACAACTGCTTGCTAGAAAGATAATCAATCAGCGTTGGCGACCCATACACATGATCCAGCGGAATATCGAAGTAGCCCTGAATTTGCGCTGAGTGCAGATCCATCGCCAGCACCCGATTGGCACCCGCTTGCGTAATCAGGTTCGCCACCAGTTTCGCGCTGATGGATTCTCGCCCCGCTGTTTTGCGGTCTGCCCTGGCATAGCCATAGTAGGGCATAACGGCGGTAATCTGCCGTGCCGAAGCCCGTCGGCAGGCATCAATCATAATCAGCAGTTCCATCATGTTGTCGTTGACTGGACGACAGGTGGGCTGAAGCAAGTAAACATCACAGCCGCGAATGGACTCTTGAATTTGAATGTAAAGCTCGCCATCAGCAAACCGCTTCCGCACCATCGGGCTAAGATCCATGCCCAGGTAGCGCGCTACTTCTTGAGAGAGTGGCGTATTGGCTGAACCAGAGAGCAGCCGTAACCGATTTTGGTCACTCAGGAACGGCAGGCTTGCTTGAGGTGTAAGAGTTGCAGAGCGAATCACGGTGTGCCCTCGAACGTAGTCATCGCAATATTACCATTCGGATTCAAAAACATCCCTCAGGATATACCCTTGAGAACGATTACAGATACCCCGTTGTTGTGCGTGCTTAAGGCTCCGTGCAAAAACGGGTACTGAGAAGAATGCGCCCGAAGCTTCTAAAGAGTACGAAACGGTCTACTGCGCGATAAAGTCAATAGCAGCCTTCCTTACCCTTCGCTCCTTATTCTCTCTTGATCCTTAAAAAACAAATCAGTGAATTTACAGAAACCACTATTACAATTTTATGCAATTCGAGCGTACCTGTTCCTCGCGTCGATCGCCTTCATCGGCATAGAGCACCTACTACAGCAGAATGTAGGAGCCAGAAGTCAGCGGCGAGAAAGGCTCTCGCTCTGGCTTTCAGACCGAGATAATATCCTTCACGACCGTGGTTAACCACACAGCTCAAACACGCAAAATTGTTAATGTAAGCAGATTAGGCGTAAGGAATTTGAAGTAATGAGTTTAAAAGATCGCGTCAGTGAAGAGATCAAAACGGCGATGAAGGCAAAAGATAAGATTCGGCTAGAAACCGTTCGCAGCATCAAGAAACTCATTCTAGAGAAAGAATCAAGCGTGCGTGCTTCGGGGCAAGAGGGGTTGACAGAAGCTCAGGAAATTGAACTTCTGGTGCAGTTGGCAAAGCAGCGACGAGACTCGATCGCCCAGTACCAGCAGGCAAACCGCGCCGATTTAGCCGCTCAAGAAGCTCAGGAATTAGCCATCCTGGAAGAGTATCTACCCAGGCAGCTTTCGGATGAGGAAATTGGGGCTGCGATCGACCAAATGATCGTGCAGGTCGGTGCCACATCCGCCAAAGATATGGGCAAAGTGATGGGAGCAGCCATGCAGCAGCTTAAAGGCAAAGCAGACGGCAAGAAAGTGCAGGATCTGGTGAAAGCAAAATTGAGTGGGGAGTGGGGAGTAGGGAGTGGGGGGAAGGGATAGGCTAAAGGCTGAAAAAAGGCAGAAGGCAGAGGGCAGGAGGCAGAAGGCTAAGGAGTTGATCGCTGTAGCTTGCTTCCCGCAGGGTCGGCTGACCGCTAATTTAGAACTTTCCTGACTCCTTCTAACGTCATTGACTCCTGCTTCGCTTGTGGAGCCAACAACGTTAACTCCTGACTCCTGACTCCTGACTCCTGACTCACTTATTAAGTGCTATGGTCGTCCCTCTGCCAGAATAGGAGAGGCTGAGGGTGCGGCACTGGCTAAACTAGAGAATCAAAGCGCGAAGCCTTCTCCACACCGTCCACTCCGCAATTTTCATTCCCAACGTTTGCGTCCGCCATCCAGTTAGTTACTCTCTTCTATGCGACCACCGATTCCTACTAGCTCCACCTTGCAGAACCGCTACCGCATCCTGAACGTTTTGGGGCAGGGAGGGTTTGGTCGCACGTACCTGGCAGAAGATCAGGGTCGTTTTAACGAACGCTGTGCCCTCAAAGAGTTGATTCCAGCCCAGGGTGGAGCCTATGCGCTGGATAAATCGAAAGAACTGTTTCAGCGAGAGGCACAAACTCTGTACCAAATTCAGCATCCCCAGATTCCGCAATTTCGAGCAACGTTTGAGGAAGATCAGCGCTTGTTTTTGGTGCAGGATTATGTCGAAGGGCAAACCTATCGGACGCTGCTGGAACAACGCCAGGTGCAAGGATTAGCCTTTTCGGAAGCCGAAGTTTTGCAACTCATGCGACAGTTGTTGCCTGTGCTGGCGCATATTCACAGTAAAGGCATTATTCACCGCGACATTGCACCAGACAACATTATGCTCCGGCAGCAAGATGGAAAGCCCGTCTTGATTGATTTTGGTGTGGTGAAAGAATTAGCGACGCGGTTTCAATCGCCGAATTTGACGACGCAGAATACGACGGTTGGGAAGCCAGGGTTTGCACCGAGCGAACAAATGCAGTCGGGACGCGCTTACCCCAGCAGTGACCTGTATTCGCTGGCAGTGACCGCCGTGGTGCTGCTTACGGGTCGAGAACCGCAGACGTTGTTCGACGACACCACGCTGACCTGGTACTGGCAGCGATGGGTGACGGTCAGCCCCAGTTTCGCCCAGGTGTTGAACAAAATGCTGAGCTATCGTCCGGGCGATCGCTTTCAATCCGTTGCCGAAGTGGTGCAGGCGCTCCAGTCTCCCATCCCTGCTACCTATACTCAGCCACCCTATCAACCGTCGCCTGTTCAACCACCACCCGTTCAAACGGCTCCCCCGCCGACTCCTGATGTCTCTCACATGGCAACGATGGCAGTGGGACGATCGCCCGATCCACTGCCCGTGACGACCAGCCCCAATCGAGCCGCCCCGACCATCCCAGCCGCTCGTAACTCCGTTTGGGATGATCCCTTAGCTGTGGTCGCGATCGGGTTAGGACTGGTTGTGCTGACAGGCGTTGGCACCTGGGCTGTGGTACGCGCTGTGCTGAATAATCAGTCCACACCCACTCCTACTCCCACGCTGACGACCTCCTTCAGCCCATCCCCGACTACTTCGCTCACCCCAACACCCAAACCAACGAACTCGCCTGACGTTCGTAACGAAGGTCTTGATATCAGACCTGATACAAAGGCTGTGAGAACGGGCACGCTGCGATCGAATGAAACTGTGAACTATATTCTGGCGGGGGGAGAGGGGCAGCAATTGAGCGCCGTGATTGCGGGTGAAGGGGTCTTGATGTCGATGTTGGGACCCGATCGGCAACTGCTGCCAGGACAATCGAATCGCGTGTCACTGTGGCAGGGAACGTTGCCTTCCACAGGTAACTACTACATCCAACTCAGCCCCGTCAAAGGTCTGGACAAAAGCGACTATCGGCTCGATGTAAGCTTGAGAAGCGCTGTAGCACCCAGCCCATCTCCCACCTCCACAACGCCGCCACCTAGCCCATCCCCCTCGACACCAACCGTAGAATCGCATCGCGTCCAGTTTGAAGCCGGACAAACAGCAACCACCGTCAGCGAACGTGCCAACCCACAGCTCATTCATCGCTATCTGGTGCGAGCGACCGAAGGGCAAATTTTCAAGGCAATCGTGCGCGATGGTTCGGTGACGCTCAACATTACAACCCCCGACGGTCAGCCCATCCAGGCTGCAACCAACGTCTTATCGTGGGAAGATCAGCTACCGATGAGCGGCACCTACCAAATTGATGTCATTGCAACCCAGGACACCACATTCAGCCTGGATATTGGCGTGCGGAATTAGATGAGAGTTGTTGGTTGTTAGATAGAAATGGGCGATCGATGAGTGCCAGATCTAGCCTCGTTGTACTGATCACTTTCTAGTAGGCGATCACTCACGACTAACAACCAACAACTAACAACTAACAACTAACTACTACTTTGAACGCTCTACTCATTACTGGAACCGATACCGACGCGGGTAAAACTGTCCTCACGGCAGCGCTGGCAGCTTACTGGAAAACCTATTGTGCAGCGCAAACGTTAGGTATTCTAAAGCCCATTCAAACGGGCGGTGGTAGCCTGGATGGATCACAAACGGACGATCGAGCACTTTATAGTCGTCTCTTTAACGTGGCTCAGGATGAGGTGACACCACTGCACTTTGAGGCACCGCTAGCACCCCCATTAGCTGCTGCGCGTGAAGGTCGCTGGGTGGAATTGGATAAGCTATGGCAAGCCTTTGAAGCCATGCGACAGCAATATGATTGGGTGCTGGTAGAGGCATTGGGAGGGCTGGGTTCTCCGATCACGTATGAATCAACCGTGGCAGATTTGGCGTGGGATTGGCACCTACCAGCCGTGTTAGTCGTGCCTGTGAAACTGGGCGCGATCGGACAAGCTGTTGCCAACGTTGCACTCGCCCGCCAAACCCGCGTTCACCTCAAGGGCATTGTGTTGAGCTGCACACACCCCTGTACAGACCAGAACATCGCCGATTGGGCACCCGCTGACCTGATTCGATCGCTCACGAATGTGCCCGTCTTAGGACTCATTCCCCACTTATCTGACCCGACAGATCTAAGCGCTCTCGCTCAAGCCGCCTCCAACCTCGACTTAGAGCGCTTATTGCCCCTGGCAAGTTTGCGGCTGGTAGGGTGAGGAGTGAGGAGTTCAGCCTTTTAGCCGTCAGCGGTCAGCGATCAGCTTTTAGCCTTGATCCTTCCGGCTTCCCCTGCTCCCCTTGCCTCTTCTGCTTCCCCAACTTCTGCCTTCTGCCTCCTGCCCTCTGCCTTTTTTCAGCCTTTAGCCTTTAGCCCTTCCCCCTGCCTCCCTTTCCCCCCTTGCTCCCCTTGCTTCCCTACTCCCCACTCCCTACTCCCTACTCCTCACTCCCCCACCTAACTCCGCTTCCCCTGCCCAAACACCATCGCTACAATGCCGTACTCACGAAAGCGATCGATCCCCAGACGGTTACGCACCATCATGGGGACAGCATCTGGTGGCAAGGGCACAAAGCCTAACCGCATGTAAAATTGCAGCCGATGGGGTTGGCTTGCCAGATATAGCGGGATCGCTGCTTCTTTGGTCAGCCGCTGCACCAAACGCGAGCCATGTCCCTGCCCACGCCATACCGGATCGACATACACCAGATACGCTTCAGAGTGAGTGTCATAGCAAAACAGCTTGGCGCAACCAGTAACCTTGCCGTCGCATTCTACAACCCAGAAGTTTGATAGCTCTCTAAGAGCATGCCGATCAGCTTGCAACACCACGAGGCTGAGGAAGCACAATAGAGCAAAAACCTGCGGGTAAAACCCATGTAGTGCCAGCACAACCATCAAGGTTCCAAACCCAAGAGAGATTGCCCACAAGACCTCACGAGGAAGCTGGTTGATGGACTTTAGCTGGGACAGTTGAAGCGATCGATGAAACTGTCGTACCAGCCGCTCAATGGTTTTGCGATCGCCCGCCTGTGCAGGACGAATCAGGCAAGGTGAATCGGGCGATCGTAAAGGTCTTGTCATAGAAAGATGAAAATCGCAAGCCAAAGCACTGGTGCAAAGTCGCTACAGTAGACATATTGCAAGCGGTAGCCTCTTTCAGGATGCCCACGGCTCGATTGAGAAGCACAGTGTTAAGCAGCACAGTATTGAGAGGCACAGTATGGTTTCGACTTCGTTATCCCCACATCCGGTCGATACATCCCGCATTCGTGCTGCGATCCAGGCATTGCAGCCAGAACTCGTGTCATGGCGGCGACACCTTCACCAGAAGCCAGAACTGGGGTTTCGTGAGCAGCTTACGTCAGCCTTTATCGCGCAAAAGCTGAAGGAATGGGGCATTAAGCATCAAACCGAGATCGCTCAAACGGGGATTGTCGCAATCATTCAGGGCGATCGTCCTGGTGCGGTATTGGGTATTCGTGCAGACATGGATGCACTGCCGATTCAGGAAGAAAACGATGTGCCTTACAAATCGCAGCACGATGGCATGATGCACGCGTGTGGTCATGATGGGCACGTCACGATCGCCCTCGGCACAGCTTACTACCTCTCCCAGCACCAGGATTTTGCAGGCACCGTCAAGATCATTTTTCAGCCTGCTGAAGAAGGTCCCGGTGGTGCAAAACCCATGATTGAGGCAGGTGCCCTCAAAAATCCAGATGTGGATGCCATCATCGGCTTACATCTGTGGAACAATCTACCGTTGGGGACGGTGGGCGTGCGGAGCGGTGCGCTCATGGCAGCCGTCGAACTTTTTAACTGCACTATCTTTGGCAAAGGTGGACACGGCGCGATTCCACAGCAAACGATCGACTCCATTGTGGTTGCCTCGCAGGTTGTGACAGCGCTACAGACGATCGTGGCGCGCAATATCGATCCATTAGAATCAGCCGTTGTCACGGTCGGTCAACTCAATGCAGGTACAGCACACAACGTCATTGCGGCAACGGCGCAGATGAGTGGTACGGTACGATACTTCAACCCTCACTTTGATGGCTACTTTAAGCAACGGATTGAACAGGTCGTGAGTGGCATTTGCCAGAGCCACGGAGCAATCTACAAGCTGGAGTATGAAAGCCTCTATCCACCTGTCATCAACGATGAACGGATGGCAAGCCTGGTGCGATCGATCGCCGAAACCGTCATTGAATCCCCGATCGGCGTGGTACCCCAATGCCAAACAATGGGCGGCGAAGATATGTCCTTTTTCCTTCAAGAAGTTCCCGGTTGCTATTTCTTCCTCGGTGCCGCCAACGCCGACAAAGATCTGGCGTATCCCCACCATCATCCCCGGTTTAACTTCGATGAAACGGCTTTGGGCATGGGCGTAGAAATCTTTGTCCGCTGTGTGGAGCAGTATTTGGGTTAGATGGTTTAGTGGGATTGAAAATGCTAAAGCGATCGTCAAGTATTAAGAAGGTCGTTCTGTCGTTACCAGCGTCAGGCATTTTGGCAGTATTTGAGACCAGGTAGCGTTGCCGCGAACTCTATCGTTTTTAGGTAGCACCCATTGAGGAACATCAGTCGCCCTTACTCTTCCTGCTGTCGCTTTTTGCGAATATCATCCAGAATTTTTCGTAGTTCTTCGGTTTCATCCCGTCCATTGGCGGGCGGCATGGTTGCCAGCACTGGCTCTGTCGCTAATTTATCCATCAAGGCGTAGAATGCGTCCTGATCATCCCGATGCTCAAAGAAGTAGGACAAGAGTTCTTTGCGATTCATTTCTTGAAAATTTGGTTGGCTCATGGGAATGTCCTTTTACCGTAGCGGTTAATCAAAACAATGGTCTCTTCACCCGCCAGGATGAAGATATTCCCGGTTCGCTCGTCGATGCGAACGATGTAAATGGGCAGATACATCTTGGTTAAACTGTAGCAGACGCTAAAACATTCCAGAGTTTGTGCTGCTGTAGGAATGGCTGATGCTCCTGAAAACTCTACAGTGTTTAATTTGCCCCTTCAGTTTCTAACTCGATCGCTTAGCCACCAATTTGTGACATGGTGCGACTGTAGGTGCCTGTGGTGCCAGAATCACGCTCTTTGTAGTTGATTTCGGGTTTGAGCATGAGCAACTCGCGCACCTGTTGACGGAGTTCGTGGAGTAGTACGCCCGATCGCAAGGCTGTTCTCAAATCAAGTTGCCCCGTTTCGTTGAGCAAGCAGGGACGAAGCCAACCATCCGCAGAGAGGCGCATCCGGTTGCAGCGATCGCAGAAACATTCTGACATCTGGCTAATAAAGCCGAGTGTGCCTTTGGCACCCGGAATTTTGAACACATCAGCGGGACCATTGCCACGCACCTGTCCATCCGTCAGTCCCCAGCGATCGCGGATGCGCTGCCGCAGGTCTTCGGAACTGACCCAGCCACGATCGCTAAACAGGTAATCATTGCCGATCGGCATAAATTCAATAAAGCGAACGTGCCATTCGCGATCGAGGCTCAGGGCAGCTAAATCCAGCACTTCCTGATCATTCACACCCGGAATGACCACCACATTCAGCTTGAGAGGATTAAACCCCACGCGGTACGCTTCCTGGATGCCGTCCCACACTTGCTGCCAGCGCGACCGACCATGATGACCAATAATGGCATCGAATACCTCTGGTTGTAGCGAGTCCAGGCTAATATTGATACGCCGTAAGCCTGCGTTGTAAAGATCTTTCGCCATCTCTGCCAGCAAAAACGCATTAGTCGTCATCGACAAATCTTGCGTTTCGGGAAACTGAGCGATCGCCCGCACAATATCCACCACACCGGGACGAATCAACGGTTCACCACCCGTCAGCCGAAAGCGTGTAAAGCCTGCGGGAATAAATACGTCCTGCAAAAGCAGCAGCAGTTCATCTTGAGTCAGCACGTTCTGCTGCAACGCATACGTCAAGTCTGCACCCTCTGGCATACAGTACTGACAGCGGAAGTTGCAGCGATCGACAAGGCTAATGCGGAGATAGTCAACCTGGTTCATACTTCCATTGTGACGGATCGGCAGTCGGTTAGTGTGTTACATCATCCAGTTGGATCTCCATCTCAGCAGGTTTGGTATCGATCGCAACCGTCTCCGATCGACTGGGAAACAGTACGCGCATCATCTGTCGCAACGATTGTCCACGCTGCTCATGCACCAGCACCAGCGGCAATAGCGCCACCAGCCGCACGATCGTCGAGAGCGTAAACGCTCCGGGAATGCCACCGTAATCCGCAAACTCTGCCACAAAACTACCTGCTGTTGTGCCCAGTGCGCCACTGATGCCTGCCACTGCCGCCGCGATCGCAAAGTACGTTGCCTGGTGCTGCACCGGAGCCACACCAAGCTGAAGATTGTTGTTGCCAAGGTCGATCGCTGCCCACGTTGCACCGGAGAGGATATGCAGCAACGGCAACCACAGCCAAACCGAAAGCGAATTTGCCCCTATGCCGACCCAAAGCAGCGGCGTTAGTGCGACCAGAATGCCGACGGTCATCAAAATCGTACGATTGCCGATGCGATCGACCACGCGCCCCCAAACCACCAGCATCAGCATCATTGTGCCAGCCTGAAGGCTATTGTAAAGCGTGACCCAACTAACATCGATCGCCAAGTCATCCAGCATGTAGAGGTTAAAAAACGGCGAACTCAAATTCACCGCAAACATCCAAAGGCTGAAGTAGAGCAAGAAAAAAAGAAAGTTTTTGTCCTTGAGGAAAGGGAGTGGGGAGTGGGGAGTGGGGAGTGGTGTATGAGGGGTGAGAGGTGAGGGGTGAGGGGTGAGGGGTGGTAAGCCTGCTTCCCCTGCCTCCTCCGCGTCCCCTGCTTCCCTCGCCTCCCCTACCTGCCCTACTCCTTCTAGCTCACGATTCCCGACTCCCAACTCCCGACTCCCAACTCTCAGCTCCTCCCCCTCCGCATCCTGCACCTGCGGATTCACATCCACCATCAAAAACTGAAAGCCCAGGCTGATAATGCCTGCAATGACTCCCAGCACCAACACCACGCCAAACCCTTGCAGTGAGCCACCCGGAAAATTTGAAACGGCAAAGCCTAACAGTGGCACACAAAGCAAATTGGTTAGACTGGCGGCACTATTGCGAATGCCAAAATATCGTCCCCGCAACCGACGCGGCACGAGTGCTGCCAGCCAGCTTAACCACGACGCGCTGCCCAATGCTCCCACAAAGTGTGTGAGACACACGATCGCCAGCGTCCACATCACCAATACTTGCGAGTTAAGGTCTTGCCAGTTGACAAGCGCAATACCCGCCGCGAGTACGAGCCAGAGCAAGCGTGAGGGACCATAGACCCAGAGGCAATAATTGTGGCGGCTGGAGGTGCGATCGCCCAAGAAAGCTCCCAAAGGCTGAATCAAATTCGCCAACATCGGGATCGATGACAGCAATCCAACTTCTGTGGGGCTGGCGTGCAGTTCCACCAAAAAATTGCTCAGCAGCACACCACCCGTCACGTTAGAAAAAATGGTGGCAAACACCCCATCCAGCGTCGATGCCGTCAAGCTCTGGCGAATTGCTTGCTTGGCAGCGATCGGTGAAGGAGTTTCAGTCACAGGGGTTGCCGCAACTGATTTAAGTTCGGGAGTGTGCTGTTCTGGTGGAAACTCAGGCGCGATCGACTTCAGCCTCACGGATCTCAACATGCTGCATCGGTGATTTCAATCATGGTAGCGGAATCATCTAGCAGAACACACGCTCAATGCTTGTATTCTCACAATCCCTTTTGCAGGCTAAGGGGTGAGTGTGTTCTCTTGCACCTTCCGGCAGGCAGAAGTTGATTTTGATTGCCCGTTTTGCAGGGACGTTACATGTAACATCCCTACTAGATGCCAATGGTAAGGGAGCGATCGACGCTCGCTTATTCTACATTTCCACGCTGGTTCAAGCCATCGATCGCCACAATCACAACGGTAATATTGTCTCGCCCACCGTGGTTTTTGGCTGCGTCGATGAGCGCGATCGCGGCTCGTTCACAGGCGCGAATGGACTTTAAGTGGGAGGCAATCAGTTGATCGGAGACTTCTTCGGTGAGACCATCGCTGCACAACAGCAGGCGATCGCCTCCCTGTACCGTCAGCGGCTGCACATCAATTTGATGCACATCTTCACGCCCCAAACACTGTGCCAATACATGCCGCCAGGGATGCACACGCGCCTGATCAGGTGTTAACTCACCAACTTTCATCGCCCGTGCTACCCAGGTATGATCCTCGGTAATCTGGTCTAACTTTGCGCCCCGTAGGCGGTAGAGCCGTGAGTCTCCAATATGAGCGCACCAAACCTGCTCATCCCGAAAAACCACAGCAACCGCCGTTGTACCCATGTCAGAGCGCTCTGGATGGCTTCGCTGATCGGTCAAAATCGCTTGATTTGCCTTAAAAAACGCATCTTCCAGCAGCGATCGTGAACTCTCAGCCGTCTCCCAATGCTCAATGAGGTGAGCTTGAATCGCCTGGGTTGCCAGACGGCTTGCTTCTTGCCCACCTGCGTGCCCACCCATACCATCCGCGACGATGAAAAAGCGCCCATGCTCATCAACATAGTAAGCATCCTGGTTTACAGAACGCAAAAGCCCCACATCCGTCAGACCCGTGAAAAGGCGTTTCATAAAGGGAGTGTGCTGTCGTCAACGACCATTGCAAGCCAGGGGTAGAAGCACCATTATGGCATCCGTTCAGACCGATCGAGGCGTATCATGAGTCGAATGAAGGCGATCGCGGCAGCAGCAGCGGCACCCGCAGGCAAGAGCGCCCACCAGGCATAGCCTGTTGCTACTAGGATGGTCGCCGACAGGGTAAAGGCACACACCAGCAGCGTGTAGTTTGTCCCCATATTAACGCCACTGAGTCGTCGGAGAATGCGATCGGTTTCAATCGATCGCACGCGTACCCGCACATCGCCCCGCTCCAACTTGTCTAGAGTGTCTTCAATGCGGCGAGGTAGCCCCAATGCGGTACTGCTAACCTGAGCCGCCTGTCGCCCAAACTCGCTCAAAATACTGTTTGCATCGGATGATGGATTGCCGTTCGCCATAATTTGCATTGCAAAAGGTCTTGCAACCTCCATAAAGTTAAAGTCTGGATCAAGCCCCTTGCCCACACCTTCCAGCGTAGAAAAGGCACGCATCACAAAGGTAAACGTCGCTGGAAACCGAAACGGTTGTCCGTAAGCAATTTCGTATAAATCGTCGCTGATGGCACTCACCGATTGGTTTTCAAACGGCTTGTCCATGAAGTTATCCAGCATGAACTGCACCGATCGCCGCACAGGACCCATATCGTCCGCTTCAGCCAGCGCACCCAGTTCCACCAGGGACGCAACCACGCGATCGCCATCCTTCTGCGCTACCCCAAAGAATACCTCCAGCAGCTTCTCGCGGGTGAGAATTGAGACCTGCCCCATCATGCCAAAATCATAGAAAATGAGCGATCCGTCCGGGTTAACCGCAATGTTACCAGGATGGGGATCGGCATGAAAAAAGCCATCGTTCAGCAATTGATGCAAATAAGCTTTTGCGCCCATTTGAGCCAGCGATTTGCGATCGAGTCCTGCCGCTTCCAGGGCTTCGTAGTGACTAATTTTGATCCCCGGTAGATACTCCAGCGTCAATACGCGAGGCGAGGCATAGCGCCAGTAGACGCGCGGCACAGAAACCCACTCTTCTTGCCGAAAGTTGCGTCGAAACGTGTCTGCGTTGCGCCCTTCGTTGAGATAATCGACTTCCTCATACAAAATTTTGCAGCACTCCTCATAAATGCCCAGCCAGTCGCGCCCCTTGCCCCATTCAGGATGGTTCTGGAAGTAGCGGGTAATGCCTTTGAGGATAGCCAGGTCAATCTTAAACAGCTTGAGCAAGCCAGGACGCTGCACCTTTACTACGACTTCTTCACCCGAATGAAGCTGTGCGCGATGCACCTGTCCCAAACTTGCAGCCGCGAGGGGAATTGGGTCAAAACTCTGAAAAAGCTGCTGGATAGGCTTTCCCAAATCTTGCTCAATAATGACTTTTGCCTGCTCGTAGCTAAATGCAGGCACTCGGTCTTGCAGCTTGGATAGCTCTTCGACATATTCTGTGGGGAAGAGGTCGGCACGGGTAGAGAAAAGTTGCCCAACCTTAATAAACGTGGGTCCCAGATCCAGCAGCGTGTCCCGAATCCAAATCGCCTGTTTACGCCGCCGTTGCGTTTGCTTCTCCTCGGTCATCCCACCAGGATAGCTCCAGGGCTTTTTGTAGAGCCATTGTGAAAAGAGCAGCAGCCACACAAAAGACTGGATATCGTAGGTCCGACCCAGACGAGAATAATTTTCCCGACTCCATCGGTAGGATTTGTCCCCATAAGCTTTCGGCTTTGGCTGCCGAGTGCCCCTAACCGATGGGACTTCTACAGGTGCCTGACCATTGCGAACAGCCTGCTCATACTGGTGTGCCACAGCTTCTTCAGCCGTTACCGTTTTTTTTGGATCGGCTTTAGGGGGAGGAGCCTCTGGCAAGTCCGCAGCAGCCGTATAGTGAAAGGCACCGTTCGGGCTGGATGTGATCGCATGATCATCACCTTTAATCGACGCAAACTTGCCATTCGTGCCATCTAAGTGATCAAATGGATACGCTGGCACCCGATGCTTTGTCAAACCATCTACATCCGTTTGATGCGCGTTGACACCATCAACAGGCTCCGCAGATTGCTGTAAGGGGTCGGAGTCGTGGGAAAAAACAGACACTCGAATTCCTAAAAGTTTGTTTTATGTAACTGAGTGTAACTGATTTATCAGGTTGAAGTCTGTACACAGGATGTAAACCCAAGCCAGACTTCAATTTAAGCCGGACTGTTGCTGCGATACCGCTTCAGCTCAGAGCGAAGTTGCGCGACTTCTGCACGAAGTTCGTCGATCGTGGCTTGTAGGTCGGTTGGTTGCGACCCTACGGTGACGATCGCAGTGGTAGAACGCGCTTGTCTAGCGGCATCTGCCTCTCGTTGGGCACGCGCCAGCACCTCGTCTGTAAACTGACGCAACCGCTCTCGCTGCTCGGCATCAAATTTACCCAGTTCACTCAGCGCATCCGTCAACGCCCGCTCGGTTTGTTCGTAAACCGCTTCAGCCAGCGCTCTGCCAATAAAGAAAGCATCAAAGGGACTACTCATAGAAACTCTCTGCCAGGAAACTGCCGCGTTTATTCAGAATTGTAACTACCCGAAATTATAGCCTGCTTGCCTGAGAGAGCGGTGATACTTAAGGTCTAATTCCGTGCTGGGAAGCTGTTGATGCGTGCCAGTACGAAAGTCATTCCTCTCTTTGCAAAACTTCTTCTTCATTTCAACAGATTGACCTAGACTGGTTAGCCTACACTGGGGTTTAATTTGTGTCGGCGTTGTGTCCTTACCCTTCTTTCCCACCCAAACGTGAACCTGCGCGTCCTTATTCCTTTTTTTGATACTTCGGCTCAGGGTTGGTCATCTGAGGCACGCTGGCTACGCTGGCTAACGTTTCTCTGGCTCCTGCTGGGACTGACGGTTTTGTTTTCGGCATCGTATGCGGTTGCAGATGCCGATCGAGGCGACGGGCTTTACTACTTCAAAGTGCAGATCCTATGGATTCTGGTGGGGCTGGTCGGGTTTAACCTCGTCGTGCATTCGCCACTGCGCTACATCGTCGGTGTCGCCGATTGGTTTTTAGTCGTGATTTTGGGCTTGATTTTAGTGACCGCGCTTCCGGGCGTTGGCACATCTGTGAACGGTGCCACCCGCTGGCTCTTTCTCGGCTCGTTCCAGATTCAACCGTCAGAACTCATCAAGCCTTTTTTGGTGCTTCAGAGTGCCCGCATCTTTGGACAATGGGATCGCCTGAAGCGAGGAACACGAGTGCTCTGGCTAGGCATTTTTGGGCTGGTGCTGATCGGCATTTTGCTGCAACCAAACCTGAGTACAACAGCCTTATGCGGCATGTTGCTTTGGCTGGTCGCGCTGGCAGCGGGGCTACCGTATTCTTACATGGGCGGCACGGCACTGGCAGGCGTTTGTCTTGCCGTACTCAGCGTCAGTTTTAGAAGCTACCAGCGTCGCCGCATTTTGTCGTTTTTGAATCCCTGGGCAGACGCAACTGGGGACGGCTACCAACTGGTGCAAAGCCTTTTAGCGGTAGGCTCTGGCGGCAGTTGGGGATCGGGCTTTGGGCTATCGCAGCAAAAGTTGTTCTATCTTCCCATTCAGTACACCGACTTTATCTTTGCGGTCTTTGCAGAAGAATTTGGCTTTGTGGGTTGCTCAATGCTGATGCTGATGCTGATCGCCTATGCAACCCTGGCACTGCGGGTTGCCATGAAAGCGCAAAATTCGGTGTATCGGCTGATTGCGATCGGCGTGATGGTGCTGATGGTGGGGCAATCGCTGCTGAATATCGGTGTTGCCACAGGTGCTTTGCCGACGACAGGATTACCGCTGCCACTCTTTAGCTATGGCGGCAGTTCGATGATTTCCAGCCTGGTGTCTGCTGGTTTGTTGATCCGGGTCGCAAGAGAAAGCAACGAAGCAAAAGTCGTTCACCTCGACGATCACCGACCACAGGGGAAGGGGCGATCGGTGTCGAAGGCGACTTGATTGAAGAAGTTTTTAGTTGTATAGCCCGATGGGCATTCAAGAAAGGTTGTTAGTTGTTAGAAGGAGTCAAAAGGTAAAATCAGAAGGCTGGTAGAAAGCTCAAAGCTTTTCCTCGTCCTCCTCTCACTTCACCCCTCTCACCTCACTCAACTCATCCCTTCACCATCATGGGTTCACGCACCGACATCTGCGTCACCGCTGGCTCCGCTCCTGTGCTGTAAACTTCACAGGAATTGTTGGGGCTTTCGATGAGTTTGACTTTGTGCAATTGTGCGCCAATGTCGCGGATGGGCTGTTCCAGGAGCGATCGGATGTGGACGGCAATGTTTTCGGCAGTCGGCACGACTTCAGCGAAGTAGGGGATGTCTTTGTTGAGAAAGGTGTGGTCGAAGGGTTCCACAACGTAATCATCCACGGCTTTTTGGAAAGCAACGAGATCGGCAATCATCCCGGTGCGCGGCTCGATCTCGCCTTTGATGGTGACTTCGAGGTGGTAGTTGTGTCCATGCCCATTGGGGCGAGCGCATTTGCCGTAAATTTCGCAATTCTTTTCATAGCTGAGGTCGGGACGCGCCAGACGATGGGCGGCGCTGAAGTGGGTGCTGATGGTGAGATAGGCTTCCATGTGGTTTCCGTAGTAGTCTGCCCAGAGTTCGGGATGTTCAAAAAGCTGAATGCGGACGATCGGCAAGTGGGGTGCAAGCCGCTGCCAGATGGTACGCGCGATTGCCTCGGTGGTTGGTAGCGTGTCCTGAAACTCTGCCCAGGCATCGTTGAGATAAGAAAAATCAAGCTGGCTGGTGACTTCGCGCTTAATGACCTGCTTTACATCGGATAGGTTTAGCACCATGCCGTACTCATCCAGTTCGCCTGCCATTGAGACATAGAGGACGTAGTTGTGACCATGACCGGGCGATCGGGCACAGGCACCAAACCGCTCAAAATTCTCAGCCTCACTCAGTTCGGGCAACCAGTAGCGATGGCTGGCAGAAAACTGGGCGCGACGATCGATAATGCATTTCATAGGAAGGCGGAAAGGAAAAACTATGAAGTTCCGTTAATGAAGCTCTCTTCAGGATAAACCACAATGCTGGCAAGCTTCAGTGTTAGAGTCTTTGCCTAACAGGCGCGGCGGATTACTTTCCCGCGTTCAAAACCTGATCAGCGGTCAGCGACAACGCCTCAAATTGTGACTGGATGATCATGTCGCCTGTATACTCCGCGGCTTCGTAAAGTCCCGCTACCAGCGTTAGAACAGTAACATTCGATCGCCGTGGGTTGATAAGCCAATATTCAAAAATGCCTCTGGCTGCATACTCAGAGCGCTTGTAGCGGTAGTCTCGCTCTTCATTCGCTTTGCCAGGAGACACCACTTCCACAATGAGTAGCGGCGGTGGCATGTCGCGTGTAATCGTGCCCCGTTGATCACCCAGCATCGCCGCCAACTCAGCCGATAGCACCATCAGGTCAGGTAAACGAACCTGCGCCTGCGGTCCCGTCACTTCAATTTCCGTATCTTTATGGCAAACACGATCAGGAGATATGAGTTTAGCCAACTCAAGTGCCAAGAAAAGTGAGATTTGTGAGTTTAGGCGACTTTCTGGTGGCATTGCAGCTAATTCCCCCGCCACCAATTCGTAGTGCGTGTCCGTACCATCGTCGTAGTCCAAGTATTCCTCGAAGGTAAGTCGTTTCCCGATCGCCGCTTCCGTCATAACGAAGCCTCTGAAGTGCCGTATCACTATTGTAAGGGAGGCATTTGATGGGACGAGTTGAGAGTTAAGAGTTTTGAGTTCGGTAGCTGTCAGCTTTTCATCCCTCATCTTCTTGCCGTCTGCCTCCTCTTCCCCTTTCCCCCTTCCCCTTTTTCCCTCTGCCTCCTGCCTCCTGCCTCCTGCCTTCTGCCTCCTCTTCTGCCTCCTGCTTACAGCCATCCTAAAAACGTTTGCAGCAGCAGCCAGAGGTTCAGGCTCACGATGATGACGGCTACAGCCCCAGCAAGCACCTTAAGCCACGTCGGATTGACAAATTCGCCCATGAGCCGTCGATCGCTCGTAAACATGACCAGGGGCACAACGGCAAACGAGAGTTGCAAGCTGAGAATGACCTGACTGAGCACCAGCAGATTGCCCGTACTGTGTTCGCCAAAAAAGACGATCGCAATGACCGCAGGCACGATCGCCAGCAGGCGAGTGACAATGCGCCGCAACCAGGAAGGAATGCGAAGGTGCAGAAACCCTTCCATGACAATTTGCCCTGCCAGCGTTGCAGTCAGCGTAGAGCTTTGACCAGAGGCAAGGAGCGCTAACCCAAAGATGGTACTGGCAGCGCTGACACCCAGCAACGGTGACAGCAGTTTGTAGGCATCCTGGATTTCGGCGACTTCTCGATAGCCGTTGTTATGGAAGGTTGCCGCCGCCACAATTAAAATGGCAGCATTGATGAACAGTGCCAGGGTGAGTGCCACAGTCGAGTCGATCGTGCCAAACCGGATTGCCTCGCGTCGTTTTTCAGGAGTGGGTTCCCAGGCGCGGGTCTGAACGATCGCGGAGTGGAGATACAGGTTATGCGGCATCACCGTCGCACCCAGAATGCCGATCGCGATGTAAAGCTTTTCGGGATCGCGCAAAATCTCGCGATCGGGCAGAAAGCCCTGCACAATACTCGCCACATCAGGGCGTGAAAACAGGATCTCAGCGGCAAAGCATGTCCCGATCGTGGCAACCAGCATGATGACAAGCGCTTCGACGTAGCGAAAGCCCTTACTTTGCAAAAAGAGTAAGCCCAGTACATCCAGCGCGGTGATGCACACGCCCCAGAGGAGCGGTAGCCCAAACAACAGTTGTAAGGCGATCGCGCTACCCAACAGTTCTGCCAGGTCGCAGGCAGCGATCGCAATCTCGCATAGCACCCACAGCACAAAGCTCACTTTAGGGCTGAAGGAATCGCGGCACATCTGAGCCAAATCTTTTCCAGTCGCAACCCCCAACCGCACACACAGCGATTGCAGCAGTACAGCCATCAGGTTTGAGAGCAAAATCACACTCAGCAGGGTATAGCCAAACCGGGAACCACCTGCCAAATCGGTTGCCCAATTGCCTGGATCCATGTAACCAACTGAAACCAAATAGCCTGGTCCTGCATATGCCACCATTTTGCGCCAAAAGCCCTTGATGGTAGGAATCGGGATGCTTCGATGCACTTCTGGCAGGCTAGGGGCATCAGTGACTTTAGACGGCACATCATCGTTAGAGAATGACATTGGCTCGATTTCATAATCTTTTCATAATCCATTTTATCATTCTCGTTTGCACTGTCTTCACCCTCGCGGCAGGGATTACATTCAACGGTTAAGCGCGGCAATGGTGTCGTAGCAAACAAGTTGATGAATGAGTCTTCATATGTCTTCATATGAATGATGGAGTCTTTCCCCCCTTAAAGGTTGGCAAAGCACGTAGCACGCAATAGAAAAGCTACCGCGACTTCAAAACCGAAGGACACGGCAGCACGTACGTTTGGAGTCCCTGAAACCCGATGCGTGGCAAGCAGGTTTCAGAGTGCCGCCTTCATGAGGTTTGAAGACGACACTATGCTGGTTCTAACTTGCTCTAAATTAGCCATGCCAGCATTCTGAAGGATCTTTATCGTTTGATTACGCACTTGCCTGGAGAGGGGAAAGTTTTGATTGCGTTGAGAAGGCAGGAGGCAGGAGGCAGAGGGCAGAAGGCAGAGAGCAGAGGGCAGAAGGCAAGGCTAAAGGCTAAAAAGTTGACTCCTCGCTCCTCACCCCTCACTCCTCGCCCCTCACTCCTCACCCCTCACTCCCCAACGTTTCAACTCAACTGCACCGTGTGGGGGCTTGTTAAACACAAGCAGACCGTGTAAAGGTAAGGGCATTGTTGCGATCGCTGCAACGTTGAACCCTCTTTGTCCTTACGAATACGCTGATGGGTGAGCCGTTAATCGAATTAAAGGGAGTCTCCAAAGCCTTTGGTAATCGCGTTGTTTTAGACCGCGTTGACCTGACGCTTCATCGGGGGGATGCACTCGGCATTATTGGACCGTCAGGTACGGGCAAGTCAACCATTCTGCGCATCATTGCGGGGTTGGATGTGCCAGACGAAGGCGAAATTTTCGTTCAGGGGCAGCAGCGGCTAGGGTCGATCGACGATGTGCCTGATCCAATCAGCATTGGGCTGGTGTTTCAGCAATCGGCGTTGTTTGACTCATTGACCGTGGAAGAGAATGTTGGCTTCTACCTGTTGCGGCATTCCAAGCTACCACGGCAGCGGATTCGGCAATTGGTGAAAGACAAGCTGGAGACAGTTGGGCTAGCGGATATTGGCGATCGCTACCCGGCTGAGCTTTCGGGTGGGATGCGGAAGCGGGTGAGCTTTGCGCGTGCCATCATTGCAAACCCCGATAATCCGCGCGATCAACCAGAAGTGCTGCTTTACGATGAACCAACCGCTGGCTTAGACCCGATCGCCTCAACGGTTTTAGAAGATGTCATCCGACAATTGCAGTGTGTCAATGTTGGTTGTAGCAGTTACGCGATCGTGACCCACCAGGAAAGCACGATTCGTCGTGCCGTCGATCGCCTGGTCTTTCTCTATGAGGGCAAAATTCAGTGGGAAGGTGCTCCTCAGGAGATGAACACCACTGATCATCCGATGGTACAACAGTTTGCCAGAGGCAGTACCAGGGGACCCATTCACGCCACGGGTTGATGGTTTGAAAAAGTGTGAGGATAGTGTATGCAGAATTCCACAGGCGGCAGACGACTCTCGAGATCGCTCCGGGAAAGCTCTTTGGGGCTATTCGTTTTACTAGCAGTCGGGCTTTTTGTGCTGCTGGTCATCTGGTTGCGGGGCTTCAGTCCGGGTAAACGCAGCTACAACGCCTTTGTCGAATTTGATAATGCAGGCGGCATCAAACAGGGCACCCCCGTTGCCTATCGGGGCATTCGAGTGGGCGAAGTTGTGGGCGTGAAACCGCAGCCCAGAGGCGTGATCTTGAAAGTAAAAATCTCTCCTTCCGACTTGTTAATTCCCAGTAGCGCGGTGATTGAGGCGAATCAATCCGGGCTAATTGGGGAACCGTCGATCGACATTTCGCCGCTTCAAGATCTGCCACCCGGTAACATTGCCCAACCGCTCGATCGCAACTGCAACCCCAGCATCATTATTTGCAATAACTCCAGGCTGCAAGGGCAAGCAAGGCTCAACGTCAACGAGCTGATCCGGGCTGTTCTTCGTATTGCCAACCTGGTCAGCGACCCCGAATTTACCGCCAATGTGAACTCAGTGGCGAAGAATGCCTCTAATGCAGCAGCGGGCATTGCCAAACTCAGTCGTGAAGTGTCCAAACCCTTGAAATCGGTGGCACCAACGCTGGATGAATTTCGCCTCTCTGCTCGTCAGTTGGGTTTAACCGCACAGGAAGCCAATCGACTGCTGGCGACCAATCGGACTTCGCTCACCACGACCCTGAGCAACGTGAGTGAGGCAAGCGGTGAACTGAAGGGCGCAATCGCCAGCCTTGCCCCGGTTTTGAACCAGGTGAAGCGTACAGAAATCCTCCGCAACCTGGAAACGCTCTCTGCAAATGCAGCGGCTGCCTCTGCCAATTTACGCACCTTCTCGCAAGATTTTGGCAATCCAAATAATCTGCTCCTCCTCCAGCAAACGTTGGATTCAGCTCGCTCGACTTTTCAGAACACGCAAAAAATTACCTCCGATCTGGACGAGCTAACAGGTGATCCCAGCTTTCGAGTCAACCTTCGCAAGCTGATTAATAGCCTGAGTAAGCTGGTCTCTTCCACACAGCAACTCCAGAAGGAGGCAGAAATCGCTCGGTTGCTGACTCCGATCGCCGCAATGGATGTTTCTGCCAACCCGCCAGTGGTCAGCCCAACCGCAGTGCCCACACCGACTAAATCGGTGCTGGAGGAACCTACACCATCTGCCTCTGAGGTGCAAAAATAACCCACCTCCAAGGTGCAAAAATACTCACCTCCAAGGTGCAAAAATAAAAAGGAGTGGCAGCAGAGGGACGATCGCAATGTCAGCAAGAGGCATCATTCTC
Source organism: Lyngbya sp. HA4199-MV5 (assembly GCA_019359375.1). Lineage (GTDB taxonomy): Bacteria > Cyanobacteriota > Cyanobacteriia > Leptolyngbyales > Leptolyngbyaceae > Stenomitos. The sequence continues at coordinate 82,738 of JAHHHL010000019.1, forward strand.
AGCGGATTAGTCACGATCGCAGCTTTTACAGGCATTCTCACAGGCTGTGATTCCTCCTCGTCTTCAGATTTCCCGTCGTCGATCGATCGCCCTTCACCCAGCGCCAGTGTGTCCAATCCCTGGCAGTCGGCGCAGCTAGTGCGCACGATTAGCAAAGCAGATGAACCTATCCTCCAGATTGCTATCAGCCCAAACGGTAAAACGATCGCCAGCGGTAGCGTTGAAGGCTTTGCCGATCTATGGGAAGTCAGCACAGGCAAACAACTGCGCGACTTCAGCGTTCGCTCCAGAGTGGAATCGCTCGCCTTTAGTTTGGATGGGCAAAGCTTGGCGACGGGTGGCGATGACGGCAAAGTGAGGCTCTGGCAAGCTAGCACTGGGAAATTCATTCGATCATTAGCAACGTATCCCTTTCCTGTACAGTCGATCGCCTTTAGTCCCGATGGCACTATCCTTGCGACCAGCAGTTGGAAAAAAACCGTTGAACTCTGGAATGTCTCGACCGGGCAATTGCTCCGCACTCTGATTGGTCACACCGATACCGTCAATGCAATCGCCTTTAGCCCGGATGGTAAAACCCTGGCTAGCAGCAGCTATGATGGCACCATTCGGCTTTGGAACCCGACCGCAGGCGACTCCATCCATACCTTTGTGGCATACAAACGCCCGGTGTATACCCTTGCCTTCAGCCCCGATGGAAAACAGCTCGTCAGCGGCGGCGATAACACGCTCAAGCTTTGGGATCTACAGACGACCCAACTGCACGCCACCCTGATCGGTCACGCTGATGTGATCACCTCCATTGCGATCGCCCCTGACGGACGCACGCTCGTCAGCGGTAGCCGCGATAAAACCATCAAGGTCTGGGATCTCGCCACCGGAGTGCTGCTCAAAACCCTCTCGGATAACCCAATTCTTGTGGTCGGCATGACACCCGATGGACAGACGATCGTCAGCACGGGCAACGACGGCAAAATCAAGCTCTGGAGACCCGCTCAGTGATTAACGTCATCGAGATTGAGCGCAGAGGCAGAGGCAAAGGGATGAGGGATGAGGGATGAAGGCTAAAAGGCTGACCCCTGACCCCTGACCCCTCACTCCTGACCGCTGATTGCATGTTCATCCACTTGCCGTCTCACCTACACTAAAGGTATGACATCTGGGATTGGGGCTTTACCAGTAGAGGTTGTGCATCTCATTGCAGCGGGAGAAGTCATTGATTCCCTGGCGGCAGTGGTGCGCGAGTTAGCAGAAAATGCGCTGGATGCTGGGGCAACCCGCATTATGATCGCGCTTTCACCAGAACAATGGCGATTACGCGTGGCAGATAACGGCATTGGCATGAGTCTGGTAGACCTGAAGCAAGCCGCAGCCCCCCACAGCACCAGCAAAATTCGAGACAGCCATGATCTCTTGAAGATCACCAGCCTGGGCTTCAGAGGTGAAGCCCTCCATAGCCTTGCCCAACTTGCCGATCTCCAAATTCTGAGTCGTTCAGCAGGATCTAGTGAAGGTTGGCATGTCCTCTATAACACTCAGGGAAAGCCACTGCACACAGAGCCTGCTGCGATCGCTCCTGGCACCGTTGTCACCGTCGATCAGCTCTTTGGCACCTGGGCATCTCGTCGTCAAGGCTTACCACCTCTAGCTCAGCAAATGCGGGCTGTACAAGCCACCATCCATCAACTGGCGCTCTGTCATCCGCAAGTCACCTGGCAGGTGCAGCAGACCGACACTCGCAGCGACACGCCCCGCGATCGTGACTGGTTTCATCTTTGGGCTGGCACCACTGCACTGCAAATTTTGCCCCAAATTTTGCGCGACGTACAGGCAGATGATTTGCAGGAGTTGACGCTAAAAGTTAAGGAGTTGGAAAAGGATCCAGGATTAAGACTAAAAGCTAAAGAAAGTCGAATCTCCTTTCATCCCTCATCCCTCATCCCTCATCCCTCCCTCTACCTCCTCCTCGGCTTGCCCGATCGCTGCCATCGTCACCGTCCTGATTGGGTTCGCGTGGCAATCAATGGTCGCTTTGTCCAAATGCCAGAGCTAGAGCAGACGATTCTGGCAAGCTTTCGGCAAACTGTGCCACGCGATCGCTTCCCCATTTGCCTCATCCATCTCCAGGTGCCCCCAGAGCACATCGACTGGAACCGCCATCCCGCTAAGTCCGAAATCTACTTGCATCACCTCAGCTTTTGGCGAGAGCAGGTTGCCAGCGCGATCGAGCAAGCGCTGCGCCTCAGCCCTCTGAATCTTTCAGATACTCTCTATTCGCAACGAGTCGGCACACTGCTGAAAACGGCTGAAGCGGAAGGTGGGTATGGTGAGAGGAGGGTTCAGGAGGCAAAAGGCAGAAGGCAGGAGGCAGGAGGCAGGAGGCAGGAGGCAGAAGGAGGAGAAGCAAGGGGGGCAGAGGAAGCAGGGGAGGCAGGGGAAGTAGGGGAAGCAGGGGAGGCAAACGCAACTCAAAACTCTTCTCACTCCTCACTCCTCACTCCTCACTCCTCACCCCTCAAAGCCCTTGCTCAAGTCCACAACACCTACATTCTTGCCGAGCATCCTACGGGCGTTTGGTTGGTGGAGCAGCATATTGCCCATGAGCGGGTGCTGTACGAGCAGTTGTGCGATCGCTGGCAGCTTGTCCCCCTTGAACCAGCGATCATTTTGAATCAACCTGCCGTTTCTCAAGTGGAACAACTGCAACGCCTAGGTTTAGACATTGAACCCTTTGGCGAAACGGTGTGGATGGCGCGATCGGCTCCAGCGATCCTGGCGCAGCGCGACGATTGCACAGAAGCCCTGCTAGAACTCAGTTTGGGTGGAGACTTACAAACGGCGCAAGTGGCTACAGCGTGTCGCAGTGCCATTCGTAACGGCACGCCGCTGTCTCTTCACGAGATGCAAACCCTGCTCAATCAGTGGCAGCAAACCCGCAATCCGCGCACCTGCCCTCATGGTCGCCCCATTTGCCTCACGTTGGAAGAATCGTCGCTGTCACGGTTTTTCCGTCGGCATTGGGTGATTGGTAAGAGTCATGGGGTGTAGGGTGCGGGGTGTAGGGGATAGGCAGTAAATGTGTTTGCAGGAAAGACGATCGCTCTTCTGGTGTGGAGATGTGGCGAGAGCGATCGTCTTCCCGGCAGTTTCTAGCAGTTCAAACAAGTTCGCTTAAACAAGCGCCTCAGCTAGCGTAATAGAAGCGCTCATAGACAACTTTGCCGTCTTTCCACTTTTGGACAGACACCTGATCGTAAGTGCGCTTACCCCAATCGGCATGAGTGTAGTCTAAAAACCACTCCGAAATGATGACATCATCGCCGTAGGCAACGCTTTTCACCTCGGCTCCTCGAAACTCGGTCAGCTTTGAGAAAAACTCCAGTTCGCGCTGACGGTTCGCGTCTTTGCCCACCGTTGGCGGATTGTCATTCTCTTGCATCACTACACCATCCGCGTAGTATTGCTCGAAAACATCCATTGCTTTGCCTTGCAAAACCTGGGTTTTGATGTCTTCAAAGGTTGCTTTCAGGTCCGTACTCATATAAGCCTCTCCGTTTGTTTGTGTTTGCGATGATTTAGAACGTGAACTGGCATTGGAAGCATCATGGAAAGCGCTTTTAAGCAGAGATAGCCCGTTTGTGTCTGGAACTATTCTGCTCGCCCTGCTCTGTTCAACTCCATACTGTACGACTTCGTACAATATATATACAGGTATATCACGCAAACTATTTGATTGCAAACTATTTTGATAGAAATTTTTAGGTAAGATAGGCAATTAATGTAGGGCTTACGCATTCTGACTAAAACCTCGGAGGTTTAAACCGCTACGGGATTTAAATGCCCGCTCCCTGGTTCAAACCTCCGAGGTCTGGTAAGCTACTCTGGAATTTTGCTAGCTGGGTTGCTTCCGGCTAAGCCGATGCCACAGGCTGGTTAACCATGTTTGCAAACTCCACCCTTCAGTCGTCTGTCCAGTAGCTCGATCGTAGCTCTCGTAGGCACGCTGATATTGCCCCAAGTAGTAGAACGCCACACCACGAAAGGTTAGCGCCTCCCAATCATTAGGCTGCAAAGCTAGAGCCTGTTCGCAGTTTGTCAAAGCATCTTGATACCGTTCTAGATGAATCAAAGCAACCGCACGAAACGTCCAGGCTTCATGCTGAGTGGCATCAGACGCGATCGCCTGGTCAAAACTAAGAAGCGCTGACTCGTACTGCCCCAAGTTTGCCAGCGCAACACCGCGACCATAGCAAGCTGCAAAGTGGTTTTCTCGGATCTGAAGGACACGGTTATAGCAAGCGATCGCCTCGCTATAGCGATGCGACTCCGCCAGCATCAGACCCTCACGAGCCTGAACCTCAATATACGTCTCAATCTCGGACGCTCTATTCTTGGCAAGCGATCGCAGTTCCATAGTAATTGGGGGAAGTTAATGTTTGCGCCTGTCGTACTCGTGCCATGCTGACAGTATCAATAAAGCCGAAGCTGGTAGAGCCGCCACCGAAACATCCAACCGCACCCATCTCTAGCTTGCTCAGTTTGAAGCAAATCTATTTGAAGCAAACCTAACGGTGCGCGTGTCGTTTCAACGCTTGAAGAAACAACAATTTGTATACTACCAGTCTTTTCGCAATTAAGCAGCACCGCAAGAAAAAGTGACACGATCGCGCACTTTTTCCTGCACCCCCTCACTTCTTGCCTGTCTGCTGCTGCCTCCTGCCCTCTGCTTCTCCTGCCTTCCTCAAAAAAAAAGCCACCTCGTTGTAGAGATGGCAGCATTTTGTACACTCTTTAGGAGACAGTCCAGAACTCGTGGTGAGTCCTGGCAAGTCTGCATTAGCTCAAAGCCACATGACTGCGATCGTAGGTTGCCTGAAATGCGGGGTTGAAGGTCTCCTGAAGCCGCTCCCAATGACTCACCGCCGTGGCAGGCATACCAACTTCAGCCGCCGATCGCACCAACATAACCTGTTGCCGTTTTTTCATCGCACGATGATGATTCATCGTCAATGTCCGCGCTTGCTCTTGAATGGAAGTAGCAGGAGCCTTGATAGCATTCACTACGGCTGGTTCTGCGGCAACCACTGAAGCGGGTACAGTTTGGGCGGCGGGCTGCACAGTGTAAGAAAAACCACGGTACGTCAGCACGGTTCCTGCGGGAGCACCAAGGTTAGCTGATACAAACTGAGCAGATGGGTCAACCGTGTAGGCAGCACCCCGGTACGTGAGAATAGCACCCAAAGCCCTTGCTTTAGAAACTTCAGACAAACGATGCTTTGCACCACGCGCTTGCAGAGAAGAAGGGTTAAAGTCGTAATCAACGCCGCGATAAGAAAGTTTCATGATTCGCCTCCTGGATAATGTATTGCGAGAGGCGCGTTCCTTCGGGATGACTCCCTACTTCCGTCCGGTTTCTGTTGCTGGCAGACTCGTTTGAATCGTGAGCCTTAGCCTAAGTGCAGAAGTCGAGATGAACGATTTACTTTTCTGTATCTAATCATACAGTTTTTAGTCGAGATCGTCAATATTTACATAAGTTTATCTTCATGCGTTCGATCGACGGTAGGATGTCTTCAAATTCTCTACAGCACAGCTTCAGAACAACTAGATGCCGTTCAGATCTACCGTAAGACTCCTGGGAAAACCAGCGAATTAACGTTACAACGGCTGTGAAGCAGCACCAGACTGCTCCATCACGCAAGGCAAGAGGGTGTTGGTGAAATGACGACTTATCGTGACGCGATCGAAACTCTGATTAACAAGACAAGAGCACGGGAAGAGGCGCTTGGACTCCGCGATGACGCTTGTCGATCGCGCTTTCTCTTGCAATCAAACCCAACGGCTAAAGTCATTATCTTCTTCCACGGCTTTACTGCTGTGCCGGAACAGTTCGTCCCCATTGGTGAAGCATTCTTTCAGACAGGTTACAACGTCCTGATTCCGCTGCTGCCGGGGCATGGACAGGCAGGCGACTGGAATGACGATCAACCACCACCGCTGCCAGAGAACCCAGACATTTATCAGGAGTTTGGGCAAAAGTGGCTAGAAAACGCTCAAGCTTTGGGCGATCGTGTGCTGGTCGGAGGCTTATCGGGTGGCGGTACGTTGAGCGCATGGCTGGCGTTTGAATATGCTCAGCAGGTCGATCGCAGCTTACTGTTCGCACCATACTTAGGCGGTACTAATGCTTTGGTGGACTGGGTTGTAGAGCGGATGAACGTGTATTTTGAGTGGAAGACAGAGCCAGGAAAAGTTGGTTTTGGGTACGGTGGCTTTCATATGCCAGCGCTGCGGGTATTTTTAGATATGGGTCAAGCAATCCTCGATCGTGCGAAAGACCAGCCTGCGGCACCCATGCTCATTGTGTCGAGTGAGAGCGATCTTGCCGTAGACAGTGAAGAACACCGTCAGTTGTTTGAGTCTGCGCTGCAATTTCAGCCCAAATGCTGGTATCACTGTTTCGATCGCAAACTAGCTATTCCGCACAATATGATGACGCAGGCAGAAGGCAGCCCACGCCCCGATCTTCCCATCGCCCTTGCCAAAACCTATGCTGAAAGCGACCTGCTCTGGAAGGAAATCACCGCACTCAGCGATCGATGGAAGCAAGGAGAAGCCCTGGACGCGATCGTGACAGAGTTCGATTTAAGCCAGCGTCTTTCGCCCGATCGAGCTTCTGTGTTAACGACCCTGAAGCTGTTTGCTGGAGAGATTTAGAAGGCAGGAGGCAGAGGGCAGGAGGCAGAGGGAGGGATGAGGGATGAAGGACAAAGGCTAAAGGATAAAGGCTAAAGGATGAAGGCTAAAAAGGCTGACCGCTGACCGCTGACTGTTGGCTACTCAATGGGAGCTATTTTGCGGTACCTCTCGTAAGACTGCATTTTGTGAATGATTTTCTCCAAGCTTTGCCCGTTGTAGTGGTGACATTCAGACGACTAGAGCTACACATGCGAGGTTGATCACTTTCAAATGTGATGTAGATTACGATTCCAGTGTCTAAGAGTCACGGTCGCAGCAGAGGAACCATGACATAACTAGGGGACTACACGCTCCGAAGTCGTCATGTCTAGTTCCTTGCTCAACAAAAGTGCTGCCGTAGTTAACGCGATCGCCATCACCACAGCTCTGGCGGTTATTTCTGGCTACCTGCCGATGCAGCCCCTTTCGATTTCAAATCTGCAAACAACTCTGCAAGCTCAATGGCACAGTGGTCAGAAGTGATATTCAGTTGTTAGTTGTTGGTTGTTAGAGCGGAGAAGGCTTAAGGCTAAAGGATGAGGGCTAAAAGCTAAAGTCTAAAGGATGATAGCTGACTGCTGATAGCGACTGAACTTAGAACTTTCACTCCTCACTCCTCACTCCTCACCCCTCACTCCTCACCCCTCACTCCTCACCTCTTACCCCCAATTGCCTAAACTAGAGAGAACGCGCTCAAACGGTGGCAATGGTGCGATTAAAACTGTGGCAGTGGATGGCGTTGGGACTTCCGATCGCCAGCATTATCAGCTTTCTAGTCATTGCAGCAGGGTTTCAGATTCAGCAGTGGGGCATTAGCTGGATCTGGGGCGTTGTGGTGCTTATGTTTGTGCTGTGGCGGTGGCTGCTGGTGAAATGGACGCAACCCGCATTAGCGCAAGTGCAAGCGGTCGTTGCTGAGGTAACGGAAGAGCTGGAGGCAGACGTAACGGAAGCGACAACGGCACCGACCAATAGCACCACTCGACAAGCGGAAACAGCCATCCATGCAATCCTGGAAGAAGCGCGGAGTGATCCACCGCTTTGGGAAGGATGGACTGAGTTTTGGGGACGGTGTAAGCAGGTAGTGGAAGCAGTTGCCCATGCCTATTACCCACAGGTACAACGTCCGCTGCTGCAAATCTACGTTCCACAGGCGTATGCGCTGATGCGGGGCACAGTAGACGACATGGATCAGTGGATGCAAAAGCTGTCGCCTGCCCTTAATCAGGTGACGATTGGGCAGGCGTATCAGGCGTATGAGATCTACCAAAAGCTGGAACCCTCGGCGCGCAAGGTGCTGCAAGTATGGAACTGGGCGCAGTGGTTGTTGAATCCAGTGGCAGCGCTGGCACGGACGGCGACTCAGCGATCGAGCAATCGAGCCACACAAGAACTGTTGGTGAATTTGGGACAGCTTTTGCGGGAAGCAGCGTTGACCAATCTGGGCAGACAGGCGATCGCGCTTTATGGGGGAATGCCTGCTGCCACGTTGGAATTACCAGCTTCAACCCCAGCAGCCAAAACGAAAACTCAAACCTTACGCGATATTCTGACGCAAGCTGAACCTGCTGAAGCGGTGGAGCAGAAACCCGTCAATATCCTCCTGGTTGGGCGAACGGGAGCGGGAAAGAGCAGCTTGATCAATACCCTTTTTGTCGATCGTCGCGCTGAGGTTGACGTGCTGCCCAGTACCGATCGGGTACAGTCCTACCATTGGGAAGCGGCAGAGGGCGAAACGTTAACGCTGTGGGATACGCCAGGGTACGAGCAGGCAACGCGGGATGATTTACGGGAGCAAGTGCTGGACTATATCACGCAAGCAGATTTGCTGCTGCTGGTCACGCCCGCCCTTGATCCAGCGCTGCAAATGGATGTGGACTTCCTCAAGGACGCGAAGGCAGAAGTCGCGGATTTACCTGTGATTGCTGTGGTGAGCCAGGTCGATCGCCTGCGTCCCATACGCGAGTGGGCACCCCCCTACGATTGGGAATGGGGCGATCGTCCGAAGGAAAGGGCAATTCGAGAAGCCACGGAGTATCGCGCTAAGCTGCTGGGTGATTTTTGCACGCTGGTTGTGCCGATCGTCACAGGCGATTTAGATGCCGATCGCGTTGCCTGGGGGATTGATACGCTTTCGGTTGGACTCATGCAGGCGATCGCACCCGCCAAGCAGTTGCGACTGGCGCGGTTTTTGCGCAATCTGGATGCCCGCACGATCGCGGCGGCTAAAATCATCGATCACTACACGTTTCAGATGACGACCACCCAGGGACTGACGGCGCTGCTTAAAAGCCCCGTGCTGCGGTTTGTGTCCATCCTGACGACGGGTTCACCCACGCTGGCATACCTTCTGGCAGAGCAAATTCCGGTCGAGCAACTGCCTGTGGTGCTGGGCAAGCTCCAGATGGCATACGACCTGTTTACGCTGCTCAATGCTGATTTGCCGAATGCGCGTAATTTTGATCTGCTGGGGCTGTGGTCGCTGCTGTTGAACAATGCTACAGCACCCGATCGCAACGCCTGGGCCTTTGGTCACGCCATTACAGAATACTGGACACGTTCTTTGACCACAGAGCAACTTGAAGCGCGCTTTGAGGCGTATCTCCAGCAGTATTTGGAAAAGTGATCACCATAGTCATGGACATTAGCCTGCACGCAGTTCATCCAGCTTCGTCTTGACTGCCTGAATGTCTTGCCACATCAGCCACTTAGGTTGTCCCCGTTCGCGTGACTGGTTTCGCAGCAGATACGCCGGATGAAAAATGGGCATGTAGAAGCGATCGTCTTGCTCAATCCACTGCCCGCGTACCTTGGTAATGCCCTGCTTAATACCTAATAAACCTTTGAGCGCAGTTGCACCCGTCAGCAGAATAATCTTCGGATTCACGATGCGAATCTGCTCTAACAAATAGCCTTTGCAGGCTTCTGCCTCTTCCGTCGTGGGCGTGCGGTTTTCGGGCGGACGGCATTTCACCACGTTGCAGATGAACACATCCTCCTCAGCGACAAGATTCACTGATGCCAGAATTTTGTCGAGCAGTTGTCCCGATTTGCCAACAAACGGCTTGCCCTGCTCATCCTCGTTTTGTCCCGGACCCTCACCCACAATCATGATGGGAGCCTGGACACTACCCCGTGAGATCACCGCATTCTTGCGGTTCTGTCCCAAATCGCAACGAAAACAGCGGCTACAATGCGCCAACATCTGCTCCATTGTTTGATAGGTGCCAGCCGGAATGGGCACTTTGGCGCTGGTGGGAATTTGCTCAGGGTCAAAGTCTTTGGGCGGTTGGGCTTCGTTCGTCGCGGGAAGGTTAAACAGGCTGATCTGGTCTTCAGTTGCCATGAATCTGCAAAAAATGCGTAAGGTGGTTGGTAAATGCCCATTAAGGAATGTTTTTTCAGGAACGGGATGGGCGTATTCCTGAGCCTTACTTACCCTTGAGCCTTTAAATTCTAGGGCAGTCGCCCCTCGTTCAGCTACGGCGGTTGAAAAGATTCAGTGCTTGGAGCGATTAGAACGCTGAACACTACCTGCCCTCGCCCCGATCAGCGCAGGTAGGCAACGGCTTCTGCCAGCGTGACTTGAGGAAAGCTTTTGTAGAAGCGACTCACGCTATAGAAGGGGTGTGGCGTTGCCAGCACAATGACCCGATCGCCATAGGCATGAAGCAACGGCATCAACTCACCGGGCGAAACAGGGGTACAGAGCCATACTTGAGCAGGCTGCTGCGATCGCACGGCTTGTACAGCCGCCATCATCGTCATCCCTGTGGCAATGCCATCATCCACCAAAAGGGCGATCGCGCCATGTGGGCTGAAGCGAGGATGATCAGGAGAAAGGGCAGCCAGTTGAGCCTGAGCATGAATCTGTGCCTCTTGTAGCGCCACTGCATACAAGGTGGAAAATGATAAGTCAGTTGCCTGTGAGGTCTCAGGAGAAGCAGTCGCGTAAAGCTCACGGCGATGGGAATCCCAAACGACGTGCCCGTCTGCTGTCACCGCCCCGATCGCCAACTCCACATTATCGGGTCGGGTGATCTTTTTTGCTACAATCACGTCCAGCGGACAGTTTAAGGCTCTGGCGATCGGCTCGGCAATCGGCAAACCACCCTTGGGCAAGGCATACACCACAAAGTTTGCTGTTTCTAGTTCAGGCTGTTGACTGACGATGTGAAGAACCGCCTGCGCCAGCTTTTCACCTGCCTGATGGCGATCGATGAAACAGACGATCGAACCCGATTCTCGATAAGGTAAAAACGGCATGATCCTCCCTCAAATCACTGTGGGGATACCGTTCATCATGACTGATTTTCCTCCATTAGCCCAACCCTGCTATAGCAATTTCCAGTCTAGTGAAATGCAGTCTTAGCAAGGCAGAAGGCAGGGGGCAGAGGGCAGAAGGTCGAGAAATGGAAAGCTTCAGTCATTGGCGATCGTTCAGTTCGATCAATCCTTTCTTAAATACCATCTCCGGAATGGCTCAAGCAGGCAGCGTATTTATTTAGTATCCCAAATGGCACGTCTGGCTGATTCCACTAAAGCGATACATTGAGCCAACTGCCTGTGTTTCCTGTTTCTTCATCACTTCCATGCGGCACCATTCTCAAACCGTCTTTCGTTGGGTTCCTACCGCTGTGGCGTTGGGGCTACTTGCAGCTTGTTCTCAATCACCTAAGACGCAGGTATCTGAAGCGCCCAGCCCGATCGCAGTACAACCTGAGGCTTCACCCACACCAACTGCCAGCGCGATCGCCCCTCTAGACCGCAAACCCTCCCCTTCAGCATCAGTACGTCCGTCGGAGCCACCGATCGCGCCTGCTACAAAGCCACAATCGCAAGCTCCGATCGCTTCAGCCCCTGCCACTAAACCATTGCCCCTTGAACGCACGCCAACGTTTCGGGCAACACCCCGCATGACGGGGTTTTCGCCCGATGGCAACTATTTCATCTATTTGGAAAGCTCTCAAGATACGGGCGCGGGTATACCAAAATCTGTATTACAGCTTGTCCAACTGGATGCGAATCGCTGTGTTGAAGATGCGTGTGTTGAAACGCACTACAGCGAAAAAGAGGCTGGTGTAAAGATAGCCGAAGCAGAAAGTGAATTATTGAAGCAAACCTGGAAAGTACGTCAGGATTTGAATCTCACTCCCCCAGCAGCAGGGATTGATCTTCCGATCGTGTCTCGCTCACGCGCAGCGAATGGCAGCGAAACTGTCACCATTCGTTTAAACAACCGCGACTTGCAGCTTCAGCTCCAGCAAAAAAGCACGCAGGACAAAGCCTCTATGCAGCTTGGGGTGCGCTATGACGGACAGCAGCGATCGCTCGACTCCCTCAACAACTTTCGAGACAACGTGCTGGATTACTCGATCCGTCAGGTGAAGGTATCACCCGATGGCAAACGAGTCGCAGTCCTCATCACAGCGGTAAAACCCACGTTTGAAGGCACTTTGGGGACGACGGTTGTACAGGGGTTTGCGTTGTAGAGGAGGGAGTGGGGAGTAGGGAGTGGGGAAGGATGAAGGCTAAAGGATGAAGGATGAAGGCTAAAAGGTTTGAATAGTCGTCAGTGAACGGTGAAACAGTTACGAGTAACCAAGCTGGCATGACGGAAGGCTGCAAATTGAAAACCGATCACTGTAGCTTGCTTCCCGCAGGGTTGGCTGACTGCTGTAGCTTGCTTCCCGTAGGGTTCGCTGACCGCTGAAAGGCTAAGTTTTTATCCTTCATACTTCATCCTTTATCCTTTCCTCCTCACTCAAAACTTCCTTCCCTCAAGGTTTGACCGCTCCTGATTCACAACTGCTTAGCCACGTCCGAATGGCTTCAGCGGTTGCACTCTGGCTGCTGTCGCGGGGAGGGGTAATAGGCTGGCGATCGCGGGGATAGGAGCCAAGGCGAGAAAATAGGAGTGCCAGTCGCCAACCGTCTGCCGTCTGTGCCAAAAATAGCCAGTGATACTGTTGAAACTCGACGACCCGCTTACCAAGATATTGTCGCTCCAGCACCGTGAAAAAGACCTGATGCAAATTGGCATCATTGGGGTTGGGGTACTCGCTAGAATCCGTTGGCAGGGGCATGAAGTCGGGTTGGCTTGCAAGGATGGCATACGTTGGTTCGGTCACTCGCTTTGAGCGCAACCGCACGTTAGAGCGATTAATATAACCTGGGAGATCTCGCAAAAGGGCTGTTGTCAGAGGCTCTAGCGCGGTTGGGCAGGTGAATTTGCGCGACAGAGGGGAGAGGGGAGAGGGGAGAGGGGAGGGGGGAGAGGAGGGAAAAAAATGAAGCTTAGGTTGGGCAGGAAGATGATCGCTCGATCGCTCAGCAGTGGCGATCGGCATAACCAATAGCCCAACAATTCCCCATCCCACCAAGCCTTGTAGCAAACAAACCTTGCTCACCATATCTCCCTCTACTTTTAGCGCGCTCGTCTATCCCCTACACCCCACACCCCACACCCACACACCCCACACCCCTCATTCTCCCTACACCACCGTTGCCATCTCTTCACAGATGCGCTCAAACGCTTCAACCGGATCGACAGCAGCGGTAATGGGACGACCAATCACCAAATAGTCTGCCCCTGCTTTCAAGGCGGCGGCAGGTGTCACAATTCGGCGTTGGTCTTTGGCTTCTGCCCAGGTCGGACGCACCCCAGGACATACCAGCAAAAAGTCATCGCCACAGATCTGCCGTAGTTGTGCAGCTTCTTGGGGTGAACAGACGGTTCCTGCCAGCCCTGCGTCTTTTGCCAACAGTGCCATATGCAGCACATATTCTGGCAGTTCTAATGGCACTTTTAACTCAAAGGCGAGCGATCGTGCGGTCAAACTTGTCAACAACGTAATCGCCAGCAACTTGGGCGCTGGTTGCCCTACTGCTGCGGCTCCTGCTTCTGCGGCTTGTTGCGCGGCTTGCAGACCTTCTTTACCGTTCGTGGCATGGAGCGTGACTAAATCCACGCCATGACGAGCAGCGGCGGCACAGGCACCTGCTACCGTGTTGGGAATATCGTGAAATTTGAGGTCTAAAAAAATTCGTTTCTGCCGTGCCTTCAGCACCGATAGAATGGTTGGTCCACCGCTGACAAAGAGTTCTAACCCAACTTTCCAAAAGGTTACGTGAGGAAGCTGGTCGAGGAGGGCGATCGCCGCCTGCTCACTCGACACATCCAGCGGAACAATCACACGCTCAGCAACAGACACAGGCAAGCCGTTAACGCAACGCATCCAGTCTACAGCGTAGGAGCGGTCAGCAGTCAGCCGTCAGCTTAAGAGTTGTTAGTTGTTAGTTATTAGTTGTTAGTGCATAAGCCGTTCTTGGCTCCTTCTAAAAACCAAAAACTAAAAACCAACAACTCCCTTGCCCTCTGCCCTTACTCAATATCCGCAAATCGAAAGCCCATCTGACACTCAAACTGCTCAGGTTGTTGCTCGTTCGCCTTACGAATGGCATGACCGCAGCGCAGTTTACCGCTTTGCCAGCGAGGTTTGCCGCTTTGATCTGCCATAAGGCACGTTTCACAGACCGTTTGCGGCGCAATGAGCTGATTGTCCATGAGGATGACTAACATGCAACACCTCCAGTGAACGACCGAATCTCTAAAGCGGCAGCTCTAACCTCATTGTAAGAGACTGAACAACGAGTGTAGGCGCACTGGTACACAGCTTAATATGCTTCCTTCAGTGCCATCGTATTCATTGACTCATTTTTTGAGCCAGCCTTGCTTTAACTATCTTCAATCGGCTGACTTTAAGGTGCCCAAACAGGATTTTCCTCTACCCTGGCTTGGTGGCTGCTAAAGTGGAAAAGTGCGTTTGGCTTGATGACTGAACGTGATTACGCTGCTTTTTAGGGGTTTCCTCCTGTGACTCGAACCAACTTAGATTTTCTTGCCGAAACCGATCCAGCGATCGCTACCATCATCCAGAAGGAACTTCAGCGTCAGCGGGATCACCTGGAACTGATTGCCAGTGAAAACTTTACCTCTGCGGCAGTGCTAGCAGCACAGGGATCAGTCCTTACGAACAAATACGCCGAAGGACTTCCCAGCAAGCGCTACTACGGTGGGTGTGAGTTTGTGGATCAGGCAGAAACGCTCGCCATTGATCGGGCAAAGCAACTGTTTGGTGCGGCTCATGCCAATGTGCAACCCCACTCTGGCGCACAGGCAAATTTTGCAGTGTTCTTGAGCCTGTTGGAACCGGGCGACACCATCATGGGCATGGATTTGTCCCACGGCGGACATTTGACCCACGGATCGCCAGTCAACGTGTCGGGCAAGTGGTTTAAGGTACATCACTATGGCGTGAGTTCTGAAACCGAGCAATTAGACTACGACCAGATTCGAGAGCTGGCACTGCAACATCGTCCCAAGCTGCTGATCTGCGGCTATTCTGCCTATCCTCGCGTGATTGAGTTTGACAAGTTCCGCGCGATCGCTGATGAGGTGGACGCATATCTACTGGCTGACGTGGCTCATATTGCAGGGCTTGTTGCCACAGGGCATCATCCCAGCCCCATTCCCTACTGTGACGTGGTGACGACAACGACCCACAAAACGCTGCGCGGACCCAGGGGCGGTTTGATTCTCACCCGTGATGCCGAACTGGGCAAGAAGCTAGACAAAGCAGTTTTTCCAGGCAGCCAGGGTGGTCCCTTGGAGCATGTGATCGCCGCGAAAGCCGTGGCGTTTGGTGAAGCGCTGAAGCCGGAGTTCAAAACCTACAGCGGTCAGGTGATTGAAAATGCGCGCACGCTAGCCAGTCAACTGCAAGCACGCGGTCTGAAGATCGTCTCTGGCGGCACGGATAATCATCTGATGCTGGTTGATCTGCGGTCGATCGGCATCACGGGTAAGCTAGCTGATCAACTGGTTAGCGACGTGAACATCACCGCCAACAAAAACACGGTGCCCTTTGATCCCGAATCACCCTTTGTCACCAGCGGTCTGCGGCTAGGGTCGCCTGCCATGACCACTCGCGGTATGGGTCAGCCTGAGTTTACAGAGATTGGCAACATTATCGCCGATCGCCTTCTAAACCCGGATGATGCCACCGTTGCTCAGGATTGCCGCCAGCGAGTTGCTAATTTGTGCAGCCGCTTTCCGCTCTATCCTCATCTGAGCATTCCGGTGCCAGCGTTGGTGTAGGAAGAAAGGCAGGAGGCTAAGGGCAAGAGAGTTTTTGGTTGTTAGTTTTTAGTTTTTAGAAGAAGTCAAGAACGGCTTATGCACTAACAACTAACAGCTAACAACTAACAACTCCTAAACTGACGGCTGTAGCTTGCTTCCTGTAAGGTTAGCCGACCATTGATCGCCTAACGAAACATCCAGAGCCAAAGCGGGATGGTAAAGAGCAGGGCGATCGTGGTGAGCGCAATGCCGCTGGCGATGAGTTCGCGATCGAGATCGTACTCTTCGGCAAGAATGAGTCCGGCAAAGGCGCTGGGCATCCCAGACATCAGCACCAGCGCCAGACGTGGATCGCCAGTGAGACCGAGTAGCGTGGTGCCAATGCCAACCGCCAGGGGTAACACCAGCATTTTTACCAGCATGGGCAGTAGGGCAGGCTGAATGCTTTTCCAGCCGTGCAGTTGGCTCAAACGCATTCCCATCAGCAGAAACGCGCTGGGAATGACAAACCAGAGTGATGCGTGTAAACTCTGTTCGGCAAGATCGGGCAATGGGATCGATCGCGTCAAAGACCCAATCACAAACGCCCACAGGGATGGAACCGTCAGTACATCGCGGAGCTGAACCCACCAGTGGTTTTGCTGGTGCGATCGCCCGTAGTAGCTGGCGAGAAAGACCCCAATCCCGTAGGTGCCGATAATGTTGTGTGTCACGCTGTAGAACACTGCCCAACCTAAGTACGGTTGGCTAATCAATGCAGGTACGAGACCTAAGCCGACAAAACCAGTATTGCCGATCGTTGCAGCGAGGATAAAGCTACCTCGCTGAGGGTAGCTCAGCTCCGCTTGCATGGTTTCTGCTGGAGGCAGTGTGAGCGCTGCGATCGCCTCGTCAAAGGGACGAACGGCGACGGATCGTTGGGTTGAAGAGTCGGTTGTTGGTGCTCCTAGCCAGCGTTGATAAAGTTGTAAACTGCTCCAGCCAAACACCAACCCCAGGCTGAGGGCGGCGATCGTCACAGTGGGAGCCAGCCCAATGTTTTGAGCGTAGTCCGTTTGTCGTGCCAGTGCGAGAATCTGCCAGGGTACACCCACCCAATAGAGCGATCGACCCAGCAAACGAGGAAATGCCTGTGGCACAAAGCGAAAGGCGATCAGCCCTAAACCAGTCCATAAAACCAGCGGCAAATAGGCATCAAACAGGGTACTAGCCATGATCAAGACCTGTGGCGCTCGGGACAATTGCCAAAGAGGTTGCTAGGGGCTGTCATCAATGACGATTACATATTACTTAGCAGCAGAGGTTATACTCCCCAGCCCGGTGTGCTGGGGCAGGCGCGACAAGGCTAATACCGCAAGGTTTTGAAGCTGAATTGGTGACGCACCCCAACAGCTTATCAACGCCGCGCAGTCTGTCATAAAACTTTACTGTAAAAGCTTCCAGTTTTGAATATGCCAGATGCCATCTTTTCTCACGAGGCTGTACTCAATCCGCAAATTTGGACTCGAATCAGCGTTTTTGCGCTGGTCGCCTTCGTAGAATTCGGTGGCTTCTGTAACATCTGCCAGCACGGTAGCCTGATCAGGGTTTGTCGCACTTGCCTCAGCGGATACGACCTTTACCGTGTGTTCGTATTTCCGATACTGATTATTACGCTCGGCTTCGGCAGCGGCTTCCTGCCACTCAGCTAGCTTTGGTTCAGCCAAGACTTTTGCAAGTGGCTCTGTTTTGTGATCAGGTCCCATTGCATCGGCTTTAGCCGAAAGCCAGGTCTGAATCGTGGCTTCTGCGATCGCCGTTGTTAGCGCGCCTGTTGCTACCGCTGCAATGCTCGGTGCCGCTGTAGGAGTCGGTGGATCAACGAGTGGACGATCGAGCCTCAAATTAAGCTGCTCTTCTTGGACAACAGGTGTGGAAACTTTTCGCCATAACGAGCCTGCGATGAAGCCAAGCGTGACAATCCCTGCAATTAAGCCCAGTGGCAAGAGCCAGGGTAACAAGGCTGCTAGAGCTTTAGGAGCAGGTGAACGATCGCCCCGACGACGAACAGCCGCATGACCACGACCATCGCCAGTCCCTTGAGCGCGGTTAGCCGTACGAGGACGATCGCCCGTTGGTCGAGTGGCGGTGGCGGTGCGACCACTTGCTGCCTGGGGTATACGCTCAGCTACGGGCATTCCGCTCTCCGCAGAAGGGCGATCGTCGGCAAGCGTGGCAGTTCCCATACGGGCGGCAATGTGAGCACGGGCAGTGTTAATTAAAGACTCATGGCTGGTGTCTTGCTCCAGCGATCGCTCTGCTGAAACGCGACCATCCCGCGATGCCCCATTAGCTTCCTGAACACCAATACGGCGCGATCGTCCATTCGTGCCCACGGCAACGGGTTCAGAAACAGCGCGATTGGCTAATGGGCGGTTGGTATCGATCGTCGCGCCGACTGAAGCAGCCGCAACCGTCGGTTCCCAGGGTGTTGCCCAGGCTGTCTGAGCATCCGTTTCTTCTGGCAGTTCTTCCAGGTAAGACTGCACTTGCGGATCAGCAAAATAGTCCTTCAACGAGGCTTGCTGCTGCATCAAATCGCGGAAGTGAGGAAACACCTCATCCTGTAGCCAGCGTTCGCCGTAAAGACAAAGCCCAGGCAGCAAATCGGGTGCGCCCTGAGAATGTTCGCGGATAAACGCGATCGGTCCATAGTCCTGACTGCGTTCTAGCGCACGACTGGCGTTCTCTGTCTGTCCTAAGAGAAGGGCACAAACAGACTGCTCCAAATGCACATCCTGACGGCTGCTCAGGCGCGTCAACATCAGCTTTGCCCGCCGTATCAATGACGGCTGCCGTTCGGCAAACCCACGCGCCAGCAACGCATAAACCGCCAGATATGTCGCTACAGGTGAGGGACGTTGTGCTTCCTGCTCAAACAGGACTTGTTGCTCTGCCACCGTCAAGTAGCCGCGTAGCTGTTGAATGAAGCGCAAAAAGTCATCAATATTTAGCCCGGATTGATCATCTCCAGCGCCATCAATGCCGTCTCGCTCTTGCAGCATGTCTTCTAGTAGCTGCAATCCCTGGTGGCGCAACGTGACCTGATCTTCAGGCAACGCCAACAGCTCCAACACGCGATACGGGCGTAGCTTGTAAAGGTCAGCCTGAATTTCGCCACGCACTTCGGCAAACAGCCCTTCTCGCAAGAGCAACTGTTGACCTGTTTCCAGTGCTTCCGATGCATTTTCGTACTGCCGCTGCTGCCATTGCTCTCGCCCTAGCTCCATACAGGACAAGGCAACCGTCAGCACAATGTCTGAAAACACAATGCTGGGATCACCGAACTGCCCCTGCTTGAGGCTGGCGCTTCCTCCTGTTAGAAAGGGGCGACCCAGGCGCAGCACCAGCTCGTACTCACCCAAGTCTTGCAGTACGAGCAATGCTCCAACAAACTGGTCGTCCTGAATGTCAATGCTAGGGGTATGAGGATCGCTACCGCCAGCAGTTTCAGTGAGCGTACCAGAGGCGTGATCGATCGCCGCTCCATTTTCAGGCTCTAGCTCATACGCTCTGGCTAGAAAGCCTGTATCGTAAATTTGACGCTGTTCTTCATCAGAAAGACGCGTAAACGCCTCGTCAAGCAGCTTTTTGCGCGATGCGATCGCCGCATCAGAATACTCCCGGCGAGGCAATTGCAACGTGCGATCGCGATGCGCCTGTCGCAGTTGTTCAGCGGTTGCTTGAATCGGCAAACCCAGTATCCGGTAGTAGTCGAGCGGAATACGCACGGTGCACTTTCCTAGCGGTAAGCAGTAAGGTTAAGCTATGGTAGCGAATAACGCTGCCCAAAAGGTGCCATTATCATAACTCGTAGATGCCAGACTGGCAGTCTATCCCAGAATAAGCAAAAAAGTCCTGAAAGTAACATTCATTCTAGAAGCTCTCGCAGCATTAGTTCTAGAAATTTAGCGGCTTCGGGCAAATATCGTAGCTGATTCGAGCGAATATAGAGTCCGAGCAAATTATAGAGAATCTCCAGCCAGGATGAAGTCAATGGTTCAAGAACGAGTCTTCCCCACCTTTCAAGCTGCTACCGCGACCGTCACTAAAGAAGAAGGGCTACGGCTCTACGAAGATATGGTGCTGGGGCGCTTTTTTGAAGACAAATGCGCTGAAATGTACTATCGCGGCAAGATGTTTGGCTTTGTCCACCTTTACAACGGGCAGGAAGCGGTTTCGACTGGCGTGATTCAAGCCATGCGACCCGGCGAAGATTACGTGTGCAGCACCTATCGTGACCATGTGCATGCCTTGAGCGCTGGGGTGCCTGCGCGTAACGTGATGGCAGAACTGTTTGGCAAAGAAACGGGCTGTAGCAAGGGGCGCGGCGGCTCCATGCATTTATTCTCAGCAGAACATCGGTTGCTGGGGGGCTATGCGTTTATCGGTGAAGGCATCCCGGTTGCCACGGGTGCGGCGTTTCAATCCAAATACCGTCGAGAAGCGATGGGCGATGCCTCGTCTGATCAGGTAACGGCGGCCTTTTTTGGCGATGGCACCACGAATAACGGTCAATTTTTTGAATGCCTGAACATGGCGGCGCTATGGAAATTGCCCATTCTTTACGTGGTCGAGAATAATAAGTGGGCGATCGGCATGGCGCATGAACGAGCGACCTCTCAGCCCGAAATCTACAAAAAAGCCAGCGTGTTTGGGATGCCCGGTTATGAAGTAGACGGGATGGATGTGCTGGCAGTCCGTGCGATTGCCCAAGAAGCCGTTGCCCGTGCCCGTGCAGGTGAAGGTCCCACCTTGATTGAATGTCTTACGTATCGGTTCCGGGGGCACTCGCTGGCAGACCCCGACGAACTGCGATCGAAGGCAGAGAAAGAAGTCTGGTTTGCTCGTGACCCTATCAAAAAATTCGCTGCACATCTGCTAGAACACAATCTGGCAAGTCAGGAAGAGTTAAAGGCGATCGAGAAGAAGATTCAAACCCTCGTCGAAGAGGCAGTTCAGTTTGCCCTCGAAAGCCCCGAACCCAATCCTAATGATCTGTACAAGTACGTGTTTGCTGAAGACAAATAAGTGATCGGGATTGGTTCTTTGCACACTTCGATGGTGATTCAAAATGCAAGCCAGTGATACACCAGAGAATTTTCAGCAGCAGGTATTGACCGAGTTAAAGCAGATCAATCAGAGGCTCGATCGGCTAGAAACCGAGGTCGAAAAAATCGACTATAAGTTTGACACGTACCAAAAAGCGTCTGATCAGGTCGTGCGGCTGGCGACCACCATCATCATCGCGGCTGCTTCTGTGTTTATTCTCTCGCCAGCACTGCAAGCCTTTGCTCCGGTCATCAGAGCCTTTGTGGCTGGCGATGCGGCTAGTGGCTGAAGAGATTCGCTGGAAGTGCGATCGTCCGTTCTGCTTCCACCGTACAATGCTGAAAGATGTGAATCATTGAACGGTAAAGGCGATGCCCATCAAACGCGGTGATTTTGTAAAAGCAGTCAAAGACAAGCTAGAGAATAGTTTGGAGGCACAAGCAAGCGATCCTCGCTTTTCGTCCTACATTTTTGACACAAAAGGCGAAGTTGTCGATCTAAGCGGCGACTATGCCCTGGTGAAATTTGGCATCACGCCGACTCCCAATATCTGGCTACGGCAGGATCAGCTTGAGGCGTTTGAGTGAGGAGAGAGGGGAGAGGGGAGAGGGGAGATAGAGTTTTGAGTTTTGAATTGAAATTACAGTGTGAGCTTCATTGCCGTTGATCACACCTACACGCTTACCCCGTCCTTACACCACACGTCATCATTGTTTAGACGGCGGCTCATCGTTTGAGAAACGCCGTCACGCTCCTCACTCCTCACCCCTCTCCTCCCATGTTAAGTCCCTCTCCGATCGTCTGCTCTCCCCCTCGCGTCACAGTGGTTGGTTCCGGTAACGTGGGTAGCGCTCTGGCTCAGCGGTTGGCTGAGAAGAATATTGCCGATGTGGTGCTGCTGGATGTCATTGAAGGTCGTCCGCAAGGGCTGGCATTGGATTTAATGCAGGCAAGAGGCATTGAACGCCACGATCGCCAGATTCTTGGCACGAACGATTATGCTGATACTGCTAATTCCGATGTGGTAGTAATTACGGCTGGACTGCCGCGCAAACCGGGCATGAGCCGCGATGATTTGATGCTGACCAACGGCAAGATTGTTTTGGACGTGACAAAACAGGCGATCGTTCATTCCCCCCATACGATTTTCATCGTCGTCACCAATCCCCTTGACCAGATGACCCACATCACCTGGAAAGCCAGCGGGCTTCCCATTCAGCAAGTGATGGGCATGGCAGGTGTCCTGGATTCTGCTCGCTTCCAGACCTTTGTGGCAATGGAGTTGGGGGTTTCGACCAGCGACATTCACGCGACTGTATTAGGTAGTCATGGTGATCTAATGGTGCCACTACCCCGCTATACCACTGTAAATGGCATTCCCATTACTGAACTCATGTCTGCTGATATATTGGAGCGACTAATTGATCGCACTCGTAAAGGCGGTGCCGAAATTGTCGATCTGATGAAGACTGCAAGCGCTTTTTACGCGCCTGCCTCATCTACCTGCGTCATGGTGGAATCGATTTTGCTCAACAAGTGCCGTATTTTGCCTGTCACCACCTATTTGGAAGGTCAGTACGGGCTGCGCGATGTGTTTGTTGGTGTCCCCTGTCGTCTGGGCTGTCAGGGCATCGAAAGCGTGCTAGAACTGGACTTGACCGATGCCGAACTTTCAGCGCTACATGAGTCTGCCGAAGCGGTGAGGCAAACGAGCGATCGGGTTAAGGAATTGTTAGCATCAGTCATCGACTAAATTTTGAGTTTTGAGTTTTGAGTTAGAAGAGAGGTGAGAGGAGTTCAGCCTTTAGCCTTTCCTTCTGCCCTCTACCCTTTGCCTTGTCTTTTATGAACCGAGCCGATCGCACCAGTACCTTACTTGCCAGCCTACTGCTTGGACTCATTGCACCAGCTCTTTTAGTCAACGGTGTGGCAGCCCATCCAGTCCCAGACTTTATTAGAAATCCATCCGCTTCTAAGGCGCGCGAAAGTCGAATTTACGACAGCCAGATTCGCAAAATTCTTGCTGCCATGGCTGCGGCGGCAAACCAAAAAGATGTCGAGGGCTTGATGAAGTACATGGCACCTGACATCACCATCAAACTTACCCTCCGGGTAGGCAAAGGTTCCCAGGAGCTTAATCTTTCGCGAGCCGAGTACAAACAGTATCTTCAGCAGGGCTTTGAAGCGACAGAACGCTACAGCGGCAAATACACAAACCTCAAAATTCAGATTGCACCGAACGGAAAAACGGGAACAGCAACCTACACCCTTGTAGAAGAAGCAAAACTCAAAGGGCAACCCGTCACACTCATATCCACCTCTCAAGAAACGATCACGTTTGAACACATCAAGGGAGAGATTTTGGCAACAGCCGTAATGGGTGATTCCACGATCGTAGTGAAGTGACAGATTAAGGAGCCTCACTATCTTATTTACCAAACGTCATGGTCTGCTTTACTGACAGCAACATTCTATTTAAAGGACGGTTCAAGCCGTCTCGTTAGGCACTTTTTGTGGCATTGATTCAATTAACGCTCTCAGCACTTTATTAACCGCTTCTGGTGTTGTAAACACTTGAGCAACATCATCATCTAACACCACAACTGTCAATGGTTTTGTTTCGCTGCGCGCTGCAAAACGATTAGGCTTCGCTTTTTGGTAATTGAAGTGATACTCGGTCAACAGCTCATCTTCAGGTTCTTGTGTTTCAAAAGGCATTTCGCTCATAATCTTCACGTTTTCAATCATGCAAATCTGCATCCCATACGCCGATGTAGATGCGATCGCTATTATTCCGTTGAATCACCCCTTTCAAATTACCTTTTGAGAACGAGTAGTCGTTGATTCTGCGTTGTTTCACGGCTTCCAATTTGTCTAGCAAATCATTTGCCTGCCCACCCGTCATGTTGTTGAGGGCGACTTTCATTTGCAGCGTATCCACCGATTGGGCAAAGGAGGCTTCGGTTTGGCGGACGTTGCCGGACGTGCGATCGTACAAATAAGCCAGCGTCACCGCATTGGGCACCACATCGTACAAAGCGGTGCGAGTATCGCCCCAAGCGCCCTTATTGGTTTGGGTCGGTTTACCAAGCGCGGCTTCAATTTCGCGTTCTGAGGTGCCGACCGGAAAACCTGGAATCTGTGGGACTTCAGTGGTGGGCTGCTCGTCCTTCGCTTCTGGCTCTACGGATGGCGAGGGTGAGGGTGACGGCGATCGCTCCACTTTTGGCGGTTCCGTTGGTTTGGGTGCAGGACTGGGCGGCAACGGCTTGGGTGAAGCGGCGATCGACGGGGAGACGGATGGCGAAGGTGAAGATGGCTCTAATGCCGCCTGGTTGGTTGGTTGCGGTTTGTAGAAAAGGGCGATCGACGCAGTGCCCAGCATGGTCAACAGCATCAAGCCCAGCAGAATCGGTAGAGTGCGGCGAGTTCCACCCGGCGTTGGCGTTGCCGCACTGGGACGGGTATGACCTGCGATCGTGCCGTTGGGCGATCGTGCCAGTCCAGCAGATGAGGTTTCCTGTTGCGATCGTCGCCCTACAGCCAGCGTTGCAGCCGTCTGAGTCGGTTCAACGGTTGGCGGAAAGAGGGGTGGAATGGGTGCAGAGCCAGTAGCAGAAGGAGACGGCAGTAGAGCCAGCCATTCATCCATGCTGGCAGGTCGATACTTGACCTCTACCGCCATGCCACGAATGACTGCCTGATTGGTCGCCGCGCTGAGTTCTGGACGCAGTTCACGCGGATCGGGGAGGGGTTGACGGTCTCTGAGAATCGACGCAGTGGGCACCCGCGCAGTTAGGAGCGCATACAAAGTGGCTGCTAACCCATACACATCGGTAGCAGGGGTACGTTTTTCTTCGGAAAGATATTGTTCGATCGGCGCATAGCCAGCCGAAATCAAGCTGGTGTGGGTTTGGGTAGAACCGGGCGTAAATTCGCGGGCAATGCCAAAGTCAATCAGCACGACTTCTTGCGTGCCCTGGCGCAGAATGATGTTTTGAGGCTTGATATCCCGATGGAGCAAGCCGTTTTGATGCACCACTTTGAGCGCATTGCCAATCTGACGGGCGTAGTGAATGGCGATCGCTTCAGGCAATGGTTTATTTGGAAACACCAGCGCTTCCAGGTTTGCACCCGGAATATAGTCCATCACCATATACGCCTGACCCGCTTCCACGAAGAAATCGCTGACGCGGACAATGTTGGGATGTACGCACAGGGCTAACCGTCGCGCCTCATCTTGAAACTTACGCTGATAGTCGCCATAGTCTGGCTCGTAGCGCAGAGCCTCGTTCAGGGTTTTGATGACAACCGTTTGACCCAAAAAGTGATGGGTTGCCTTGAACGTGATGCCAAAGCCACCACGCCCTAATTCTTCGTTGAGGGTATATTTGCCCCCCTGGAGTTGCTGACCAATCAGAGAATGCATAGCAGCACTTTATTATTCCCACTGAGCAGTTGTGAAGGAGTTGTAAATAACTTTCCCAACACAACCGAATCTCTCAGCAGCCTGATCCAACAGGATTGTTAGGCTTTACCTCACCAACTACCTTACTCTACTTCAGCGCTTCGATTGTAACAGTACCACCCTCGATCGCTTGAATCCGCAAATCATACCCTCGCAGTAGTTTCATTCCAATGAGAGGGATGGTCTCCGACTCGTTGATCTAAACCTCACGATATTGCCCATCCCAAATTACACGCCCGACATAGACCTCAAACGTGCAGGAGGTTCCATCTCCCAATGTTGCAACATCTCGCCCTTCCCAACGAAGGCTCAATGTTGAGATCATGTCAGATGGTAAGGTTAGAAAACCAGAAAACCCTGTATCAATGACGGCTTCCACCAATTGCGTTGTTGCACTGTTCTTAAGGGCAATTGATAACATTGCCTCACAACTCTGATTTACCCACCCTTGCATCATTGCTTCGTTCTCAAACTTCGTGCGCCAAAATGATCAACGGCTGGATGTCCAATACGAACAAACCATGTCTGAGCATCCGGTAGTCGCGCTGAAAGCCGTTTCGATGCTACCAGCAGATCATCCGCCACCTCAAAGTTTCCAGTCTCAATGTCGATCGCAACAATCTTTCCATGATTGCCTTCTTCAACGTGCGATCGAATATGAGATTCATAGATGTCGTTACCCCGGTGGGCAAACTCTTCCTTGCTGTATCGAGGTTGTCGAATCGCCATACGCCTGAACTTGTCTTGACAGCTCCGTTCCATTTTAACTCAGACTGTCATTCGCTCGTTGAGAGATCGAAATCTGAAAACCCTGAGATATTGATGGGCATCAACATTACTTTTCCAAATGTAAAGGTGGATGTGATGAATCAGCTTCAACTATCAAATCTGTAGGGCGATCGCCAATTATCTTCAGCGATCGCCCTACAGAAAGAATTAGTCACTGTTCCTTAAGAATCTGGGTGCTGTTTTGCCCACGCCTCCAAAAAGCCCAGCGTCACTTTCGATTCATTCCCCTCTGCTAAACCACTGCCAAAGAAGGCTCCCACATCCGCAAAGCCATCGCCACCTGCCAGATCAGACAAACTACGAAACGCGATGAATGGGATTTCGTTAGCATAGGCAACGTGGGCAAGTGCGGTGGTTTCCATGTCTACGGATACGGCTTTGATGGTTTTGAACAGATAGTCGCGGTAGTTAGGATTGGCAAGAAAAGCGGGACCCGCTACGCCTCTGCCGCCGATGCGTACAACAGGCTGTTTTGAAACACATAAACTCAGATTTCTGGCACCACAGCGATCGAGTTGGGCGTTCACACTTTTGGCAACTGCCAGCATTTCTGGATCAACTTTGTAGTCAAATTTGTACTCACCATCCGGGAAATTTGAGTCACTTCTCACAAAGGTATCGCGCATAAATAAGCCAGTGCCAACAGATCCGCCTGGTGTGGGTACTTGATAATCAGAATTGGGCGTGCTGGTAAATTTAGATAGCTTCAAACCCAGGCATAGTAAATCTCCTGGAGTACCGCAGGGCGCAGGAACATTACTGTCGCCGTTCCAATATACTTCCAAAGGAAATGCCCATTTGCTGGGAATCACCACATCGCCAATATTATTTTCAGGGTCAATGCCACCCGCAATACCGCTTAGCAACAAGTGGTGAATGTTGAAGTTGTCGGCCATCAATTGAGTAATCATCGTTGCATTCTCAATACTGACTCCACAGAGCACAATCACAACACGATTGCCTCTGAGCTTGCCAGTCGTAAAGAGATTACCGTTAATTTTGTATTCACGTTTATTGGATGTTTCTGCCAACAAAATCGTGGCTTCTTCGCCAAAAGCGGAAACGATCCCCAGGCGTGATTTACACTCAGTCAGACATCGTTTTGGCTTTGCTTCTTTGGCACTGACTTGAGCGATCGTCACGACAAGACAAAGCAATGCGATGATGAAAATGCGTTTGATTCTCGAAGCCGACATACTGGTATTGCTCCACAGATTTAGAGGTGCTGATTTAGCGCAGGGCAACGCGGTATTGAATGTGAGCCGTGCCGTCAGTGGTGAAACATTGAACAGTCACAACCGTACTTGCACGCAGAGTCCTTGGGCTAAACAGCAAAATATCCCGGTTTTTCGAGCGTTGTTGACACGATCGACACATTTGAGACGATGGTACGTTTAAGTAACAGTCTCTTAGCTGGAGCGGTTCATGGTGCCGAATGATGCAAAACACGAACCAACCTCAACAGTTGCCGTAGAGTTTTTGGATGTTGGCTTTTCGGCAGGCGATCGCGCCCTACTCTCTGGGCTGAATTTCGCCATCCAGTCTGGCGAAGCGCTGGTGCTGCTGGGTCGTAGCGGTTCGGGCAAAACCACCACGATGAAGCTCATCAATCGGTTGCTGACTCCGACTAACGGACACGTCAACGTTCAAGGCAAAGCAACGACCGAGTGGGATGTGATTCAACTGCGACGGCAAATTGGCTATGTGATCCAGGAAACCGGGCTGTTTCCCCACTTCACGATCGAGCGCAATGTGGGGTTAGTGCCTCATCTGCAAAACTGGCAACCCAAACGGATCAAGGCACGCGTACATGAACTGCTGGATCTCGTGGGGTTGGAGCCTGCTCAGTTTGCCGATCGCTATCCCAATCAGCTTTCAGGCGGACAGCGACAGCGCGTGGGGGTAGCCCGTGCCCTGGCAGCCGATCCGCCCATTCTGCTAATGGATGAACCGTTTGGTGCCCTCGACCCGATCACGCGCCTGGAACTTCAGCAAGAATTTCGACGGCTCCAGCAAGAATTGGGCAAAACCGTTGTCTTCGTCACCCACGACATTCAAGAAGCGTTTGTGCTGGCTTCGCGTATTGGCTTGATGCAAGATGGGCGGCTAGTGGTGTTGGGAACCGCAGAGGAGTTTTTGCGATCGACCGAACCAGAGGCACAAACGTTTCTCAAAACGCTGCGAACATTGGATGCGGTGAGGGGAGAGGAGTGAGGAGTGAGGAGTAATGAATAATTTTTTTCTTGTTCGCTATGCACCGGAGATTTTGCAGCGTACAGGTGAGCATCTGTATCTGGTGGCGATCGCCATTCTCATTGCCACCCTCATCGGTATTCCGCTGGGGATTGTGATTACCCGTAAGCCTGCGTTGCGTCAGTCTGTCCTGGGCACCGCAAATATTCTGCAAATTATTCCCAGTTTGGCGTTGTTTGGGCTATTGGTGACGGTGCCGCCTGCGTTGGGTGGGGGGATTGGCGATCCGCCTGCGATCGTCGCTCTCACGCTTTACTCCTTTCTGCCCATCATTCGCGGCACGTATACAGGCATCATGAGCGTTGATCCAGCCATTCGAGAAGCGGGGCGAGGCATGGGCATGACGGATTGGCAATTGTTGTCACAGGTAGAAATACCATTAGCGTTGGGTGTGATTTTGTCGGGGATTCGGGTGGCGACGGTGATTGCGATCGGCACCGCGACCATTGCGACGGCGATCGGGGCTGGCGGTTTGGGCATTTTCATCTTTCGGGGCATCTCGGCGTTGAATAACCAACTGATTCTGGCAGGAGTCATTCCGGCTGCGGTGCTAGCACTTCTGGCAGATCTGGGCATCGGTTGGCTAGAGCATCGCCTGACGCGACGGGGAGGCAAACCTGCATGAGTACAGCCGTCCGAGCAAGAAGCCACAGTTTTATGAATACGGGGATAGGGTACAGGGTGTGGGGTGTAGTGAAGACAAAAGAAACTCGCTATAAATCTCTGCTGGTATCAATTCTGATGGCGATCGTGCTGGTGACGACGATCGCAAGCTGTAGCGCCACTCAAACAGGCAGTAACAACCGAGGTGATCTTGTCATCGGTGCCAAAGCGTTTACTGAGCAAGACATTTTGGGCGAACTGCTGGCACAGCAAATTGAGGCAAAAACGGGTTTGAAGGTGACTCGTCGGTTGCAGTTGGGAGATACGCTCGTTTGCCACAATGCTTTGCTGTCGGGGCAAATCGACTTGTATCCCGAATATACGGGCACCGCGTTTTCGACCATTCTCAAGCAAAAGACGATCGGCGATGTGAAGGAAGTTTATCGTCAGGTAAAAGACGACTATGCCCAACAGTTCAAGCTGGCAGTGATGCCGCCGCTGGGCTTTCAAAACACGTTTGCGATGATTGTACGGGGTGACATGGCGCGATCGCTCAACCTCAAAACCCTCTCCCAGTCATCCCAATACATCCCGCAATGGCAGGCTGGCTTTGGCTATGAATTCACCGAACGCCAGGAATATGCCAACATGGTCAAAACCTACGACTTCAAGTTCACGAAAGCGCCGCGTTTGCTGAATTTGGGACTGCTGTATCGGGCGTTGCTCCAAAAACAGGTGGATCTGGTGGCAGGAAATTCTACAGACGGGCAAATTACCCGATCGGATTTTGTGATTCTTGAAGACGATCGCCATGCCTTTCCGCCCTATGAAGCAGCCGCGATCGTCCGGGAAGCTACCTTGCAAAAATACCCGAAGGTGCGAGAGGCATTGGAACAACTGGCAGGCAAGATTTCGCCTGACGAAATGCAGCACCTGAATTATCTAGTGGATGGCGAACTGCGTGATCTCAAAGACGTGGTGCGATCATTCCGCCAGTCCAAAAATCTCTAAAAAGAAGATGGGTGAAAGAAACCTCTAGAATGACAACAGTGCGTTTTTATCCTCCTCTCCAGTTTTTGTCCTTGACCTATGCCAACCATCGAGCGCAAACCGATTCTGCTTGACTTTGAAAAACCGCTTGCCGACCTGGAAGCACGAATTTTTCAGATTCGTGAACTTGCAGAAGAAAATGATGTCGA
Organism: Lyngbya sp. HA4199-MV5; assembly: GCA_019359375.1. Classification (GTDB taxonomy): domain Bacteria; phylum Cyanobacteriota; class Cyanobacteriia; order Leptolyngbyales; family Leptolyngbyaceae; genus Stenomitos. Next base: position 113,021 of record JAHHHL010000019.1, read on the forward strand.
TGTTACTGATGAGATCCGTCAGCTTGAGGCACGCGCTGTGCAACTTCGTCAGGAAATTTTTAGTGGCTTATCACCATCCCAACGCTTGCAGGTCGCGCGGCATCCTCGCCGTCCCAGCACGTTGGACTATATCCAGTCCATCAGCGATGAGTGGATGGAGCTGCACGGCGATCGGGGTGGGTATGACGATCCAGCCGTGGTGGGTGGCGTTGCTCGTCTCGCCGATCGTCCCGTTGTGATGCTGGGGCAACAAAAAGGGCACGACACCAAAGACAACATCACGCGCAACTTTGGGATGGCATCCCCAGGAGGGTATCGCAAAGCCATGCGGTTGATGGATCACGCCGATCGCTTTGGGATGCCGATCATGACCTTTATCGATACACCGGGTGCTTACCCTGGCATTGAGGCTGAGCAGCTTGGACAGGGCGAGGCGATCGCCTACAACCTGCGCGAAATGTTTCGCTTGAGTGTGCCCATCATTTGCACGGTGATTGGTGAAGGCGGTTCTGGCGGCGCTTTGGGTACGGGGATTGGCGATCGGCTCCTCATGTTTGAGCATTCTGTTTACTATGTGGCATCCCCCGAAGCGTGTGCCTCGATTCTTTGGCGCGATGCAGGCAAAGCGCAGCAGGCCGCCGAAGCCTTAAAGATTACCGCTCAGGATTTGCTTCAGTTGGGTGTCATTGACGAAATTTTGCCAGAGCCGATCGGTGCTGCCCATGCAGACCCCCTCAAAACGACCGAAATTCTTAAAGAAGCGCTGCTGAGACATCTTGGTGAACTTGACCAACTAACGACTCAACAGCGACGTGAATCGCGCTATCAGAAATTTCGGGCGATCGGAGTTTTTAGTGAACATTCTGTTTGACGACGGTTGCCAGTTGCAGGCTCATCAGTAACATCACTAAATGACGATCAACGCGCTTGTAGTGGCTTTCGTAGAGCCGCTGAACCATGCCCTTCCCTGCTTTGAGATCAGGAGTGATATAATGAATTCGCAACAATTGTTTATACTTCTATAAGCGGTTGAGGTTTTCAAATCGTGTTGCGCTTTTCGTGCGCACTATGCAGCTTTCGCACTGTGTTTTTATCAGTGTCGCTGATAGCGACTGTAGATGGCATTCATCAGCCTTTTTACCCGACTCACCCCGTGGCGATACCGATTTTGCGCTTGCTCTGGTCTTTAAAGCATTGAAGTTAAGCATTGAAGTTTTTTAAGCATCAACGACACCGCTGTCAGCACATTTCTTTTTTCATGTCTGATTCAGCTTGAGTTGCTAGACTCATCAACCTCAGCAGCAAGAGCTTCCCGGTTCAGATCTGCACTTTAAGCGTTAGGACGTTAAGACGGCTTCATGACATCTCAAACCGAACAGTATGCTCTCATTACGGGGGCGAGTAGTGGCATTGGCAGAGCAACAGCACTCGCGTTTGCTCAAGCAGGGATTCACCTTGCTCTGGTCAGCCGTAACCAAGCCAAATTGGAGGCGGTTGCGGCTGACGTTGCCTCCTATGGGGTCAAAGTGGGCTGCTATCCCATTGATTTGCTGCATGTGGAGGATGTGAGCGAAAAAATTGGCACGATCGCCGCTAGTTTTGCGCCCATCGACATCCTGGTGAACAATGCAGGCATGGGCTATACAGGAACGCTCATCAACACGCCCCTGGCTGATTGGCAGCAAGTCTTAACGCTCAATCTAACCAGCGTTTTTCAATGTATTCAGGGTATTTTGCCCACCATGCGAGAACGGCGGCAGGGGACGATTATCAACGTGTCGTCGATCGCAGGGCAGCAGGTGTTTCCCGAATGGGGCGCTTACTGCGTGAGCAAATTTGGTCTGGTGGCGCTATCCAAAACCCTTGCGGCTGAGGAGCGCCAACACGGTATTCGAGTCATCACGATCGCGCCAGGTTCAGTCAATACGCCCATTTGGGATACCAACACCGTCAACGCGGATTTCGATCGGTCATCCATGTTGACACCCGAAACGGTGGCTCAAGCAATTCTCTACACTGCCCTTCTGCCGCAGGAAGCGGTGGTCGAAGAGCTGACCCTCATGCCCAACGCGGGCAAGTTCTGAGGGGTTTTAGTTTCAGTTGGTTTCATAGCCTGGGATACCGCCCAAACCGGGCGATGCCCGTTCAACGACGCATGCTTATGTTCACATTGTCACGTTACTAACCTTCTATCATGACTATTGCTTCTTCTCACGGTTCTAATGGCTCCGAGTCGTCTGCGGCTCAACCTGCGAAAAAATTGACCACACGCCCCGATCGCAATACGCTCAATGGGGGACAAGAGCCGAAATTTAAAACGCCGCCCGAAGACCTTCAAGACGACATGATGGCAGCCGTCAGAACCATGCTGCTGGGGGTGGGCGAAGACCCCGAACGCGAAGGTCTACTCAAAACGCCCAAGCGGGTAGCTGAAGCCATGCGCTTTCTCACCAGTGGCTACCATCAATCGCTCGAAGAACTCGTCAACGGTGCCATTTTTGACGAAGGGCATAACGAAATGGTGCTGGTGCGCGATATCACGGCGTTTAGCCTCTGCGAACACCACATGCTGCCGTTTATGGGCAAGGTACACGTCGCCTACATTCCCAACGAAAAAGTGGTGGGACTCAGCAAACTGGCTCGCATTGTGGAAATGTATTCTCGCCGCCTGCAAGTGCAAGAGCGCCTGACCCGCCAAATTGCTGAAGCCGTGCAGGAAGTCCTGGAACCCAGAGGCGTTGCCGTTGTAATGGAAGCAACCCACATGTGCATGGTGATGCGAGGTGTGCAAAAGCCCGGTTCCTGGACAGTAACCAGCGCAATGGTTGGTGTGTTTCAGGAAGATCAAAAAACGCGAGAAGAGTTTTTGAACCTGATTCGCCACCAGCCATCCTGGTAAGGCTTTCGATCATTAAATAACATCGGCAAGCCGATCGTCGGGGCTTAGCATGCGGCAGGTATCTTTCGGCGATGGCAAAGGTTTCCGCCCGTATGCTAAGCCCCTACAGAATAATCGGTATGATTAAATTCTTGTTCTTAAGGAATTTAGAATCAAACGACTTCAACAACCTCAGCCTTTTCGTTGTACGGGCGCGGCATGCGGCAGATGTCTCTAGGCAAAGGCAAGCATTGTCTACCGCATGCCACGCCCCTACGCAGAGAATGACACCTTAAATAAATCCACGATCCTAAGTGCTAGAAGCCAGCAACGTGACGATATCGGCGTGAGCGAGTATGACATCGGGATTGCTTTGAAAGGCGGCATCGTATTTCATGGCGAATGCATTGCCTTCGGCATTTGGCGTGAGTAAGGTGCGGACATCGACTAAAAAAGTGGCGATCGTCTCTGCGGTCGTCGGTTCGTCTGCGTCGAGCAATTCATCGATCTGGACAACAATTTCTGAAAGTTGATGCAACCAGGCAAATTGCTCGTGACCAATCAATAGTTGCAGCAGTTGACCTTTAGAAACCTTGCCTTGCCCTTGCTCATAGGAACTGCGCTCCATTTCTAGCAGCAGCTTGTGTAAGCGCAGTAGTTTAAGGCGTAGCTCATTAAGATGTTGATGTTGTTTGATGCGTTGTTGCAATGGATCAGACATGAACCGTTCCCATTCTTCCGTGGTGGTAATTGTGGCTGGAGCTGTCTTCTTTCGTTCGGACAGACGATCGCCCCAGCTTCAGCACTCTTTCTATGCTACTCCTCACCGATAATGGCGCTGCGATCGAGCAAGAGTAAATCTCTCAAACTATCGGTATCCAATTCGGTCAGCCAGTTTTCACCCGTGCCGATGACGTTTTCAGCCAAAGCCTTTTTGCTTTCAATCAGTTCATGCACCTTCTCTTCCAGGGTGCCGTTACAAACAAATTTGTGTACCTGCACATTCTTCGTTTGCCCAATGCGAAAGACCCGATCAGTCGCCTGATTTTCTACCGCAGGGTTCCACCAGCGATCGAAGTGGAAGACATGATTGGCGCGAGTCAGGTTTAAGCCTACGCCGCCTGCTTTCAACGACAGGATAAAAATACGTGGACCTTGGGGGTCATGCTGAAAGCGATCGACCATTTCTTCGCGCTGTTTCTTAGATGTGCTGCCATAGAGAAACAGGGTTTCCCGTCCTAACTGCCGTTCCAGATGCGCTTTCAGCAGCTTGCCCCACTCCGCAAACTGGGTAAAGATGAGGGCGCGATCGCCTTCTGCCACCACTTCTTCCAGCATTTCTTCGAGCCGCTGGAGCTTGCCAGAACGGGCGGGAAAGGAGTGAGGAGTGAGGAGTGAGGAGTGAGGAGTTAATTCTGGCTCCTGACTTCTGACTTCTGACTCCTTTCCTGACTCCTTTAAAAACAAGCTTGGATGATTACAAATCTGCTTCAGCTTCACCAACAGCGCGAGAATGATGCCTTTACGCTGGATGCCTTCGGCGGCTTCGATTTCTGCCAGGGAGCGATCGACGGTGTGCTGGTAGAGCGATGCTTGTTCGGAGGAAAGTCCACAGAAAACCGTCATTTCTTGCTTGTCGGGCAAATCCTGGATGATGTCGCGATCGGTTTTGAGGCGGCGGAGCAGGAACGGTTGGACGAGCGATCGCAGGGTTTGCAGAGAGGCTGTGTCGCCATAGCGTTCGATCGGGGTAGCAAAGCGTCGCTGGAAGAAATTCTTCGGTCCCAGATAGCCCGGATTGAGAAAATCTAGAATTGACCAGAGTTCCGACAGACGGTTTTCAACAGGGGTGCCCGTCAGCGCAATGCGAAACTGAGCCTCCAGTTCGCGGACTGCTTTAGCCTGCTTGGCATCGGGGTTCTTGATATTTTGTGCCTCGTCCAACACCACCCCCTGCCACGCCACGCTTTGCAGATCCTTCAGGTCGCGGTGGATCAGCGCATAGCTTGTAATGACCAGATCCTGCCCCTGTACCGCTTTGACAAACGCTTTTCCCTGGGGTCGCTTGTCGCCGTGGTACAAGAACGCGTTCAACGTGGGACCAAACTTTTTCACCTCACGCTCCCAGTTGCCGAGTACGGAGGTGGGACAGACAAGCAGCGTGGGATATTCCAGGGTTTTCTGCTCTTTGAGGTGCAGCAGAAAGGCGATGAGCTGAATGGTTTTGCCCAAGCCCATATCATCGGCAAGACAGGCACCCAAGCCCCACTGTTCTAGAAACGCCAGCCAGCCAACCCCACGCGATTGATAAGGACGCAGGGCACCTCGAAAGTGTTTGGGTGTGGGCAGGGCTTCAATTTGCCGATTGCCACTCAGGGTCGTGATGAGGTCTTGCAAGGGACCGGATGCCTCGAAGCTGACGACGGGTAGCTTTTCGATCGTCTGCGTATCGCCCGTACTAATCCGCAACGCATCTTCGAGAGACAGAGCAGTCTGGTCTTTACGGCTGGCAAAAAAGGTTTGCGCGGCGCGAATATCCTGGGGACGGAGTTCCACCCATTCGCCGTTGATTTCGACCAGCGGTGCGTTGAGGGCTACCAGTCGATCGAACTCTGCTTTCGACAGGCTTTGTCCGCCGATCGACAACTCCCACCGGAAGTTAAGCAAGCTTTGCAAGCCCAGGCGCACCTGCCCCTTGTTGAGCTTTGCCGACTGTGCCTGGATCTTGAGTCCCAGGCGACTCGCCCACCCACCCTGATTGGCTAAACTCGGCGGCAGCACCACCCCAAGTCCACTGTCCTGCAAGCGCCAGGTGACGGTCTTCAAAAACTCGTAGGCTTGCTGAGCCGTCAGCGAACAATACTGTGGGCGCGGTGCCTGCAAGCTGGGTTCGATCGGCGCATACAGACGAGACGCAAGCCCCAACCCCATGAGCAGCGTTTCTTGAGGGCGATCGATCGTGCGTCCCTGATAGTGCAACTGCTCCACCGGATTGCCCCAAATCGTCGGCGCACTCACTAAAAAAGCAGAATCATCCGCCGCCTGCAAGAAATATTCCAGCCGCCACTCTGCCTGTCCCGGCTGGGGTGGATGCAAGTAGAGGCAGGCACGAAACAAGTTTGGCTGCACACCCTGGTACTGCAACGGCGCAATCCAGGTTGACAGCGCTTTTTCAAGTGCATCCAGCCCTGTCACATCAACGCGTGCCGATGCTTGCCCCAACGCCTGTAGCCATACCCGCCGAAGAGACGCAGGTGGTTTCACACTACCTCCCGTCTTTTCACTCAAGGCTGGCAATGGCTGCTGCTGAGCCGTCAACCGAATCTGAGCATCCAACGTACTGCTGAGAAAAGCCTGGAGCAGGGTTTTGGGCGTGACGGGAAGGGGAAGGGTGAGGGGTGAGGAGTGAGGAGTGAGGAGTGAGGAGTGAGGGGTAGAGGAAATACCCTCGTCAGAGTGATGATGAGCTGCTTCCTCTCGCTCCCCCTGCTCCCTCTGCTCCCCCCACTCCCCCTGCGGATACAGCCGACACGCAACAGGCATACGATCGACAAAATGCTGCCAGCGCACCTGATCCACCGCACTATCTAACAACGGTTGCCAACGCGCCCACGCCTCACCTCTCTCCTCACCCATCTCTCCTCTCTCCAAACCAGGCAGAAACTTCGATCGCGCCAGCAGATCCAGGCTCCACCGGGCAGCGTGCGACCAAAACCGCAAATCACCACCCAAAAAGGAATCGTCCGCAGAAAGCGTGCCAAGTGGAAGGGAATTAAGAAACGTGAAAGCTGTGATCGGATCCAGGCAAAGCCCCTGCACAGACCACGGATGGAGGAAGAGGGCGCGATCGTCCCTTGCCGCAGAATGCTGGGGCATAATCATGCCTGCTGAAAGATTTAGTTCACCCAGATCCAGCTCACTATCTGCAACGTAGGACGGTATCGCCAGCGTCTGAGTCTGCCACTGTCCGGGCATGGTTGCGATCGCAGCGTCCAGTGATGCTCCTGACTGCGAGCGCGATCGTTTTGCTTTAGCGGTAGTCGTTGCGGTGGCTAGTGCTGGTACTGGTTCCAAAAGGGCTGCTGGAAGGCGAAGATTGCCCGTTTGCTGGCGCGATCGCAGCAGTGCCAGCAGGTCAGCCGGAGCCATGGCAAACGGATGGGTTTGAGCGGTTCCGTCCAGCGTTGATAACTCAGGGTAAAGCATCTCTGGCTCAAGCCGTCGCCAGACTTCTCCCCAGAGAAACAGATAGCCCGCTGACAAGGGGGCACGCTCAAAGGAGATCTCTGAATCTCTGACTACTTGCGTATCAGTCTGTGAAGACGCGTGAATGATCCAGCTACCGTGTAAAATTGCCATGCGCGTTAAGCGAGTTTCAGACTGCGCTGAAAGAAACCGTTGAACCTGAAAGACTGAATAAGAGCAAGAGGCGAACGATCAAAACGACAGGAACTGTAAGAGGGTGTCTGAGAATATGATCAGCAGCGGATTAAAACCGGATTCATCACGCCTTGCCCACTCATACCAGTGACACTCATATTAGCCACACTCATATTGGCGACCCTCATATTGGCGACCCTCATACCAGCGACAAAGAACATTCGCCGCTGAGCCCGATCAGTCACCGTTGCAGCCTACTACCAGCACGATCGACCAGCCGCACGATCGACCAATCGGTCAATTGCCTGAGCATTAGCGCACACCATAGAAACTCAATTTTGCTTCAAACGATAGAGGGTGTAAGAGTAGAAAGGCTCACATTGGCTACTGTTGAATCGCGTCAAACTCAAAGAATGACATTTGAGAACACTATTTAATCCGTATCTTTCCTACACATTTCATTACAAAAGCGGCTGAGTGTAGAAATGGCTACGCAAAAAATCCCGTCATCACGAATGCTTGAAAGAAGGTTACTCCAAGCAGGGATAGCGCGATCGGAATGGCACAATAGCTCTTATTGTACAACCTGAAACCTGAAGTGGGGCGACAGAAGTTACGGCTACCGATCGGGGAAGGGTGGCTCCATAGCAACGCAGGGCTTAGTGTCTAAAAGTCTTTCTAGCTGTAAGTTCTAACCTTTATCTTTGAGCGAATACCCAACTATTTTTTAAACTTTTTTCATATTTTGAAGGGTTCACTTTTGCGATCGCAGGCTTTCAAAGCCGTATCTGAATATCAATGCTACGATTGCGAAAGAAAACAAAAAGAGCGACAGAGAAGGATAACACACTACATGAAAGAATTTGAGAAGTCGATATCCTTTGATGGTAGGGATATTCGGCTGAAGGTTGGTTTACTCGCCCCACAGGCAGGAGGAACCGTCCTCATTGAATCGGAAGATACGGCTGTTTTGGTGACTGCAACCCGCGCCGCTGGACGAGAAGGCATTGACTTCCTCCCGCTGCTAGTTGATTACGAAGAGCGTTTGTACGCAGCCGGACGCATTCCCGGAGGGTTTTTACGCCGCGAAGGTCGCCCGCCCGAACGCGCCACGTTGACGAGCCGTTTGATCGATCGACCCCTGCGTCCCCTCTTTCCTGGCTGGTTGCGAGATGATATTCAGGTCGTTGCTACCACAATGTCAATGGACGATCGGGTTCCTCCCGATGTGCTGGCGGTAACGGGTGCGTCGATCGCCGTCTTGCTCGCCAAACTCCCGTTCAACGGACCAATGGCAGCCGTGCGCGTGGGTCTAGTCGGCGATGATTTTGTGATTAATCCCACCTTCAGCGAGATTGAAGCGGGCGATCTGGATCTCGTCGTGGCAGGCACTCCCGATGGCGTGATTATGGTCGAAGCGGGCGCGAACCAGCTACCAGAGCAAGACATCATTGAAGCGATCGACTTTGGCTACGAAGCCGTGCGTGACTTAATTCAGGCACAGTTAGACTTGCTGCAAGAATTGGGCATTGAGCAGGTGAAGGAAGCGCCTCCAGAAGTTGATTTGACGCTCGAAAACTTCATCAAAGAGCGTGTCACTCAGCCCGTGAAAGAGGTTCTGGGACGCTTCGAGAAAGATAAGAACGTGCGTGATGCTGCCCTGGATGAAATTAAAGCCTCAGTGGTAGCTGCGATCGCTGAGCTTTCCGATGAAGATCCCGTTAAAGTAGCAGCCGCAAAAGCGCCTAAAGCGTTGAGCAACACCTTTAAAGACGTGACCAAAACGCTCATGCGTCGTCAGGTCATTGAAGACAAGATTCGAGTCGATGGTCGCAAGCTGGATGAAGTGCGTCCGATCTCCTGCCGAGTGGGTGTCTTGCCGCCGCGTGTGCATGGCAGTGGCTTGTTCAATCGAGGGTTGACCCAGGTGTTGTCGATCGTCACCCTGGGTACGCCCGGTGATGCGCAGGAAATGGATGACCTCCATCCCGATGAGAAAAAGCGGTACCTGCATCACTACAACTTCCCACCCTATTCTGTGGGTGAAACCCGCCCGATGCGATCGCCCGGTCGTCGTGAAGTGGGTCACGGTGCATTGGCAGAACGTGCGCTTGTGCCTGTGCTACCCAAAAAAGAAGACTTCCCCTACGTGCTGCGGGTCGTCTCCGAAGTGCTATCGTCTAACGGCTCCACCTCGATGGGGTCAGTGTCTGGCTCCACCCTGGCGCTCATGGATGCAGGCGTGCCCATTACCAAACCTGTGAGCGGTGCGGCGATGGGTCTGATCAAGGAAGGCGACGAAATTCGCATTCTGACGGATATCCAGGGGATCGAAGATTTCCTTGGCGACATGGACTTCAAAGTAGCGGGGACGGATACGGGCATTACCGCGCTTCAGTTGGATATGAAGCTCAACGGTCTGCCGCTGGCGGTCATCGCGCAGGCAATCAACGAGGCAAAGCCCGCCCGACTGCACATCCTGTCGAAAATGCTGGAGGCAATTAACCAACCCCGCAGCGACATGTCACCCTTTGCCCCACGCCTGCTGACCATTAAGATCGACCCCGACATGATCGGGATGATCATTGGTCCTGGCGGTAAAACCATCAAGGGCATTACCGAAGAAACCGGAGCCAAAATCGACATCGAAGACACAGGCATTGTCACGATTTCATCAGTGGATGGTGAAGCCGCGAAAAAAGCACGCGGCATCATTCAAGGCATGACGCGCAAGCTCAACCAGGGCGATGTGTATGTCGGCAAGGTGACACGGGTGATTCCGATCGGTGCCTTCGTCGAATTCCTTCCTGGCAAAGAAGGCATGATTCACATCTCGCAACTGGCAGACTACCGCGTGGGCAAAGTGGAAGATGAAGTGAACCTCGGCGATGAAGTGATCGTCAAAGTGCGCGAAATCGATAACCGGGGACGTGTGAACCTCACTCGTCTAGGCATCCACCCCGATGAAGCAGCAGCAGCCCGTGAAGCAGCGACTGTAGTTTAAGACGCAGTTGGTAGGAAAAGTAAAGGTTTATAAACCTGCTGTAAAGACGTTCCAATGGAGCGTCTTTACTTTTTGGTATTTGTATAATTTTAGAAATGTGGGTGCAAAGTAAGTATTGGGCATTCTGAAGGCGTGTACTGCTTCCTCGAATCGAGAAAACAAGCATCGCTCAAGATGAAGTACGTATCCTTACAGTTTTAATTAACTAGGAGAAAACAATGTTTGCACTTGCAGGGCTTGCTTTGCCCGCCGTCACAAGCCTTTTCGCTGCTGTAATTCCAATCCTTTTTGCTTCGCTTGGAAGTCTGTTAGGTTTCGCATTACCACGAGCAGCCCAACTACCCCGCTACATCAAAGTGCTAACTGTTTTGTATCAAGACGCTTCAGTTGAATCACAGACTCGTAAATACCTGACAGGCGCTTTATTGATTCTGGGTAGCATCCTAACTTTCCTGGCACATTCTTTCATTCCCTTTACAGGTGTTCCTATTCTTGGTGCTGTCACAACACCGATCGCTTTATTGATTGCGTTAGTCGTTATTTTGGCGACTCTAGATTTGGTTACACAACTGAATGAACCTTATCTTGCTAATCTGAAATATGTTTACGAGGATGACTTGCAAAGTATGCAGGATGATCTGCTCACGCTGAAAGTTGAGCTAGGTTCAAAGTGGGTTGAATTAACTCAGAAAACTCAAACGATTTTTAATGATCTAGCGCCTAAGCTGGCTGAAGCAGGAAGAGATTTGTCTGAAGAAATCAACAAATACTTCAGTCAACAACTGAACGAGCTGATTGTCTATTTTGATGGTGAAAATGCCGCTAAAATCACGCTTAATGAAGCGGAAATTAAGGCAATCACCGAAAGCCTTGAACCCTGGAAAAAAGTCGGCGGCTCCTTCATACTGGGTGCTGGTGCTGGTGCTGGAACGGGCATGATTGCATCGACAGTCGCAGCGGCTAATTTAGCCCCAGCAGTTTGGTGGACTCCTTTTGTGCCAGGTGCAGTGCAAGCTGCTTTCTTTGGCGGAAGAACTGTTGTAAGTGCTGCAACGTTCAGTATGTGTACAGTAGCTGCTCCGATCGCTTTAGGTTTAACAATCGGCACAGGCGTTTTTAGTGCAACTATGTTTGCACTTGGCAAAATAGAAGAACATAAGTTAAGCCAGTTTCTTACTGATGTCATTATCGCTTCGCTACCAATGCTGAGAGCAGATGGTCAATTGGCTGATGCAGAGAAACAAGCTGTCTTACAACTTCTAAATAATCCCAAAATTAATCAGCAAGACCAACTAAAAGTCAAAACTGCGATGGATGCTGATGATAGCTTTGATGACATTATCACAAAAAATTTGCTACATGAATCAAAGCAGGAAAAGGTTGAAATCAAGCGTAGGTTACTTCTAGCGATTACCTGGGAAATTGCTAAGGCTGATGGCAGAATTGATGAGAAGGAAACAGCACTACACGATCGCATGGCAAAGATTCTTCAAGTGCCCCAAGCAACTGTAAGTGAAATCCGACGCTTAATTACGCCTATCGCTGTGACGAAGCCCCCAAGCCAACCCGTTCCTGTACAAGTTGGAGTATCTCTGTAAGAACTCATTTGCTAGTTTGGGAATGGACGGTCTCTTGCCTTCTGGTTTTTGATCGTCCTACTCACTTCAATGCCCACTGATACAGGTCAAATCGATCCCAATGAGCAAAACGAAGCTTCTAACCAAGAGTTGATCATCAGCATTCAAGCGAGTGAGCGTTTGATACTCACGCAAACCTTGGAGATTTTAACGCCCCTTCTCTCACCAGCGCGATCGCCCCTGCATGGCTGGCTCAAGGGCGATCGCTGTTAAAGCCCTCGTCGAAAAGCTCTAATAGCCTCTCCAGCATCCGTTTCAGCCATCAAGATACAACGTTGCAATAAATCGAGGTCAAGGTCATTGAGTCCGGGTAGCTGGCTGCGATCGATTGGCTCATAAATGCCATTTTGGAGATGGTAGAGCTTTAGCACTCCGTCTTCCCAAAACCAAACTTCAGGCACACCTAGAGCTTTGTAACGCTCAAGCTTACTGATGCCACCGCTTGTGAAAACAACCTCGATCGCTAAATCTGGAATTGTCTTGACGCTCTCGATGCAGTAAGACTCATCTGCTTGGGCAGAGACCACCCCTTCTTTTTCTTGGGTCATTGACCCTGTCGGCTGAAAGAAGATTCCCTTTTCGGTCAGGAAGGTGGTTACTAAGTAGCCAATGAGTCGCGAGAAAATTTCGTGTTCACGTCCCGGCATAAGAATCTCGATCGTCTGGTCATAATAAAACAACCGCACACCACGAGAGTCATCAAAGCCCTTTTGAATCAGCTTAAACTGTTCCCAGGTGCCATGATGGACGATGCGTTGATCGGTTGCTCTATCAAGTAGTGAGGGCATTGCATTCACCTCTGCCTATCCTGTCTGCATTGTGGCATATTGCTGATCACCCCTTCTCTCACTAGCGCGATCGCCCCTGCATGATTGGTTGGAGGGCGATCGCATAACTCCAACATCAAGAGCTTGGACTGGTGGTGCCGAAAGCGAGGCAGTTTAATGCTCTTCTAGAATTTTCCTGGGAATGCTTTCGCGCTCAACTACTGCTGGCACAGATTTACAATAGAAGGATCAACTCATTCTTTCTCTATGCCCGCCAAAGATCTCTATCACGACACAGTTAAAACTGCCCTGGTTAAAGATGGCTGGACGATTACCGATGATCCTTTAACTTTGGCAATTGGTGAACGAGATCTTTATGTTGATCTAGGTGCTGAAAAACTGCTGATTGCTGATCGTGGCAACCAAAAAATCGCAGTGGAGGTGAAAAGCTTCATCAGTCCATCGCCCGTCAAAGATTTAGAGAATGCCCTTGGGCAGTACATTCTCTATGAAGACATCATTGCCGAGGAATATCCAGAGCGCATTCTTTACTTAGCCGTTCGAGAGGAAATTTATCTCACGTTCTTTTCTGAGCCAATTGTGCAAATTCCGCTCAAAAAACGCAGTATCAAAGTTTTGATTTTTGATGAAACTCAAGAGGTTATTATCCAATGGATAGGATAAATCAATACCGTGATGTATTGCACGAAATATTGTCAGAAAACGCCTTGTTAATGAGCAAGCCCGATCGCATTGCCAGTAGTGTGATCGTCAGCGAAGATCGTAATCATTTCATGGTGATTAATGAAGGCTGGGAAGGCAAGAGACGAATCCATAGTCTGGTTTTTCATGCCGAAATTCGCAATGGCAAGCTCTGGATACATCATGACGGCATCGATCGCGGCATCACAGAAGATCTGGTTGCCGCAGGTATTTCCAAAGATCACATTGTGTTGGCTTTTCACTCTCCTGAAATTCGGTCACATACAGGATATGCGGTGGTGTAAGTGTCTGTGCGTGAGAACATTGCATATCGCTCTCACAAGGGTGATCGCCCCTTCTCTCGCAAGCGCGATCACTTCTGCATGATTGGTTGGAGGGCGATCGCTTGCTCTTATGACCTTTGCTGCTGTCATTCAGATGATCTTAAGCGACTATCAGATTCTCAGAAAGGGGTAGAATTTTTGCTTTGCCAATACCGCATTTAGCCTTAGCAAGGAAGTTTAAGTTGGTAAGACTCTTAGTTTCTCTATACTCAATGATTACCCCAGCCACTTTCTGAGGATCAATTTTGTTGAATCCGGGTTTGTGGTCTCGAATGTACTCAAGAGTATCAATTAACTCTTGCTGAGAGGCAGTAGCAACGCTGGTTCGTAGTACATGCCCTAGTTCAACTGCAATCTGCGACTGCATTTTCTGGTCTACTACAATGCACCAAACAAAATCTAGCTTTGCCGATCGCGCCGCTTCCACAATTTGCGTGTTAAGGATCGCCTGGTATTTGTCTTCACCAAGATATTGAACAATCACAGGCAGAACGTTTTTCCCTGTGGATGCCAGCTCTTGCGCGATCGTCTTAATCACGATTTGAGGTGTATCTGATTTTCCCTTGATAAACTTGCAAGGAAGACGCAAAATTTGACCAAAAGAAATGCCAAGAGGAGAAGCATCTTTACGAGTTAATGTCATATTAGTGATCCGTAAAATTAGAGTCCAAAAATATTTCTTTAGCAAGATTAGCGTAGAGCTTAGTGATGGGTGATCCTTGCCATGAAACGACTGGAACGTGCTTAAACTCTGCAACTTTTGCCTGTGCAAAAGTCCTCAAGCGGGTTGCACACTGTTTCCCAGTAAAGTTCTTGTTGCTCAGTTCTTGCTTAATGCATTCTTCTAGAACTGTTCCAACATCAGCAGGACAATTACTAAACACAACGCCAAGATTCCAGGGTCCAAAATGAAGTCGCTCTTTTTTTGCTGCTCTAACTTCACGAAATTTAGGAATCATTGTATTGTAGAGCTGCACAGCGTGATGAAGTGATTTACCGCCTAAATCAATTGGGATTAAGACAGTATCACACGCAAGAAGAACGCTTTGGGTAAGCTTATCTGGCGTTGGTGAGACATCAATAAAAATGTAGTCATAGTCAAGATGTAACTGCTTAACGAGCTTCTTGAACAGCCAAACAGGCTCAACCTCCGTGCTGTCTCGAAAAGATTTGAGAGATTTCTCATCACCTGAAAGTACCGATAGCGTGTATTCTTTTCTATCGCTAGTCGGAAACTTGCGCGTCTGAATTGCTTTATGCAGAAGATTCTTAGCTTCATCTAAATCATCTAGTTGAAGCTTGGCTGCACACAGATCTAGATAATTTGGAAACCAGCTAACATCAGCCTAAGTACGGGACAAAAAGCTTGAAAAGATGAGGAGGGTAGGGTTTCATCAGAATTACCACACTCTTGAGAAACCCTATGAGCCAATATAGCGAATTAAAGCAAGTCCTCCAAGGGCACTTGAA
>JAHHHL010000020.1 GCA_019359375.1 Lyngbya sp. HA4199-MV5
GTGGGCTGCCAGATTTTTTGAATGGTCGGTTGAAACCCCTACAGCTCAAAAAATTCCTTCAGAATTGCTAGACCTTTGGTCTGACCTACTCTGCTATGCTGCGTGATTGGCTAAAGTCGAGCTTAGGATCGTGGATTAATTAACCTGAACCACTTCCCGTCTGTAGGGACGTTACATGTAACGTCTCTACAGAAAGAATTACACCTGATTAAATTCGCGTTCCTTAGCTGGTTGATCGACCTTGGGGTCGGTGAGCGGCGATCCAGATCATTCTTTGATTTTGCAAGCGATCGACCAGCATCGATCTACGCTTAGATGGAATCATGATGGCACTGCATAGAACGCCATCGCTCAGCAAGTCGAGGCTAATGATGGTCAAGCACGCAAAAGAGCAGAGCCGTAGGAGTCACAGTTGATGGCTAAACGCATTCGTCCAGCAACGTACTATCGGCGACGGTTGGTTTGTTGGCTGCTAGAAGAGGATAAAGCGGTCAAAAAGGGAGTGACCCGCACCGCAGAGCCGCATCGTCAGCATGAGTGGTGGCAGGTGATGTGTTTAACTGGGGTCGATTATTTCTCGACCCTGGGCTATCAACCCGGCATTGCAGCCCTGGCAGCAGGGGCACTTTCTCCATTAGCAACATTGATTTTAGTCTTGCTAACTCTCTTTGGAGCCTTGCCTATCTACCGTCGAGTCGCTGTGATGAGTCCGCATGGGGAAGGATCAATTTCCATGCTGGAGCACCTGCTGCCCTGGTGGCAAGGCAAGCTGTTTGTGCTCTGCCTTCTCGGCTTTGTAGCGACAGACTTTATCATCACGATTACCCTCTCAGCCGCAGATGCCACTGCCCACATTGTAGAGAATCCTCTGGTGCCAGCATTCTTGCATGGACACGACATTGGGCTGACGCTGGTGCTGATAACATTGCTCAGTGCGGTTTTTTTGCGCGGCTTTCGGGAGGCGATCGGGTTAGCCGTCTTTTTAGTGGGCGCTTATTTGCTCTTGAACTTGATTACGATCGGAGTCGGTATCAGCCACATTCTAAGTCAACCGACTGTGGTGAGCGACTGGCGTGAAGCACTCTTCAAAAGTCATGGCAACCCGTTGATGATGCTGGGTGTCAGCGCTTTGCTCTTTCCCAAACTGGCGCTGGGTTTGTCTGGCTTTGAGACAGGAGTGGCGGTCATGCCATTGGTACGCGGTCAGCGCAACGATACTGAAGAGGCTCCTGTCGGGCGGGTTCGCAATACACACAAGCTGCTAACCAGTGCGGCGGTGATCATGAGCTTTTTTCTGCTGACGAGCAGTTTAGTCACCACGCTGTTGATTCCTGCTGCCGAGTTTCAGCCAGAAGGCAAAGCCAATGGTCGTGCCCTTGCCTATCTTGCTCATCAATTCATGGGAGACGGGTTTGGAACGCTGTATGACCTCAGCACGATTTCAATTCTCTGGTTTGCAGGCGCATCGGCGATGGCAGGGCTGCTAAATATTGTGCCGCGCTACCTGCCTCGCTATGGTATGGCTCCTAACTGGGCACGGGCTACCCGTCCGCTGGTGCTGGTGTACACCACGATCGCCTTTGCTGTCACCATTCTGTTTAAGGCAAATGTCGAAGCGCAAGGGGGAGCCTACGCCACAGGTGTGCTGGTGCTCATGAGTTCAGCCGCCTTTGCCGTCACCTTGGCTGCTCGGCATCACGGTTCCAGGCGAGGCTTTTTAGCCTTTGGTGCCATTACGCTTGTGTTTCTGTACACGACCATTACTAATATCATTGAGCGACCAGAAGGCATCAGAATTGCAACCTTTTTCATTGGCACCATCATTGCCACCTCGCTCGTCTCACGGGTGTGGCGATCGACCGAATTGCGGGCAGAACGGATTGAAATGGATGAAACGGCTCATCAATTTATTGCCGAAACCAATCAGGCTGAGATTCGACTCATTGCCAATCGGCTGGGTGCTGGCGATGAACGGGAGTATTTCCTTAAAGAAAAGGAAGTTCGCGAAGATAACCATATTCCAGCAATGGATGCGGTGCTTTTCTTAGAAGTACAGATCTCGGATGCCTCAGAATTTGTGGATACCATTCGAGTCAGAGGTTTGCAAGTCGGCAAGTACCGCATTTTGCGGGCGGAGAGTGCGGCAGTACCCAATGCGATCGCGGCGATTCTGCTGCACCTTCGGGATCAAACGGGGAACCTACCTCACGCCTATTTTGGCTGGGTTGAGGGCAACCCGGTTCAATACTTGATGCGTTTTATGTTGTTTGGGGAAGGCGATATTGCGGTCGTTACCCGCGAAGTGCTGCGTCGAGCTGAGAAAGATCCAGAGCGCCGCCCCATTCTCCATGTGGGTGGTTGAGCGGATAGCCGTGCCGCCTCCTGCTAGGGCGTATCATCAATTAGCTCTGAAACCTTGCAATATCAGCAGTGTCACGCCCGTCCCACCACACCAGGCTAGGGGCTGGAACCCTTGCTACAAGCAATATGTAGTATTAATTGATGACAGCCCCTAGAGTACCGCCATGATCATTCTGCGCGCGATCGTCGTTTTACTCACCTACATTGGTTTAGGGCTGGGCTATCTGCCGGGATTACGCATGAACCGGGCGACGATCGCGCTAGTGGGTGCCACCGCTCTAATCGCGTTAGGCATTCTGGATCTCAAAGCGGCGTGGAGCGCGATCGACTACAAAACGCTGGTCTTTCTCTTCGGCATGATGGTCATCAGCGCGAATCTGGCAACTGCTGGTTTTTTCCAATTGTCGCTCGACCACCTCATGCGGTACGTCCGCAGCCCCTTTGGTCTTGTCGTCGTGTTGACCTTTGGCAGCGGAACCCTGTCAGCCTTGTTTATGAACGACACGATCGCCTTGATCTTGACTCCGCTTGTCGTCACCTTGACCGTTGCTTTAACCCTGAACCCTATCCCCTATCTGCTGGCACTGGCAGGCGCAACCAATCTTGGCTCTGTGGCAACCCTCAGTGGCAATCCGCAAAATATTCTCATTGGTTCGTTTTCGGGTATCAGCTATCTAGAGTTTGCCAAAGCGTTGACCCCGCTGGCGATCGTGGGTCTATGCCTTCAAGTAGGGCTGCTGTGGTGGCTGTATCCTGACGTGCGCTCTACCCAACCAACTCTCAAGCCAGAACATCTGCGCTACCGAGTATACAAACCATTGCTCACCAAAAGCTTACTGATTACCGCTGGCTTACTCGTGGCGTTTCTTGTTGGTGTCCCGCCTGCCGAAGCCACCCTCATTGCAGCGGGGTTACTTCTGGTGACGCGTCGCCTCAAACCAGAACGCACCCTGCAAAAAGTTGATTGGGACTTGCTGCTGATGTTTTCTGGTCTCTTCATCTTGACGGAAGGGGTGCAAAAACTTGGTACGCTGAATGGGTTGTCTCAGCTTGTGCAGACCCCCTTGAGCCTTTTGGGCATAACGGCGCTGTTGTCCAACCTGGTGTCGAATGTGCCAGCCATCTTGCTCCTGCATCACCTCATGCCTCAACCCGATGCCCGAAACTGGCTATTGCTGGCAGCAGGTTCTACTCTGGCAGGAAATCTAACGCTGCTTGGCTCCGTCGCCAACCTTATCGTGGCAGAAGCCGCCCTCAAACATGGCTATCGCCTCACCTTTTGGGAACATTTGCGCTTTGGGTTGCCATTGACGGTTGTGACACTGGCGATCGCCTACTATTGGCTTTCCTCAGGAGATTTCTAGCAAGCAAATATCCGTAGGGGCAGGTTTGACACAAACGCGATCGGCTGGAGGCAACGATAGCTTTATGAATTATCTATCTTCGTAAAATTTATGTGTACCGTCATGAAAGGATCGTGATTTGCCGCATAGTCTCCGTAATTATCCTTAGTCATTAGTGGAGACTTATGGATGCAATATGGGCGGCAATCATTTTATTTCTGATTGCCATTTTCAGTGGTGGTAATGGTGGCAATAATCAAGCCAACCAATCCAAGCGTCAAGCACACAAACCCTCGATCGAACAACCCGCTCCAATTGTAATATCGCAGAATCAGGGCAACAAGCCAGATAAGCAGCCTGAAAAGCCGCCAACCTCTGTGCCTACGCCTGCCCTGCTCCCTGGCTTAATTGGACTGGGTGTCGCAGCCCTCCGCAAACAAAAGTTAGCAAAGGATGAGACATCTGTTTAAGCGGTTGGTTAAACGGCAATCCTCTTGCATGGGTGAACGGAACATTAACTTAGCCATCAGCTTTCAGCTCTACATAGCAAGCTGATGGTTGATGGCTTTTATAAAGGCGTACAGTTCCAAATGGTTTGGGGCTGTCATCTATCCACTTTCAACCTTGCCCCTGCCTAGTCAGGGGTTTTTGTTGTCGGCTTTTGCGCTGGATGATTTTGGGTGATCATCACACCCTACACCCCACACCCATCTTGAAAAGGCTGTGGCTTAGGAGACTATTCTCAATTGGTTTTGGTAAGGTTGAATTTATGCCATGCGAGATTCTAGATTTGTTTTAATCGCCGCTAAAAACTCTTGTTCTAAATAAGGCTTTGTAAAGTAAGCCGCTGCGCCTAACTGCATGGCTAGCCAGCGGTGTTTTTCATTGCTGCGAGAAGTCAGCATCATGATTGGAATTTTGACAATTTGAGGATCTTGACGGCGATAGCTAAGAAATTCAAAGCCGTTCATGTTAGGCATTTCAATATCACAGATGACGAGATCCACCGCTGAACGCTGGCACTGGTCGATCGCTTCTTGCCCATCACGCGCCTGTAAAACTCGGTAGCCTGCTCTTTCCAGCGATAGTGCTAAGGTTCGTCGTAAGGTGACGGCATCGTCCACAACTAGAATCGTCGTTGTTTGAATCGTCGCAATCATTGGCGCAGGCTTGCGACTGGAGGGTAAACCGTGGATGCCTGGAAAGCGTTGTGATCCACCTGTGAAAGCGCTTTCAGCTGCCTTTTGCTCTCGCTCAAACGATAGCAAGGCACTGCTATCAATCACAGGAATCAGGCTTCCATCTCCCAAACTTGTACAGCCGTAAAGATAACTGGGAGGAGCAATGACAGCACCAAAGGATTTGATCACCAACTCCTGCTCTGTGATGAGTTGGTCAACCTCAACAGCAAACATTTGTTCTTGCTGTCGTAATACCAGCATGGGTGCTGTTCCTTTAGGCGTACCAACTGCGGACAGCGACTTGCTGATAGGCGCTTCGGGTAGGGGGCAGGCATAGCTTAAAAGGTCGGCAAGGCGATAGGCAGGAATAATTTGCTCTCGCCAATATAAAAGTTGTTGGTCTCCTGATAGCCGCATTTGGCTGGGTTGAGGGTTGATAATTTCTTCAACGCTATCTACGGGTAAAGCAAGAGTGGTAGAGCCAACCGTGCAAATCACTAATTTAGTGTTCGTCAGCGTTAAGGGCAACCGCAGTGTAAAAGTTGCACCCTGCCGGGGTGATGATGTAACGGCAACCGTGCCCTTCATTGATTGCAGTTGCGATCGCACCACATCAAGCCCAATTCCTCGTCCAGACAATTCACTGACCTGTTGCGCGGTAGAAAATCCCGGCTCGAAAATGAGTTCAAAGAGCTGTGCTGGAGAAGCTGTCAGCAATTGCTCGGCTGAAAACCAACCGAGTTCAAAGGCACGACTACGAATGCGATCCAGGTTGAGTCCCTGCCCATCATCTTTAATCTCAATGATGGTTTGATTGCCCTTGTAATACGCCCGAATTTCAATTTGACCATCAGTTGGTTTACCCAATTGCGATCGCACAGAGGAGGCTTCAATCCCGTGATCAAACGCATTGCGAAGCAGGTGCAGCAGTGGATCGTAGAGCTTTTCTAAAATGGCGCGATCGACCAGTAAACTGGTGCCCGTTAGCTTCAAACTCACTGGCTTGTGATAGGTAGTAGACAGATCGCGCAACACGCGAGGAAACCGATTCAGCACTTCCCCTAGCGGTATCATGCGTGCCTGAGTCAATTCATTGCCAAGTCCCGATAGCATGTGTCGCTGTTGGTCGAGCAAGCGATCGGACTGTCTGGCATAGAGCGTGACATCATCAACCGATTCGTCTAGCTGTACAAAGTTCTCAAGAATTTCTTGTAGCTGGGCGTGCAGAACTCCATAGCTATCCATCTCAAGCGAATCAAACCCAGCGGCTGAGCTAAATGATCCATCATTGGTGGTGCTAATTGGTTGGCTACCTGCTAGCGAACCGCCGCCATTTTCTATGAAGGCTGGGGTTGGCTTCAAGGGGCTATTCGAGCCCTGTGCGGAGTGTTGACGTTCTGGTGCCACCAGCATCTGGTCTAAGGATTCTCGCAAATGGCTCACCATATCTTCAAAGCGAGAAAACCGCCTCAGCAACTCGCGCAAGACACTCTGAAGCTGCTCGTTTTGCAGCGAGAGTCCATTGCGATTGATGGTGAGTTCACCCACAAGATTACTCATGCGCTCAAGTCGGTCTGAGTCAACCCGAACAGTGAGATTTGGCGTGCCCCGTTCTAGCTGACGAAATGGAGTTACCACCTGGTTTGAGCGGCGAACCGACTGGTGATGTGTCTGGCTAAGCTGCAACGCCCCTGGTTGACCGAGTGCAGCGGTGACTAAGCTGCCTGGTTTAATGAATGGCTGTTCATCTACGTTTTGAGTTGCAACCCACTCAGCATCAATCACTTCAGCGAGGGGTGTATCCATTGCATCCACACCCATGGCAGCGGTATCCATGTCAGCCGCGTTCATGGCAATGGCATCCATGTCAGCGGCGATCGTCTGATCGTCGATCGTGGTGTCTAGCGGTTCGGTTATAGCAACATCAGGCTTCTCTAGCGCGTCTTCTGGGTCGATGGCAAAGGGTTCAAAGATCGGTAGAACGCTAGTTTCCATCAGCTCATCCGGCTCTACCGCTGTTGGTTCCATCGCTGTTTCGGCGATCGCAGTATCACTAAACAGACCAAACAAACTTTCAAGCTGAGGCATCACCACTTTTAGTTGGTCGGTGGCTTCAACCTCACTTAATTGGTTGGTTGCTTCAACCTCAGCAAGTGGGACAGCGGTATCCACTTCAAGATAGTCCAGGTCTAAGGTGCTGCTTTTTGGAATGTTGACCTTTGGCATGTATGGGTCTGCAATGCTGATGTTGGAAACGCTCACAGTTGAAACATCAGTTACTGAAGCATCTATAAATGAGGGCGGGGTCATTGCACTTAAAGCCAACGCCACGAGAGCCGCAGAAGGTTCTAACCCTTTTGTTCGATCGCCCGCCAAAACGGCTTGACGACTGCGCTCCAGGTCAATTAGCGTGAGTTCTGTAATCTCTAAGGCACGATCGGGGTGAGCATTGAGCGCTTGTTGAGCCGTTTCAGCAATGGTTTTAAACTCTGGCAGGTTGAGTAGCTCGCCAAACCCAATAAACACTTCAATTTGTGCTCGCAGTTCTCCGGCAACTTCATACTTGTGTGGGCGATCCAGCATGGCAGCGAGTCGTTCAAGTCCCTGCGCCACATCCACCTCAAAAATGGATGTCACCATATCCACGCCAAGTTCGGCAGAACTGGGTAAATATGTCTCGGTCTGAAGCAATGCTTCGCCGCAGCGGTTTTCAATGTGCGTGAAGATGGGATCGGCGATCGCCAGGGCTTCTGGGTTGAAAGCCCCGGTGGTAATCTGTTCCATCAACGGTAGCCGCAAACAGTCATAGGCTCGCAGCAGATCATTTTCCAGGGCTGTATCAATTTCCAAGGCATCGCTGTAGAGCGCCTTGAGGATGTTTTCGAGGCGGTGTGCCAGGGTTGCGATCGCGTCTAACCCAACGCTGGCAGCGCCTCCTTTCAGTGAGTGAGCCGCCCGCATCAAATTGTGTACAGTGGCAGTATTGCGCTGTTTGAGGGTCAACAAGCCCACTTCCAGAATTTGCAGCAGTTCGGGTGCTTCTTCTGTAAAAAATTGATAGGCGTGGTCACGGATATCAGAGTTAATGGTCATTAGTTTATGGAGGTAGTCCTCATTGTTTGGAGGGAGGGTTGATATGGATGTACCAAGACGTGAAATGCCTGTACGGATATTGACTCCCTCCACCCCAAAAAACGCTTTAGTGTGATGACGCTCAGCTACCTGGTTCCACTGCTTTAGCTGACTTCAAAGTCACGTTCCATCGCTTCAATAATCTGTGGCGATCGCCGTTGCAGCCGCGACGACAACCAGGCTCCAACACCTAGATAAACCAAAAACCCATACGGCAAAAAGTTGTAAGGGAAGGGGGGAATGGGAAAGAAGCTGGCAACAACTGGTGTCATCATAAACAGCACAGCAGGCACCGCGATCGCCAGGTCACGAGAACGCAGCCGTTGTTGTCGGTAAAGCTCAAGCGGCGCTGCAATGGAAATCAACACATAGACCAGCAAAAAGCCATAGGTTGCCAGCGTTCCTAAGTAACCATAGATGTCGAGGATAGGGATCCCAACCAGCGACAAAGAGACTGGCACCAGAAATAAGATGAGTATCGAAAGAACGACAGCCACATGAGGCGTTTGGTTTTGCGGGTGCGTTGCACCTAATGCCCGGTGCAAAATACGCTGGTAGCCTAGCGAATACATGATGCGTGCGCCAGCCGTAATACTAGCCAGGGTGCAGGTAAAAAAGCTGAACACAACTCCCACAGAAATCGCCAAGCCCAATAGCTCAACACCCGATAGATTCGCCAAAATCTCAAGTGGAATATCCGTTTTGTCCAGAGATGTTCCAGAGCCACGAAGACCGAGTACTTCTGTGTAAGAGACAAGAATGTAAAAGAGTCCTGATAGCACCGCACTCCATAGCACCGCTCGCGGTACTGACCGATAGGGGCGTTTCACTTCCTCTGCTAAAGTGGTTGCACTTTCAAACCCAACGTAACTAAAAATTGCTAGCACCAGACCCAATCGCAAGCCTTCAGGGGAGACATCTTGAAGTAGTAGCTGCGGTGTGTCGATCGTAAACCCATGCCCAACCAACACAATCACCGTCAAAAGTAGAATTAAGCTAATCGACGTTAACTCAAGCAACAGCATGAGCACGGTTGATAGTTGGATATCAGTGTAGGCGTAAAACCCGACAATGAGGGTACAAATGGCGTAGAGAAGGAGTGAAGGAGCCTGAAACCCAAATTCACGCAGCACCACATTTGAGTAAATGACAAAACCTGACATCACCGTCATGCCTGTAAAAAGATAGGCTGCAATCAGCGCCCAGCCGGAGACAATGCCAGCGGTAGAACCCAAATTTTGACCAATGGCACCATAGAGGGTACCTGGAAGCGATAGGCGGCGGGCAAAGTGATTGATATTAAGGCTAACTAAAGCCAGCCCCGTCGTTGCAATCAGAAAGGTTAACCATGTGCCATTGCCTGCGCTGGCATACACCAACCCAATGTTGAGCGAGGGCATCGCCACAGGAGCGATATTGCCAACCGATTGAGCAAAGGTTTCGGGAAAGGAAAGACAATCTGCGCGTAACCCAGAAGCACGTTGCTTTGCATTTGAAAACGTTGTCATGTTCAACCCTTTGCATGTGTGTTTTCCATGGTTTTTGCATGACCCTGATCTTTGGAAGAGGCATCACACTTTAAACTGACCCACTTCTGCCTGGAGCGTTTGTGCCACTTTGCGGAGTTGCTCAAATGACGACGACACTGCGCCTGCTTCTGTTGAAGTTCTGTTGGCGATCGCAGCCACGTCTTTCATGGTTTGCGTCACTTCTGCCGAAGCGTGCGACTGCACAACCGTTGCCTGCGCGATCGCCCTCACCAATCCGCTAATTTGAGCGCTCGCTTCGGTAATTTTATTCAAGCTCTGGCGGGTCTCCGTCACAAGCTGTGTTCCAATCACCACCTGCTCTGTGCCCGATTCCATCGCTGTCACCACTTCATTGGTTTCAGCCTGAATGCTAATGACCAGCTTTCTGATTTCTTCGGTTGCTTCTGCCGATTGCCTTGCCAGTGTGCGTACTTCGTCAGCGACTACCGCAAAGCCTCTGCCTTCTTCGCCAGCACGCGAAGCTTCGATCGCTGCATTCAGCGCCAACATATTGGTTTGAGCCGCAAAGCTACCAATCAAATCCACAACAGTAGAAATCTTTTGAGACGATTCTCCCAAATGTTTCACTTTTTTGGCGGTGTCTGCAACTGTGGCTCGAATCGCTAGAATGCCATCAACCGTGCGGTTCATAGCCGCATCCCCTTCTTCCACACTTTGCGCCGCCTGCTGCACAGCCATTTCTGCTTGTTCGGTGTTGTCTGCTACCTGGCGCACTACCGTTGCCGTTTCTTCAGCAACCCTTAACGCTGTAGTAATTGCCGCCGCCTGCCGCAACGCTTCCTCTGAGAGGGATTGAACGGAAAGTTGGCTCAAGGCAGTGGTGGTAGATACTTCATTCGCCGCCTCCTGCACCTGTCGCACAATTTTACGTAAGCTTTCTACCGTGGCATTGTAAGAGTCGGCGATCGTGCCGATTTCGTCTGCCGTCACTTTTGCCTGCGTGGTTAAATCACCTTTACTAATGGGATCAACTTCCAGCAGCAGCTCTAACGCTCGCTTTTGCAAACTTTCTTTGAGGTCACGCTGTTCTTCTGCCAGGTCAATCGTCTGTTCTAGCAGTTCCACCCGGTAGATAGAAAGCGCCAACTCATCCCCCAAGCGTTGCAGAAACTTGATTTCAGACTCCTGCCAGTCATGAGTAGTGGAGCAATAATGGGCAATCAGCAAGCCGTAAAGCTGACCTGCACCCGCAATCGGCGTAATCAAACTTGCTTTTACCTGTAGGCGTTTCAGCAAGTTGAGATGTTCTGGATGGAATGCCGTACTCGCGACATCATTAACAGCCACTACACGACCCGCTTGATAAGCAGCGATCAAATCGGCTGGAATACAGGAGTCACTAACATTCTCATCGAGAGCCGTTGCCCATTGGCTATCAACCGACTCTGCGACCACCCCAGTATGGGACGTTTTCTGAAAGCGATAGATGACCACGCGATCGACGTTAAATAGCTGCCGTGCGCCTGCAACGACCTGTTCAAAAACGGGGAGTAGATCAGCCGACCGTACCACATTGGATCCTTTCGCCATTGTGAGTAAACGCTCTTGTGCGGCTTCAAACGCTTGCAAATTCAGCGAGTTTTGAAGCTGGCTTGCCATGCTGTTAATGTTGATGCCCAGCGACGCAATTTCGTCTTCCCCGTCTACTGCCACACGCGTCGCTAAATCGCCTTGCCCAATTTTTTCCACAGCTTCTGCGGCGGTTAACATAGGACGGGTCGCCCGATTGGCAATACCAGTGGCGATCGCCGCCACAATCAACGCGATCGTGCCTGTGCCCAACAATGTTGTTAAGAGCAACTGCCGCTGTAGCACAAAGGCAATGTCTACAGGGCGGGAGACAAGCAGACCCCACTGGAGATTATAGTTTTTAGCAAGCTCCTGATTGGGTAAATAGGTGATCACCTCTCGGTTCTTGCCAGCGGCACGGGCAGCGATCGCCGTTTGCTTTTGCTCATTTTGAGTGATGGCGGGAAATTCATCCACTAACTTTTTTTGAATCAAGGCTGGGTCACTAGCGGCAATAATCTGTCCTCCAGATTCCTTTAAGAAAAAGGCTTCTCCTGGTAACAAATTTTCCCCAAACACGGGTCTAAACACACGTAAGGGAATGCGCGCCTGAATGATAGCAACAGTCTTACCCGTTTCACTATCTTTAATAGGAGCAGCCGCAAAAAGACTAAATTCGTTTGAGAAAATAGATGTTTGGGGATAACCCACGATCGGCTTATCCGCCGTGCGAACAGCCTGAAAATAGTCTCGATCAGCAACTCTGGTCGGTTGAGGATTTTGAGGATTATCTTTTGTTTTCGCCAGAACATTCCCATCCAGATCAGTGACTGCAATACTGTCGTAAACCTGTAAATTTCCAATTTTTGAAAAACGAGCATACTGCTCAAGAATTTTTTGCTTCTCGGCTAAAGATGCCGTATATCGCAGCTTAGGATTGGCGAAAAGACTCAGTTGAGCAAACGATTGAATATCGCTGTAGCGCTCGGCAATGAAGTTATTCAATTTATCTTCCAGATTGAGCGCACCCGCTTCTTCCGCCTGGAGAACTTGACGCTGAATGCTTTGGTTCGTGACCAGGTAAGTGGTAGACCCTACCAGCAAAATCGGAAACGTGCCGATCGTCATCGCAATAAAGACGGCTTTCGTGCGGATACTCAAGCGCTGCCACCAACGGCTCGACCCTGGCTGGGGTGGCTGTAATGGCATCAGCGGTCTTTCCTTGCGTTCTGGCAAGCGGTCTAGGTCATGCCTTATGGGTTCGATCGACCATTGGGATGAGGCAGCAAGCGCTTGTGTCTTATCCTGATCGATTTGAACGCCATCCAACGGTTGAGGCATAAGCCCGCTCTGAGGAGCCGAATTGGGAGACGTATGAGTCATAGGTAAACCTTTAGGGCTGAGTAATCGACGAGTGGATTGAAACGTGATTGATTCGTAGCGATGCTGCAAAAGTTACCGTGACTCAGAGCGCGGCGACGCTGGCGATAATGGCTTCTGCTTCTAAAACCGCAAACACCGCAGCGTCAGTCTTCCACCAATACCCACGCAACAACAGAGCCAGCGCAGATGTCAGTGTGGCAGGAGGTAAGGGTTGAATCACGGCGGGATCACACCACTCAACATCTTCTACCTGATCCACCACCAGCCCCAAGGACGGACTCTCCTGAGTTGCGGCTTTGTCATGCTCCCGCAGCACGACCGCTGTATGGGTAATTCGCATTTTCTGCTGGTAGTAGGGAGTCAAGCCACACAAATGTCCTAAATCGATCATCCAAAGCACTTCACCACGCCAGTTGTATACCCCCATCACGCAGGCAGGCATATCGGGAATGGGCACAATCTGCCCCACTGGGATCGTGAGCACTTCGCCTACTGCCTGAATCGGTAACAGGACTTTTGTATCGGGTACAAGATGCAGTCGTAGAAATTGTTCTTCGGCGCGATTACGGCTCACCAGTGCCTGATCAGCTATCTGCGTTGGTAAGGCATCAAAATTTGGAGTTGATCCGTCAGGCATGGTGATACGTCCAGTCCTAATGTTTAATGAATTGCTTAATCGTGTTCACAAACTCTTCCTGGTTAATCGGCTTGGCAATATAAGCATCGGCACCTTGTTTCATGCCCCAAAAACGATCCATCTCGCTGCCTTTGGTTGAGCACATGACGATCGGAATCTGATTAGTAGCCACTTCAGCTTTAAGCCGCCGACACACCTCAAACCCGCTACAGCCAGGTAGCACCACGTCTAAAACAATGACATCAGGCTTTTGTTTCATCACCGTCGCAAGGGCTTCTTCTCCACTTTGAGCAATGAGGACATTGATGCCTGCCTGCTGCAAGCAGCCAATGAGAATTTGCATCTCCGTCAACGAATCTTCAACGACTAAAGCTGTACTCACTGTCTGTACCTTATGAATAAACAACAAAAATGATTCATTAACGAGCCGTGATGGAAAGATTAGTCGCGTTAGGCTCTAAATGTTTACGAATCTCACCTAACACCGTTTCAGCATTCAGGGGTTTGCTGAGGAACCCGGATGCTTTGGCAAAGCTAGCTCGGAGGCGATTGGAATAGCCGTCGTTCCCCGTTAAGATCACGATCGGTGTTTGACGAAAACTCGAAAGCTTGCGTAACTGCTCGCACACTTCATACCCATTTGCGTCTGGCATCACCAGGTCTAAAAAGATCAAATCCGGCTTCCGTGCTAACAACACACTGATGGCTCGCAACGCGCTCTCTATGCCCAAAAACTGATAGCCAGCCGATGTTAGCAGTGTTTCCATCGTATTGCGGACTAACGCGCTATCATCGACACAAGCAATCAACGCCTTGGGCGGAAAGACTGGCGGCAGTGTTTTACTTGTATGACGAGGATAAATCAGGGCGGGTAAATCAGGAATGTTAATCAGCTCTACCCAGCCCAATTGCATAAACGGTAAGAGTAACGCCGTTACCTCTACCACATCACGCTGCATTTGCGTCGCCAGATCATACAAAGTCTGTTGCCCATTGAGTCGTTGCACCAACATTTGATAGAACTGTGGTGAACACTGTTCTTGTAATGCGTCCGGTTGCTTGATAATGGGTGCTTTGTGCGGCGAGTAATCCGCCAGCCTAGCATCCTGCCACCGTTGCCAGCGCCATTGAGTTTTAGTAATCACATCTTCAACCTGAATGCAGCCAACTTGCGTTATGTCTAAAGCATCATGCCGAATTTGCTTGCTGATAGACCCTGCTTGCAACACATCAAACAACAGGTCAATCAAGGTTGAAAAAACCATGTTAGCCGCTTGTTCCGGGGTGATTCTTTGTCTTGCGACCCATAGGTTTAACAGCGTGTACTCCCAACCGATGGTGGAAGTTGCCGAGCCAACGCTCGCTAAATCAGCCTGCCACCCTAAGCGATGGGTGGGTAAGCGAGGACAGTGGATCGCTAAATTTCTACGCCAGCGACGCATGGGATGCACTCCACCTGTAGCATAGACAAGATTGCCCTTCAGTAGATGGAATATCCACCGCTGACCATTTCCATCACTCCACTCAAGTTGACCACTAAACTGAAGCGGTTTCAAATCTCTGAGAAATTGAGCGTGTTCCAACCTAATAGACCCCTTTCTTAGACGTTCATCAGCGGTCTACACAAAAAATAAACAAGCTACAGCAATTTTCAAGCAAGTGAAGTACAGATCCTTGCAGGGAGTCAAGGAGTCAAGAAAGTAAGGTGTACCTCAGCAAATTGGAAAACGCTGTATGTTAAGACGATCGCCTGCAATGCGTACCATTCACTGGTACAGACTACAAGGCTGCTTCGCGAGATCAGTATAGTTTTCGCAACGAATAAACCAAATGGCTGAGCGCGGTTTAACCGATCGCCTTCAGCCATCATCAGCGTCAACTTCATCTACCCGCACGATCGTGCTGAGAGATGAGGTGCGGTAAGAAACAACCAAGGCTCAGGCTTGAGCCATTCACCACCACGTATGCTTAACACCCGACGACGATCGTCCTGAACGCTGCTCTGGTAGATGTAAAAAGTCTTTCGTTAGACCTTCACCTGGATCGTGAAGCGGTTGATGCAGAAGCCCTTACGTACAACATCGTTGGAGTGCCATCTATTCCAGTCTATACTCTAACCTCGGCTAGTATTTGACAATTAAGGTTGCAGCAGTTTACTGAATCTTTATAGTATGGAAATCGATTCCTTGGCATTGATCAGGAGAAATTTAGCATTGTTTTTGCGGGTCAAATATTGTTAATGTTTTATTCGAGTCTTTTTCTGGGGGAACGGAAGACGATCGCCTTACGCGTCATAAACCTGTAAGCGCTGTATGCACGTCATCGCGTGATGGTTAAACCATTTAAGTAAGATGGTCGCTGCACCCATAATTTAGTCTTGAAAATGAATTTTTTTGATGAGCAGATTACATTAATAAAGATTCTGTGAAGGTAATGTTGCAAGATTCCTAACCAGCAAGGCTTCGCTGTAAGCTCGGACACAAAGCGTCATACAAATCTCAGCGATAGTCAAGCTTTTTAGTGATGATTCCGACCGTGATGATTTCAGTAGCAAGAGGTTTTGCTGACGACTTGCTCATGACGCAACCCCAGGGTGATTTAGTGTTCGCTTCAAGCTTGGGTGTTCTCCCGGTGGTCTTTAAGGTACTGCTCAAATCAGCTTTTTCCAGCCATCTGCTCTGGTAGGCGATCGTCTTACGATGTAAGGCAACCGCGGTTTTGGAAGACGATCCGAGTGTTTGTCTTGCTGCTATAGCCACGGCGCTGGCGATCGTTGCCAGGTGGTGTCGTTGCACCTCACGAATTTTTTCTATATTAAGGGATGGAAATTAAATAACTTCAATTACCTCAGTCTTTAATTGTACGGGCGCGGCAGGCGGCAGATCACTCTGGACGAAGGTGAGGACTTTCTACCGCATGCCACGCCCCTACGAATAGGATGACACCTTAATAAATCCACAATCCTAAGTAATTTATCAAAAACCGCTGAGTGAACCGCTAGGGTGCGTCATCAACTCAGCTCCAAAACCGTATGGCATCAGCATGGTCGCGCCCGTCCAAACACACCAGGTTAGGGGCTGAAACCTCTACTGCAAGAAATATGTAGCCGTCATTGATGACAGCCCTTACTATTCGCTTTGCTAGCATGAACGTTGCTCGATAACGGTGCTCATCTACGAACTCCATAATGACTATTTATCTGATCTGAGACTCCGTTCTTATGACGAATCCATTACCCAATCAAGTGCAACCCGTGTTTGAAGCCGGTGAGCCGACCCAATCAATCGCTTCTGAAGCATCACCCACTCTGAGTGCCGACCAACAGAAGACAGTCGATCGCCAGTCGTCATCTTCCCTGGGGCAGTGGTTTAGTGCTCAGGCAGTGCAGCACAAATACGTTCTTGGTTGGTTCACGTCAGGCATCTTGTCGGTTGCAAGCATTGCCGGTGCCGGAGTATGGTTCACAACCGCTGCGAATCAGGTGCCAGTGACCCATCAACCTGGAACCGGGCAAACGCAGACCGAAGCGTCTCAACGAGCGGCACTGGAGCAACGTTTCTGGCAGCAGCAATTATTGGCGATCGCCCTGGTGCTGGCAACCAATACGGGCGTGATGCTGTTGCTTTATCGCATGATTGCAAAACCCGTCAAACGACTTCAGCAAGATACCCGAATGTTTTCTCTGGGCGATCGTGAGATTCGAGCGGAGGTCAAAGCGGCTGATGAAATCGGCAAAATTGCTCAAACCTTCAATCAGCTAGCAGACAACACGGTCGCAGTAGAAACGTTGCTGTCGAAACAAACCCGCCAGCAGGAAAGTAGGGTGAAGGAAACTCAACTCATCCGTCAGCTCGCTGGTGCGCGTGTGCAGACAGGGCAAGATTTAGAGGCGGTCTTCGAGCAAGCGGTTCAAGGTGCAAAGGTCACTTTAAACGTCGATCGCGTCGTGATTTATCGCTTCAACCCTGATTGGAGTGGCTTGGTCGCAGCGGAAGCCGTCGCGCTGGGAAACCCATCTGCCCTGGAAATTACCCTTGAAGATGCCTATAGCGGGGATGACGTTATTGCCGCGTATCGGCAAGGGCAGGTTGTAGCAACGGATGATGTGTTGAAAGCTGGGTTCCATCCCGCGCACTTAACGCTGCTGAAACGGCTGCATGTCAAAGCCAGTCTGGTTGCGCCTCTTTTGCAGGACGATCGGCTTTACGGCTTGCTCATTGCGCATCAGTGCGCGGCACCCTATCAGTGGCATTCAGACGAAATTGACGTTCTTAAGGCACTGGCTAGTCAACTTGGATTGGTTTGTGATCAATGGGCGTTTGCAACTCAGGAAAAGGCTGAAACAGACCGTGTCCAGCAGCTTTATCAGCAAACAAAGATTGAAGTTGAACGAGCACAAGCGCTTTATCACATGAGCTTGCGCCTGCGGAGTGCCTTTACCCACCAGGAAATTTACAACACAGCGGTTCGTGGCGTACAGGAGCTGTTGAGCACCGATCGTGCGATCGTCTATTTGTTTGATCCAATGTGGAAAGGCTCGATCGTTGCAGAAGTTGTGAATCCAGAATACCCCAGTGCGCTTGGCACCGCGATCGCCGACCCCTGTTTTGCTGAACGGTACGTGGAAAAGTACCAACAAGGGCGCGTGCAGGCATGGGAAGATATTGCCAAGGCTGGACTGACCCAATGCCATTTGGCTCAATTGGAACCCTTCAAGATCAAAGCCAGCCTGGTGGCACCCATTCTGACGACCAATACGCTGCATGCCTTACTGGTCACGCATCAGTGCTCTCATACGCGATCGTGGGAAGCAGCAGAAATCGCCTGCTTTCAAGAGACTGCGGTTCAAATGGGGTTGGCGCTCGACCTGGCGGATGTGTTACACCAGTTGGAACGATCGCGCCAGCAGGCCGAACAGTTGGCAGACGAGCAGCGCCACCAGCGAGAAGCATTGCAGAGTCAACTGGTGAGCCTACTCGACCAGGTAGAAGGTGTCGCCTCTGGCAACCTGACGGTGCGAGCAGAGGTAACCGATGGTGAACTGGGCACCGTGGCTGATTTCTTTAATGCGCTGGTCGAAAGTCTGCGCCAAATTGTATTGCAGGTGAAGCGATCGACCACGCAAGTCAACACGGCGCTGGGCGAAAGTGAACTAACCATTCAGCAACTGGTAGCGGAAGCGCTGCAACAGTCAGAAGACATTACCCAAACGCTTAGCTCCGTTGATCAAATGACGACTTCCATCCAGGCGGTGGCAGAAAGCTCTCGTCAGGCGGCGGCTGTCACCCACACGGCTTCATCCACCGCAGAGGCAAGTCAGGTGGCGATCGATTTCACCGTTCACAGCATGTTTGAACTCCGCGAAACCATGTCTGAAACGGCTCAGAAAATGAAACGACTCGGCGAATCGTCGCAGGCAATTTCAAAAGTGATCTCTTTAATCAATCAAATTGCGCTCAAAACCAACATGCTGGCGCTCAATGCGGGGATTGAAGCCGCACGCACGGGTGAAAATGGCGCAGGTTTCGCAGTCGTTGCCGAAGAAGTGGGAGAACTCGCCATTCAGTCTGCCTCTGCTACAAAAGAAATTGAACAACTGGTCGAAGACATTCAGCGAGGCACGCGTCAGGTACTGGAAGTGATGGAAAAAGGCACCACGCAAATGGTGAAAGGCACGCGACTGGTGGAAGATGCCAAGCAAAACCTGGGACAACTGCGCCAGTTATCACAACAAACCGATCAGCTTGTGCAATCCATTTCAGAAGCGACGATCGCCCAGACGCAAATTTCCCAAACCGTGGTGCAGTTGATGCAAAAACTCGCCCACCGATCGCAACAAACAGCCAGCATCTCGCAACACGTCACCGAATCGCTGCAAGACACGGTTGACATTGCTCAGGCATTAGAACTATCGGTCGGTGCGTTCACGGTCGAAGAGTTGAATTAGCCTATCGCAAGCAGCAACGCTTTACGGCTAACGCCAAAGATCCCTGTTTTTTACGATCGGGTTTGGCTCATGGTTGAGCTTAAGCCAAAAGTTGAGGATCTGAGCATCGGCTAACACACTGATGCCCACAACTGCGGTGTGCAGAGGAGGAGCGATCGTCCTCCTTAATCGTGTTGTCATCTTACATGAGTATTTAATGAAGCCCGGATCGATCGTGTTGTTGGTAGTAAAACTGTAGATGAGCTTCAGTGAGTAAGCTGCAGGGTTGCACAGCAAACGATCGTGGTTAGAACCTCGCCCACTGTGGGCATGCTTTAGACAGTTAGCTTCGCTCAGACAGCCCTTACATCCTCTTTATCCATGCCATCCATTAGCTTGCAAGCGGCTCTGCAAAGTCTTCCAGCAGATGCTCAAGAAGCAGTTGTTGATCATCAATTTATTCAGCCCGCTTTCCTGGCAGCATTAGGCTTTAAGACAGGCGAAGTTTATCCTCAATACGACACTGGAAAAGGGCTAGTTGATTATGCTGCTCGTAAGGATTATGAGGGTGATGTCTTTGTTAATACCAGATCTAATCCTTATCTCTTAATCGAACTTAAAGGGCAAGATATCAATTTATGTGAGGGTTCAGCAGGTTACAGGAGAACAGTTGAGCAGCTAAAGGGCTATTTGTTAGCCAGTAATTGTCACGCTGCACAATGGGGCATCCTTACTAACTCTGTCCACGTTCAGCTTTTCCGTAAACACGGTAAGGTGGTTCACCCTGCAACAGCGTGTCTTGAAATTACTCCAGAGAACGCAGATAAACTCATTGCCTCACTGCGCCGACAGATTGAACAGCCCGTTAAGGCGTTAACAGTTGCGGTCTACAACAATAAAGGTGGCGTGGGCAAAACAACCACAACGGTTAACCTTGCTGCTATTCTTACCCTATTGGGCAAGAAGGTCTTGGTTGTAGATTGCGATCCTAATCAGCAGGATCTCACCAGTTCTTTAGGGCTGGCAGCAAATGAAGGTGATGTTTCTGAGGCGCTAATGACTCGAAATGGCGACCTTAAACCAGCGATTAAGCCATTTACAGTAACATCCAGGGCATTAGGTAAAGCGTTCTCGTTTGATGTCATTCCCGCCGATAAACGATTCGTTGAGGACGTTGATCAGGAGAGGAAGCAACTTGATGAAGTCTCACTTCGTCAAAAATTGAAGCCTGAATACTTGCGTCGCAGCTTAGAGCCACTCAAGTCTGAATATGATTATATTTTGGTTGACGCACCACCCAACTGGCGCATTTTCAGTCAACTAGCTGTCTATGCTGCTGATGTGGTTTTGATGCCAACAAAGCACAATAACCTGTTCTCTCTAGAGAATGCTGCACTTGCGATGAAGAAATTCATTCCTGAAGCCCAAAAGCAGCGAGGCGATGCTACTCCGATTGCACTACCCATCTTCTTCAACGGCGAGAAGATAACCCCATACCAATTGCTTGCTGCTCAAAAAGAGATCAACAACATCATCAGGCAAGCTCAAAGAGATGGATTTAATCTCTTGCCGTACTTCTACCCTCGGCATACTCGTGCCAAAGAGAACCTTCATGTCTTTGAAGTACCCAGCTACGCAAACATTGCTAACGCTGCATTCTCACGTATTCCTGCGGCGTATCGCGATAAAACTGCTTATGACTATTATTCTGCTCTAGCAAAGGAGTACTTTCTACAATGAGCGACTTTACCGATGTTGGGAATCTCATGCATTTGTATCTAGATGAAATTGATCCGGGGGAAGGCACGAATGCACCAGAATTTTTAATTACAGCAACAGCCAAGCAACTGAATGAAGCAGGTGGTCGTAACTGGCTGCCTGTCATTGTGAGAGAAACAGATAAAGATCAGTATGAAGTCATTGGCAATACCTTTATCTATGCGGTGGCAGAAGCGGCAGGCTTAGAGCGAGTTTGGTGCATTATTGCCGACTCTAGCGAGGAAACCGCTAACATTGCTAAGCTGCTTGCAGGTGAAGCCATTCCTAAAGTGAATCTCTCAACCGCTTCTAGAGATGACATTCTGGCAGCACTAGAGTATCTGATTGAACAACCTGCCAGTGCCCTGAAAGGCGTAAAGCCCTCAGTGGCAACCAATCGCATTGAAGAAGCCCCACGTCAATATTGGAAAACCTTTGATGCGATCGTGGCTCTTAAGTGCGGCATCACCAAAGGCAAGAAACTTGATGCTCTGAAGCAAGTGTTTTATTTAACACCACAGCCATTGCCTGCGGTGATTAAAGATCCTGCTCTTCTACAGACTCTAACGACAGCAGAATTAAAGGCGATGGCAAAGAAACGGGAACTAGCAGGCTATACCAAGTTGAAAAAACCTGAATTGGTTGACCTACTAAGTCAGTAATGAGCAAAGAGTTTCTGCACCGATCGTCTCCTCCTTCAACGGGTCGGTGGGCGCTATCGGTTCATTCACAAGTCCTTGCAGGAGCATTTTGCCAATATGGGGAGTAGGGTGTAGGGAGTCGGACAGATAGAGTAGAACAAGATATAGAATCAATCAAGGCGCGAGCTTCAGAATCATGAACACTCAACTGGTCGAATCCTTAGTTCAAGTGATTTTTTCATTGTCATCCGACGAGCAGGTATTACTTGAAGACAGGCTTTTTGGAAATTTGCCTTACCCCTCCACTCAAGAACTGACTCACCTGACTGAGCAGGGGCAAGTCTTTGAGTTTCTGAAGGATGAACCCGACCTTTATACACTCGATGATGGCGAACCAGTTGAATGGCACTAAACAAAGGCGATATCGTCCTCGTTGAATTTCCGTTTACAGACCTCAGCCAAACCAAACTGCGTCCTGAGATCGTCCTTTCGGTCAGTACCCGGTTTGATGAGATTACGCTTTGTTTTGTATCGTCTCAAGCTGTTGATGCTCTGGAGTTAAATGAGTTTGCGCTGAACACAACTGATCCAGAATTCGCCGAAACAGGATTGCGTGTTACCTCAAGAGTTAGGGTAACAAGAATAACAACGCTGAACAGTTTGTTAATCAAAAGACGCTTGGGTAAGCTGGGTTCTCGGTATACGCAAGCATTGAATGAGTATCTGCTACAAGCTTTTCGATTACAACGTCCTGATGAAGAGTGAAGGCGGTACTTACTTCAGCAGTAGTGGGCGCGATCGGTTTGTTCACAAGTCCTTGCAGGAGCATTTTGCCAACATGAGGGAATAGGGTGTAGGGTGTGAGGTGTAGGGACAATAATGAGAATTAAGGCTGGAAGTAACTCTGAGAGTAGCTATGAACCCGATCGCTCAAACCCAAAACGTCTTGACGCTTGAAGAAGTCGCGGCTTATTTAAGATTGCCGACTGAAACCGTTCTGCATCAGGCGACTCAAGGAAAACTTCCGGGACGCAAAATTGAAGATACCTGGCGCTTTCTGCAAGCCGCGATCGATGACTGGTTGCGATCGCAAGACAATCGCACCGTTCTACTGCAACAAGCAGGAGCCTTTTCGGATGACGAATCGCTAGTGGACTTGAGAGCAGAAATCTATCAAGCACGAGGACGCTCAGAATTAGATGAAGGCTCTGATCGTTGATGCATCTACTCGACACTGAGACACTTACTTATCTACATGCAGGGCACCCTAAAGTCATTGAACGGCTGAGTGGTCTAGCAGATCCTGATGTTGGGATCACGATCATCACAAAGATTGAAGTTCTACGTGGTCGCATGGATTACGTACTGAAAGCATAAACAGGAACGAGTTTGCTACGACCACAAGAACTTTTAGAACGGACTGAAGCATTGCTTGCTCAGATTCTCACGCTTCCTCTCGATTTAAAAGCAGCGAAACAGTTTGATAGTCTGCGATCGGTCAGCAGTTTTCGCAAAATTGGACGGGCAGATCTGCTCATTGCGAGTATCGCTCTAGCCAACCAAGCAGTTTTGGTAACTCGTAATACGCGCCACTTCAAGCAAATTCCTCAGCTTCGAGTAGTGAACTGGGTAGACTGAATGTTTTAGAGCCGGGTCGCTTTATTCACAAGTCCCTACAGGAACATTTTGCGAGCATGGGAGAATAGGGCGTAGGACAAGAAGAAGGGCAGGCGTTAGCAGTGGGCAGGTTAGACTAAGGCATAGTCTTGGAGCGTAGGAAGAGTTGCGCAATGCAAGTGAAAGATTTGACGACTGAAGAACTCAAGGCGTTGATTCGAGAAGCGGTGATGGAGACGCTAGAAGACTTGCTGGACGACCCCGACGAAGGGAGAGAAATTCGACCAGAAATCAAGCAACAACTGCTTGAGTCTCGTCAGCGCAGAGCAGGAGGTGAGCGGGGAATTCCGGCTGAAGAAGTCGCTAAACGCTTTGGTTTGACCTGGGAATGAGCTATTTAGTTGAGTTTGAACCCGCAGCTTTCAATGATTTTGAAGCACTTGATACGGCTGTGCGCGATCGCATTCTTAAAAAAATTAACTGGTTAGCTAAAAACTTCGATCAGATTACCCCTCAAGCTTTGACGGGTGATTTGGCAGACTTTTTTAAGCTCAGAGTGGGTGACTATCGCGTTCTCTACGACTTCAGTCGAGAAGATCAGATCATTGCCATCATTCGAGTGAGGCATCGTAGAAACGTCTACACATAAGCTGTGAAGTCTGATAGCGCAAGGAAACTCAACCGATGACTACCAAGACCTACGAGAAATCGTTTATCAGCCTTAAGCGGCATCTGGCTGACTATTTACCTCAGCTAGAGCAAGCGATTTCTGCCATCAGAGTTCTTGAAACAACTGCTCTAGACCCCGAAGCACTCAGTCAAGCACTTGCTGATTTACACGTCGCATCAACCGTTCTGGAACCTTACTTCGAAGGAATGCGAGAGGCGATCGACCAGTTTACAGAAAGCCGCTCCGATGAAGCGTGACGGCGATGCTTGCTTCAGCGTGTCGGTAGGCACGATCGCAAAGCGCTTCAAACCACTCGGTTCTGCCGAACGCATTCGGTGTACCAGTGAAAGCTGGCTTTGGGAATCCGTTTTTGGGTGCGATAGTCAATGTAGATGATGCCAAAGCGGCGATCGTACCCCCATGCCCATTCAAAGTTATCCAGCAGGCTCCAAACAAAGTAGCCGTGTAGGGGATAGCCCTCTGCGACCGCACGATGAACCGCTTTTAGGTACTGTCGCAGATAGGCAATGCGTTCCAGATCAATGACTTCACCCTGCGCGGTTACGGTATCCTGGGCAGCACAGCCATTTTCCGTGATGAAGAGGGGCAAATCCGATCGTCCTAACGTTTCGCTGATATGACGTGCGCCCCAATAGAGGGATTCTGGCAGCATCCAGAGCCAGGGCATGTTGAGGCGTGGGTAGCTGTCACGAAAGTTGAGAGATTCGTAGCCGCCAGAATTGTTTGCAGCTCTTACATACGTCCCGGTGTAGATATTCAGCCCTAGCGCATCCAACGGTTGATGAATGATCTCTAAATCGCCTGCCTGAATGTCTGGTGCATCGCGTCCCAGTTGTTCTAACAGCACTGGACTGTAAGCACCTGTCAGCACCGGATACAGAATGCCGCCGTTTGCCCAGGAGAGGGGAAAGGCTTTTTGGGCAGCGACAATGTGGTCTGGTGTTTCAGCGATCGGCACCGTCACGGCGGGATTATCCACCAGGGCGATCGAGCAAGGAAGCGGGGTTGCAGCGCGAATTGCCTGACAGCCCATGCCGTGCGCCAGAATCGCATGATGGCTGGTTTGCCAAACGTCCTTAAGCCTTTTAACACGAGTTCCCGGTGCGTGGGGCGGCTCGGCATTCACGGCATAGCCCAGATGGGTAAAGCACGAAATTTCGTTGAGGGTCATCCAGCTTGTGATGCGATCGCCCAACCGACTCACTACAGCCGTAACGTAATCCGCAAAATCCTGTGCCATCTCCCGACTGCGCCAGGAACCGTAGCGATCCTCCAACGCCTGGGGACTATCCCAATGAAACAGGGTGGCGTGGGGCGTAATGCCATGCTCACGCAAACAATCTACCAATCGCCTGTAGAAATCCACGCCTGCTTCATTGACCGCTCCCCTGCCATCGGGAATGATGCGCGTCCAGGCAATGCTAAAGCGGTAATGCTTGATGCCCAGTGCTGCCATGAGCTTCACATCGCTTTCGTAACGGTGGTAGTGGTCGCAGGCGATCGCACCCGTATCACCATTGAGCGTGCGTCCGCGCTTCGCACTAAAGGTATCCCACACGCTCGGCTTGCGCCCATCCTCCTTTACGGCACCTTCAATTTGATAGGAGGCAGTAGCGGCACCCCACAGAAAATTTTCAGGAAACTGGTAGCTGGTCATCGATTCGCTTGAACACTGCTCTCATTACTCTAGTCGTTCGACTCTCTGGGATGTGAATGCGATAGTAGAGAGAGCGTTCAACATCTTTAGTGCAATATGTTGGAATGGTTGCTGACGATCGGCGCAACAGGGCTGGGCAAAGCCGTCTTTGAGCAGGGCTTGAAGTTGGGGCAGACGGCTGCGGAAGATTACGTGAAGGATTTCTTCAAGGGCTGTTTGAAGGAAGGAGTGGCAGCAGCAAAACCAGAGGTGGCAAAGAAAGCGGTTGCTGAAGCATTGCAGGCGTTTTTGCTGCTGGTGACGGATGAGCTGGAGGATCAGGAGTTATCGAAGGCAGAAATCCGTGATCGCTACGACCCCGCTCTCATTCAGTTTGTCAAAGACGCATCTGTGAAGCCCATTCTCGGTCAGGCGTTTGAGAAAGAGTGCAGCGCGATCGACAGTGCCACTCTAGCCAGCCTTTGGGCACGATCGACCCTACGGGGCAACCCGTTTCCAGCAATGCCACCAGGATTTGACTGGCAACGTATCGGCAGCGAATATCTCAAAAAAGT
Organism: Lyngbya sp. HA4199-MV5; assembly: GCA_019359375.1. GTDB lineage: Bacteria > Cyanobacteriota > Cyanobacteriia > Leptolyngbyales > Leptolyngbyaceae > Stenomitos. The sequence continues at coordinate 25,941 of JAHHHL010000020.1, forward strand.
GCGCCGGATTGTGCGTGAAACACCCGAATTGCGATCGCTCCTCGAAACCGCACTCCTGGAAGACATCGCTCGGAATACCGCTCAAATCTCTCCAGGTTTCGATGTTGCCAGGTATCGAGAAAGTTTGCAAAGCAGCTATGGCTACCTGAAGCTATCCACGATCGACACGACCGATCAGCAGTATCGTGTCAAGCTCTGGAAGATGTTCATCGAACAAACGGTGCGCGAAGACATCCGGCAGACTTCCGAGGTCTCAGAACTGGAGGGCGATCGGCGTGAGTCTTTCCAGCAACCGTCGCGGAAGGTGTTGTCTATCGTCGGTGCGCTGCATGAAACATCCCTACGGGCAGTCATTTTAGGCGATCCGGGTGCGGGCAAGTCTACCTTATTGCAGTATCTCGCGTTGGAATGGGTAGAATCCCAGACCTCGGAGGTTTTGGAAACCTCCGAGGTCTCAGCGCGATTGCCGTTGCTGATTGAGTTGCGGGAATATGCTATCGCCCAAACCAACAGTTTCCTCGAATTTCTGCATCGGGGGCGCGGCGTTGATTGGCAGTTTGACCAACAGCAGCTGCATCAGTATTTGCAGGAGCATCCCACCCTAGTGATGTTTGATGGGCTGGATGAAGTGTTCGATCGCCCCACCCAAGCCGCTATCACCGACGACATTATCCGCTTTGCCCAGCAGTATCCTCACGCGCAAATTCTCATCACCTCGCGCATTATTGGCTATAGCCCCGAACGCCTGCAACATGCTGGTTTCCGTCACTTCACCATCCAACCGTTAGATACCGACGAAATTCACGAATTCATCGAGCGCTGGTACACCCTCGCCCTCGGCAACGACTCCGACAAGCCTCGTTTGGTGACCCGCCTGAAGGACGCGATCGCCAACTCTCCAGCCATCCGCAACCTGGCAGACAATCCCCTGCTGCTGACCATGATGGCAATCCTCAACCGACGACAGGAGCTACCCCGCGATCGCGCCGACCTCTACGATCAAGCATCGCGGGTGCTGCTCTACCACTGGGATATGGATCACAAAAAGCTGAACCTGCCCCTGGATACCATTGGGCGACGCGAAAAGCAGGAAATGCTGCGCCTGATCGCCTACGACATGCAGGCAGGCGACGAAGGACTGAAGGGGAATCTCATTAGCGCCGATCGCCTCACCCGCATTCTGACCGATTATTTGCGCGACCAGGGCTTCAGCGAACCCCGCGAGAAAGCCAACAAACTCATCGATCAATTACGTCATCGCAACTTTATCCTGTGCGATCGGGGAGCCGACACCTACGGCTTCGTCCACCGCACCTTTTTAGAATATTTCTGCGCCGTCGAAATCGTGAACCGCTTTGAGAAACAACGCACCCTCACCTTTGAACAGTTGCGTGATGAGGTCTTCGGAAACCACTGGCAAGACGAAACCTGGCATGAAGTGTTGAATTTAATTTGTGAGATGATAGCAGAAGATACAGCAGCAGCACTAATAGACTTTTTGATTCAACAGGATACCAATGAAATTTATGGAAAATGTTTAATTGCTTTACCTATAAGAATCGATAATTTACTGTTGGCTTCTAGGTGTTTATCACATGTTAAAAATCATTCTAAAAAGAGCGTATCTACAGGACTGCTTAAAACTCTAAAACAGATAGCTGAATTAGTTGGCGATGTAGATAAAATGCTTCTCCGAAAGGTTCTCACAGAGATTCTGACCACATGGAAAAGTAATTCTGATGTTGTGGATTGGCTGAAAAAATTCTCAAATTCACAGAATCTTTATGTCCAGGGAATTGCAATAGATCATATTGCTCAACACTTGAAAAGCGAAGATGTCTGGGTCTGGCTAAGAGAAATGGCAGAATCTACAAACATGCTAGAGCGAGCGGCAGCGTTGTCGAATCTGATTAGAAATTGGAAAAGCCATCCCGAATTCTTATCTGTTTTGCAGATCTGCATGTGGGATAAGAATCGAGCAATACGAATGATGGCGGTATCATCAATAAATGAAAAATGGCAGAATGACGTATTTAACTATTTTCAAGTCACAACTAGATATATTCAATGGGAAAATGATTCGGATCTAAAATGTTTGGGGCTGCAAGCGATATTTAAAAATCATCAGGGTCGGCTCGATGTCTTTGAATTTCTGTTTTCCTGCGCTAGAAATGATGGATTTGAACGCACATACGACTTTGAGAAGAATCCAAGATTTGTTGCTCTGGTTGAGGTTGTTAAACACTGTTCCACGCATCCCAAAACGCTTGAACTGTTGCGCGACAGGGCAGAACATGACCCCGACGAGCAACTGCGGCAATGGGCGCAGGAACAATTAAAGGAAAGAGGAATGATTGGAAGCAAATATCGAAACGCGAGCGAGACGCTCGCACTGATGGTGGGATGGGGCGATCGTTGGCAATGAATGGAGGGAACCATGTGAAGGTAAATACACGATGCTGATTCTCACAGAATTGTATGAAGTCAATCTATTTTGTTACCTTCTGTACCTGGGAGCGTCTTGAGTTAAATTTTGCCGCACGGCAGGTTGTAATGGAAGCTTGCCAACATTTTCATGGAGAACGGTACACCATTTTTGTAGGTGTTGTCATGCCCGATCATGTGCATTTATTAATCCAGCCATTGCTGAAGGACACAGGGAAATTTTGGACGATCGGCAGCATTTTGCATAGTATTAAGGGTTTCAGTGCCAGACAAGTACCAATGGTGATGCCTCATATCGATAAGTTGTGGCAGGACGGTCGTCATGAACGGCTGATTTTGGGCGATCGCCACTTCCACGCCACTGTGGAGTATATCTATCAAAACCCAATAGTAGCTCATATTATTAAACCTTCAGAAACCTATCCTTATGTTTGGAGTAATCCTTCCATCGAAAACAGTGCGAGCGTCTCGCTCGCGTTCAAAGAAAACAGGCAACGTTAGAAGCTCTACTCTTCAATATTGGAGGTAACAAAGTTCGACTCATTGTCACTATTCACTACAATCGTAATAAAATCTACATTCGAGCTGTACTCACTCACGCAGAATACGATGAAGAGAGGTGGAAAGAATAATGCAAAGTCTCAATCTAGATCAAACGATCGCCGCTTGGTCATCGATCGCTGAAACGGTCTTCGTTCCTCATACTGAAAAGGAATATGAGCATTTAGTCGAACTGCTGAATAGCCTCATTGATCAAGTAGGCGAAGATGAAACTCATCCTCTTGCTTCCATGATGGACGTGATTGGGGTCTTAATTGAAAACTATGAAACCGAGCATATTCCTGAGCTAGAAGAGGTTACTTGAACTCACTATTCCACCCATCTGAAATTCTCGAACTGTTGCGTGTTCACATTAGTGTGTGCGAAGCATATATCGAGCAGAAAATGACCCCGATGAGCAACTGCGACAATGGGCACAAGAGCAATTGAAACTGCAAACTGTAAAACTAGAAACAAAGGAAACACCATGACATCGCAACTTCAGCAAGCAATTCAAATGATGCAGTCGCTTTCATCAGTAGAGCAAGTAGAGTTATTGAAACTTCTGTCAGGGACTGTTCAACAAACTCATTCACTGGAAGAACAAAATAAGCACTTTTGGCGTTCTCGTTCAGTCGATAAGTTGATTCAGGAACAACAGCCTCCTATTTTTGTAGAGCCTAGTTCGCTTACTGTCGACTTTTGGGACAGCAATGAATCAACGGATGAATTCCTGACCTTTCTGCGCCAACAACGGAGTATTGAACCCATTGAGACTTTATGAGTGTTCTCCTAGTCGATACTGATGTCGTATCCTTTCTTTTTAAGCAAGACAGCCGTGCTGAAAGCTACGCCACAATTTTGCAGGGCAATCAACTAGCGCTCTCCTTTATGACGGTTGCCGAGCCTTTTCAGTGGGCTGCTATCCGTAAGTGGGGTGAATCTCGTACCAGCCAGCTTGAGCGATCGCTGACCAACTATCTCATCATTCCAGTCGATGTTGAATTGTGTCGTTGTTGGGGAAACCTGCGAGCAGAATTGCAAATAATAGGCAAACAAATTTCTGCTCAAGATGCCTGGATTGCAGCAACAGCAATCCGTCATAATCTTCCACTGGTAAGCCACAATGCGAAAGACTTTTCAGGCATTCCGGCATTAGAGGTTCGGACATGCTCATAGAAACATTCGCTCATCCCAAAACGCTCGAATTGTTGCGCGTTCACATTAGTGTGTGCGAAGCATGTATCGGGCAGAAAATGACCCCGATGAGCAACTGCGACAATGGGCACAAGAGCAGTTAACTCAGCGCAACAAAGAATGAACGATCGACGTTTGATACCCTAAAGCTACTACGCACACCACAACTATGAAAGCCTACGAATTTTCCACCATGATCGCGCCAGACGGCAAACTTGAACTCCCTGATCATTTGAAGAATCGTCAAGTTAGAGTGATTGTTCTCGTTGAAGAACTTCCTGATTCTCAGGCAGAAGATGAAGATGATATCAGCGTGGAAGAAATCGCAGCCAGTCTTCGCAGAGCACTTCATGAAGTCAAGACTGGACAAACAAAACCCATTGCTCAACTCTGGGATAGTTTGGATGAAGACTGAGCCACCCACTATTCAGGTTGAATTTGCGCCAGATTTTGAGCGTCAACTTCGCATTCTATACAAACGCTATCGCCAAATTCGTTCAGATGTTCAAACAGTAGTCGAACAGCTGCAAATCGGAGAACTTCCAGGCGATCGGCTACCAGAATTGAGTGTCACTGCTTTCAAGGTTTGAGTCAAGAACAGCAATATCCAAAAAGGCAAAAGCGCAGGCTACCGCATGATTTATCAGGTTGAGACACCAACTAAAATCACCCTGCTCACGATCTACTCCAAATCTGATCAATCCAACATTGATGCAAAGGAACTGGAGCAAATTGTTGAAGCCGTTAAAAGACAAAATGAAGAAAATGTTGATTTCTCTTAGGAATTGCTTTCTAATCAATTCGGTTGACTCTATCCAGCGAGAGAACCTATGACAGACTCCATCCAAAACATGAACGATTCTCAACTTCGAGTGAAAGCGATCGCCGCCCTTAAGAAAGAATTGGGTGTGGCAGAGACATTACGCTTCCTTGCATTGCTCAATCAAAACCCAACGGACTACGTAGAGATCTCTCGTCAACTCTACGAAGAGCAACAGCTAGACGAAATCTTTGCTAGAGCCAAGCAAAATTGGCAGGGTTAGCTGTATTCCACCCATCCTAAAACGCTTGAACTGTTGCGCCTTCACATTAGTGTGTGCGAAGCATGTATCGGGCAGAAAATGACCTCGACGAGCAACTGCGGCAATGGGCGCAAGAACAACTGAAAATGCAAAATATAGCCTTAGAAAAGGAGGCTGGTTAACCATATGCAGCAGCTTGTAGAAGCAGTGTACGAGAATGGTGTTTTTCGCCCTTTAAAGGCACCAGAACTCTCTGAAGGATAAGAAATGCAGCTCATCATCCAGTCAAAAAATCAGGTTTCACCCAGTCAAATGCTCCAATTAGCGGCTGAAGTCTATCAGGGGTTTTCTGATGAGCAGATTCAGAATATTAAACACATCGCGCTTGAACGCCAAAACTTTTTTACCAAAACGATTATCGAGCAATGACCGTATTACCCACTCTGCCGAAGACTGATATTCTGTCCGCTATCATGCGTCAAGATTCGGTGTTATCCTCAACGCACAGGAATACTTGGTCGCCCACGATCGCGTTACCTTCTCTATCATCACTCACTACGAAATTCTCCTATAGTGCAAGATTAGGCGCTCCAACAATGAATTTCATCGAGTTTGCTGAGACTGTCCGCTGTTGAAGGTGTTGTTCCACCCATTTAAATGACAGATTAAATGGCAGAGGGGCACAGTAAACTATGCCCCTCCATCACCAAACGTTTATGATGCTAGACGTTATTCGTCATCCATATCGATGCCCACATCATCGACATCCACATCATCCACATCGTCGCTGATGAGGTCGTCATCTTCCAGGATGGGCGAGAATGGCTCTGCATCAGCGGCACCCACACCAAAGTTATCAAAGGTGTAGCTGGGGCGTTCGTCGAAGCTGTCTAGCCCATAGGAACGAGCGGTGCGATCGTCCAGCACCACGTCCTTCAGATCCGCATCATCGTCAAACACGCCAATGCCGTCATAGGACAGATCAATGTCAGGGCTGGTCTGCTCTTCGTACGCATTGAAGCCTGTTCCCGCTGGAATCAAGCGTCCAATGATCACGTTTTCCTTCAAACCGCGCAACCAGTCAGATTTACCTTCGATTGCCGCTTCCGTCAGTACCCGTGTGGTTTCCTGGAAGCTAGCCGCCGAGATAAAGCTATCGGTATTCAGCGATGCCTTGGTGATACCCAGCAGCACTGGCGTATATTCGGCGGGCGCACCCCCCGTAATTGCCATTGCCTCATTGACCTGCTCTACCTGATACAGTTCTACCAATTCGCCAGGTAGCATCGTGGTATCCCCACCATCATCCACCCGTGCTTTGGAGGTCATCTGGCGCACGACCACTTCAATGTGCTTGTCCGAAATATCAACCCCTTGAGACTGATACACCGACTGCACTTCGTTCACCAGGAAAGTTTGCACCATCTGCAAGCTCACCAGAGCCGCATCATGCACCCCATCGGTTTCCCGCTTGTATTTGAAGAAGACCTCCAGAATCTCGTGGGGGTTAGCGGGACCATCCGTGAGCGGTTCCGCAGCCAGCACGTCCTGCCCATCCGACACAATGACGTTTTGCCCCGGTCCAATCAGGTACTCCGCAATCACGCCATCGGTTTCAATCACCTTAACCTTTACCGAGTCATCATCACCGTAGACGACTTGCGCCGTTCCGGGACGTGCTGCCAGGACACAGGCTTCTTTGGGTTTCCGCGCTTCCAGCAGTTCTTCAATCCGGGGCAGCCCCTGAATGATGTCCCCTGTCTTCGTGCGCTCAAACACCAGAATGACCAGGTTGTCACCCCGCTGCACCAGATCGCCGTCATCAATGTGAAGGACGGCTCCAGGGGATACGCGATAGGGACGAGCATGGCGGAGCGTGACATCGGCATCGCCCACACTCACAACCTGACCAGATTCCTGTAAGGTTACTCCAGACGCAATCTCAGACCCTGCGACCAGTAGATCGCCTACTTTTACCGTTGGTGCTTTGCCTTTAGTCGTCACCGTCACCATATCCGCTGTGCGAACCACGAGAATTCGACGAATCGCTTCGGCAGCTTCACGAATCCCCTGGACTTCACCTGCTTCTTTACAGAGGATTTCCGTCCGAGCAACCACGGCTCCGGGCGCAATTTGGTCGCCGTCTTTAACCAGAACGCGGGTTCGTGTGGGTCCCTGGGTCGGATCAGCCGCAATATCGCGTCGGATCACCAGCGATTCGAGGATCACCAGTTGAAGCCGCATCGTTTCAGCATCGGTTTCGTCGGGCACCAGTTCAATATCCGCCGCCAGTTGAGGTGCGTCTTGCCCAATCTCCAGCACAAGCTGAATTTTCAGCAGTTCCAGCCCTTCTACCGATTTGACGCGCTCACCGTCTTTGTAAGGAAGGCGTTGGACAGCTCGCAAGCGGATCGATCGCCCTGATTCCTCATTGGTCGATTCCTGGCTGGGCACCGAAGGCTCATCCGGTACGGCAAATTCGGTCACGGGACGCAGCAACATCGCTGGACCTTCAGGGGTTTCGACATACTCGGCATAGCGAAGTTCATCGACCGTTAGCCCTGCCATGACGGTTTGACCAGGATTCACCAGGATGCTTTCCTTGGTGATGAGGTCATCCAGGTTATCCACCATGTGCAGATCGCCAGGTTTGATGACGATTTCGCGCAAGATGTCATTTTTCTGAGTGACTTCAACGACACCATTGCTCTGGCAGAAGATGTCTTTGACTACTTCGGTGCCCGCTTCGACGTATTGACCGTCTTCCACCATCAGCAGCGAAATATCCTTGTTGACTTCGTGAGCCTCTTCAGGAATCCACAGCAGGGTGCCACCTTTAACGACTTCGTACCCTTGCTTCGCTTTGCCGCGCTTGGCGACTTCAACCCCAGAGTATTTGATGATGCCGCCTGTTTGCGTCCGGTAATGGTCGTCAATGAGTTCTGCAACCACCTGATTATTGGTGACTTTGGTACCTGGAGTCGCTTTGAGCGAGAAAAGCTGATTGTAGTTGGTTTCGATCAGGTAGTGATCGCGTCCCTGGTAGCTTTCTGCACGCACTTTCGCTTCGTCCAGCAAGACCGAGGCAGTGATAATTTCTACTTCTCGCCCACCTTTACCATCCGCATCCGCAGGCAAGCGCACAACTCCACCGTGTTCGGTGACGAGCTTGGTCTCTGCGATGACTCCGTTGGCATCAATACGATCGCTATTTTTGACGATCGGCTCAGCACCCGGGGGCAGGTTGTAGACTTCACCCGATCGAATCCAGACCAGACCACCCCGTTGTGCAATGCGGGTGGTGTTGCCCTGACGGTCTTTTTTCTCTTCTGGCACCAGATCCGCAAAGCGCACTTCTCCAGCCATATCGGAAGCCACGTCTTTGGCAGCTTTTTCAGTGGTCTTGCGTGCGCGTCCTGTGAGAGGCACTTCGGCAAGAATTTGCCCTTCCTTCACCTTCTGTCCATCCTTTACCAGAAGGGTTGCGCCTTGGAGGACGGAGAAAGACTGCTGACGACCATCCTTCGCTTCGAGCGTCAGCTTCGAGTTTGCGTCAACCGATTCAACGGTATAAGCATCTTCACCGTGACGGGTGCGATAGGGACGAATCCGCAGTTTCTTCGGAAACTTCAGCGTGCCATCAAACTGCGCTTTTTCTTGCCGCGCCATCTCGCCAGTGAACACCCCGCCCGTGTGGAAGGTCCGCATGGTGAGCTGAGTGCCCGGTTCACCGATCGACTGAGCGGCAATAATCCCCACTGCTTCCCCAATGTCTACCATGTGCGCGTGTGCCAAACTCCAGCCGTAGCAGTGCTGACACACTGATCGCGTGGCTTCGCAGGTGAGGGGCGATCGCACCATCACTTCTTCTAGCTTTGCCTTGCCAACCTGCTCTGCCATGTCATCGGTAATGGACTGGTTCCGCGCCACGATGACCTCACCCGTGATGGGATCAACCATATCTTCCGCCGCCACTCGTCCCAGCAGACGGTTTTTTAGCGGAATGAGGACGCGATCGCCATCCATCATGCTTCGTACCGGAATGCCGCGCTGGGTGCCGCAATCCAGTTCCCGGATAATAACATCTTGTGAAACGTCTACTAGACGGCGGGTTAGATAACCAGAGTCCGCCGTGCGGAGAGCGGTATCTACTAGACCTTTGCGCGCGCCATACGACGAGATGATGTACTCCGTCACCGTCAACCCTTCACGGAAGTTGGTCTTAATGGGCAGGTCAATGATTTCTCCTTGAGGATCCGCCATCAGACCGCGCATCCCGACCAACTGACGCACCTGGGAGATGTTCCCCCGCGCTCCTGAGAACGCCATCATGTAGACCGAGTTAAGCGGATTGTTTGACCGAAAGTGGCGTACCACCTCATCTTTCAACTCTTCGCTGGCACCATTCCAGGTATCAATGACCTTTTGAAAGCGCTCAACTTCGGTAATTTCGCCGCGCGTGTAGCGTTCTTCTGTTTCTCGAATCGTTTCTTCAGCCGCTTCTAGCAGTTTGCGCTTGGTTGGAGGTATTTGCAGGTCATCCACACTAATGGACACCCCTGCTCTCGTGGCATAGCGAAACCCCAGATCCTTCAGCAAATCTGCCATCTGGGCTGTACGAGCCGATCCATGTGTGGTAAATGCCCAAGAGATCAACTTTCGGAGTTGTCCCTTATCCACAACGCGATTACGAAACACTGGTTGGTTATGTTGCTCGACCATGAGTTACCCCGCCTCTCCCATGAATGAAGTTCAGACGTTAGAGCGTTGTCGGTAGCACCGCTCAACTCTAACGTCGCTAATCTAAAAACTGCCTTAAACTGCCAAAGCATCCTGGATCGCTTTGTTGTAGATGATCCGTCCTGGCGTGGTCTGAATGTATTGCGAAATCAAGTTGCCGTCTGCGTCGTACCGCGATCGACGAAACTTGTAGGTTTTCGTCACCGCACCATCATCAGAGGTCTGCTCTTCCACGACTTCTGTATCGGGTTCATCCGTTTCGACATCGCCATCAAAGCGCACCCAAACATGATCATGGATCTCGACCTGCTTCTGCTCATACGCTGTAATCGCATCATCCAGGCTGGAGAAGTAGCGATACGTGCCTTTGCTTGCGCCTGGATTTTCTGCCGTCAGGTAGTAGCAGCCCAACACCATATCCTGGCTCGGAGTGATAATGGGACGACCCGTTGCAGGCGACAAAATGTTGTTGGAGGCTAGCATCAATAAGCGAGCTTCTGCCTGTGATTCGATCGACAGCGGCACATGCACTGCCATCTGATCTCCGTCAAAGTCAGCGTTGAAAGCTGGGCACACCAGGGGATGCAACTGGATGGCACGTCCTTCTACCAGAATTGGCTCAAAGGCTTGAATCCCCAAACGGTGAAGGGTCGGTGCCCGGTTCAGGAGCACGGGATGCCCGTCAATCACCTCTTCCAAGACATCCCAAACGGTGGGATCATTCCGCTGGATGAGCTTCTTCGCCGCCTTGATGTTGTTCACCAAGCCCTGACGGATTAAGCGATGGATGACGAACGGCTGGAACAGTTCGATCGCCATTTCTCTGGGCAAGCCACACTGATGGATTTTTAGCTTGGGACCGACCACGATGACCGATCGACCAGAGTAATCTACCCGCTTACCCAACAGGTTTTGGCGGAACCGTCCCTGCTTCCCTTCAATGATGTCGGAAAGGGATTTCAGCGGACGATTGTTCGCGCCCACGACGGTACGACCCCGACGACCGTTATCAATCAGCGCATCCACCGCTTCTTGCAGCATCCGCTTTTCATTACGGACGATGATTTCAGGCGCAAGAATTTCCTGCAAGCGCGCCAGACGGTTGTTGCGGTTAATGACGCGGCGGTACAGGTCATTTAAGTCAGAGGTAGCAAACCGTCCACCGTCCAACTGCACCATTGGGCGCAGGTCGGGCGGAATCACCGGAATCACAGATAGCACCATCCAGTCAGGTTGTGAACCTGTGGCAATGAAGTTGTCGATGACCCGCAAGCGCTTGATGAGCTTTGCCCGCTTCTGCCCCTTGGAGGTCGCAATTTCTTCCCGGAGTTGCTCAGCGACTTTTTCCAGATCAATATCTTGCAGGAGTCGTTGCAGTGCTTCCGCGCCAATGCCGACTTCAATTCCTGACAGCTTCGAGTCTTCGCTATACAGTTCATCCTCAATTTCAATCCACTGATCTTCGGTCAGCAGTTGTTTGTAGGTCAGGTTCTCGGCATTACCAGGATCAAGCACCACATAGGCATTGAAGTAGACGATTTGCTCTACGTCTCGCAGGGGCATGTCCAGCAAAATTGCCATGTAGCTGGGGATGCCTTTGAGGTACCACACATGGGCTACCGGAGCCGCTAGCTTGATGTAGCCCATGCGATGCCGTCTCACGCGCGATTCGGTGACTTCTACACCGCAACGTTCGCAGACAATGCCCCGATGGCGTACCCGCTTGTATTTCCCACAGTGGCATTCCCAATCTTTTGCGGGACCAAAAATGCGTTCGCAGAACAAGCCATCCATTTCAGGCTTTAGCGTGCGGTAGTTGATAGTTTCTGGCTTGGTGACTTCGCCCACCACCTGACCATTCGGCAAGGTGCGTTCGCCCCACTGACGAATTCGTTCTGGAGATGCCAGACCAATCTTCACGTAGTCAAACCGCTGCTCTATTTTTGGCATCGTGTCTTTCCCTGTATCAGTTTTTAGTTTTTAGTTTTTAGTTGTTAGGAGAAAGCAGTTTGCGCTTAGATGCCAGTTGTTAGCGATCGGTGTTTGCAGATTAGTGTTTGCAAAGACGAATGACTAACAACTAACAACTTCATTACTCGTCGCTCTCGTCCATCTCATCTCTGGAGATCGATTCATAGGTGGGTCGAGAAGGTGCGCGCCTACTGCTCACGTCCGCCATGAGATCCACTTCGCTGTCACGACTGGTACCATCTTCGCGGGTATCGAGCTTATGCACCGCCACATCCAGACAGAGCGATTGAAGCTCGCGCATCAGCACCTTGAAGGATTCGGGAGTACCCGGTCGGGGAATGGCTTTGCCTTTGACGATCGCATTCAGCGCTTCGTTGCGACCCTGCATATCGTCTGACTTAACGGTCAACAGTTCTTGCAAGGTGTAGGCGGCACCAAAAGCTTCCAGCGCCCACACTTCCATCTCACCAAAGCGCTGACCACCCTGTTGCGCTTTACCACCCAGGGGTTGCTGCGTCACCAGTGAGTACGGTCCCGTCGAACGCGCGTGAATCTTGTCATCGACCAGATGCACCAGCTTCAGCATGTATGCTTTGCCCACCGTAACCGGGCGATCGAACGCTTCGCCTGTCCGCCCGTCATACACCAGCGTCTTGCCAGCATTGTCTGGCTCAAACAGCCAGTCTTTTGCCAGAATTTCGCTGGCTTCATTCAGCTTGCCGTGAACGGTTTCGCGGGATTTTTCCTCACCGTGCATTTCGTCAAACGGCACCACCTTGAAGCGCACGTCCAGATTCTCGCCAGCCCAACCCAGTAGGCACTCGTAAACCTGTCCCACGTTCATCCGGGATGGTACCCCTAGCGGGTTTAGCACAATATCGACTGGCGTACCATCAGGTAGATAGGGCATGTCTTCCGTCGGCAAGATGCGGGAAATAATACCCTTGTTGCCGTGGCGACCCGCCATCTTGTCGCCCACCTGAATCTTGCGCTTCTGGGCGACGTAGACCCGCACCACCATGTTGGCTCCGGGCGGCAGTTCATCCCCTTGTTCACGGGTAAAGACGCGCACATCGACAACGCGACCTTTCTCACCATTAGGAACACGCAGAGAGTTATCGCGTACATCTCTGGCTTTCTCACCAAAGATGGCACGCAGCAGTTTCTCTTCCGGTGGCTGGTCTGATTCCCCTTTGGGGGTGACTTTACCGACCAAAATATCGCCCGCTTCCACCCAGGCACCGATGCGAATAATCCCCGTTTCATCCAACTGGCGGAGGGAGTCTTCACCCACGTTGGGAATTTCACGGGTAATTTCTTCAGGTCCCAATTTGGTTTGTCGTGCCTCAATCTCAAATTTTTCAATGTGGATCGAGGTGTACGTATCGTTGGAAACCAACCGTTCGCAAATCAGGATGGCATCCTCGTAGTTGTAGCCTTCCCAGGGCATATAGGCGACCAGGATGTTTTGCCCCAGTGCCAATTCGCCCTTCTCAGTAGCAGAGCCATCTGCCAAAACCTGACCCGTCACCACCTTGTCGCCCACAAAGACGATCGGGCGCTGGTTCAAGCAAGTGTCCTGGTTCGAGCGCTGATACTTCTGGAGTTGGTATTCAATTTCGCGTCCTTCAGGATTTCGCACCCGTAGACGATCGGCAGACACATAGGTCACTTCGCCATCGGTACGACTCACGATCACCATCCCGGAGTCCCGCGCTGCCTGTGCCTCTAACCCCGTACCCACCAATGGGCGCTCTGGACGCAAGAGGGGCACTGCTTGGCGCTGCATGTTTGACCCCATCAGCGCCCGGTTTGCATCATCGTGCTCCAGGAACGGAATCAACGAGGTTGCCACCGAAATGATCTGCACTGGGGAAACCGCGACATAATCCACTTCATCCCGTGTGGTGGTCGTGAACTCTTGGCGATAGCGCACAGGCACCGTTTCACCCAGAATGTTACCCGCTTCATCCATCGTGACATCGCCTGCCGCCACGCGCAGATCATCCTCTTCATCCGCCGTCATATAGACAGGAGGGCGATCTTTGATGATCCGTCCATTTTCGACCGGGTAGAAGGGTGTTTCAATAAAGCCGTAGGCATTCACCCGCGCATGGGTTGCCAGAGAGCCAATCAAGCCAGCGTTCGGACCTTCTGGCGTTTCGATCGGGCAGATGCGACCGTAGTGAGAGGGATGGATATCTCGCACCGCAAAGCCCGCACGTTCCCGCGTCAGACCACCCGGTCCAAGAGCACTGAGACGACGCTTGTGAGTCAACTCTGCCAGTGGATTCGTTTGATCCATAAACTGAGAGAGCTGCGAGGAGCCAAAGAACTCCTTAATGGCTGCCACCAGGGGCTTCGGGTTCACCAACGATGCAGGCGTGAGGGATTCGGCATCCGAAACGGTCATCCGCTCTCGAATGATGCGCTCCAAGCGGTTGAGACCCACACGCACCTGGTTTTGCAACAGTTCCCCAACCGATCGCACGCGTCGATTGCCCAAATGGTCGATATCGTCGATGCTGCCGATGTCAAATTCCAGGTTGATGAGATAGTCGATCGCCGCCAGAATATCCTGCGGGGTCAGCACACGAGTGGGTTCTGGGACATTCAGACGCAGCTTTTTGTTGAGCTTATAGCGTCCCACCTTACCCAGGTCATACCGCTTTGGATCAAAGAAGCGAGAATCGAGCAACTGCTGCCCCCCTGAAACCGTGGGAGGCTCACCGGGACGCAGCTTGCGGTACAGTTCCATCAGCGCTTCTTCTTCGCCGAACTGCCCTTCTTTTTCGATCGTCTTCTGGAAATACTCAGGGTGACGCAGCGCATCAAAAATTTCGCCATCGCTCAAGCCCAGCGCTTTGAGCAGCACTTGCGCCGACAGCTTGCGGGTTTTGTCGATCCGTACCCACACCAGGTCGTTTTTATCCGTCTCAAACTTCAGCCACGCACCCCGGTTGGGAATCAGGCTGGCATTGTACGTCCGACGACCATTCTTGTCGGTTTCTGACTTGTAGTACACACCAGGGCTGCGGACGATCTGGTTGACGATCACGCGCTCTGCACCGTTGATGATGAAGGTGCCGCGATCGGTCATGAGCGGCAAATCACCGATGAAGACTTCCTGCTCCTTAATCTCACCCGTCTCTTTATTAATCAAACGAGTGGGAACATACATCTGCACGGCATAGGTGCTATCGCGCCGTTTCGCTTCATCTACGTCGTACTTCGGGCGTTTCAGCTTATAGTCTTTGCCCAGGAAATGGAGTTCCAGCTTGCCTGTGTAGTCTGTAATCGGCGAGAAACTATCGAGTTCTTCAATCAGTCCTTCTTCTAGAAACCAACGGAAGCTCGCCCGCTGAATTTCAACCAGGTCTGGTAACGTAAAGGCGGGGGGGGTATAAGTCTGCTCAGTCATGCGTCTCCTCAAAGGGGTCACGCCCAGCGCGAGTCCCAGATTTTACGTGGTTTGTACAAAAACGTCAATACAAAATGCCTGGATTCCAGCAAGAACCCAAGAGACAGGGGTATTCAGTTAAAGAGGTATTTGACAGCTCAGGGCAGTCTCCGATAGTGAATAGGTGATAGACGCGGCATGTGCATCATTCATTAAACGTTTCAAGCGCTCGCCTTGGGAAACAATGAATCCAGGAGTACCCGCTCACACGTAGTTACTCCAACAGCAGAAGAGGATGGGTAGGAGTGGCAAACCCTTTCATACAGCAAGTCATTATGCAATAGACAAATCCTCATTACATTATGGCGCAGAGAACCACGTTTTGTGTGGTAAGCAATAGCAAAATTTTGCAACTCAGTCAACAGTGCCGTAACGAATCCTGAAACATGTGGGTGAAATGACCGCCTCGCAGAGGATTAGCTAGCCGCGATCGCCAGATCAGGTATCGGCAGACCAAACAGACGGCAGGCGTTTTGAGTCGTTTGCGCTGCCAATGCCTCCAAAGACACGTCCCGTAACTGAGCCACCTGTGCCGCAACATGCTGGACATAAGCAGGCTCATTGCGTTTACCACGCTGAGGCACTGGAGCCAGAAAGGGGCAATCCGTTTCGATGAGCAAGCGATCGCTGGGCACCATTTGCGCCGACTGATGAATTTGGGTTGCTTTGGGAAACGTGACCGTACCGCTAAAGCTAATCCAAAGACCCAGATCCAGGAACCATTGGGTTTCTTCGGGAGTGCCGCCCCAGCAGTGCATCACACCCTTTACAGAACCGTGCTGGCTCCAGAAGTTTTTCAGGAGAACCGCCATCGGTTCTGCCGCGTCTCGACAGTGAATGATAACCGGGAGATTCAACTGTTGAGCAATCTTTAGCTGCGACTCAAAGGCGAGTTGCTGTTGCTCAACGTTGTTCGCCTTGAAGAAATCCAAACCTGTCTCACCAATGGCAACCACTCGGCGATCAGACTGAGCTAACCTCAAGATTTCATGAGCAGAGATAGCCGTCCACTTCTCTTCAACATCTAGCGGATGCAGTCCCACAGCAAAAAAAAGTTCTGGAAACCGATCGGCTAACGACCGAATCACCGGAAACTCAGACGGCTCAACGCACGAATGCACCAGGCGAACAACGCCAGCCGATCGCCAACGAGTCGCAACCGCATCTAAGTCCGGCTGAAACGAATCGAAGTTAATGTGTACATGAGTATCGATCAACTGCATGAAACAAACGTTAGGGACTGGCGGCTGAGATCAGGGCAGCAACTCAAAAGGTAGCTACCTCCATTGGCACCTGAAACCTAATCTTCAAGAAACTGACCGAGCGGGTTCATGTTTTTTCAAAGCGCGTGCAATCAGCGACTTCTTACGAGCACCAGTGTTTGGGTGCAACGCACCACGCTTAATCGCTTTGTCGATCTTGCTGTAAGCCTCTGCCTGAGCCTTTTGAACCTCTTGCTCTAGTTCAGAGGTTGGACTAGCAGCGTACTTACTTACTGCGGCAAGATATTTCTTGGTCAGCGTCTTCACGGCTGACTTATAGCTTTTATTGCGTAGGCGATTGCGTTCAGCGATTTCGACGCGCTTAATAGCAGACTTAATATTAGCCACAGTTAAATCCTGAGATCCCTTCGATTGAATATGGATGACGTGAGCGTACCAGACGCTAGACAAATAACTATAGCATCTCCTTTTCAGGATAGCGTGATCCCCAAAAAATCCAGGTTAAGCTAGAGTAGCGAATACAGATGTGTCTGTCATCCAGCGTTTTTCGCAATGCCCCTTCACCTCTGTTTTCGCAAGGCAATCTCTTAAGTCTGGCACTCCTACTCCATGCTGCGAATCATCACTCAGCGGGCTGAGGCACGAACTGAATTGCGACGGATCTGCGATCGCATTCACGATGATCAGGTCGTTCACAAAGAAGCGACGGTACGAGAAGTGCTTCAGGCTGTGAAGCGCCAGGGTGACCGGGCTGTACTGCACTATACCGCTGAATTCGATCGCCTCACCTTGAAGCCTGAAGACCTACGCATCAGTGGGTCTGAGCTGGATGCGGCGTATCAACAGGTGTCTAAAGAACTGCTGGACGCGATTCGGTTGGCTTGTCGCAAGATCGAAGCCTTTCACCGTCAACGGATGCCCAAGAGCTGGGTGCAGTTTGAAGAGGACGAGGTCGTGCTGGGCAAGCGCTACACCCCGGTTGATTGCGCGGGGTTGTATGTACCGGGTGGACAAGCCGCTTATCCCAGCACTGTGCTCATGAATGCGGTGCCCGCCAAGGTAGCCAACGTCCCTCGGATTGTGATGGTGACACCGCCCAGCGCCGAAAAAACCATTCATCCCGCTGTTTTGGTAGCGGCACAAGAGGCGGGGGTTGAAGAAATCTATCGGGTGGGGGGTGCCCAGGCGATCGCGGCGCTTGCTTTTGGAACAGAGACCATTCCGAAAGTGGATGTGATCACGGGACCTGGCAATATTTACGTTACGCTTGCCAAGAAGTTGGTGTACGGCACGGTGGGGATCGACTCTTTAGCAGGTCCCTCGGAAGTGCTGATCATTGCTGATAAGGTGGCGAACCCAGTGCATGTCGCGGCGGATATGTTGGCGCAGGCAGAACACGACCAAATGGCTGCTGCAATCTTGCTGACCGATGACTCGGTGCTGGCGCGCAAGGTGGTAGATGAAGTGGAACGTCAATTGATTGACCACCCGCGACGGCTGCTCACCGAAAAAGCGATCGCTCATTATGGGCTGGTAGTGGTGGTGGAATCACTGGCAGATGCAGCGGAGTTATCCAACGAGTTTGCGCCTGAACACCTGGAGCTTGAAATCGCTGATCCCTGGGGCTTACTGGAAAAGATTCGTCATGCTGGCGCAATCTTTCTGGGCTGCTCGACCCCCGAAGCGGTGGGAGACTATCTGGCTGGTCCGAACCATACCTTACCAACATCAGGTTCTGCTCGATACGCATCAGCTTTGAGCGTGGAAACCTTTATGAAGCACTCTAGCCTGGTGCAATATTCTCAGACCGCCTTACAAAAAGTGGCGGGCGCGATCGATGTGCTGGCAACGGCAGAAGGGTTGTATTCTCATGCGGCTTCGATACGCTACCGGGTACGGGGTAATCTCAACCCGGAAGCGTAAGGAGATTTCTAGCAAACAAGATCCCTTACTCAGCCGCACATTCCTTAGTAAATCCACGATCCTAAGGTGCGCCAACGGGCTAGAAGCTGCGTGATCCCTTATAGCCAGAGGCGTTTGCAAGATCGATGAGTCCTTGCGTCCCTTCATAGGTCTTACCCTTGATCTTCCAGGTCGGATAGCCTTCGATTTTTGCTGCTTTGCAGAGGGCAGGGCGGGCATTTTTGCCGTCTTCAGCACATTCGATGTAGGGCAGTTGAGCCGCTGCTTTGTTCCCAAAGAGTTGGAGTTGCTCATGGCAGTGCGGACACCAGTAGGCTCCATACATTTTGGCTCCGACACGTTTTAAATGCTTTGCCAGCTCGATCGCAGCCGCACTAGAGGTTGTTGTCACAGGAGGCACTGTTGCGCTTGCTTGAGCGATCACTGCTGGCGCGATCGCTGTTTCCGGCGCTTTCTCCTTGATGCCAGCGCTATCTACCCTCAACTGCACACTGCCGATCGCAAGTCCTAACCCTGCACCCACAAACGCAACTACCAGGCCAAAAGCATACACTGGTTTCATAAACGCTTCCTCAAATCTGAACGCTTGCTGCTTGCTTAAGCTTTATCCTGTAGAGACTAACCCATCAAAAAGGCTTTAGCGCAAGAACTGTTGTAACGTCACCCAGATCACTCTGCGAGAAACTGACGGAGGCGCAGCAAGGTAGCCGTCTGAGCCAGATTGAGTGGCAAAAGGGAGATTCCTTCCAGCCGAGATTGCACCCAGCCATCGCCCCAGTACCACTCGTGAAACCCATCAATGCCCTTGCTTAAAAGCAACTGCAGACAATCGGTTTCGACCTGTTCGACCACTTGCTGAATGGCGATCGGTCCTGCCCAAGTCGTAAATGTTAAACCGGGATGCAGATGTTCGGGTAGCCCTCGATCCAGGCGCAAAGGCGATAACCACTGCTGCAACTTGGCTGAATCAGTCAAACTTTGGCGTAGCGTCTGCTCTGATGCGGCTACTTCGATTCGGAGGCTACTTTGCTGAAAGGTACCAAGCATAGGGAAGGGGCGATCGCCAAAAGGACTCTTTATAGTATGCCAAACATCGTGGAAGCGCGTTTCTGCGCCTACAGCCCCCGACGACGCAGACCTCCTAACGTAAAGCCGTTTGGTTCGTCAGGATGACGCGCCCCTAGAGGATCCCATCTTCAAAGCTGCGATCGTGCGGATTCAGCAACTCAGCGTGTTCATCTCCGCCTGCTCTGCACACAGCGTCTTAGAATAGATAAGAAAGACTATTAAGAAACGTAAGGAATTTTCATGGCTGATCAGCTCATGCGTGCAACCGCCGCCAGGGGAGGTATCCGAGCCGTGGGAGCCATCACCCCTCGACTTACCGAAGAAGCAAGACGGCGGCATAATCTTTCCTATGTTGCCACTGCCGCGTTAGGTCGTACGATGACTGCCGGACTGCTCCTCGCATCTAGCATGAAGCGTCCAGAGTCAAGAGTCAACATTCGTGTGCGTGGCAATGGTCCATTGGGTGGCATTTTGATCGACGCGGGTCTGGATGGCACAGTACGCGGCTATGTGGATCGCCCCACGATCGAGTTGCCTCCTAATGCCAAAGGGAAGCTAGATGTAGGGGGCGCAGTTGGGCAGGAGGGCTATGTCTATGTGGTGCGCGATGTTGGCTATGGCTACCCGTATTCGAGTACTGTAGAGTTGGTTTCGGGCGAAATTGGTGACGATCTCACCCATTACCTCGTCACATCTGAGCAAACGCCTTCAGCGCTTGTCTTAGGGGTCTTTGTTGAAGAAAGTGGCGTGACGGCAGCGGGTGGGTTGCTCATTCAAGTCTTGCCAAAAGCAGCTAGCGACGAGGCACTGGTCGAACTGTTGGAATCCCGGATCTCATCGCTCTCAGGCTTTACCCCTTTGTTGCAAGAAGGCAAAACGCTGGCTGACATTTTTGAGCAGCTTTTAGGTGACGTGGGGCTAGAGATTTTACCAGAGGTGCAACTGCTGAGATTTCACTGCCGTTGCTCGTTCGATCGTGCTCTTGGCGCGCTGAAGCTGTTTAGTACAACCGAGTTACAAGACATGATTGAGCAAGACAATGGCGCAGAAGCCATTTGCCATTTCTGCGGGAACGTTTATCGGGCAAGCAGCGAAGAACTCGCCCAAATCATCGACGATCGCCAGACGGAAACGTCACAGGGCTAGGGCGTGTCATCAATTAGCTCTGAAACCTTGCGATATCAGCAGTGTCACGCCCGTCCCAACACACCAGGCTAGGGGCTGGAACCCTTACTGCAAGCAATGTGTAGAGTAATTGATGACAGCCCCTAGCTTACTCTCGGCAAGCTCGCCCAGGGAAAAACTAGCTCAAAGGTTAGTTACCGTTCGAGTCAGGGTCTGGTCGAACTTTAATCTAGCTAAAAATGGCGCTATTCAAGCTGAAGGTTTGATTCCTCACGGCATTCCAGGCGATCTTGTGCGCTTTTGCTTCCTCGCCGTACCATTGAATAGCGCAGTTAAATGCAACCCGGTAAAGGTTTTGCGATGCTTCTGAGAGACGATCGCGAACACCACTAGGCAAATCTTGATTTGAGATGTAAGACATGACGATTACCCCGTCCTGGCAAATGGGATAATGGCATGATAATTCGTCGCCAAGAATTGTACACCCTCTTTAGACTGAGACTTTGTTCTTAAAGTGGAAAGTTCAGTCCAGGAATGTTAAGGAGATCACTTTGATTACTAGCAGCTTGAATACAACCAAATCAGAAGAAATTTTTGCCGTCGCCCAAAAACTCATGCCCGGAGGGGTTAGCTCTCCTGTACGTGCCTTCAAGTCTGTGGGCGGACAGCCGATCGTGTTTGACCACGTTAAAGGAGCCTATGCCTGGGACGTAGATGGGAACCGCTACATCGATTACATCGGCACCTGGGGACCTGCGATCTGCGGTCATGCCCATCCTGCGGTGCTGCAAGCGCTACATGAGGCGCTGGAGAAAGGGACGAGTTTTGGTGCTCCCTCTAGCCTGGAAAATGTCCTGGCAGAGATGGTCATTGATGCGGTTCCTGGCATTGAAATGGTGCGCTTTGTAAACTCCGGCACCGAAGCCTGCATGTCGGTGTTGCGTCTGATGCGTGCCTTCACAGGGAGAGAGAAAATCATCAAGTTTGAAGGGTGCTATCACGGGCACGCCGACATGTTTCTGGTGAAAGCGGGATCGGGTGTCGCCACGCTGGGACTCCCCGACTCTCCTGGTGTGCCTAAATCGACGACCGATAACACGCTCACCGCTCCTTTTAATAATTTGGAAGCCGTTAAAGCTTTATTTGAAGCGAATCCTGGTGCGATCGCAGGGGTGATCTTGGAGCCGATCGTGGGCAACGCAGGCTTTATCCCACCTGATGCAGGCTTTCTGCCAGGGTTGCAGGAAATTGCCCGTGAGCATGGCGCACTCCTGGTCTTTGATGAAGTCATGACAGGCTTCCGCATTGCCTATGGTGGCGCTCAAGAAAAGTTTGGTATTACCCCAGACCTCACCACTTTGGGCAAGATCATTGGCGGCGGTTTACCCGTTGGTGCCTATGGCGGACGGCGAGACATTATGGCAATGGTTGCCCCGGCTGGACCCATGTATCAGGCTGGCACCCTATCAGGAAATCCACTGGCAATGACAGCAGGCATCAAAACCCTGGAGCTACTGCGTCAACCAGGTACCTATGATCAGCTCGATCGCATTACAAAGCGGCTGGCAACTGGGCTGCTCGACATCGCTAAAGAAACGGGACATGCAGCCTGCGGTGGACAAATCAGCGGCATGTTTGGCTTTTTCTTCACCGAAGGTCCGGTACACAATTACGAAGATGCCAAACAGTCTGATCTAGGCAAGTTCAGCCGTTTCCACCGTGGCATGTTAGAGCGTGGCGTTTATCTGGCACCCTCCCAATTTGAAGCGGGCTTTACCTCGCTGGCGCATACGGATGCAGACGTTGACCATACGTTAGAAGCTGCAAGAGCGGTATTATCGAGCCTTTAGGTTTCGTACACCCTTGAGTTGAGGCAGAGGGCAGGAGGCAGAAGGCAAACCTTAGTCTTCTTTACTTCCGCCCTCTGCCTTCTGCCTGTTCGCGACGGTACTCTACTTGACTTCTAATCGTCCCTATTCCAACTGGCTAATGAGACCATCCCCTTCAACCCGCAGTTGTCGTCCACGCCAATAGACACCCTGACCAAACGCGCCCATTAACCAAACGAGAAAACTCAGCGCATCGCGTAGAGGCAATGCCCAAAGCCATCTGACCAGTTTCGGACACGTCATGCTAGAAACTGCCAGCAGCACTTGCACGTAGCGCACCACAAAGGTAGCCAGACTGAGCACGATCGCCCAATGTGAAAACTCCGTCAGCCATAGCAGCGGAAGGCAATAGACCGTTCCATAACAGAACACCATGCTGTAATATTGGGCACCACGATTGAACCGGATCGTTCTTGCCCAGCGGAGTTCTCGTCGAAAAACCTGGGCGATGCTTTCCTGCCCTGTGTCTGATTCCAACACGTAACGAGACAGTTCAATGCGGTAGCCTGCTTGAGCAGCCCGTTTGCCCAGGTTATAGTCAGACCCAATGCGGTTAAAGTGTAGTCCACCAAAACTAGCCAGCGTTGCCTTGCGAGTGGCGATCGTGGCTCCCACTGCACACCGCAAACCGCGATCGAGCGTGCGGGCAATCAGTAAACTGGGAATAAAGTCAAAACAGCGCCCAAACGATGCGATCGCGGCTCCTAGCGATTGAGGCTGATAACCAATAAAGGCACAGGTCACTAACCCCACCTTTTCATCCGCCAAGGGAGTCGTAACGGTTTGAATATAGTCGGCATGGACACGAATGTCGCTATCGGCAAAGATAATCAGCTCATGACGCGCTTCTTCCAACAAGTAGCTGAGATTGCTGTCTTTGTAATTAATGCCGCGTGGTTTGAGTCCATAGAACAAGCGCGCGCGATCGGCATAGGTTTCAACCACCCGCTGTAAGACCGGAATGGCTGGATCGTGTGGATCGGTCACGCCAAACAAAACTTCATAGGCTGGATAGGTTTGTAGGCAAAACGACGACCAGTTATCCCACGCACCTGCATCAAGACCGCAAACCGGAATAAGGATTGAAACAGGCGGCTTACCCTCCGGTGGCACACTGGCAGCGTTAATAGCAGGTGTAAAGAACTGGTGAGTGAAGACGGCGCAGGTGAAATAGAACACGATCGAGCCGCCGATTAAAAAAATAAGTAAACATTCCAGAAGCGTAGTCATCGTTCCTTGGCGTTGAACATCATCAGCAGAGAGTTGAGTCAGCTTAAGAGGATGTAAAGCAAATTAGTAAAGGACTCTTTAACTTGAGCCACACACATTAACCATGCACATTAAAAAACAGTAGTTGTGTCTGTCCAAAACACCCAATGTTGAACATTGCAAAAAGCAGCCAGGACAAACGTTAGCTATTTAAGGCAGCGTGAAATAGAAAAACCCGTTTGACACAAACAATACCGTTTACACCGATGTTTGACTAGATCCAGTCATACCACCATCTTCCTTTGAAGGTCTACCGCTGCAAAGGTTGCTCAAAGAACGGCAGACAACGTTACTTTGCTGAGATGAAAATTAGTCTAATGTGTTTAATCGTGACTCATGGTGTTGGAAAGATTCAATCTGTCCGTAGTTCAGTTTTAGAACGCGATCGCCCAAGTGAAAGTAGTGATCATCGTGACTAATCACCAGCACTGTTTTTCCCTGTTGCCGCAATTGGGGCAAAAATTCTCGGTAAAACAGGTCTTTAAACGTTGGGTCCTGGTCTGCTGCCCATTCGTCAAATACGTAAAGCGGACGATTCTCTAGATAGGCAGTGAGCAGCGTCAGCCGCTTCCGCTGACCTTGAGACAGGGCGGTGGTCGATAGCTTCCCCTCAACGACCTTTACCTTATGGTCGAGACGCAGGCGTTTGAGATAACGCTGTGCCTGAGCATCCAGATCAGTCTGGTCTAAGCCCAACAGGCGATCGAACAGATAGAAATCGGCAAACACTACCGAGAAATGCTGACGATACCACTCCTGATGATCGGCATCAATCACCTGTCTATCCAGATAAAGTTCACCCCCTTCAGGTCGATACAGCCCGGTGATGAGCTTTGCCAGCGTCGATTTACCACTACCGTTGCCGCCCACAATAAAGATGATTTCGCCTTGATGGAGCGTCAGGTCGATCGGACCCAACACAAAGCAGGCATCCTCCTGATCGGTTTGATAGGTATACGTAACACCTTTCAGCCTTAGCGTTTCCCACTGTTGACGGGCAGGTGCGGGTACAACCATTGCTTCTGTCCGGCTTGCCAGCGACAACCCCAGCGAGTCAATCTTATCGAGCGCAATGCCGGCACGGCTAATCGTCGGCAACTGATTCACCAACCGATCCATTGGCAGCATCAAATAGGTAAAGGTGAGGACGTACCCCGAAACGGTTTGTGGCTCCAGCGTCATAAATTTGGGTAGCGCAAACAGCACAAACCCCACGGCAAAGAAAAAGATGAGCTTACCCCAACTTGCGGTAATGGCAAACATCGTCAACCCACGCACGCTAAAGCGGCGAAAGGCTGAAGCTGTTGGCTGTAAATCTTCTTGTAAAAAGGCTTGCCGCCGCCAGTAGTGCAGTTTTAGCTCTTTGGTACCTTCCGTGACCGTCCGAAAATGCTGGAACAGATGATCCTGCTCGTCGCGGGCATGCGCCAGTAATTTTTTGCCCCGACTCAACAACCAGGTACAACTGCTGAGCGCGGCGATCGTCAACCCAACTACTAGAAAAAAGACCTGCCAGGAGAGCCAGCCAATGTAGACAAGGCACCCTGCAACCGTGGCGAGATCAATGCAAAAAAACGGCACTAACCGTACCGCATCCGTTACTGCTTGTATGTCATCAGTGAGCGTGGCGAGAATGCGCGGTGCGCCCAATTTTTCCAAATGAGCCAGTTCAGATGCAAGCAGTTGGCGGCTCAGGCTCAGGCGTAGTTGAAACACGGCATCTTGCGCTAACTGAATCAACATCAGTTGCGAAATCACGCTCGTCACCAGGGCTATCAGCGCCAGACCGACAAAGACCCAGGCGATCGCCGTCAATGAATACAGTGACCCCTGACCCAGCGATCGACTGATCAGCGCAATCAAACTTGCGGTGCTACCACCGCTCAGAAAGCCCGTTAAGATAGCGATCGCCACCATCCACCAGGAAGAACGCAGTAGAAAAACAATTAAACTCATGAGCTAAGTAGAAACATCGAATCAATCAGACGACATCAATCAGAGAGGGTTAACGGTTCAGTCGCTTTTAATCGTTAGCTTTGAGCAATCTACTTTCAGCCCTCAGTCGTGGTGACTACAGCTTTGGTGACTACGTTCATCTATTTACACCTACTTAGCAGCAAACTCCGCTCCAGCATCACCGGGAGACAAAAAGCACTTTACACTCAGAAGCGCTTAGTCATATTATCGTGTCACCTTCAGGTCAAGAATGGAAGATAGCTCAAATTCGAGCCTGACCGATCGTAGTTTAAAGACTTCATTCGCTGCCATTTCGTTCTAAATGCACCTTCCCCTCCGCACTTAACAGGAGTCGCCAATGCTGTCGGCAGTGCCCGCAACTAACAAACGACCGAGTTTTTCTTTAGTGTTAGAGACTGAAAATCTAGCGAATGCTGATCTAGAAGGCTTGGCACAGTCTTTAGCCTCACTGTCACAGCAAGACCTTCCGTTAACGGCAGCGAACGAGGTGCTGATTGTAGATAGTGGCAATACGCCAACCCAGTTGTTGACGGCATTGTGCGATCGCCACCCCTGGCTGAAAGTCCACCAGGCACCGCCTGAAACGGGCTATTACAAAGCAAAAATGCTCGGTGCCGCATTGACCACTGGAGAAATTGTTGTCTACTGCGATTCAGACTGCGCCTACGAACCACACTGGTTACGCTCTCTTTTAGAGCCGTTTGCAAAAGAGCCTGCGATCCAAATTGTGGCGGGCGAAACGATGACTCGCGGGGTTGGGGTTTACGGTACTGCGATGGCGCTGACGTATATTTTTCCGCAATATTCTGGAGAGCAAGCGCTGGCTCCCGTGGCTCAGTATTTTCTGAACAATGTTGCCTTTCGGCGCGAGTTTCTGTTGAAGCAGCCGATTCCAACCGCGTTGCCGCTGTATCGTGGGAACTGCGTGATCCATGCCAAGGGTCTACGGCAACAGGGGTACACCATCTGGCGGCAACCTCAAGCAAGAGCCACCCATGCCGCACCCAGCGACCTCTCTCACTTTTTCTGGCGGTTTTTGCTGATTGGGCACGATTATTACTGGCAACAGCAGCTATCAGCCCCCTTTCAGGAAGACCCAAAACATTTGCCTGCTAGCAGCGATCGCGATCCCACCACCAGCTTCCAGGGCAAAGTCGAGATCTTCTTCGATCGCATCCGCAAGATGGTACGACACGATCGTCGCCATCTGCTTTACTTCCCCTTTGCCATACCCGTGGCAATGGTCTCTATCCTGCTGATTTTTATTGGGTATCTCATTACCACCCGCCAACCAGATTATTTGCTCAAGACGTATGAGCGGATTCTTGAGAGGCAGCTCACGATTTCGCAGGGAGGTTACATGTAACGTCCCTACGGATCGCCGACCACACGTTTGAAACACGACCCAAAGCCAAAGCGCTCTACTGCTGAATTGGAATCTTAACGCCACCATCCAAGGCAGGAGGCTTAAAGAAGTCGATCGGGTCAATCGTCGTCGTGCGCTTGGGCGTAGAAACCGAGAAGCGTTGGATAAGCGATTCGATCGAATTTTTGGGTGCAGGCTGAGTTGGTTGAGGGTTTGCTTGCATCGTGCCCAAAATACTGTTGAGTTGGTCAGTGGTGTAGGGCTTGGCAGAACGACCCGCATCAACGGAGATTGGCTTAAGAGAGGCGGGCTGAGTCACCAGCGGCGCACTCTGTACCCTTGCAGGCTTAGCAGCATTAGGCGTAACGGTTTGAGCATGAACGATCGCGCTCTGAGTGGCGATCGTGGTGATTGTAACCAGCGCACCAACCAGCAAGTTTTTCATCAGCATGGCTCCTCTATGTGCCTGAATGTTGTGCCCGAATCAAGTGCCCGAATCAAGTGTGCCCAAATCAAGTGTGCCCAAACCAAGTGTGCCCGGATCGATTGGACATGAAGCCAATCAGCATTCCTTCAACCATAATCCATTTACAGCTATCTTCATGGCATTCACACACTCGATACCTTAGACCCTAAACCCATCTCGATAAGACTTGTGCTGAATCGATGAAGAACCGCTGTAAGCCTCGACTATTGGTGGTGGTTAACAGTGCTTCAGGTGCATACGGGGCAGTTGCCCTTGGTCTAGGCAACATATTAGTCTAGGCAACATAGGAAGAGATCGGTCAAGAGATGCTCGCGATCGACGATCGCCTTCAGGTCTTCGTGTAGTGCGATATAGCCGCCACCGGATGAAACTTTATGACAGGAGTTTACCTTACTCAACCGCCATTTTGAGCCATCCAAACATCTGATTCGCGGTTAGTTCTGGCGATCGTGTGCAGCACTAATTCGCGATCGGTACGTTCTTAAAGCCCTGTGTTTCTTTCATCAGTAGATCAACAGTATTGACCCCTTCCGGGATTTTCATCCAAACATAGCCATCGACTGAAGCATTCACCGCAAGCAAGTTAATTGAAAAGGGACTGGTCGTGCGCTTTAGCGGATCAACAGCTTCATAGGTTTCGCTAGTATCTGGATTGCGAGCGGCTGTCTCAGCGGGATTAAAAATCTGATTTAGTGCGGGTGGAGACTTATCAGACAACCGACGCAAGCGAAACTGAACATTGACAACATCTTGCTTGCCAGTGGCTGGATCTTGAATTCGCTTGACTGAAAGCAGTTCAACTTCACCAATGCTGCCAAACGCAGGTTGCACAAACTGCTTGGGCTGAATGCCTGCTGTTGCCGCAGTCGGCGATGAGATAGACTCTGATGGCGAAGGGGAGGCAATCTGAGGCGCAGTGGTAGGAGTAGGCTGTGGCTGCTGAGGTGCCGTATTGTTCGGAACTACTGCATTAGAGGTAGCTGAAGTTTGTCGCAGCGCTAGTGTTTGATAGAGCGCAAAGCCGCTGATTAACAGTGCCAGAACTGATGTTGCAAAGGCAAGCTTTGAAATTGAATTAGGATTTGGATCTCTCATTATAAATGTCCTCCCCTTCCACTTTTCTACTGCTCTTCTGACAGTCAAGATTAAATGTTTATGGTGTGATTCGTAAGGATAATTCTCTCCCACCAAGTTTTAGTACAAGGTTAATTTCCCTTTGCGCTGGATACCTGATGTCGATCACTTAGGATCGTGGATTAATTAACCTGAGCAACTTCCCGCCTGTAGGGACGTTACATGTAACGTCCCTACAGAAGAATTACACCTGATTAAATTCGCGTTCCTTAGTGCTTCTAGCTCAGGCTGACATGCCATAAACCAATGCCATCTAACGCTCATCGATTCTAAACGGAGTATCTGGTGCAGATTACCTTACGTTAGGTAGATTCTGACCACATGTTTACCTCGAAAGCAAAATTTCAATGATCCAGACAGGCGGTCTCAACGTTGACAGGCACCTCACCACTATTAACAAACGGAGTACGCTGCCATTGAAAGAAGTTCGCCCGCCTCATGGAGACTGTGTTGGCACGATCGCTTACTTTGCTTCCAGACGAATTTCTTGCAAAATTTGGGCGACTTCTTCTTTTGAATGATGATGTCGTGCCAGCACTTTGGCAGTTGAATCTAGGGGCTGTCATCAATTACGATTACACATCAGTTAAATCACCTCCGGCAAAGCCGGAGGCTTATCATCTGTTAGCCCCCCAAGGGGGCAAGTTTATGCGTCTCCCAAGGAGACCCTGCCTCAGCGCAAGGGTAAGTTAAGTTGCTCCAACCGCTCATCCTCCTCTTCTTGCTTGCGAATCTAAGCACGCACGACCTGCTCATCGAGTCCCACCGTGGAAACATAGTAACCACGTGCCCAAAAACTCTCACCTGTGTAGTTGCGGGTTTTACCAGCAAACTGGCGGGCAATTGCAATGGCGCTTTTGCCTTTGACATACCCCACAATCGCCGAAACCGCATACTTAGGTGGAATACTGATGCAGATATGTACGTGGTCTTTGAGTAGATGCCCTTCGACAATCTCACACTCCTTTTGCCGTGCGAGTGCATGAAAGATCTCACCCATGTACTGCCGCAGTTCACCAAAGATCACCTTCTTCCGCCGTTTCGGCATGAACACAATGTGATACTTGCAATGCCACGTCGTGTGATTTAGCTTCTGATAATCCATTTCAATTCTCCTGAACACGCGAAAGCACTTGTGCTTTCAAACAGGAGAATTTTTCTGCTATGGCTGCACCCAGTCAAACTTTTGAGCGGCTCCCCGGCAAAGCCGGGGGCTTACCCGATTTAGTTACAGCAAGGGTTCCAGCCCCTAGCCTGGTGTGTTGGGGCGGGCGCGACAATGCTGATACCGCAAGATTTTGGAGCTAGTTGATGACGCGCCCTAGCACTTGATTTGCAAGCAGTTGACTCAAATCCTGACGCAGACATTTGCCGATATAGAGCTTCAGCAAAGCATCCAATGCCATGTCTCGCTGCTCTGCTACCTTCTTGAGCGATGCCAACGTATCTTTAGGAATCTGTAGAGAAACTGTTTCAGCTTCTCGTGGTCGGACTTTCAACTCTAGAGTGTCCTCGAATTCCAGAGAATCATCAAGATTGTTCATACGATCGCCACTGCCGATCGCAGTTTTTCCACCCATTCACCCACACCATCAGCATTGAGGCGGTAGCTGAGCGGATGAGCAATCAAGCGGGCAGTGGTTTCAAACAGGATATCGGTTTCGATTAAGCCATTCTCGCGGAGAGTGGTGCCTGTGGCGACGAGATCAACGATCGCTTCTGACATCCCTGTAATAGGACCCAATTCCACCGAACCGTAGAGCGGCACAATCTCCACAGGCAAATCTAGGCTATCGAAATATTCGCGGGCACAGTGGACAAACTTGGAAGCAACCCGTCCATAGAGCGGGAGTTCCAGCGCCGATCGGTAGGGGCTGGTCTCCTTCACGGCGACTGACATGCGGCATTTGCCAAAGCCCAAATCTGCCAGATGTGCCACAGGTGGCGTTTTTTCACGCAGCACATCGTAGCCAATGATGCCCAGTTGAGCCTGCCCATATTCCACATAGACGGGCACATCGTAATTTCGCACCAACAGCGCTTTTGCCGTCCCGGTTGGGTCAGTAATTTGCAGCAGGCGGTTGGCTGGGTCGAGAAAGGCGCTAAAGTTCAACCCGACAGACTTTAACAATCGGATACTGTCGGAAAGTAGTGCGCCTTTAGGCAGTGCAACGGTGATCATGGGGAATGGGGAGTAGGGAGTGGGGAGTAGGGGGTGAGAGGAAGGGAGTTTTGAGTTTCGTGGATCTGCCGCAATCGCCGCTTCACAGCCACTTTTGTTTTCATCCACCACACCCTACACCCCACATCCGTTTTTACAAAACTGTAGCTTACTCGACCAAGCAACGCTGTAATTACCAGTTACACGTTTGTGTGAAAGGTGTTTTGAGCTTTGATAGAGAAGAAGGTAACTCCTTACTCCTCACTCCTCACCCCTTACTCCTCACTCCTCACTTTCAACATGCGGATTCTTTTGGTCGATGACGAAGTGGAAATGGCAGACCCGTTGAGCCTCATTTTAACCCGCGAAGGCTATACGGTGGATGTGGCATATGATGGCGATCGCGGCAACCAGTTAGCGCAGCAGTCACGTTACGATTTGCTGATTCTGGACTGGATGATGCCCCATTATTCGGGACTGGAGATTTGCCAGCAGGCGCGATCGCGCGGTGATACAACGCCTGTGCTCTTTCTCACGGCGAAAGATACGGTGGACGATCGGGTGCAGGGACTTGATGCAGGCGCGGATGATTACATCATCAAACCCTTTGAACTGCGAGAACTGCTGGCAAGAGTGCGGGCATTGTTGCGCCGTCCCACCACGCTAGAGCCTGTCGCTCCTGTCCAGCGTTTGCGGGTGGATGATTTGGAACTTGATCTCAGCAATCAGTTGGCATATCGACACGGACGAGCGATCGAGCTTTCTGAGAAAGAAACGCAACTGCTGGAATACTTGATGCGTTCTCCTAACCAGATTCTGACCCATGAACAAATTCACCAGTACCTCTGGGGAGACAGCGCCGAAAAACCAACCAGCAACGCGCTGGCGGCTCAAGTGCGGCTCCTGCGACGCAAAATTGAGGCGGAGGGCGATCCCCCTTTGATTAACACGGTGTATGGCAAGGGATACCGCTTTGGCTTTCCAACAGAGTAGAGGCACGGCAATGCCGTGCCTCTACTCTGCGTTTTTTGGTTTTGATAGTGCGATCGGAACCTGCGATCATCGCCTGATGAAGCGCTCAAGAGGGAGTTGAAGTCATCCCTCTTCTAAAAGAACCGTCTTGCTAAGACTCAATTTTCAACGCTTTGCCCTGTACCGTTGAAGCCGATTTCACACCCAGCAATTGATTGATCGTTGGTGCTACATCAATATTGCGAACCTGATTCAATCTGCCGCGACGGATGTCTGGTCCTGCTGCAAAGAAAATGGCGCTCATGTTGGGCGTGCTGGGGTCATAGCCATGCGCGCCGTAGAAGTTAGGCACCGAAAGAATTGGCGTGGTGGCAGGAGTCGCAGGCGCATCGCCTAACCGCACGACAACGGGCGTTTGAAGACCGTCAAAGTTGTAACCCTGTGTCAGCGTTGCATAGACATCGCCAGAGTCTTGCCCGATGAATTCGTTGGTACCCAACCCAAAGGTGGGATCATTCAGGTTGCTGGGCAGTGGACGAGGGTAGATTTGGTCAAAGATTGGCTTCCCTTCACGTTTGGCGTAATTGGGATTTGTCTCCTTCAGATCTTCAAGGATTTTGACCAGTTGCTTCTGAAGCACCACATATTCGTCTGGCGTTACGGTGCCGTCTGGTTCTCGCCCTTTGAGGTTGATGTAGAGGTTGGTTGCAGGACCAGAGGTAATGGCACGTACCTTGGTAGAGTCGATGTTGTTGGCTCTTAGCAGCGCATTGAAGTTCACAGTGGTGTGGAAGGGCGCAAAGCCATGATCGGAAACCACGATGATGTTGCTCCTGGGAGTGCCGTTGCGTGTGGTGCCTACCGCTTCAATGATGTCTTGCACAGCACGATCGGCAACGCGGTAGGCGCGCTGAACGTAGGTTTCGTAGCGGGCAAGTTTTGCCTGATCTTGTCCTGACCCGATCGTATTAGGGTCGCTGGGATTTGTCGCTTGTCGGGGATCAATGGTCAGAAATTGGTGTTCGGAACCATCGGGCTGCTCGATGTAGGTGAGGACGAGATCTGCGTTTGGGTTCTGGGCGATCGCGCGTAGCACCACGCGAGTTTGATACGCCACAAAGGTACGCACCTGGTCTTCGTAGATGGCTTCTAGCTCAGCATCAGGGAAGGTTGTAAACCCAGGACTCAGCCGCTGAGGAATGCGAAAATCGGGCTGGGGTGCCCAGAAGCCCACATTGTTATTGATGTCGTCCACATCTTGCAGGACAGGAGCATTGCGCGGAATGGCGTTCGCCGAGTAGCGGGTAAGGCGCACGGTGGACAGATCCGGTGCCAGTGCGCTGATGTAGAACCCAACTCCTGCTTTGTTAGCGCTCCCTTCCAGATAAAACGGAGCCGAGACGCGATCGCTCGCTTTCACGTAAGCAGGACCCGTAGAAGGCAGACTAAACGGACCAGGTTGAATACCTGTCGTCGCATCAAAGAAAACCAGCGTATCGTAGTTGCCCTGGTTATCATCGGTGGTATCCAATGCTGCCACCTGAATGGAGTAGGAAACGCTGCCGATCGCCAATGTCTCCAGCGCCGTTGTTTTCTGCAAAATGGGGCTGTACGACTTCTTACCAGCCGCTTCAAGCTGCGTGATAGTTTGTCCGGGTGCTGGTGTAAATTCGGTGGCAGTAAGGCTAAACCCTTGAGCACCTGCCCCCGCAAACGCGCCAAAGGGAACGGTGTAATCGACCGTGCGATCAGCCGCGCTTTGAATGACAGGAGTACCTGCTCCTGCGATCGTAATGGTCGCCCCATCAGCACCAGGGAACGTCGCGGCAACCACTTTCTTACCGTTTTGTCGTAGCTTTACCCACAGGGGTTCTGCGAGGGGTTGGGCGGCTGGTCCAACAGGGTTAACCGTATAGCCGCCGATCGGTGCTGCAAACCCACTGATGTTGCGGGCGAAGGGGCTGGCGACCAAATGAAAGCTATTCGCCACCACATCGGTTTTCACGGGTGTCGAACCCGTGCCAATGCTAACGTGGCAGGCAGCCGTCAAAGAGGGATTGCAGGTCAGATTGCGACGCGCCACAATGCCCCGCTTTTTGAGCAGCCCTAACCCTGTATTGGAGTCAAGCACGCCACGATTCAAATAGTCGTCAATCAGCCCAGGTGTGGCACCATCCAGGGAGATGAGCACTACCTTAGGGCGACCACTGGCAGCAGTGCCTTGCGCGACGACGGCGTGGGTCGTAACGACGAGAAGAAAGACGCTCACAATAACGACCATTAAGCGCCTTAACGAGTGCCGTTGCCAAAACTGATTGATAGCATGAAGGGCTGTTCTTGATCGGCGGAAGATGCTTTGAATCAACGTGAGTTGACTGAACCCACTCCAGAGTTTGCTGCTCATTAAAAGTGCCACAGGGTAGAAACGCTGAACAGTTCATCAGATTATCAGCTCAGGTTTAAGTGAATGCTATGAGCGCATTAACAAGCACCGCGCAAAAGTAGGGGCAAAGCATATCCTACGGGAAGCAAGCTACGAGTGACGATTTTCTGCTGTTGCCGAGCGCTTGTTTGCCGAATGCTTTGCCCCTACAGATCGCTTTAATCCCGCGAGTCATCCGCTTGTGGAATCGCTAACGGATTGGGTGAACTTGAAGGGTTGGGTGAGCCTGGAGAACTGCTCGGTGAGGCAGTGGGAGATGGTTGTACAGTCGTCGATCGATCGGGTACGCCCGTTAAAGAGCCAGCTGTTGGTTGTGGGGTTGGTCTGGTCGGCGTTGCTTGAGGCGCTGGTGGGTTGATGGACGATGGGTTGGTGGGCGATGGGCTGATGGGCGATGGGCTGGTGGGCGATTGATTGGTAGGCGATTGATTGGTAGGCGATTGATTGGTAGACGATCGTGGTGAGGGAACCATCTGAGGGCTAGATGCAGACGCTGGTGGATCATCATCATCGTCATCCGTCACTGGTCGGGCTGTTGCTCTTGGCAGACTGCGGGAGGGCGGTGGCGTGAGCGGTTTTTTGCCGCACAAACGACGCAGATCTCTGATCTGCCCATTCTCTAGCTGGATGTAACAAACAGGCACAGAAGCGTTGGATAGCGGATCACTAGCAGTTGGGGCACTGTCAGTTTGTCCATTGGCAGTTGGTTGCTGAACCTGACTGATGAGATGGGGCAACGACTGGCTATGCACCATAACAGCCGTGAGTGGAGTTGCTGCTGCGATCAGTACAAGTCGGGAGGAAAGCCTGCTCAGCATACGCACACCTTGGCGATGGATGAGAACAATCGTTTGACTAAACTGCCGTCTTACAGCCATTTTCCTGCGCATTCACCACACCCGATACCCAACACTCGCCTCAGACAAGACTGTGTCTGTCTCGGTTAAGAACCGCTGTAAGAGCCGTCGCGATCGTTTTTTGTGCCTCTATCGTTTTTTGTGCCTCTATTGTCTCAGGATTTTGCACGATCGACTGAGAGATTAAATCGTTTGTCCTGGCATCGGCACGATATAGCATCCACTGATTTTCCAGGTGCCATCCGCTTGCTTCTCCATCAGATAAAGTGCTTTCACTAGATCGCCATTGGGATCAAGCAATACCACTTCCTGGGTGGGAATCCCCTCCACCGTGACGAGCTTCTCAAACATAACCGATCGCGGACGATAGACAGCGGCATAGCTCGTTTTAACCGCCTGAAAGAAATTTTTAGCTGTCCCAAACTTTGCGCGAATTTCAGGACTAGCATACGCAAACGCCTCCTCCGCATCGTCCTTTTGAAATGCCTGTAGCTGCCGCTGGATCACAGCACGAATGGCATCGCGATCGGAGGGAATCCCAGTCATCTGCTGAGCTTTAACAGAAAGAGTAAGGAGCAGTAAGGCAAAGCTGATCTGAGTCAACCAACGGGGCAAACTCCCAAACTGGAAAGACACCAGGCGCATGGAAGAAGGTTAGTAAACAAACGCTTACCGTTTAACACTACAGCGCGACGCGTTGATCAGTCTGCTAGCTGGATTACCACTAGACGTAAGCATTCGTATAGCTTCCGGTTTCAGGTACATTGACTATAGCAATGGTCGTCATTGCCTGTACACCAAACGCGATCGCTCTGTTTTGAGCCGTCGCGATCGCCCTCTGTAGCTTCTTCCTCTTTACGCCTGCCCCTCCCCATCATGAGGAAATGCGATCGAGTACATCCCAGTTTTGTATTAAATAGTGCGAGCGTCTCGCTCGCGAGCGAGACGCTCGTACTTCCAAAAACCTTGACCCGCAAAACTAAGATGCACTCAATGCGATTAGCCTTTAAACCGCTCTAGTTGGCTGCCCTACTTGTAAGTATAAGAACCGAGTTCGCACAGATTAAGCTGACGTTCATCAAGCTTAGAACCATCGGCGAACACGCCCAAAATATCGTAAGTGCAGGTGGTGCGTCCATCGGCGATCGTGACCGTTCCAGCTTCTCCAGGCGCAACCGCTTCACTGAGCAAGTTTTCACCCCAGCTAGATTCCGCAGAATCTTCGACGTAAAACTCGACCAAGGGACTATCGCTGCTGTTTTTGAGTGTAAAAGCGAGATCTTCTGCTAGAGCGCTCTGACCGAACATGGTCACGACAGGTACTGCTAGGGCTGTAGCAAGTAGGACTTTAGGCAAGGAAAGATTAATCACTCAAGACTCCTAATAGGTGGTAAGAGCGCAGCATCAACCTACGGCTCCACTACCAGTTAAGTAATCTTCAACACTAACAACATCGCTATTTATACGGTCTTCCCAAGGGTAGTAAAGCGAAAAAATTCCGCAGATTGCAGCTTGACGATCGTAGTCTGACAACCGTTGAGGCGCTAAATCCGATTGCAATACGTTTTACCTTCACCAAATAGACACTAGAAGATCGGCATGAAGCCTGTTCTAGTACCCTCACGGCATCTCAAGGTTGTATCGAATCAATTTGCTCAGGCAGCATCCTGCAACTCAGCCGTTTTGATCGGTAGCTGCTTCGTGATATCACCCCGCTGCACTTTAACCTGTAGCGTTTGACCGAGGCGACTATTTTCCACGATCGTCTGAAGTTGTTCTGCTGTTGTAATGGGTTGGGCATCCACCTGGGTAATCACATCACCACGACGCAGACCCGCTTTTGCAGCCGGAGTGTCAGGCAGCACCCGCACGACAATCACGCCATTCACCTCTGGCACCATAAATGCCGAGTTTGGATCGCTATTGTTCTGTTTAGCCAGTTCTGGCGTGAGGATGGTCATTTGTACACCCAGATATGGATGCACAATGCGTTCACCGTTTGCCAGTTGGTCTTTGATGGTTTTCGCTTTATTGATCGGAATGGCAAACCCAATGCCCATCGCGCCAGCCCGAATCGCGGTGTTGATCCCAATCACTTGCCCCTGATCGTTGACCAGCGGACCACCAGAGTTGCCAGGGTTGATCGCAGCGTCGGTTTGAATGAAATCCAGACGCTTATCGGGAATACCAACTTGGGCGCTGGAGCGTTTCAGGGTGCTGACAATGCCCAGCGTGACGGTGTTGTCTAACCCCAGCGGATTGCCCACCGCGATCGCCCAGTCTCCCACCTGAATCTGGTCAGAGTTACCGAGCGAGGCGACGGGCAAATCACTGCCGTCGATTTTTACAACCGCTAAATCGGTGACTTCATCTGCACCGCGTACTTTACCTTCAAACGTGCGTCCGTCCTTCAATGTCACCGTTACCTTATCGGCTCCATTCACCACATGAGAGTTCGTCAAGATCACGCCGCCACGATCGATAATAAAGCCCGATCCCTGACCCCTCAGATGCTCTTCACGAGGTGACTGCGGAAACCCTTCTTCGCCAAAAAAGCGCCGAAAGAAGGGGTCTTCCATGAGCGGATCAGGGCTACTGCGGCGAGTCACCGTCCGCTCAGTGTCAATGCGTACCACGGCTGGACCAACCTGGTTGACTGCTTTAGCAACAAAGCTGCCCTGTCCAGTTGCCTCAGGTAGCTGTGCTGGGTTAACTGCCGCGATCGGGCTGGCAGCGATCGTAGACGTGAGCAAACCCGCCTGAGCCGGCAACCCCAACGTAAACAGCGTTACCAGCACAAGGGCGAGAACGGTCATCAAAGAGCGGCGGAGTGAGTGGAAAAGGGTTAAGAATCGCATAGCATCGACCTACAAATAGCAAATGTCGCTGAGGTGTTTCTTCATCTACAGGACTTACGCAGTTAGATCCCCTAACCCCCTTAAAAAGGGGGCTTTTAGAGTTCCCCCCTTTTTAAGGGGGGCTAAGGGGGGCTAAGGGGGGATCGAGGTTTTAAGCTTCAAATGCGTAAGTCCTAATCTATTTTGACAGGCAAACTGACAGCCGGATTTCGACAGGTATCGCTTAACCCTCATTGTGGCAGGTAGAGGCGTGAACATGTTTATTGAAACTGTGCGCCTTGATGTTGTCTCATGGGCAACGTGGGCTAGAATCACATGTATCTGTGGCTTTCGTCATCAACCCTGTCAACCTCAACTCTAAATGGCAACCTCTGAACGTCCCCTTAGCCGAGATAGCGATCGCGTTGAGCATGAACCTTTGCATAGCCATGATCACAGCACGGCTCACCATGCTCATGTTCACAGTGAAGAATCGCTGAAGCGTGTGGTTAATCGGCTATCGCGCATTGAGGGGCACATTCGGGGGATCAAGACGATGGTACTAGAGAGCCGTCCCTGCCCTGACGTACTGGTGCAGGTTGCTGCTGTTAGAGGGGCACTTGATCGTGTGGCTCGCATTATTCTGGATGAACATCTTACTGAGTGTATTGGGCGCGCTGCGAAAGAAGGCAACATCGAAACCGAAATTGAGGAGCTAAAGGCTGCCCTCGATCGTTTTTTGCTTTAATGCCGTTCGGTCAATAACAAGCCATGTGAGCTAAATCATTAAGCGTTCTAGCGCATGTGGATCAGGAATCGTGAGGGTATCGCGATCGCGCAAGATCAGCCCCTTTTTCTCTAGCTTACTCAACACACGCGTCACGGTTTCTCGCGCCAGACCGCTGAGGCTGCTTAATTCACGGTGGGGCAGGTTTGGAATTTCGGTGCCTGTCGAAACCTTTTTGCCTTGCCCATCAGCCAGAAACAAGAGAATGTCTGCAACCCGCGAGGTGCTGTCAGATTCGCGCAAGCGCAAGCGACGATTAACTTGACGCAGGCGACGTGCCATCAATTGGGCGAGCCGAATACCCGATTGCGGTTCGGTATGCAGCAGATTAACAAAATCCTGGGCAGGCATGTTACCGATGACGGTCGGTGCCAGAGTAATCACGTCGGTCGATCGAGGCACTTCATCCAGGGGAGCCATTTCACCAAATAATTCGCCCTTGCCCAAAATATTGAGCGTCACTTCCTTCCCATCCAGGTTGTACGTGCGGATCTTGACCCAACCGTTCAAGATAAAATAGACCGAGCTACCCCAGTCATTCTCCAGCAAAATGACCTGGTTCGCTGGGTGGCTGCGCATAACAACCTGGGCGGTCGCTTTTTCGACTGCAAGCTCTGGTAGCCCTTCAAAAAAAGGGGCTGAGCGAATCGATATATTAGCGTGAGCATCTCTGGGATTATACCGATCTTCCATGGGGTGCCGCGTCGTAATTCTCAAGCCAGGGTAAATGATAGTGCAAGGGTGCAAATCTGGTCGATAAACCTGACACTGATGTCGCCAGTTTAGTCTGTGCTTGGTTGCTATTGGTTTGACTGACTAACGTTTGAGCGGTTAAAGGCGGCGCTGTTTGTCAAAAGGGTCAAGCGTTAAACGAGTAGATGGTTGGGCTTTGGACGATCGTCCAGCGATCGCGTATGGGGATTGACTAGAGGTCGTGATGCACTGATACAGTTTGCTTTACGGTGACGACAAAACTGTGACGACAAACAGGAAGATGACCGAATCAGGCTTTTAAAGCTTGAGCAGAGGTGTGGTAAGCAGATAAGCTTTATAGCAATAATAACCTAATGAATACATGGCGCTAGTTATTATTGCTGAATCCCGAAGACTGGTTTAACAAAGAGGGTGCTAGCCAATGCATGTGTGCTGGCGGGTGAATCGATGCGCGATCGCAATCGTTCCGGTTCATTCCCCATGTCCTACGCCATCAAGGTGCTGTGTTATCTAAAGTGCTGTGTCGTTAAAGTTCTTCAAGCCTACAGTGAACCTGGCAACGGTACGTTGGGACGTAAAGCTTGCCTCAGTAATTTTGGGAGAATTTGTCACGTTTTTAGTTTCCTGACGTACACTTTGTCCAGATATGGCGGTACTGGACGACTTGGAAATGATCTTGCAGCAGAGATCGTTCATGCGTGTCGCTGTCTGAACTCGGTAGCGGCTTGCGCTTTAGTAACCAGATGTGTGTAACCAAACGCATGTAACCAGACGCACTAAGAGGCAAGGTTGCTCTTAATGGCTACCTCCAAGGTTACTAAACATTAAGGTTGCCTTTCTGATTCAAGGTCGTTCAAGCATGAGACTAAACGTCCGGTTAGACTGTCTTTTAGACTGTGCGATCGCCATTTCAACTTAGGGTTTCCAGGTTCAGTCAGGGCATAATTTGGGCTGTTCTAGGAAGCCTCACTATATTAGAAGTGGCAGCGACATTTCAGCCTGCTTCTGCTCAGTACTCGTCAGGGGTTACATTGTGACTTCTCAGAAGGATCAAATTCAAGCGCTCATTGCAGATATCGATAATGTGCTTCAGAAAACAACTCCCCGTCTACCGTGGGTTGTGTCTGGAGAAGTGACCCAGCAGCGCCAAATTTTGGAGCGTGTCCGCAATTATCTTCAACAGCGGCAAATGGCTGGTGAAGGGTTTGAGCAAGCAGACGCACGACCAGATTTGCTGATGCACGATATCTATTATCAGCCAGCACGATCGTCTTATCAGTCACCCCAGGCAGGTGCGGAGGTCGAGCGATCGCTGCCCTATGGTCAAAACGAAGCCGCTGCTCAGCAAATGTTGCAGGCGCTTATCCAGGAAATGGGGTACTTGCGGTCTAACGTGGTGCAACCGCTCCAGTCTGATGTAGAAGGATTGCGCCACCAGCGAGAAGCCTTGATCCAGGAGATCCGTCAGTTAGAGTCGCAGCGTCAGGGGTACGCAGGGACATTGCCCGGAAACCAGCAGCAGGTGATCGCCGAATTTTTGCAGGCGTTGATGACTCGGCTGCAAGAAACGCTGCCTCAACAAGTGGCGCAATCTCTGCGGAGTAGCAATCAGCAATCACTCCCCCAGAGCGCTAGTTTGGCACTGACAGGCTCAGCACCAGCCGTCGCCACCACTTCAGATGCACCTTACCCAGGGTTCGGCAACATTCAGGTACCTCAAGCACAAGCAGACGAACTGCTGATCAAACTGGACTCCACGTTGAGTGTGGTGTTTGAGTCTTTGCAGCGCAACGTACAGGCATATGAAGAGTCTCTGTCTCAGGGGCTAAATAAAATGCATAGCCTGGGGCAGCAGGGCGAGATGATGTTTACTGCCCTCATTAGCCATTTAGCCAGTCAGCTTGGGCAGGAAGCCTCTACTTACTTGCAGCCATCGACTCCTGCAAGGCTAGATTCTGCACGCGTGACTCCCCCCCTGTCTGGAGCAACCGCTCATGCCACACAGACAGCTCAACCGTCTCCGACGACCGCAATACCATCGTTCCTGGAGCAGCCTCAGACTCCAACGTCGCCTAATAGCATTGATGCAGCACGATCGGTGCCTCTACCGTTCCCTGGAACTGAGCTTTCTAGCAATGTTCCTGCTGATGCCTCTGCGGCTCCTGCAAACATCGCTGAGCCAGTGGACACCGCGATCGAGTCCTGGCTTCGGTCTGCTGGTAGCGTTGAAGGGGAATCCGCCGTTGATCTGGAAATTGCGGCATTAAATTTAGAAGGATTTGACCTGAACCAACTGGCGGCTCAGGATGTCAACGCACTCCTGGAGTTGGATGCCAATCTGCTGGGTACAAATCTGCCGCCTCAGCCCATGCTTCCACCTGAGCCTGCTGCACCCGGTCAACTGAATACAACCGAGCCTTTATCTGGCACGATGAGCATTGAGGATACAGCCGATATTGACGCGGCGCTAAAGCTCCTGGAACAGTTAAGTTCCGAGCTACAGGAGCAACCAGCCTCAGTTGCCGATGCCGATGCTCAGATCGATCGCATGCTGAGTAGCCCTTCAAGCTTGTCAGGCGAAACAACGGCTAGCAGCATTCCCGACGATGCCAAGGATGAACTGGATGAATTCTATGAGAGCTTATTTGGCAACCAGACGATCGCGGCTGAGCCAATTACCGATGAGCCAGCTACAGGCGAGCCACCGGCAACCGCATTAGCCGATACTCAGGCAGATACTCCTGCTGTAGAGAGTCTGGCTACGGATATTTCCATCCCAGCAGAGCAGTCCCAACAATCTTTTGCAGCGGACACTGCGATCGCGCCATCTGATGCTCAACCGTTGTCAACCTTACAGCCGATCGATACACTTCCGGCTGACACCCAGGCACCTGCGGCGGTTTTAGCTGAAACAGCGATCGTACCGCCCTCCGTGTCTACCAATGCTGATCCAACCCTCGGCTGGGATTTGCTTGGAGAAACGTTGACCGAACAGTTTTCTGAATCAGAAATTCCAGACGCGCTCCTGGATGATGAACTGTTGGACGGCTGGGATCTTGATGACGCTGAGGTCGATTTAGAGACGCTGGACGTGCCCCCTGCTGGCGACGATCCACTTGGTATTGGGGAAGCCGCATCAACGGGCGATCGTCCAGCGGATGAACGTGTATTCACCCTTTCGTCGGATGCGGCAATGGCTCCGGACGAGCCGCAACGCCCGGTGGCAGAACCATCTTCAAACGCAGTGCTGGAGCCAGTGACAAACAGCGCTTCTGGTACTGGAACCGCTCAGCCTCAAGACGAAATTGCGACTCTGACTGATTTGTTTGATGAGGCTCCTGCTTCTGAGGGGCGGTCTTTAGAGCCACCGATCGAGGCACCAGCAGAAACGCCTAGCCAGTCCTTGATTGTTTCTCCCGCCGATAATTCCCCAGTCGTCTTACCTGTAGCAACTTCTGGCACCCCCCCTTCTGCTGAGACCGGAGACGATCGCTCAAAGGACGATCGCTACACACCTGCATCGCCTGAAGAAGATTTGCTGCCGCTCCATGCTGTTGCAGAAGACCCCGACCCCGAATTGTGGCTAGACGAAAGTACGTTGAACCGCTTAAGTGAAGACCTTTTCAATCTAGAAGATGCGATTGAGGATCCCTCGGTTTTGCCCTATGAACGCGAACCGAGTGCCCATGAGCCAGCATCCTTCTCAGACGCAACCGCGACCGATGAGCCGCTACCGTCCAGTGAACCAACATCGCTGGAGGATTGGAGTGCTTCACTGGGTGAAGGCTCTAGCGTTTTATCGACGACACCATCACAGCCGCCTGCTTCTGACCAGGGGACGATCGCGGAGCCAGATGCGTTCATTTTGGAAGGGATGGATGACCTGTTTGCCAATACGCCTACAGAGCCTCCGGTTGTCCCCATTGCACCGCCCATAGCGCCACCAGCAGAGCCATCGACTGCCTTTACGCTTGAGGGCATCAGTAATTTATTCGCTGACCCTCTGGCGGATAACGTACCATCGCCTCCTCCACCGCCTCAAGCCAGCCAACCATCTCCCTTCACACTGGAAGGGATGGATGATTTGTTTGGGGATGTGCCAGCGGTTCCTTCGGCCTCATTGCCGTCAACTCCCCCCCTGGTTGAGCAACCCCTGCCATTTACGTTAGAAGGGGTAGAAAACCTGTTTACCGATCTTCCACCGATTGCAGACGTGCCTCCAGCACCTGAGCTTACCACGACCACTCCACCAGAAGAGCTATCTACACCAACGTCTGCGTTCAGCTTTGAACAAGTGGGCAATTTGTTTGTCGAAGTGCCTTCGGCTGCCCCTGCTGATACTGGCATTCAGGAGACGATCGCTGCACCCATAGAGCCATTACCAGAATCGCCCGCCGAATCAATAGCTCCCTTCACGCTGGAACAGGTCGATGGCTTGTTCGTAGAGACACCTTCGGAAGCAAGCCCTATTTTGGATGTACGATCGACCGAAAGCGCCCCTCCCTTATCAGAGCCATTTTCTGAAGCGGATGCAACGCCCTTTTCTTTAGAGCAAGTGGGCGACTTGTTTGCAGACACCCCTCCAGAAGACCCAGCTTTAGACTTAACCACATCACCGATTCTGCAACCACCCTCCTTAAACGTTGAAGGGTTCGCAACCGAACCACCTGCCCCCGATTTGTCCAGTGCTGAACCAGCCACGTTAGAGCAAGCGTTTGCTAGCCTGATGGGATCGTTTGACGAGCCAATGCCGACTGCCACTGATGAAGTAGCAGACAGCCAGGATCCTGAAAAAAAAAAGAGGATGAGCTAACCGATCAGCCAACGATCGAGCGCTTAGAACCTTCAGCATTCATCAATCAACCCGAATTGCCGCCCGATTCTGCGATCGCGCCTTCGACTGAGCTAGAGACGGTTGGGTCAGAGAATGTGACAGATGTTGTGGTAACGGCATCCGAGCCACCCACAGAGGCAGAGACAGAAGAAACAGATGCCATCTGGTGCCTGGGCATTGATGTGGGCACAACCGAAATCTCAGCCACTCTGTTGCAGGTACAGACGGGAAAACGGTATCCCATTGTCTGGGAAGAAACCGCTCCGTTGGATCAACCGCCGTTGTTGGGGTTGCCTGCGATCGCCT
The DNA here is from genome assembly GCA_019359375.1 of Lyngbya sp. HA4199-MV5. GTDB lineage: Bacteria > Cyanobacteriota > Cyanobacteriia > Leptolyngbyales > Leptolyngbyaceae > Stenomitos. Next base: position 70,688 of record JAHHHL010000020.1, read on the forward strand.
ATCTCTCTGGTTCGCAGCTACAGCGATCGCCCGAAGCTCCTACAGCTCTGGGCTATCAAGCGCTGGAGTCGGAGTTTACCACCGTAAGTGAGCCAAACGCTCCGGCTGGACTGTTGCTGAGTAATTTCAAGCCATTGCTCAAGGCTGGCACACCTTATTGGCAGGAACAAACCCAGCAATGGCAACCCATCATGCAATGGTCGGATCACCAACAGCTTGCTCTAGGTTGGTTTCAACAAGCCCTGGTCGCGCTTCTGAAAACCTTACAGGGGAACAGCGCTGGTTTGACGATCGCGACCACAGAACTGTCGTTAGAAGCGTTTCAAACAGCTATCGCTCGCCTGAGTAGCGTTGTGATTGGTTGTCCGACAGGCTGGTCAGATACGTACTGCTTCAATCTCCGAGAGGCAGTGCTTGCCGCAGGTTTAGTTACCCGTGCTGAGCAGGTTTACGTTGTTGAAGACGCGATCGCGGCTCTGCTTAGTATCCTAGCCGAGCCGTCCCCATCAACTCAGTCGTCTCTTGCTACGTCTTACAGCCGTTCTCAGGGGTCGCTGCAAGGTGGCACGCTGGTTGTGAATGCTGGCGCAACGATCACTGAACTGCTGTTAGTTGACCTGCCGCTCGATCGTCACTGGTTGACCCGCGAACACCTTTACCTCCGCAGTCTTGCCTATGCTGGAGATGCGATCGACCAGGATGTCATTTGCCAAATTCTATACCCCTCTGCCTGGAACTGGGACAGCCTGGATTTACAAAGCCTCAATTTACCGCTACCGGGTGAGCCAGATCAGGAAGCCCGCGATCGCTTGCAGCAGCGCTTACGCAGTAGCGACCTGGGACGACATTTGCTGAACGCGGCTAGACAGCTCAAACTGGCGCTGCACCATCAAGATAGTGCCACCTTTAAGCTCAACGACCAGCAGTGGACGGTCAGCCAGCAAGATCTGCATAGCCGTGTCATGGTGCCGTATCTTCAGCAGCTTAATCGCGAGCTAAATCTTCTGCTGAATCAAAGTGGTATTGCAGTACAGGCTGTACGTCAGGTGGTTTGTACGGGCAGAACGACCGCATTGCCTGCGATCGCCCACTGGCTCAAGCAAAAGCTTCCAAACATGCGCCTGATTCAAGCTCATGACATCTCAGAAGCGGCTAACCCGATTGCTCAGGGCTTGGCATCCTTACCGCTCTACCCAAATATGCTGGATGCTGTGCGCCATCAGTACAGTGATTATTTCTTGTTACACGAACTGGTGCGAATACTACCAGACGAGCCGCTTTCCGTGGGACGCATTCTGCAACTGCTAGAAAACCAAGGCATCAACACCAATTTCTGCCAGCGCCAAATTCTCAGCCTGTTAGAAGGTCATATCCCAGAAGGGCTGTTGCCCTCAGAGACCACTGCGGGTTTGCTGTCCGCCGAAGCAGCACACAATGCTGATTATCAGGCATTGACCGCAAAACCCTTGTTTTACCGAGAAAGCCATCAGCTTTATGGCTTCTATCCTGAGATGCGCGATCGCCTCCAGCATTATCTCGCAGCTATTTTGGCTAACACCCGTCAAACATTGGCAGAACCGTTGGCGATCGAGTTGAGGGCTGGGATGAGGGACGAGGGATGAAAGCTCATTTGAGTCGGCTGTTAGCTGCTTTTAGCATTACCTGCGCTTTTGCGTAGACGGTGGTGTTGGGCTGGACAGCTTCTAATGTATCGGCAATGACTCGAAGTTGCCTGGTTTGCGATGGGCTGAGGGCTGTTGCATTAGCGGGAACGACCTCATACAAATCGTTTCGCAGCCGCTGCGCTTCATTAAAGGCTTGTGTGGATGCTTGCTCGTTCTTCAGACGAATTTGAACCCTGCTGAGGCTCTGTGTGTATTTTGCCAGCAGGGTTTGAGCTTGCTGGTAGTCGGGGTCTTTAAAGTCAATTTTTTCTAAACGATCGATCGCGGTTTCCCACTGCTTTTGATTTTCTTCCCACTCAACCACTGCATGAGGGGCTTGTAGATCAAGCTGTTGCGCTGTCTTCGCAAAGATCTTGGCTGCCTCGATTAAATTACTCGACTGCGCGGTGCCCATTGCCAAACCTGAAACCTGCTGAAAATCGCGCTCGTATGCTGTTAGCTTGGGGCGTGCCATCCGTTCAGCCAGGGTTTGTTCAGGAAGCTGGTGTAACTGGTCGATCGCCTGTTGCCACTGAGTGATCGCCGCTTGCTTTGTAGTCGCATTAGGCGCTGCTTGATACTGCTGTTTCGCGGTGCCAAGGAGCTGATCGGCTTGATTGAGCTGCGTTTGAGCATTGTTTTCCTGAAACAGCTTGGCATCCATCCGAGCCACTTCTTTGCGGGCATCCTGAAATTCATCCAGGGTAAAGCGCCAGGTACACTGGAAAAAACCGCAGTACGCCTGGGGGTAGTAGCCCAAAAACCAGACAGGTAAGGCATCTAGGCTTTTTTGTGCCGTTTTAACTTTGGTCGTGCCTAACTCCAGATCAGCAGCGCTGGTTGCTTGATTCACCAACTGATCTGCCTGTTCGGTTGCCGCGATCGCCTGCCGATAGTTTTTGTCCATGCTGATGAAGCTGGGTAGCAAGACGATCGGCGCAACGCGTGCTACTGTCCAACGAATGGGTGGATAGGGCAAGTTCAGCACCCAGATACCCCCCGCCAGTCCCGCTAACCCTACCAAGACGGCAGGTACCAACCGCAACCGATTCATTGCTGGGGAAGGGCAATTGGCACGAGCAGCAGCTTTCAACACCTTTTCGCTGAAGCCAGGAAACAAATCGACGATCGCGTCCCGCAGATCTTCTAAGGTTAACGGCGCACCCGTTTGTGCCTGAAAGCGTTCTAACCGTCGTAGAGCAATATCACGCTGCACTTCTCCAGCGATATCGTTAGCGCTACAGCGCAAAATTTCTGCTTTGAGAATCTCGAAGGCACGCGGGTTAAGACGAGACATACGTTTTGTTGAATAACCTGTTGAATGGTTTGTCAGCTAGTAACTTCAGTAAGAGACGATCGATTCCATCCAATTCACGACTGCATCACACAAGACCAGCCTCAGTATGCCCACAAGCAATTCATCGGTACACAACTGCAAGTCTTCCAACTCCTCACCCCTCACTCCTTACCCCTCACTCCTCACTTTTCTACCCCTCACCTTTTCTACCCATATGAGGATTCTGAGGGTTTATCAGTTGGTTAGGCTGCATGGAGAACGATTTGCAGAGGAGCCGAGCTATATGACAATGGCGGACGATCGAGAACTAGATTTGCAGACCAATGACGCGATCGATGCTGACTCTGACCTCGATACCGATGAGTTTGACGATCTGGTGAAACCAGATTCCGGTGATTTGCCTCAGGAGTTGACCGAATCCTACGGTACAGGTGTGCATGATCAACCCAATTTTGCGACGGGTGGACGGGTGAACGATTTTAATGAAGCCAGTCCTACCCTCACTGGTGGCGATGTGGATGCCAACTATGAGCAAGCCAACGCAGATGGTGATGAGTCAGTCGGTGGCACCGTTTCCACACCAGACATGGATGTCGTAGACGAACTGGGTGCGGCTGTAGGTTTAGAAATGAACGATCGCTCCTTCCTGCGTACAAACGACATGCTGGAAGAACGGGATGCGCGTCGTTGGGAACTGGAGCCAACGTCATCTGAAGATTACACTGACCGAAACGATGAGGAATAAGGCGATCGAGCATCATTCACTGCACTTACCCATCTAACCCCTGACACCCCACACCCCACACCTGTTTTAACCTCACTCAATCATGGCTATAACTGACTCCCCCTGCCACTAAAGCTATGGCTAAACGGCGAAAACGAACGAAGCCGATCGAACAGGCGGCGCAAGAACATTTCGGCTATGACGAGCTGCGCCCAGGACAAGAAGCCGCCATTCAATCAGTCCTGAATCGGCAAGATACTCTGGTGGTCATGCCTACAGGATCGGGTAAATCCGCGATTTATCAGCTTGCAGCGATCGAAATAACGGGGGCAACGGTCGTCGTTTCACCACTCATCGCGCTGCAAAAAGATCAGGTAGACGCGATCGAGAGTCAGGACATTGGTGGCGCGGCACAGGTCAACTCAACCATTGGGGCAGGCGATCGACAGGAGGCGTTTGACCAACTGAAGGCGGGTGAGCTGGAATTTATCTTCCTGGCTCCTGAACAGTTTAAGAATCCTGAGATATTGGAACACCTCCAGGCGGCTAAACCATCCCTCTTTGTGGTCGATGAAGCCCACTGCATTAGCGAATGGGGTCATGATTTTCGTCCCGATTACCGACGGTTAGGAGCGGCGATCGAAGCGTTGGGGCATCCCACGGTTTTGGCACTCACCGCGACCGCCTCGCCTCCTGTACGCCAGGGCATTCTAGAGCAGTTGGGCATGCACGATGCCCATGTGATTGTGCAGGGGTTCGATCGCCCCAATCTCTGGCTGGGGGTCGAGCGTTTTGAAGACGATGCAGAGAAACAGGAAACCTTGATCAAGCGGGTACTGAAGACGGAGAAACCAGGCATTATTTATACCGCAACGCGCAAACGTGCCGAGGAAATTGCCACAGTGTTGAGCGATCGTGGTATCAGTGCCCTTGCTTATCATGCGGGTTTAAAGCGTCGAGAGCGGGATGATGCTCAGACTGCGTTTATGGCAGATGAGATTGAGGTCATTGTGGCGACGACTGCATTTGGGATGGGCATCGATAAACCGAACGTGCGCTTTGTGTTTCATTACGACATTAGCGACTCGATCGACTCCTACTACCAAGAAATCGGTCGAGCTGGACGGGATGGCCACCCAGCCACAGCACAGTTGTTCTACAACCCCAAAGATTTGAGCCTGCGCCGCTTTTTTACAGGTGGATACCTGGATCTCGATCAAGTCGCTCAAGTCGCGGTGACGATTCACAGAGCCGATGCACCCATGCCGCTCAAAGATTTGCAGCAGGAAGCGGACCTCTCTCAAACGAAGGTGATGACTGCCATCAACCATTTGCAAGCGGCAGGCGTGGTGGAGCTTTTGCCCACGGGCGACGTGGTTGCCTGTGAAGACCCCGCCGATTTGAGTGAGGCGCTAGAGGACGCGGCTCAGTCAGACAAACAGCATCAGCAGTTTGAGCGATCGCGCCTGGAAATGATTCGGGGCTATGCCGAAGTGCGCGACTGTCGGCGAGAATATCTGCTCAACTACTTTGGCGAGAAAATTGACACTCCCTGCGGCGCGTGCGATAACTGCAACGCTGGCATCACCACCGAAAAGGGCGATCGACTGGAACCCTACCCACTTGACAGCCGCGTCAAGCACAAAAGCTGGGGTGAAGGCACCGTCATGCGCTACGAAGGCGATAAAGTAGTTGTCTTGTTCGACGAGGTTGGCTACAAAACCCTTGAGGTTGGTATGGCACTTCTAGGGGGACTGTTACGCCGATTGGAGTAGGGACGTTTGAATTTGAGGCAGCAGGTAGAAGGAAACCTATGCTCCTTTTCACTTCTGCCCTCTGCCTTTTACCTTCTGCCTCTTTGCGACTGTACTTCACCTGATTGAGAACCGCTATAGACCTATTGGCTTTACACCTTTTGGTTGCTGACTCGAAACCAGCGGTAGCCATACCCCTCCAGATGCACCTCACGAGACGCATCCTCCAGCAGGTCATAGGACTGGTCTTCTAGTAGCTCGATGAGATGCTTGCTGTCATCGTCTTTGAGTTGAAGCGTAACGGTACACGGCTTGGAGGAAAGGTTATGGACTGCAACGACAACGCCATCGCGCCACTGACAGCGGTGAGCAAAAATCGTGGGTTCCCCAGTGTCAATGATTTGCCAGTCGCCCCACCCAAACTCTGGACATTCTTTTCGCATGCGGATGGCACGTTCCATCCAGTTGAGGAGTGATGCCGGATCGCGCCGTTGAGCGATTACGTTTAAGTGGTGATAGCCAAATTGTTCGTCATCAATCACAGGACGGATCAGCTTATCCGCAGGTGCTTTAGAGAAGCCGCCGTTTGGTTCACCAGTCCATTGCATCGGGGTGCGAAAGGGGTTGCGTTCCTCAAGCGAGAGATCGTCACCCATGCCGATCTCTTCGCCATAGAACAAAACAGGCGTTCCAGGTAACGTCATCATCAGGCTGTAGGCAAGGCGAATGCGACGAGGATCGCCATTCACCATTGGCGGAAAGCGACGACGAATGCCCCGATCGTAAATCCACGTCTTCTCTTTATCAGGTGCAAATTTGGCAATAATTTCATCCCGTTGTTCCTGGCTGAGCTTGTCGAGCGAGAGTTCATCATGGTTGCGGATAAAGTTTGCCCACTGCCCGATCGCCGGAATCGGTGGCGATGCTTTTAAGCCATCAACCAGTGGAGCGGCTGTTTCTTGCGCCAGGGCAAGAATGGCGTGCTGATTGACCATGAAGCTAAAGAGCATTTGCATCTTGTCGCCATCGCCAAAGTAGTCGGGCACTTTATCCATCGCCACGTTTGCCTCTGCCAGCACGATCGCATCCCCCCGTCGCCACGAGAGAAAGTCCCGAATTTCGTTGAGATAGACATACGGGTCAGTCACATCTGCCTGGGCTTCAATCCCCTTTAGCTCGATGAGAAACGGTGCCGCATCAATGCGAAACCCGGAGATGCCCAACTGTAGCCAGAAACCCATGATTTTGTAGATTTCTTCGCGCACGGCTGGGTTGGCGATATTCAAATCAGCCTGATGGTCGTAAAAGCGGTGGAAGTAATACTCTCCCGCCTCTTCGCTATACGTCCAGGTGCTTTTCTGAATGCCGGGAAAGATGATGCCGTCCTCTGCATCGGCAGGTTTCTCTTTTGACCACACATAGAAATTGCGGTATTTGGACTGCTCGTCTTTGCAGGCAGCCTGAAACCAGGGATGCTGCACCGAAGTGTGGTTGACCACTAAATCGATGATGACCCGCATACCACGATCGCCCGCCTGACGGGTAAACTCGACAAAATCACCCAGCGATCCGAGGCGAGGATCAACATTGTAGTAATCCATAATGTCGTAGCCGTTATCGCGGTTGGGCGTGGGGTGAAACGGCATGAGCCAGATGCAGGTAACTCCCAACCCCTCCAGGTAAGCCAATTGCTGCGTTAGCCCCTCAAAGTCTCCAACGCCGTCACCGTTGGCATCCATGTAGGTTTCGACATCCAGGCAGTAAAGAACAGCATTTTTGTACCAGAGGTCTAGCATTGGGTGGGATGATCCTGACGTAAGGTCGTATTCATCCTTACGTCTGCTTCGTAACCTGTCCTCCCACCTGCGATAGAAGCCGATTAGATCAGGTCAGATCCTAATTGGCTGACAAGAGTCCTGAAAGGCTGATGGCTTCGCTGCTCACCCGCCCGTAAATGAACGTCTCCGCCGCAAGCGGACGGAGTATCACTTCGCTACGCCTCACACGCTTCGCGGCTCGACTGCGCTCAACAGCGCCCATTCGGACTACTGTGCCTCATGCGCCCCAAGGGGCGGGGAATTGACCCGTAGTGATTAAAATCCGGGCTGATAGCAGAAAACCCGTTGAAACGGGTTGCAAGCCCCTTGTAGTCCTCTTGAGAGGACTTACTACTGTTAGCCCGCACTTTCAGTGCAGGGCGGGGCAAGTATTCTTAAAAGATTTGTCAGTCAGCCAGGGTCATATTTCAGGCTTAGATAGCGCGATCGCAGTAGAACAACCTCGATCGCTACTAAGGTTCACAATTCCGGTAGGGACGTTATATGTAACGTCCCTACCGATCGCCGACCACCTGTTTAAATCACTACCTCTATACCGTTGTAAACATGACACCAGTGCTCAGAGCACCGATAATTCAAGGTAGTGCTGAGACTATGGGGTTCTACCGCTATGACATTGAAACGTCGCCATTTTTTAGGCTTGTTAGGTGCAGGGACAGGCGCGATCGCCACAGGCATCTACACACCGCAATTCGCCCAGGCTGCTGAATCTCCTAAAAAGCAATCCACCGCCGCTTTTACGTTGCCACCGCTCCCTTATGCGTATAACGCCCTGGAACCGCATATCGACGAACGGACGATGCAATTTCACCACGATAAACATCACGCGGCTTACGTCAAAGCCCTGAATGGTGCCATTGAGAAGCATCCAGACCTTAAAGGTAAAACTGCTGAGGATCTCATTCGCAACCTCGATAGTGTGCCTGAAGACGTTCGCGCGATCGTTCGCAATAATGGCGGCGGGCACATCAACCACACCATGTATTGGGTCATTATGGGACCGAAAGCAGGCGGTGAACCGACAGGAGAACTTGCGACTGCCATTCAAAAAACCTTTGGCAGCTTTACCGAGTTCAAAAAACAGTTTAATGAAGCTGGTACAAAACGGTTTGGTAGCGGTTGGGCATGGCTCGTGCGAACCAAAGATGGCAAGCTCCAGATTACCAGTACTGCCAATCAGGACAATCCATTGATGGAAGGGCTGTATCCCATCATGGGTAATGATGTCTGGGAACACGCTTACTACCTTAACTACCAGAATCGTCGCGCTGACTATCTAGAAGCCTGGTGGAATGTCGTCAATTGGAAAGCGGTGAACGATCGCTACAAGCAGGCAATCACCGCCGCCTGAATGGATAAGGGATGACGGGTGGGGATGCGATCGCACTGTCCCTTGCATTCGTAGGGCAGATCACCGTCTATAATGGCTTTACGGAAAAACTCTCAAAAGTCTCTGCGTTCCTGTCTCTCATTTCAGCCTTCATCCCTTCCCATGCGGGTATAGTTCAGTGGTAGAACGTCACCTTCCCAAGGTGAATGTCGTCGGTTCGAGTCCGATTACCCGCTTGTCTTGTGTGCTTACTTTTGAAGGGGTAACGCTTCCGCCGCTGCTTGCGCGATCGTGCCGAGTTGAAAGGCTGGAGGATAAATGCCCTCTTCTTTAATTTGCTTGATGAGTGTTTCGGAAATCGGCAGCTTCATTTTTTGAGCAAGCACACGCACAATATCGCCACGATCGATCACACCAGCCACGGCACCCGCTGGGGAAAGTACAGTGAGGCGCTTGAGTTGCTCTGACTCCATCAACTGAATCACCGTGACTAGGGGCGATGATTCTTCTACCGAAGGAATGTCAGTTAGCGGTTGAACAATGCGAAAGAGTGTCTCGGTCTCCCACTCGCTGCGCTCAATGGTGTGTAGCGCTGTAATGCTCACCATGCCTCGATAGCGTCCCTGAGAAGCCGCAAAGTAAGCCGTTGGGTGAGTCGTTTCCAATAAGTAGGTATCCGCAAACTGCCGCAAAGTCATTTCGGCATCGACCACGCGAAAGTCATGCGTCATGGCATCGGTAGCCTTAATTTGCAGTAAGGTTTCCTGAAGATCGGTGACACGATCGTAGTTTGTGGCATTACGGACACCAAACCAGCCTAAGAAGGCAATCCATAAGCCACTGAAGTTACCCATCACAAGGCTAAATGTGCCCCACAAAATCGCCAGCCAGCCCAACACCTTCCCAGTGCGGGCTGCCCAATGAATGCCCTTAAAGCGGCTACCAGTGGCTTTCCAGACGGCAGCTTTGAGAACTTGCCCACCATCCAACGGCAAGCCTGGAATCAAATTAAACAGTGCCAGAATGAGATTTGTCCATGCCAGATTGCTTGCGAGAACATTCACCACGCTGCTTGGATTGGGAAACGCATAGGCGATCGCACCCAGTAAGGTGGCGAGACCAAAGCTCACCGCTGGACCCGCGATCGCCACTTGAAAGGCTTTACCGGGAGTTTTGGATTCTTCCTCGATCGAGGCAATGCCACCAAACAAAAACAGCGTAATTGAATTGACTTTAATGCCCTGCGCTTTAGCCACCAGGCTATGCCCTAATTCGTGCAGCACCACCGAGCTAAACAGCAGCAATGCCATCACTACACCCATGCCATACGCCAGTGCAACCCCCCATTCAGGAAAGCCTTCTTGCCACCGTAAGCCAGCAGGGATAGCAATTAGAAACAGTACGCCAACCCAGGATGGATCGATGAAAAACGGAATCCCAAACAACGAACCAACCCGCCAACCTGATTGCATAACAAACCTCTACAAATGATGCGAGAGCCATGACCGTAGACACGATCGTGGTATTGTGTCGAGCTTCACCAGATCAGTCTTGTGTGCAGTGCGACGAATGACAGCTTACGACTGGCTCGATCGTTCTCTCGTTCCTTCTTCCAGAATACAAGGATGCGCGGAGAGCGGGGCGATTCTGGCAGCACGGTTAACCGAACGCGCTGGTTACAACCGCTTTGCTTGATACTTTCTGCCCTCTGTTTTTCAGCTTCTCACCATCGTTACTTTAGCAATCGCTGCTTTCGGCGAGAGGCAGTTGTTGATTGCGGCGTGATGGGCTTCTGCTTCATTAACAGCGGCATTACCGAGAGTACCGTTAATATTCCCAATGCAAAGAGAAACGGTAAATGGTCGCCGCCGTTGAACGCCTGTTTGCCCGTCACGCCTAGCCAGGTATACGCGATCGTCAGTGGAATAATGCCTACAAACGTACCGATCGTGTAGGTTTTGAGGTCGATCGGCGTTAAGCCAAACAGAAAATTTACCAGGCTAAAGGGCGATAGCGGCGTAAACCGCACAGCCAGCAAAAAATTCATGGGCTTGTGCGCGATCGCTCGGTTAATCCGCTGCAAAAGTGCCTGTTGCCCGAACTGTCGTGTTGCCCATCCATGCAGAAAATAGCGTGCCAGCAAGAAAGCGCCGACTGCTCCCAACGTGGCACCCAGCAGCGACCATAGCGTTCCCCAATACAAGCCAAAAACTGCGCCCCCTGCCACTGTTGCTACATTGCCCGGAAAGCCGAACGTGGTGGCGATCGTAAAGCTCAGCACAAAGATCAGTGCCGCATAGTCACCCAGGTCATCCAGTTCCATCACCAAAAACGCCTGGTTAAACAACAGATTGACGGGGGTGTACAAGCAAATCACTACCAGTCCAAAGGTCGCAAGCGTAATCCAAAGTGCAGTTTTGTAAGGGCTAGTCAGCATCGGCTTTTACCAACAGGTAAGCAAATGAGCGTGTGATCTGGCAGCATAGCTTAATCTGGTCACAGGTCTTAAGACGGATGTTAAACATTCAAGGTTCATTACATAAGAGCAGTATCAGCAAGCAACCATCGGCAATGAGCGATCGCTGAAACAATTGCCATCGAATATACCTAACTCTGCCTTTAATCACTTGCATCGAGCAACAACTTTTCGATTTGGCACACGGCTTCTCAAACCATCTCAATTTACGATATGCCCTTCAACCCTTCCCGCATGGATAGCGTGCAGTTGCCTATCATTCCTACCGTTGCCACAATGATTCGGCAGCATCCAAACACCATTTCGCTGGGGCAAGGAGTGGTGTATTATCCACCGCCACCAGAAGCGATCGCTCAAATCGCTGCTTTTTTAGCCAATCCAGAGCTGCACAAATATCAAGCGGTTGAAGGCATTGCACCACTGATTGAGCAGATCGCCCTCAAGCTGAAAACCGAAAACGGGATAGCGATCGACTCACAACGCCAGATTATCGTCACGGCTGGTAGCAATATGGGGTTTCTTAATGCGGTGCTGGCAATGACTCGTCCCGGCGATGAAATGATGCTGCAAACGCCGTACTACTTCAATCATGAGATGGCTGTGACGATCGCCGGGTGTCGTCCCATTCTTGTAGCGACCGATGAGAACTACCAGTTACGTCCAGAAGCGATCGCCCAAGCGATTACCGAGCGCACACGGGCGATCGTCACCATCTCGCCCAACAATCCTACAGGAGCCGTCTATCCAGAAGCCATCTTACGAGAAGTAAATGCCCTTTGCCGCGATCGTGGCATCTATCATATTCATGACGAGGCGTATGAATACTTTACCTACGAGGGTGTCCAGCACTTTTCACCAGGGGCGATCGCGGACAGCACTGACCATACCATTTCGCTGTATTCACTCTCCAAAGCGTATGGTTTTGCCAGTTGGCGCATCGGCTACATGGTCATTCCCACGTCTCTCACGGCGGCTGTGATGAAGATTCAGGATACGAACGTCATCTGTCCCAGTGTGATTGCTCAATATGCTGCGCTGGGAGCCTTGCAGGTTGGTGTACGCTACTGCCAGGAGAAATTAGGGGCGATCGCGACCGTGCGTCAGCAGCTATTAGAAGCACTGGCTACTTTGGGCGATCGCTGCACTGTACCACCCAGTAATGGTGCCTTCTATGTCTTGCTAAATGTCCACACTCAGCTTGATGCACTACCGCTGGTAGAACGACTCATTCAAGAGCATGGTGTTGCAGCGATTCCAGGCACCACCTTTGGATTAGAGAGTGGCTGCTACTTACGTGTTGCCTATGGTGCGCTTCAGCCAGAAACGGCGATCGAAGGCATTGGGCGGCTTGTAAAAGGGTTAAAGACCATTCTGTAAGCAGTCTTATTGTTCAAAAACTAAAGCCGCTATGCCACTGCCATTGCCAACGGAGCGGTTACAAGGGACTGCTGCTTGATCGGAAGGATGATGGAAAACTCAGTGCCCTCTCCTACCGCAGAACAGCACGTTAGCTGCCCACCATGCTTCTCACAAACGATTTGATGGCTAATGGACAGCCCCAAGCCCGTTCCCATTCCAATCGGTTTGGTTGTGAAAAATGGCTCAAACAACTGTGCTTGATGCTCTACAGCAATCCCTGAACCATTATCGGCTAAGCGAATACTGACGTAGTTGGTATTCAAGCGTTCAGTAGTAATCGTAATTTCTTTATGACCCTGATCGGTTTCATTCAGCGCGTCGATCGCATTACTCAAAAGATTCATAAACACCTGGTAGAGCGGTCCCGAAAATCCCTCGATCGCGGGCAGTTTCCCATAATCACGCGTTACGGTAATGCCTTGCTTAATGCGGTTGTTTAGAATCAAAAGCGTGCTATCCAAACAATCGTGGATTTCTACAGGATGCACATCCGACTCATCCAGACGAGAGAAGTTCCGTAAGCTCAGGACGATTTGTCGCACTCGTTCAGCGCCAATCTGCATCGATTGCAGCAGCTTTGGCAGGTCTTCTTTCAAAAATGGAAAGTCAATTTCCATTGCTTTACGTTGAACCGCGATCGGGGGCTGCGGCACCGCTAGCTCATAAGTCTCTACTAGCTTAAGCACATCGTCCAAGTAATCCTGAGCGTGGCTGAGATTGCCGTAAATAAAATTCACCGGATTGTTAATTTCGTGCGCTACACCAGCCACCATTTGCCCCAAGCTAGACATCTTTTCGCTCTGTATAAGCTGTTGGGTTGTCGTAGCTTTTTGTTCAACCAATAACCGTTCCAGCTCTTGATTGAGAGTCTCTAGTTGCTCTGGCGTTCTCAGTGCCAAAAAACGTGGCAGTAGCTCTACCATCAGCAGGGCAGTGTAACAAGAAACCAGTGCTGTCAATGCTTTTTCAATGCCAGAGAGCCAGTATGTTGGATGCCAAAGCGTCCAAATCTCTAGCAAGTGACCCACACCACAAAGAATGATGAACGCTCCAAAGAGAGCAAAAACCTTGCTAAACGGTACATCACTTCGCTTTAAGACAAAGTAGATGAGCATCATTGGAATGGAAAAATAGGCGATCGCAATCAGGAAATCGCTAATGATGTGGAGCCAAACCAGCGGTGTCTGCCAAAGGTAGCAATGACCGTGAGGGATGTACTGGCTAGAGGAGAAGAGCGTGTTGAATAGGTCTGCCATGGGTTTGTTTATCAGTTGAGAAGATAACAGGTCTTTTAGCGAACGGTAAAACCGTTTGTTTACTTACTAATTGTTGTTCTCAAGCACTTCTAGCTCGCTGCTTTCTGCTTCATTTCTGCTTCATATAATCTGAGTGAATGTAGCGCTATCGCTCTACTTACTTGTGATTTCTACTGCTTGCAATCTCTACTGTTACAATCTCTACTGCTTACAATCTCTACTGCTTGAGAATTAACTAGCTTGAGGCGTTAATTCAGTTAGTCTTCTTTCTACATTACGGGCAGCTAAGGTTTGTGAGAATGAGCAAAGCAAGTAAAACTAGCAAGCACTTTTGCTGAATTATATTGACACACCGTCATTTGTCATCCAAATAGTGTCTAAAAAACGAAACACTCTCAAATCAGCTCTCTTATAGCGTTTCTCAATTTGCTGAGGTACACCTTACTCCCTTAACTCCTTGACTCCCTACATGGATCTGTACTTCACTTGATTAAAAATTGCTGTAACTTAGAATTTTACTTAAAGGCATACTACTCTCTGCTTTTTGAAGAAGATCTGATATAGCTAAACCAATTTTTTGTGAAAATAGGCACAAAGGTTGCGATCGACGTTTTCGCAGCGGTGCTTAAAGCCTATAAGGGAAAGAAAGAGGCACGAAGCTGAGCGGCGCTAAACGAATAAAGCCGTCATTAGCGGTTTTGCTTGCAGTGAGATACAAGTTTTTAGGATTGGAGGCAGAGCGCTTTCAGTGAAAGCGAACACGATTATGTTGTTTTGTAATACAATATTAAAAACGCTTAACAAACTGGCATAAGCTCCCTGCTTCTACTGAGTCATTCAGTAGATACTGACATCGGAGCGTAAGGTTAATCACTCAAGCCGATGTTTTTAACTGGAGCAATTTGAACTCTACAGCTTGTTTCGAGCTTTGCGTCTGAGACTTGAAACCACTACGGTAAAGCATTGATGTGTTGCCGCACTGCTATCGCCGATTTTTGCAAGTTTGTTGACTCAGTAGACGTAATGTAACTCGGTGCTTGTGTAGATACCCCTAGAGGGAGATCGCTCAACCGTGCAGTGCATTGGCTAAAAGCGTAGACCAACGTCCAGCATTCAGGCAAAGTTCAGAGCTTGATTGCTTTCACTTTTCAGTTGTTACTCGTGTTTTTCCCAATCGTGATCATGAATATATCTAAACCCAAGTTTGTGCCTACGCTCATTTGCTTTGCGATTGTCGGGCTGGTGGCTGCAACATTGCCTTACCCTACTCTCGTCAATAATTTGTCTGTGACTGACGCTAGCACGGCTGAATAAGGCTTGCTCGACGGTATCATACTGGCGCTAGAGGGCTAGAAAATAGCTACTCGTTACGATCAGCAGGAATGCTCAATCAAGTGAGGTCTGATGAAAAACCCTCTTTGGACACTGTTACTGCTGGTATTACTGCTCGTCGCGATCGTGGCTCCGTTTTCGGCGTTGGCAATGTTGATGCTGTTTACGCTCGCTTCGGTGCTGGTCTGGACGTTTTGGACATTCATCCGCAGCTTGTTTTCGAGTGATGCTACGTGATGAGGTTAGTATGCTACGGCGTGTAGGAGTCATTCTCATCACTGCACTCTTAACGTTTCTGCTTTTGCAGGGACGCACGTCCGCGCAGTCGGCATCAAACTTACAGGCAGACATTTTTCAACTACGATCGCAGGTCAACCAGCTTCGCGCTCAGGTCGCCCAATTATCTCGACAGGGAGCTTCCCCTACACGTCCCATCTCAGGCAGAGTGCCCCGCAGCCCAACTGATCCTACGGATGCTCAGATTGTCGATCGGTTGGCAACGCTGGCGATCGAGGCGAAAGAACGTTTGAATGCTCTAGAAGCCCGTGTCACCAGACTAGAAAAGCGATAAACCCGCGATGATATTTCTTTGGTTCATGATACTGCTAACCCAAGGGAGATGCTGTCGTTTGTAAGAGTGTTTCAACGTCTAAAGGTGCCTGTTCAAACAGATTAGCTGAGGTTAACTCACATAAAGCGTCCGTTGCGAGAAGCAGCCCGACTGCTGTGTGCCTTCTACGTTTAATCCACGCCCCACTTCCGACTCCCCACTCCCTTCTTCTGACTGTTGACCGCTAACTTGCTCACTACGCTGATTCACGGCACAATAGGAAATGTAAAGAAGCCTTAAGCTCTTGATTGAGTTCTTTGAAATGACGCTGGAGCAGCTAGATACGATCGCGCCCTCAACGCCTTTCCAGGTTCCCACCGCACAACGCTGGAACGAGGCAAATCAACGCACCGATTACGATGTGGCGATCGTGGGGGGAGGGCTAGTCGGTGCCACGTTAGCGTGTGCCCTGAAGGATTCTGGCTTGCAAGTGGTGCTGCTGGAGGCAAAACCTCAGTCGGATGCAGTGGCTAGAGGTCAGGCGTATCATATCAATCTCTCGTCCAGCCGCATTTTTGAGGACATCGGTGTTTGGGATGAAATGCATCCTGGTGCCAATCCGATTGACCAAATTCATCTCTCGGATGCAGGCGATGCGGCAACGGTAACGTTTGTGCAAAAAGACTTAGGCACTGATATTTTGGGCTATGTAGCAGAGCATCGCGTGCTGTTAGAAGCGTTGCGACAGCGATTACATGACTGTTCCAATGTGACGTACCTGTGTCCCGCCCCCCTGGTGAAGACAATCGCGCTGGATGATGGGATTGAGTTGGAAGTCCTTCAGGATGGAGGGATTCAGCAGATGCAGACTCGCTTACTGGTAGCAGCGGATGGTGTGCGATCGCCCCTACGTCAGCAGGCAGGCATTCGCACACGGGGCTGGCAGTATTGGCAAACCTGCGTGGTTGCCTTCATCAAACCCGAAAAACCGCACCATAATATTGCCTATGAGCGGTTTCAGCCCGCTGGACCCTTTGCCATTCTGCCCTTGCCCAATAATCTTTGTCGCATTGTCTGGACGGCTCCCAAAGCTGAAGCAGAGGCGATCATGGCGTTAGAGGAAAAAGCCTTTCTATCTGCACTGACCCAACGCTTTGGTGAACAGATGGGTGTCTTGGAACTGGTAGGCGATCGCGCTGTTTTTCCCACACAACTGATGCAGAGCGATCGCTATGTACTGCCTCGCTTGGCGCTGATTGGCGATGCGGCTCACTGTTGCCATCCCGTTGGCGGACAGGGTGTCAACTTGGGCATTCGGGATGCGGCGGCATTAGCGCAAATCCTCCAGGCAGCGCACCAGCAAGGTGATGATATTGGCTCGTTACGGGTGTTGAAACGCTACGATCGCTGGCGGCGCTGGGAGAACGTTATCATTTTGGGCTTTACAGATACACTGAATCGGGTTTTCTCAAACAGTTTCCCACCGCTGGTAGTGCTGCGTCGTTTGGGACTGTGGACGCTGCGATCGGTACCTCCAGCTAAACGGATTGCTCTCAAGCTCATGACGGGTTTAAGTGGACGGGCACCAAGGCTGGCTCAAGGTGAAAGGGAATAGGGTGTAGGGTGTAGGGTGTAGCCGCAAGACAATGTTCCCTCTATGCGAACCATCGCCGAAATTAACGACAAAATTAGCCAGAAGCGAGCCGTCGTCTGGACAGTCGAAGAACTGAAGGCGCATGTGGCTGAACTGGGTGTCACGCAAGCGGCGAAAACCGTTGATGTGATTACAACAGGCACGTTTGAGCCGATGGAATCCTCTGGAGCCATCATCAACCTTGGTCACACCGATCCGCCCATCAAAATTCGTCAATGCTGGCTTGATGGCGTACCTGTCTATGCAGGGTTTGGGGCGGTTGACTTGTATTTGGGCGCGACGCAGGTAGGAGAGGTGATCGAGGGTGAAGAAAGCCGTGAGAAAGGTGGCGGCTATGTGATTGAAGATTTAATTGCAGGCAAACCCGTGCATTTGCGTGCCCTTGGGCAAGTCACAGATTGCTACCCACGTAGCTCCTTTGAAACGACGATCACCCGCGATACCATCAATCAGTTTTATCTCTTTAATCCTCGCAATCTCTATCAAAATTTTATTGTGGGGGTGAATGGGGGCGATCGTCCGCTCTTTACCTATCTGGGACCCCTCCAACCCCGTCTGGGAAATGCCGTTTACTCTAACCCAGGCGCAATCTCGCCGTTACTGAATGATCCAGACTTGCAGCTTGTGGGAATCGGCACTCGCATCTTTTTAGGCGGCGGCATTGGCTATGTGTCGTGGGAGGGCACCCAACACTTTCCCTTGCAGCGACGACTGCCCAATCGCACGCCGATCGGTCCTGCTGCCACGTTGGCGTTGATTGGCGACGCGAAACAAATGGATGCTCGCTGGGTGCGGGGCTGTTACTTTAGAAGCTATGGACCGTCACTCATGCTGGGCGTAGGTGTGCCGCTGCCCGTCTTGCATGAGGAAGTGGTTGCCCGCTGCACGATTCAGGATCAAGATCTGGTTGCGCCTGTGGTCGATTTTTCGATTCCGCGACGGGTGCGCCCAACGTTTGGGTTGGTCAGTTACTCGCAGTTGAAGCTGGGACGCATCACGATCGATGGCAAGACCGTGAGAGTAGCTCCCCTTGCCAGCCTGTTTCTCTCTCGTCAGGTGGCGATCGAGCTGAAGCAATGGATCGATGCAGGAACGTTCACCTTGACCGAATTTGTAGCACCCATTCCCGCCGATCGCGCGTTTCGACCGCAGGATGCCTGGGGAACCCAACGTGCGATCGACTGACCGCGTGGATCCAAAAAACGCAAGCGCTAGAACGAGTTGTCCAGCGCCTGGTCGAGTGACTTTTGCTTGTTTTAGCCTTCGCTCGTTGGCTCAGTTCGCTTCACGGGTTTTGGCAAGGGTTCGCGGCGTGGGCTACTCGTCGTAGGTGCTGCACCTCTACCACCACCAGCAGGACGCGTTTTCCGCTGGGGAGGACGGCGATCGCCCCCACGTTTGAAGCCTGCGCTGGCGGTCTTTTTCTTGGGTGGCACAAGTCCGATCGGGGTACCACTCGTTACCACCAAGGCTGCACTCCGTCGCTCTACCTGAAGATCCCAAAAGTAGCCCAAGGCTTTGGGACTGCTTAAGACACCATCCAACCGGAGCTTGAACGCCTTTTCACGATCAGCCGTTTTGCGGGGAGCCTGCTGAATTTTGACTACAATCTGCTGCTCTTCAGCCGAGTAAAAGACCACTTCACCGCGAATGGAGAAGTAGTTTTCATCTAGACCAGAATCATCAGACGCTTGGGTAGAGGCGGTTTCCGCTGGGGGAGACGGCTCAGGCGGAGTCTCTAATGCGGTATCTAGCTCGGCAGCGTCTTCTGTTTCTTCTTCTGCTTTGTTCAGCTTGTCTGGTTCCCAAACACCGACAATCTGTACATGTAAATCCTGCCGCATTTCACGGGTGCGAGGATATACCACCCACAAATGCTCTTGTTCCAGGTCAAGATGGTTCCGTACTAGGCTCATCACGCGTCCCAGTAACACGGCTTCTACTTCAGTGCCCTCGTTCGTTATCATGGCACCGCGCGTGAATTGCTCCTCAGAGGGAGTGTATCGACCACGCACCAGCCCGATCGCGCGATATTGCTTCGGTTCGCTGGGTGGTGGAATGGGTTGCTGTCGGAGCGTTTGAGCCGTTGCTTCAGACGTGCTCGCAAGGCTGGTCTCTGCTTGCACAACTCCAGCATCAGGTTTGGGCGGCTGGGAAACGGTCTCTAGAGGAGCTTTGGCAACCGCTGCTTGGGGAGTCGTCACCTGTGCTGCAACTGGTTGTGCAACAGGCGGCGGCTGAGGACGGTTCACAGGACGCATTAACGGTCGTTTGGGCACGAGGGGCGTTGTGCTCGCTGGAGGACTGCCTTCAACAGCATCCAATGTCAGATCGGTCGGGGTTTCTTTCACCGTGGATGCCTCTGTTGGAGTTGATTCAGACACAGCAGCGGGCTGCTCTGGCACGGGGTTAGTTTCTTCGGGCAAAGGAGACTTAGAGGGTTGGGAGGAGCGATCAGGCTGGGGACTCATAGGCTTTAACTCGGTCTGAGCGCACGATAGCATCAGTCAGCATATTGTACTGAATGCATCGAAGCCGTGGACTAATCCGCAAGGTTTGCGGAAGGTTTACAAAAAAATGAACCTGTAGGTTTTTAGGTCTACACCACATGCGATCAAGCGCTTCAGAAACTGAAGCCTTTAACCGTAAGAACTCAGTCTTAACATGGGCGATCGACTGACAGCAAGATGAATAGACCTATCATACCCAAACACAAACGGCTGAAAGCGTCCAAAAAGGGTTGAAAGCAATCGTAAGCGGCTCCACTGTCCGTCTGCGTATCCAGCATCACGAGATCAAGCGATCGCCTGATTTATTTAGTAAGTTCAAAACATCTTTTAAGTTCAGTAAAGACTAAACTCGCTGTGCTAAGCTGTGACTATGAGTGCAGTAGTCCCGCCAAACCTTGACCCAACTTTGATGAAGCAGTCCCCAGAGCCTGAGCAGCAGCAGTTTGTCGAAACCGTCGGCATCTCCTTTGAGCTGGTAGGCTTGCCACGGATGGCGGGGCGCATCCTCGGTTGGCTGCTCATTTCCAATCCTCCGCATCAATCACCTGGTGAGCTAGCAGACGTGCTACAAGCCAGCAAAGGTTCCATCAGTACCATGACACGCTTATTAACGCAGATTGGTTTAATTGAGCGGACTAGCTTGCCTGGGCACCGACGAGATTATTTTCGGATCAAGCCGAATGCCTGGGCGGAGTTGACAAAGCAGCGCATTTTGCAAATCAAAACCTTTCGTGAGCTTGCAGAGCAGGGGTTAGCGCTCACTCACAGCCATTCTCCTCAGTTGCGTCAACGGTTAGAAGAAATGCACGCGGTGCATGCTTTTCTAGAGCAAGAACTGCCTTTGATGATGGAGCGCTGGGAGCAGCAGGCTCGACACTTACAAATGGCGATCGATGAGCCGAGCCAGGTTCGCTGATCGTCGTGGGCTATCAAGGAAACTTCTAGCCATAAATTACCTTTTTCATATAGGGCATCCTGTCCGCAACGCGAGCGAGACGCTCGCACTACAGCTAGATTCCGCTTTAGAAAGCATCTAAGCGCTTGTTTCGATTAAGTGTTTCAAGTCTTCTGTTCCAGGTCTTCAGTCTCACGCTTCTTTGTCACGATCGCAGTCAACCACGCCTCCTCTCCCTTTAAACCCTCTTCCTCCCATGCAACGTTCTTTTGGCAAAGTTACCAAGTCAACTCCCTGGATGGTGGGACTGGTCGCAGCCAGTCTGGTCGGTCTCGCTGCCGTCGCGATGCCACTGATGCGTCAATCCGCACCGAAGCAGCCTTTGAGTGAATTAACGGTGCCTGTACAGGCAAAAGATACGACTGCCCGCATTACGGCGAATGGCGAGGTGCAGGCGGTGAAAGAACTAAACCTGAACCCCAAAACCGCTGGTCGGCTAGAAGCGCTGTTGGTGCAACGGGGCGATCGCGTCAAGCAGGGGCAGATCGTCGCCCGGATGGAAACCAGAGAACTGCAAGCCGATCGTGCCCAGGCACAGGCAGAACTGGCGAAGGCACAGGCAAACCTCTCACTCTTACGAGCAGGCAACCGTCCCGAAGCGATCGCTCAGGCGCAGGCAAGTGCGAACCAGGCAAAGGCGCAAATTACCTCTGCCCAAACTCGGTTAGATTTAGCCTTGCAGCGATCGCAGCGAAACCGCGAACTCGCCACCGATGGCGCGATTAGCCGCGATAAGCTCGACGAAGTGCTGAATGAAGAACAAAGCGCTAGAGCGAATCTAGAGCAGGCAAAAGCGGGCTACAACAGCCTTTTGCAGCAATTTGACCAGCAGAAAAATGGTGCCCGCATTCAAGAAGTGGAGCAAGCCGCCGCACAGGTACAGGCAGCTCAGGCAAGCGTGGATAAAATCGACGTGCAGCTTGATGATGCCGTCATTCGTGCCCCTTTTGATGGGGTCATCACGCAAACAGGCGCAGAAGTGGGTGCCTTTGTTGCCCCTACCAGCTTTGCCTCTAGCACCTCCTCTGCAACCTATGTCGCCAATCTTGCCAGCGATCTGGAGGTGAAAGCTAAGGTGCCAGAAGTAGACATCTCTCAAATCCGGTTAGGGCAGTCCGTTGAAATTCGAGCCGGAGCCTATCCCGACCAGACCTTTAAAGGCACGGTGCAACGAATTTCGCCCAAGGCTGAAGAGGAAGATGCCACCCAAAAAGGAGTCGTCACCTTTGCCGTCTGGGTCAAACTCGACACGGGCAAAGATCTGCTGCGATCGGGTATGAAAGACATCGACCTGATCTTTTTGGGTAAGCAACTCAAACAAGCGCTGATGGTGCCAACGGTGGCGATCGTCACCGACAAAGGGCAGACGGGCGTATTGGTTCCCGATGCTCAGCAAAAACCCAAATTTCAATCGGTTGTCGTGGGTGCCACGATCGGCAACGAAACTCAAATTTTGAGCGGTGTTCAACCCGGCAAACAAGTCTTCGTTGAGCTACCGGAAGGTCAGAAGCTCGAAAACATCACGCAAGGCGTGAATCAGAAATAAGGAGATTTTCAATAAAAAATGTACCGCTTGGTAGGGGGCAGGTTTTGCCAGGATCGTTGCCTCTAGCCGATCATATTCGCGTCAAACCTGCCCCTACGGGTATTTTGTTTGCTAGAAATCTCCTAAGTCTAAATGCTAAAGGCTAAAAAACTTAGCCTTCATCCTTTATCCTTTCCTCCCCCCTATGGATTTACTCGAAAGCGGCAAAATGGCAGTCAAAACGCTGACTGCAAATAAACTCCGAAGCGTGCTGACGATGCTGGGCATTGTGATTGGCAATGCATCGGTGATCGCGATGGTGGGTATTGGGCAGGGTGCTCAAAAGCTGGCATCCGAGCAGTTTGAGTCGCTGGGACCCAATGTACTGTTTGTTTCACCAGGCAACCCTGAGGCTCGCAGCCGGGTTTCGGATGTGCCTAAAACGCTGGTGCTGGAAGATGCCAAGGCGATCGCAGTGCAGGTGCCGTCCATCAAAGAAGTTGCGCCCCAGCGCCAGAGTCAGATGACGATCGTGTACAAAAACCTCAATACGAGTGCGTCGGTGGTGGGTACTACGCCTGAATTTCTGTCGGTGCGAAGCTTTGATATGGCGAAAGGGCGCTTTCTCAGTGAGCAAGATGTCAAGCGAGACACGCAAGTAGTGGCGTTAGGATCGGATTTAGCCAGTCGCTTCTTTGGTAATGGTGATCCCATTGGGCAGCAGATTCGCATTCAAGGCACCAGCTTTCAGGTCATCGGCGTGTTGCAGGCAAAAGGGTCATTTTTAGGCAGTAACCAGGACAATACCGCCTACATGCCGATTACAACCCATGCCTATCGCCTCACTGGACGCACCTCGCCCTACGGTTTGGATGTCACTGTGATTTCCATTTCAGCGAAGAATGAAACCAATATTCGTGCGGCTCAGTTTCAAATCACGAATTTATTGCGGCTACGGCACAAGATTGTGGATAGTGACGACTTTCAGGTGCAAACGCAAAAAGATGTGCTGACGATCGTGGACACCATTACGGGCGGCTTAACCGCAATGCTCGCCGCGATCGCCGGAATTTCGCTTCTGGTAGGCGGCATCGGCATCATGAACATCATGCTCGTTTCCGTCACCGAACGCACCCAGGAAATCGGTTTACGCAAAGCGATCGGCGCTTCCCGGCGAGATATTTTGATTCAATTCATGATTGAAGCCGTCATTCTCTCCGCTGCTGGTGGCTTGTTAGGAACGACGATCGGCATCAGCGGCATTCTCGCGGTCGGTGCGGTCACCCCCCTCAAAGCCAGCGTTTCACCAATGGCGATCGTCCTTGCTGTCGGAGTTTCAGGCGGCATCGGCTTATTCTTCGGTGTCGTTCCTGCCCGACAAGCCGCGAAACTCGACCCGATCGTGGCGTTGAGAAGCACTTAGTGGGAAGTTGTTAGTTGTTGGTTGTTAGAAGGCAGAAGGCAGAAGGCAGAGGGCAGAGGGCAGAAGGCAAGGAAGTTTTTGGCTTTTAGTCCTTAGAAGGAGTCAGGAACAGCTCAGAAACTAACAACTTTTCTTGAATATCCTTCCCTGAATGACTGAAAGGCTTGACGGGCTATACAACTAACAACTGGTTCAACTCAAAACTCAAAACTCCAGCCTTCATCCCTCATCCCTATTCCTTCTGCCCTCTGCCTCCTGCCTTCTGCCTAGCCTTTCCCCCTTGCCCCCTTTCCCCCTTCCCCCCTATGCCTACCTCCACCATTATTCGGCTTGAAGACATTTACAAAATCTACGGCTCTGGTGAAACAGAAGTGCAGGCGCTGGCGGGCGTGGATTTGACGATCGAGCAGGGGGAGTATTGCGCCATTATGGGTGCGTCGGGTTCGGGCAAATCCACGATGATGAATGTGATTGGCTGTCTCGATCGTCCGACCGAGGGGCATTACTACCTGGATGGTGAAGATGTCGCTCAGTTGGACGATACGACGCTGGCTCATGTGCGGAATCGGAAGCTGGGGTTTGTGTTTCAGCAGTTTCATCTCCTGCCGCAGCTATCAGCGATCGAAAACGTGATGCTGCCGATGGTATATGCCAATGTGCCCGATCGAGAACGGCGCGATCGGGCAGTGGAAGCGTTGACTCGTGTAGGGTTGGCGAACCGGATGAACAACAAACCGTTTCAGCTATCGGGTGGACAGCAGCAGCGGGTTGCCATTGCACGGGCGATCGTCAACCGTCCAGTCGTGTTGCTGGCAGATGAACCAACGGGCGCGCTGGATTCTCACACCACAGTTGAAATCCTCAACATTTTTACGGAACTCAACGTTAGTGGAATTACGGTGGTAATGGTGACGCATGAAGCCGATGTTGCTCGACGTACCAACCGCGTGATCTGGTTCAAAGATGGTCAAGTCGTCCACCCGCATTTAGCGCCCGAAGAGTTAAGCCAGTTTGTTGCAGCGTGAGATAGTGGTCAGCGGTCAGCTTAGGAGTTGTTAGTTGTTAGTTGTTGGTTGTTAGTGCATGAATCTTTCCTGACTCCTTCTAAAAACTAAAAACCAAAAACTCCTTTGCCTTCTGCCTTCTGCCCTCTGCCTTCTGCCTTTTTATGACGGAGATACCCGACTACTGCGCTCTCGATTGGTAGCTGTCACATTGCGGGTGAGGCTGGCGCGGTGGGGGAGGTCGCTTTCGTCGTAGATTTCGCCGACCAGTTCTTCCAGAATGTCTTCTAGCGTCACCAGTCCTACAGTGCCGCCGTACTCATCCACGACGATCGCCATGTGCAGGCGTTGTTGCAGCATTTCCTTGAGCATATCGGCTACGCGCTTGGTATCGGGCACGTAAAAGGGTGGCACCATTGCCAGCGTGACAACCCCACTGGTTTGTCCTTCTTGACGCAACTGATTGAGTTGCTGCAACGCCCGCTTGAGGTTCACAATGCCGACAATTTCATCTTTTGACTCTTCCTGTACGGGAATCCGCGAATAGCCTGTTTCCAGGCACAGCGCCACCAGATCTTGCAGGGTGGCTTCCCTTGAGATGGTTCGCATATCGATCCGAGGTTTGACGACTTCTCTGACGCTCAGGCGATCGAGCATCAGTGCCTTGTTCAACATCTGATGCTGATCGAGGTCAAGCTGCCCCTTACCGCCCAAAATCTCAATCATCAATTCCAAATCTTGCAGCGATTCGCCTTGTTGGACGACTTCGCCCTGAAACGTCCGAATAGCGGATTGGGTAATCTTCTCGAACAGTTGCACCACACCCAGCAGCGACAACAATCTGGTGAGCCAGTAGATGGGCTGCACTACCAGCGTAAAAATCGGCATGACGTTGTTGATTGCCAGCGACTTGGGCACAATTTCGCCAAACGTGAGTGTCAAAAACGTCACTACAAAGGTGGCAAGCCCGATCGACTGGTTCCCAAACCACAGGCTAAATAAATTACTCGTCAGAATGGCAGAAAAGTTGTTGACCAGCGTATTGCCGACAAGCAGCGTGGTGATAAAACGCCGTCGATTGTTCAGCACTAACGTGAAGAGACGACTGGGATCGCCCTGCTCTTTGATCAACGCCTTGAGCTTCAGATTATCTAACGCTGTGATGGTCGTTTCTGAGCCAGAGAAAAAAGCGGAGAGCAGCAGCATCAGCACCAGCGCCGCCACATCCACTCGCACATCTCCCAAAAGAGGACTTATATCTGAAGCCGCCAACAAATAGGAAGAAGTAAGCAAAGTTACAGAATGCCCTGAGGCAAAACCGAATTGAACGCAGACAGAAGTTTATTCGTTGATGATACCGTTCCTACCTGTAGGCTTCCACTTGATTTTGAAGACAAGGGAGGGGGGTGAGGGGTGAGGAGAGAGGGGAGAGGGGTGAGGGGTGAAGCGGAGGGAGCGGAGGGGGCGGAGGGATGAGGGATGAGGGATGAGGGATGAGGGATGAAGGATGAAGGATGAAGGCTAAAGGATAAAAATCAGAAGGCAGGAGGCAGAGGGCAGAAGGCAGAAGGCTAAAGGCTAAGTTTTTATACTTCATCCTTTAGCCTTTAGCCTTTCCTCCCACTCCCCACTCCCTACTCCCTATTCCCCACTCCTGCTAACGCGATCGCGTGGGATGCGATACCCTTTAGAGGAGCAACGTACCTGCTATTGGCTCTTCGATCGCACGATTTTTTCATGACTCAAACGAAAGATTTTCTTAGCCATCTCAACCCGTCGCAACGACAGGCTGTTGAGCATTATTGTGGTCCCTTATTGGTTGTTGCAGGGGCTGGCTCTGGTAAAACGCGTGCGCTGACGTATCGCATTGCCAACCTGGTGCTGACCCATCGCGTTGATCCGGAGAACATTCTGGCGGTGACGTTTACCAATAAAGCTGCCAGGGAGATGAAGGAGCGGATTGAAAAGCTCTTTGCCGATCGTGAGTCTTACAGCCAGTTTGGGAAGCCGTTAGAGTCCCTCGCGCCTTATGAGCAGACAAAGCTGAAGGCAAAGGTCTACAAAACCATCACGAAAGAGCTGTGGATTGGCACCTTTCATGCCCTTTGTTCACGGATTCTGCGGTTTGACATTGAAAAATTTCAGGATGAGAAAGGTCGGCGTTGGAACCGCAACTTTTCCATTTTTGATGAGTCAGATGCACAAAGCCTAGTGAAGGACATTGTGACGAACCAGTTGAATCTGGATGATAAGAAGTTTGATCCCCGATCGGTGCGCTTTGCCATTAGCAACGCCAAAAACCAGAGTTGGTCGCCGCAAGACCTGGAGCGCGAGCAGCAAAACTATCGCGGACGGGTGATTGCGAACGTTTACAGCATGTACCAGGATGCGCTGGTGGCGAATAATGCGCTGGATTTTGACGACCTGATTTTGATGCCTGTACGCCTGTTTCGCCAGAATGAGCAGGTGCGGGCTTATTGGCACAACCGCTTTCGCCACATTCTCGTGGATGAGTACCAGGACACCAACCGGACGCAGTACGACCTGATTCGCCTGCTGGTGACGAATAGCGAAGAGACGCGATTGTTTGACCAATGGGAGTATCGATCGGTCTTTGTGGTGGGCGATGCGGATCAGTCGATTTACTCCTTCCGCGCCGCCGACTTTACCATTCTGATGGGCTTTCAGAAGGACTTTGGCGATCGTCTGCCGGATGACGACACCCGCACAATGGTCAAGCTAGAGGAAAACTATCGATCGACCGAAAATATTCTCGCGGTTGCCAATCAACTGATTGAAAACAACACCGAGCGCATCGACAAAGTATTGAAACCCACGCGGGGCAGCGGTGAACCCATCTTCTGCTATCGCGCCGATGATGAAGTGGCTGAAGCAGAATTTGTGGTGCAGCAGATCCGCTCAATGGAGACCAAATATCCCGAACTGCATTGGGGCAAGTTTGCCATCCTCTATCGCACTAACGCCCAATCTCGTGCGCTGGAAGAAGTGCTGGTCAAGCAGGATGTGCCCTACAAAATTGTGGGTGGGCTACGGTTTTACGATCGCAAAGAAATCAAAGACGTGCTGGGCTACTTGCGGGCGATCGCCAACCCTGCCGATACGGTGAGCCTGCTACGGGTGATCAATACCCCTCGACGCGGGATCGGGAAAGCGACGATCGATTCCCTTGTCAGAGCCTCCCAGGAGTTAGGACAACCGCTGTGGGAAATTTTGGTGGACGAAACGTCAGTGAAAACGCTGGCAGGACGTTCCTCTAAGGGTGTGCTGAGCTTTGTGCAAATGCTGCAAAAATGGCGATCGCAGCTCGACGCAATCCCTGCCAACGAAATCGTTCAGGGCATCATGGAAGATTCGGGCTACGTGCAGGATTTGAAAACCCAGGGCACCGATGAAGCCGAGGAGCGTCTGCAAAACGTGGGCGAACTCTACAACGCGGTGCTGCAATTTCAAGAGCAAAACACCGACGATCCCAGCCTGAGCGGATTCCTCGCCAGTGCGTCCTTAGCCTCGGATTTGGATAACCTGGAAGAAGATGCGACGCGAGTTTCGCTGATGACGCTCCATTCCTCCAAGGGATTGGAGTTTCCAGTAGTGTTCATGGTAGGTCTGGAGCAGGGACTCTTCCCCAGCTACCGCTCTCTCGACGATCCCGCCGCACTGGAAGAAGAGCGTCGTCTTTGCTACGTGGGCATTACTCGCGCCCAGGAGCGGCTGTTTATCTCCTATGCGCGAGAACGACGACTGTACGGCAATCGAGAACCTGCCAGCCCGTCCTTATTTCTCGCCGAGCTACCCCGCGAGATGCTGCAAACCAATGTGGCGACGGCGATTCCCACCCGCTGGACGAAAGGCACCACGGCTTCTGCCCGCAGCGTCACGACCGAGACTGCCTCGCTGCCAGATACTCATGAAGATGACTGGACAGTGGGCGATCGCGTCGTTCACAAAGCGTTTGGGCAGGGTCAGGTGACGCACATTTTTGGAGCGGGGAATAAAATCTGTCTGGCGGTGAAATTTACGGGCATGGGGCAGAAAATTGTCGATCCCAAGCTTACGCCGCTGCAACGGCTGGAATGAGTGCGATCGACTCACTGTAGAATCCATCATCCTTTACGGGTAAGCCGTTATGGTCACGCTTCAGCTTCGGCAACTGCTTGTTGATCCAGGTCAGAGAATCAAACTCCAAGAGATTAGCTGGAGCGAATTTGAAGCGATTCTGGATGAACTGGGGGATAAACGGGCTTGTCGCATTGCCTACAGCGATGGAGTGTTAGAGATTCGGATGCCTTTACCAGAACATGAGGTCGATAAAGAGTTAATCGGCGATATGGTAAAAATCCTGCTGGAAGAACTGGATCTTGATAATGAATGTTTTGGTTCAACGACCTTTAAGCGGCAGGATCTAACCAAGGGAATCGAGCCTGACCAATGCTTCTACATCGAGAATCATGCGGTGATGATTGGAAAGCGACGCATTGATTTGACCGTTGATCCGCCTCCCGATTTGGCGATCGAAGTGGATGTCACCTCCAAAACGGGACTGGATGCCTATCAAGCGCTCGGTGTACCGGAACTGTGGCGGTTTGAAGACGGGCGATTACGCATGAGTGTTTTGCAGAATGGGCAGTATCACGATGTGAATACCAGTCCTCATTTCCCCCAGTTTCCCCTTCTGGATGGCATTGCTCAGTTTCTAGAACGCAGTCAAGCAGACGGACGGAGCCGAACTCTAAAAGCGTTTCGTCGCTGGGTGTGAGAACGTCAGAATGAACTGGGCGATCGCAGAGTGGAACCTTGTTGACGTACAGCAGCATTCAGGAGGCAGGAGGCAGAAGGTAACTTATGTAGCTAGATAGTGGACGCAAAGCGACTGTAAAGGCTATAGCTGTCGCAGGTAGCGGGTAGGTCGGTCACTCGAAATCTCCTTAGCTGTGTGCCCTAACCTGGATTATTCACGAAGGGGCAAAATCAGGATGAGAAAAAGAGCTTGAAACCGAATAGAATCAAGCTCTCTAACATTTTTTCGTAGCTCTATTTTGCCATGACAGAGTGTAATTCAGACTTGCCCTACGCTTTTTATTCACATCGGTCTCTAGTGGTTCGCTTTTCGGATCTGGAATTGAGTTCGGATGCAGGGATCTTACGGGCTCGACAAGCCGAAGAGCAGATGCAGGTTTGCCAGGGCATCGCCGAGTGGATCAAGGAGTGGCGCGACCCGCATAAAACTACTCGTAGTCTGCCTCAGTTAGTGAGTCAACGGGTGTATCAAATCGTCGGGGGCTACGAAGATGCCAATGACAGCAATGAGCTGCGGCATGACCCAATTTACAAACTTGCCTGTGACCGTTTGCCGTTTGCCAATCAAGACCATCTAGCTAGTCAACCGACGATAACTCGACTAGAAAACCATGTGGGCACGCAAGAAGTCTCGCAGATGCGAAGCCGGATGGTTGATGGGTTTATCGCGCAACACCCACAGACACCCGACGAAATCGTGTTGGATATTGATGGCTGGGATGACCCGACCCACGGGCAACAGCAGTTGAGTTGTTTTCACGGCTACTATGAGCAGCCCATGTACTTCCCGGTGTTAATCAATGAAGCCAAGAGCGGCTATCCGTTGGTGTTGCAACTGCGAGCGGGCAATAGTCATCCGGGCAAAGGGGTGGCAGGCATTTTGCGCTGGTTGTTCTGGCGCTTGAAACGAGCCTTTCCCGGTGTTCGGCTCATCCTCAGAGCCGATGCGGGCTTTGCCTTGCCCGAAATCTTGCAGGTGTGTGAGCGTGCTGGAGTCGGCTATGCCATTGGCTTTGCTCGTAAGCCGGTGACCGCGAGCAAGATAGCTGACCGGCTCGAACGGGCACGCTTGCAATTCTGCCAAACTGGAGCCAAAGCTCGCTTGTTTGATGATGTCTACTATGCCGCTGCCAGTTGGCAAGCGCCGCGACGGTTGGTGATGAAGGCGGAATGGTTGCCCAAAGGAGCGAACCCACGCTTTGTCTTAACCAATCTGGAGGGGGAAGCCCAAAGCCTGGATGACGACTTTTATGTGCAACGAGGTGCCGATAGTGAGCATCGCATCAAAGAATTCAAGCTGGGCATCCAAGCCGACCGCCTCAGTGGTCACACGTTCATTGCCAACCAATTTCGCTTACTGCTCTCACAAGCCGCTTACATTCTCTTGCTGGCAATTCGCCACGCCGCTAAAGGAACCCAATTTGCTACTGCTCAAGTCCCACGCTTACAAGCCCTGTTGATCAAAGGCGCCGCCAGAGTTAGAGTCTCGGCACGGCGCGTCTTGGTCGAGTTAGCCGCTTATTGTCCATTTGCTCAAGAATTGCGTCAAATTACCCAGCGATTAGTGTCAGCGAAGGGGCTGTCTTGGGGCTAATTTGAGTCTTACTGTAGGAGTAGTGTGTCCATTGACCTCAATTCCCGACTCTTCTCGCCCTTTGCGATCGTTCTTTTTCATTTTTTCGCTACCTAGCTCACGGTTGAGTTCAAGCTGAATTCCTATTTGTCCACATTGGTTTCCCTTTTCCAGCTTGCGCCACCCCTCATGAATAATCCAGGCTAATCGCTGAGAATGCTTACCGCTCTTTGCCCTTCTGCCCTCTGCCCTCTGCCTTCTGCCCTACACCAGAACCACACACTTCTAGAAACCCTAATTAGCTTTCAGCAATGAGCCGCAGCAATTCATCGGTGGAGACTTTGCCGCTCATTTCGGTGCCTTCCAGCAAACTATCGGCGAGGTCACGTTTGTGCTGGTGCAGATCGACAATTTTTTCTTCGATCGTGCCTTTTGCCACCAGGCGATAAATGGTGACGGGGCGCTGTTGCCCGATACGATGGGCGCGATCGCTTGCCTGATCTTCCACAGCAGGGTTCCACCAGGGATCCATGTGAATCACGTAATCGGCAGCGGTGAGGTTGAGTCCTGTGCCGCCTGCTTTGAGGCTGATGAGGAAGACATCGCCTTCGCCCGCCTGGAACGCATTAACCCGCTTTTTGCGTTCTGCCATTGGGGTACTGCCATCCAAATACTGGTAGGAGATTTTTTGAGTATCCAGGTAGTCTCGAATAATGTGCAGATGATCCACAAATTGACTGAAGACGAGCGCTTTGTGTTTGTTTTCCAATAGTTCCGTCAGCACTTCGCCAAAGAGTTGTAGTTTCGCACTGGGTAAGGCGAGTTCTGGTTTCACCAAGCGAGGATTGCAGCAGGCTCGGCGCAAGCGCATGATTTCTGCCAGCACTTGCAGATGTTTTGCGCCTGCGGTAGCATCGCTGTCAGAAAGTTTAGCGATCGCGTCGCGGCGGAGGGCTTCGTAAAAGGCGAGTTCTTCGCGGCTGAGTTCCACTTGCAGCAGAATTTCGGTGCGTGAGGGCAATTCCTCCAGCACTTGATTTTTGGTACGCCGCAGAATGAAGGGCTGGATCAATTTTTTCAACTGATGCCGTGCCTGTCGATCGCCATACCGCTCGATCGGGGTGGCAAAGCGCTGATTAAAGCTTTCCAGCGATCCCAGTAAGCCGGGATTAATGAAACGAAAGAGGTTCCACAGTTCGCCCAAATGGTTTTCAATTGGGGTGCCTGTCGTCAGCAGCTTGAATCCGCCCTGTAAATTCATCGCGGCTTGCGATCGCTTGGTGGCAAAGTTTTTGATGGATTGCGCTTCATCCAGGACGATCGTTTGCCATTGCACCTTGGCGAGTTTTTCGGCGACCTCTTCTTGCTGCAATAGTCCGTAACTGCACACCAATAGATCGAAGGGTTGCAGTTGATCCAGGACTTTCTGGCGATCGCCCGCTCCAAACTGGATCGCGTTGAGCGTGGGCGCAAACCGCTGAGCTTCCGCCATCCAGTTCATACAGACCGAGGTGGGAGCCACGATGAGGGTAGGACCTTCGGGCGCGCGGGTGAGAATGACGGCTAAGCCCTGAATCGTCTTGCCCAAGCCCATATCGTCGGCGAGACAGGCTCCCACGCCCCAATGCGCCAACCGCGCCAGCCAGCGGAAGCCATCGATCTGGTAATCGCGCAGGTCGGCTTGCAGGGTGGATGGTAACTGGGGATCAAAGTTTTGAATCTCCTTGAGCCGCTGGATGTGCGCTTTCCAGTGTTTGTCGGCTTTGAGATCCCCAACTTCTTCCATCCAGTCTTCGACCGCCAGAGCCGCCAGGGGATGCAGCCGCACGCCTTTGCCCGATCGCTCCGAAAAGGCACGCAGTTCATCCAGGCGTTTGCGAAATTCTTGCGTCAGCGCGAGAAATTGCCCGTCTGCCAGCGGAATAAAGCGCCCGGGGGTTTGCTCTAGCAGTTGCATGAGTTGCTGCATATCCAGCACCAGATCATCGCTGACCTTCAGTTCGCCCTCGGTGGCAAACCAATCGTTTTGTCGCTTGATGTTGAGCCGGAAATCCCTCAGCGTTGCCTGATGGCTGACGCGGAATTTTTCGCCTTCGGGATGTTCGATGACGATGCGATCGCCCAACGCATGTAGTTCCAGCAGCAGTTCCAGGCAGGCTTCCGGATCATCAATCAGCCATTCGTTATCTTGCTTGTCGTGTTGTGAAAAGGTGGGGCAATCGGCGATCGCGGCATTTGCCAGCTTCTTCTCTTCCCGCAGGTTGCGAGTCGTTTGTAAGCGCTTGCCGTCTACTTCGGCGATGACCGTTTCGCCACCTGTACCCGGACGATAATAGGGACCCGCATTGGCAAAAGGACGCGCCAGCACCGCGACTTTTAAGCCCGTGCTGGCAGGCAAGAGGTGCACATGGGGCTTGGGATCAGACGGGACTTCCTCGGTTGCCACACCGCCACCAATATCCGAATGGACGGTGACAATGCTGGAGACAGCATTAATGGCAGCCAGAACGCGCTCTTTTGCTGCTGCCGGGACATCCAGCCGATTTTGCAGACCCAGCACTTCGGCAATGCGACGGTGCTCTGGGGTGATGTCGATGACCTTAAGCCGGGTGGGGCTTTCCTTGACCGTTAGCACTTCTTTGGTGTCTTTAATCTCTGGCGACAGTTGCAGCGTGAGTTGATCGTCTTTGCCTTTTTTCACCAGCAGTTCGGGTTCGCCTTTCACGACCTCAATTCGAGTGGTGGGCGCATCTTCCCAAAAAACGTGGGGATGCCCAACGAGGAGCGCGATCGCCTTGTCGGTAAAGGTGTAATCCGTTTTGTTGCCCCAGCCATAGTTATAGGTTTTGATCTGGGCACAAATGCGCTGATCTTGAGGAGTCAGGTAGCTGAACTCGTCCGGATTGCTTTTGAGGCGCTTGAGGGCGATCGGGCGACCTTTACTCCATTCTCCTTTGGCGTTGAGGGTTTGCTCACGCGGCATCAGCACACAGCCCGTTTTGGGATAGAACGTCACGAACCAGGCAAGGCGTTGAGTGGTTTCCCCTTTTGCCGTCACCTGAGGCTGGTCTTTTTGCAATTGGGACAACGCTTTCAGGCTGAGTTCCCACGCTTCCTGGGGTTCGATCAGGTCTACGAGCGATCGCAGTTTACTGTCGGGCAATAACGCGGCTGACTGCTTGACGTAGGGACTACGCGGTTTAAGTTTGGCAAGCAAATCTCCAGCCGTCTTGGCAAGCCACAGATAGCCAGAAGACTCTGCGGCTTCGTAAAACGGCTCCAGCAGCCTTGAGAGGTGCTTTTTCGCCTGATCCACATCCACCCAGTAGAGGCACAGACAGGCGATCAGCGTTTCCAGGCTGTTGCCAACGGTGTAGGGCGCGATCGGCATGTTGCTCACCCAGCTTTTTTGGGCAAGGTCGCCCTGCTGCACTTTGATGAGACGCTCTAAAACAGCGTAGGTCTGACTCAACCAGGTTTTCGACTGGCTTGCAATGCTGGCATATTCCGCCGCTTCCGTGAGGCGATCGGCAGACCCATCTCGAAGCAATGCCAGAATAAAAAACAAGCCGCTCAACGCCTGGAAATAGATTTTTCGCTTCCCAGTGCCTTTCTTCAACGCTTGCAGCGCGATCGTGTACTGAGCGATCGCGGTGGCATCATCCCCCTGCAAAAAATTGAGATGCCCCCACAACGCCGCCGCCTGGTTGCGATACGGCTCAGGAATTTGCTCAAGCAACGCCTGTGCTTCGGGCAAGCGTCCACGCAGCAGCAGATGTTCGCTCAGAATCACAAATTGCAGAATGGAGCTTCGTCTCCCTGCCTTGGCAACATCCTCCTCCAGCAGTGACAAAGCGGCATCGGCGGGCGTGAGAGTCAGCATTGAGCCATTGAGGATGCTGATGAGGGCATTGTCATAAAGGTCGGGTGGCAGGGTGCGAAACCACTCTGGATCGAAGGGATTGTTGCAGATGCGCTCATAGATATCGTCGATCGAAAGCTTGTCTTTCTGATAGGTGTATTTGTAGTAATCGTCTAATTGCTTGTTGATGAAATTGATGTCTTTGCGATAAACGCCCACTCGAATTTCCCGAATGAGTTGGCGATCGGTGCCAAAGGAAATGGGACCATCTTTCCATCGTCGGGGCACCGGGAACCCTTTCTGCACTGCTTGTACCAGCCGCTCAAACCGATTCGCTTTGACCGCATCACGAGTCGCCACTTCGGCTAACAGCGGATTGCATTGCGGTCCGGTATTCCCTTGCTGCACCAAAACATGAAGCTCAATCAAGCGATCAATGTACGGTTTGATCGAGGGTGCAGAGAAATGTTTTCCGCTTTTTTCCGGTTCGCCAAGGTAATTCCAACAGTTGACCAGTAAGTTTCTGCTGATCGGCTCGTAAATCACCGAAAACAACTGCACCATCACTTGCTCTAGCGGTGGCAGCGATCGATAGACCTTGACAAGCTGACTGCGAACCTGTTCGGGTTCAAGCGGTGAGGGGGACATCATGCACCTGACGGGCGATCGCGGTTACGAAAATTGAGGTGAAAACCTGATTGACTGACAAAACTCTCAAAACCCCAATTTTTGCGTAGGTTGGGTTAGCGCTAGCGTAACCCAACAAGATCAAGGCTGGTGTTGGGTTTCACGTTGTTCAACCCAACCTACAAAAAAGATTTGTCAGTCAACCAGGGTAAAAACATAGTTTAACGAAAGCAAAGCAATCGAAACTGTCCAGACAGCAAGCATCTGAGTAACAACCAGCCTCCTATTATGGCGTTAATCTTGGTTGCCTCGCTCACTGGTTTCGAGCAGGGATACTAATAAGGTGAGGCGATAGCATTGAGCCATCACCCCAAAGCAGTGAACCTGGCGTTTGATCGGGCGTTTAAAAATGAAGTGAAAAGGCAACCATGCTGCCAGCCACCTATACGCCATGCTGCTTAAACCATGCTTGCAAACGTTGCCAACCATCCTTTGCATCGGCTTCGCGGTACGAGGGGCGGTAGTCGGCAAAAAAGGCGTGGGGTGCGTCAGGATAGACCACAATTTCAGATTTGCTGCTGCTGGACTTGAGCCGATCGCGCATTTGCTCCACCGTGTCGAGGGGAATGCCCGTATCCTTGCCGCCATACAGCCCCAGTACAGGCACCTTGAGCGTCGCAGCAACATCCACCGGATACTTCGGCATGAGTGCATTCTTGTCTCCAACCAACCGTCCGTACCACGCCACACCTGCTTTCACTTTTGGATTGTGCTCTGCGTAGAGCCACACAATGCGCCCACCCCAGCAAAAGCCTGTGGTTGTTAGCTTTGCAGCATTTCCCTTCGCATTCTTCACTGCCCAGGCTGCGGTCGCGTCGAGGTCAGACATCACCTGGGCATCTGGCACTTTCGCCACAATGGGACGAATTTCATCCACGCTGCTGAGCTTGAGAACATCGCCCTGCCGCGTAAACAACTGAGGCGCGATCGCCACATACCCCAATTTGGCAAAGCGACGACAGACATCCTCGATATGGGCATGTACGCCAAAAATTTCGTGAATCACCAGCACGATCGGAAGGTTTGCACCCGTTGCTGGCATTGCTCTGTAAGCCGTAACGTCGCCATCCTTCGCCGGAATTTTGACCGTACCCGCGATCAACCCTTCGGCACCAGTCATGATGGCACTGGAGGCGATCGGCTGGACTGCAAGGGCAAACCCACTGGCAAACGCGGCTGAAACGACAAACTGACGACGTGTAAGCTTTGACATAATGTACGTTTGAACAATTCCACTGCGGCTTTAGTGTGTCAGAAAACGAGCTAAGTGCAATCATCCTTTTGATATGAGGAGGGATGAGAGATGAAGGCAGAAGGCAGAAGGCAGGAGGCAGAAGGCAGAAGGCTGAATCTTGTACTCAAATCTCTGAGCTCAAAACTCTTAACTACTCCCTACTCCCCACTCCCCACTCCCCACTCCCCTGCCTCCCAAACCGTAACGTTATGCAACGCCCTGAAGCGTTACACGGTCGGACACTTGACGCTGATCGACTCCGTTCTGCATTCTAGTGAGATTAGCCCTACCGGACATCAGCATGAGTGATCACGAGCAAGGATTACGACTGTTTGGCAAAACGATTCCGCTCTACCTTCAGATTTTAGTGGCGCTTGTTCTGGCAGTCGTGCTGGGCATTGCTCTCGGTGCTGGCAACCCCAGTCCCCAAAGTGCCGAAATTGCTAAAGATCTCGCCCTGCCCTGTACGCTGGTACTCAAAGCACTGCGGGCACTGGCAACACCGTTGATTCTTCTGGCTGTGCTGCACGCTTTTTTGACCACCAATATTCCTGGGCGATCGGGTCGTCGTCTCGCTATTCTTCTGGTCACAAACACAACAGCCGCTATTTTGATTGGGCTTCTGGTTGCCAACGTGCTGCGTCCCGGCACCTGGGAAAAGATTAATCTGGCGGGTAGTGGGGAAGCCATCAACAAGCAGTTTGATCCCTGGGGACTGGTAGACAGTGGGGTTCCCGATGCGGTGCTTAAGCCGCTGGTGGACAATAACGTCATTCAGCTCATCGTTTTGGCGCTGTCATTTGGCATTGTGTTACGCGCCATCAAAGCCCAACAGATCGAAGAAGGGAAAACAGGCTATCAAGCGCTGGAACACGTCATTACCATTCTCTTCGAAGCGGTGGTGCGGATTCTGTCATGGGTGATCATGCTGGTGCCGATCGCGGTGTTTGGCATCGTCGGCAGCACCGTCGCGCTGAAGGGCTTTTCTCCCTTTAAAGCCTTAGCCGCCTTTGTCATCGCGGTTGTTCTCGCACTCTCGCTACAAACCTGCTATTACCTGATACGCGTTCACTTCGGCTCCTGGGTCAGTCCCAGGCTTTTTCTAACTGGGGGCATTGATGCGTTCTTAACAGCGTTCTCTACTGATTCTTCGGTCGCAACTATGCCCGTCACCTTTCGAGGGTTGCTCGAAAAAGTGGGGTTGCGAGAATCGTCTGCCTCGTTGGGCGCGCTGGTTGGTAGTAACTTCAACAACGATGGCACGGCACTGTATGAGGCAATGTCCGCCCTGTTCATCGCACAGGTGATCGGGCTAAACCTCAATCTGGAACAACAGTTTGTCGTCATTCTGACCTCCATTTTTGCGTCTGTCGGCGCGGCGGGCATTCCAGAAGCGGGCTTAGTCACAATGACGCTGGTGTTTACGGCTGTGGGATTGCCGACGCAGTACATCGCGCTCTTGATTACAGTGGACTGGTTTCTCGATCGCTGCCGCACCGTCATCAACGTCATGGGCGACATGACCGTAAGCTGCTTGCTAGACGGCAAAGAGCCGAAATCTGAAAGAGAACCTGATTTAGAAGAAGCCTTTGCGTCTGAGGTTGACTAGCCGTTTAACGACCACCCGGTTAAGAACCTTTGCTAACGGCGATACTTCAGTGCTTAGTTGCTGTTAAACGTTGAGATACTGTCGCTCACTCAATATGATAATTGGATCAATCAACTGAACAAACACGTATGGATACTCAAGAAGCAGATTCTTTAAAGCGGGTGTTTGGTCTGCCCACGCTTGTCATTTATGGCGTGGGTGATATTCTCGGCGCGGGCATTTATGCTGTCGTGGGCAAAATTGCTGGACTGGCAGGTGCCTTTGTGTGGGCATCGTTTCTGGTTGCCATGACGGTTGCGGCTCTCACAGCCCTCAGCTATGCCGAACTGGGGAGCCGATTCCCCCTGAGTGGCGGTGTAGCGTGCTTTGTGCATCGAGCCTTTCGCACTGACTGGCTCTCCGTTATTGTCGGTTGGCTTATGTTTTGCACCTGCATTGTTTCAATGGCAACCCTTTCCAAAGCGTTTGCAGGCTATTTGACTACCTTTGCACCCATCTTTCCAACCTGGTTAGTGGTCTTGGCGCTATTTTGTGGTCTGGCGTTCATCAACTTTCGAGGCATGCAGGAATCATCCAGCCTCAATATTTTTTGTACCACGCTTGAGGTTTCAGGGCTGCTGGTCGTGATCATTGTGTCAGCGCTCTTTATCAGTGGGGGTAGCACTGCTGTCGCTGGAGTGGCTCCTGCCATCAGTGCCCAGACCTTCGGTTGGGTTGCTGTTTTTCAAGGAGCAGCCCTTGCGTTCTACGCCTTCATTGGCTTTGAAGACATTGTGAATGTGGCGGAAGAAGTCAAAGATCCTGAGCGCAATGTACCCAGAGCCATTTTGTTGGCGCTTGGGATTGCTGGAGTCATCTATATCCTGGTGTCCTGGCTGGCAACCCAAGTTCTAAGCCCTGCCGATCTGTCTGCCTCTGGCGCGCCGCTGCTGGATGTGGTACGTCGCGCCCAACCCAATTTTCCAGGCGTAGTGTTTACCTTCATCGCCCTTTTTGCGGTGCTGAATACGGCGCTCCTCAACTTTATTACGGCTTCGCGGTTACTTTTTGGGATGTCACGCGATGGATTGCTGCCTGCCTGGTTTAGCAAACTCCATGCAACACGCGCCACGCCCTACCGCACGATTGTGGTCATTCTGCCGATCGCCATTTTTCTGGCTCTGTCAGGCACTCTGCAATTTTTGGCAGGCACCACCGCGACGCTCATTCTCGCCATGTTCTGCTTGGTCAATCTATCGCTGCTCATCATCAAACGCCGCGAAGGGAATGCAGACGGCTTTCGCGTACCTGCGATCGTCCCAATCCTGGCGCTGGTTTCTAACGTGGTGCTCATCGCCTTTGCGTCTAAAGAAAGCCATATCCTGGCAGCCATCTTCACCGCGATCGGGGTTCTCCTGGTCTTGGCACGGAAAGCCTTGATGAAACAACGTGCTGCCTGAATGGTTCAGATCTCCCATTTTTGAAAAAATCGGAGGTCTACATCTTTGAGCGATCGCACCGATCGCAGTGCCCACAGCGATTCAGCGCCTCTGAATTAAATCCAAATGCATTCAGCAAAAAACGCCAGCGACAGTCTTTTGTCTTCAGGTAATGGGTCATCTGTTTGGCAGCCTGGACGTTTGATTGTCCTGCCTGCTGGAGGTTTCCGGGCTGCATCACGTAATGGAAGGGATCTGACCAGTCGAGTTGTCCGGTGCTGTTGAGCAGGGAAAGGGCGATCGCGCCATTCTTAAATTGTCTACTAACACTGGTGACGTTTCCTTGAGGAGGCAATTGGTGGGTGAGTGCCTGCGCCGATCGCTGCTGCTTGTTTGCCTGTTGGATAAAAAACTGTCGTCGCTGTTTGTCCTCTGGGTCAAGCCAGCCCGTTGTTTCGCTAATCAACGTCAGGGCGATCGCTGGTTTGCCATCTCGTCCGGCGCGTCCCACTTCCTGCACGTATTCCGATAGCAACAGCGGCGAGTGAAAATGCACCACCCATCGACAATCTGGCTTATCGATGCCCATGCCGAACGCGCACGTACAAACCACAAACTGCGTAGAGCAGCCCAACCAGGCTTTTTCAATCTGCCGTCGCTCATCGGGACTTAGCCCTGCATGGTATGCCGCTGTCTGAAAGCCTTGCTGCAAAAGCCATGCTGCCAATGCTTCCCCATCCCGACGCGTGCGGACGTAGACCAGTCCTGCCTGTTCTCGCTTCGTTTGAATGAATTTGAGGAGCTGTTGTCGTCGCTGTCTCGGTGTCCAGACTACCTGCACGTTGAGGTGCAAATTGGCGCGATAGGGGTTGAGCCGAAACACCTCTGGCTGCTGGAGTTGCAGCACTCGCTGGATGGTTTGCTGTGCGTCAGGATTTGCTGTGGCAGTGAAGGCAGCGATCGCGATCTTCGTCCCTTTTGGCTTAGACTTCAACAACGCTGACCGCACCATCCCTAGCCGATAATATGCGGGACGGAAGGTATCGCCCCACTGCACCAGGCAATGGGCTTCATCCAAAATGAGGCTGTTGATCTTGAGATCTGGTTGACACAACCGCTCCCAGACAGGCTCACTCAGTAGTGTTTCCGGCGAAAGGTAGAGCAACCGCAAGCTCTGATTCTCCAATGCCCAGAGCGTTTGCTTGCGCTGCTGTTTCGACAATTCGCTGTGCAGTAAAGCGGCTGGTAAACGACGCTGACGAAGTTCCTGCACTTGATTCTCCATCAACGCGACCAGAGGCGAAACGACGATCGTCAACCCTGTTTGCATTAATGCTGGCAATTGAAAGCAGATGGATTTGCCACCGCCCGTGGGCATGATGATCAGCGCATCCCGTTGTTCGAGCAGGCATTGGACGATTTCTCCCTGCGGCGATCGAAAATCGTCATACCCCCAAATCTGTTTCAGCTTCGCGCGAATGCTCTCACGCACAGGCATCGCTGGCTGATTCATGGTCGATCGCTCCCCTCTAGCGCACACTTCTGTAACAGTCACTGCCTCAGGATGCCCATTTCTGTAGCCTTAATCGAGACAACACGCAGAACTTCTGCTTCAGGGAACGATCGGCTTGAGGCAAAGTACTCCAAACCCAGGGCTATTTCATTCTGCTACTAGAACGCTGGCAACAGATAGCAAACGGATGAAACAG
The DNA here is from genome assembly GCA_019359375.1 of Lyngbya sp. HA4199-MV5. Classification (GTDB taxonomy): domain Bacteria; phylum Cyanobacteriota; class Cyanobacteriia; order Leptolyngbyales; family Leptolyngbyaceae; genus Stenomitos. The sequence goes on from JAHHHL010000020.1 coordinate 112,309, forward strand.
ATGTCTTCATTCGCGATTTACAGCTCATTTATCCAGATCATTTATCCGTCTCATCCGCTACGAATCCGTTGCCAATCACACTTGCTCGCTAGAATGAAACAACCCTGACTCCAAACCGTATGAAGATCATTATTGAGGGTTGTGATGACCTAGATATTTGTTCAATGGAAGACCTTCCAAAACTTATACCTTCCACTTTAAACGGTAAGCCACTGAACTATGGGCAAGGTGAAGGTCAAATTGAGATTGAGGGCACTGTTTGGGACCTTTACTATAGTGAAAACGACACATATATCCTTCAGTTTGAAGAAGGGGTTATCGAGTGGTTAATGCTGCAAAAAATAGTTTCTGCACTTATGGAAAATATTTCTGATAAATTTTGTCGAGATGTAAAATTTCATATCAAAGGCATTGAAGGCTTTCTTAACTAAAATGCTTGAAAGTTTGCAAGATAGCCTATCTAAAAATGTTCAGACAAATCATTAAGCTATTTACCGAAACAAGATATGAGCGAATTTAACCGGATAAATGAAATTGTAGAGACGACAAACACAACTGATTTTCGTATTCAGTCTTACGATAGTGCCAATTTATTAGTAACTGGTAGCTTCGATTTCTGCTATTACCACGAAGTCGAGGTAGAGTTCAGAGCGGTTTCATACATTTCGCTACCATCGGACTTTAATTCTCCAAACTTTCGCAGAGTTAGTACTCATGAAATTGAATCAATACGAAAGCTTATCGCTCTGGAACCAGAAGACATCGTGTATTGTATAGAGGCTGGAACAAGTTGCAGTATCGTCAAGCTGCCTTTTTATATTGTGGCTGAAAGTGTCACTGTGCGAGAAGGTCTTGTATTTTATTACGAGAGGGAGAACTTAAAAGAAGGTGAGCGAATAGCAGCTTGGGTTCAGCAACGAAGGTAACTCCAGTTAGACTTTAGATTGCCAACCGTAAGCAAACGGGGGATGGGTTGGGTAAAACCCTGATGTACCAATTTTAAGACTTTCATCGTTTGCACTAGCGCTAGCTCATCCTACGGCGGTTTTACCTGTTCCACCTATTTAGCAGCCACGTCAGAAAACCCATCAAAGAAATTTCCTCAGACTGCGTTAGCTCATCTGGGTCATGTTTCCCCATGCTGGCGCAGGTGGGGTGGTTTGAGTCGTCGGCATGGGCATCCGCTGCTGTGGTATCACGGGTTGCATGCCCGTAGGATAGCTGCTGATTTGCACAAAGCTGGGCGTGAAGAGAAAAATATGTTCGCCAATGCGTTCCTGATGCCCATCAATGGCAAAGGCTGCACCTGCCACAAAATCAACGCAGCGTTGGGCGGCATCAGCATCCATTAAGCTCAGGTTGAGGATAATCGATCGCCGTTCGCGCAGAGCTGTGACTGCCTGGGGCATTTCTTCAAACGATCGAGGCTCCATGAGAAACATTTCGGTATGCGCCATCTTCCGGTTGGGCATACCAACAACGTTACTGGCAGGGGGAACAGCTTGCTGTGCCGCGTTATATTCCTCCGAGGCGTAATAGGAAGGGGTGCCTTCCTCCTCATACTCGTACTCATACTCGGTTTCGTCGTAGCGATCCTCAAACCCAAATGAGTCCCATACTCGCCGAAAAAGATTCATAACGACCAACCTTTAGATTAGTGCATGCGTTCCATTTTAGCCGAGGATTGGTTTCTGCACCAGAGGCTCTCGTACAAATCCTCGATCGACCGATTTTTCTGCTAGGGCACGTCATCAATTCAGCTCCAAAATCTTGCGGTATCAGCATGATTGCGCCCGTCCCAACATACGAGACCAAGGGCTGAAACTCTTGCTGCAAGCCATGTGTAGTCGTCATTGATAACAGCCCCTAGCGCCCTGACTCGTCCTGAGTTTGTTGCCGTATGGGAATTTGAATAATAAATTCTGTGCCTTGACCCGGTGTCGAGAGACAGGCGACTTTACCCTGATGTTTTTCGGTAATAATTTGATGGCTAATGGACATGCCCATGCCCGTGCCTTTGCCAATGGCTTTGGTTGTAAAGAATGGCTCAAAGATCCGCGTTTGCAGTTCTTTGGGAATACCAGCACCGTTATCCACGATCGCAATTTGTACCCATTGATCATCCATTGCCGTTGTCCGAATTGTAATCTGACTCGGATGCTTTTGGTTTTCTTGATAGGGTCGTTTAGCGCTCAGTTCTTCCAGGGCATCAATGGCATTTGCCAGAATATTCATAAACACCTGATTCAACGATCCGGCATAGCATTCTACAGGTGGCAACTGACCGTATTCTCGCCTGATCTGGATTTCTGGATGATCAGGGGTGCTTTTGAATCGGTGTTGCAAAATTAACAGCGTGCTGTTGATGCCTTCATGGAGATCGACCGCTTTACAGTCGGCTTCATCCAGACGAGAAAAGTTGCGGAGCGATCGTACAATTTCGCAAATGCGCTGAGTACCCATCTTCATTGACGAGAGGGTTTTGGGCAAATCTTCTTGAATAAACGCTAAATCAAGTTTGGCGGCAGCCATTTGAAGCTCCGGAGCCGCCGTAGCACTATGCTGTTGATACAACTCGATAAACGATAAAACATCGTCGGCATAGTCCTGCACATGGGCAAGGTTGCCATGAATGAAGTTCACGGGATTATTAATTTCGTGGGCAACCCCAGCTACCAGTTGCCCCAACACTGCCATCTTTTCTGATTGCACTAACTGCACCTGCGACTGCTGCACTTGTTCCAGAGCCGTTTGGAGTGCGGCAGTGCGTTGTTCGACCTGTTGCTCTAAGGTTTGATGCAGGTGACGCAATTTCAATTGAGTGGTGACACGGGCAAGTAATTCTGCCTCTTGAAAAGGCTTGGTGACGTAATCCACCGCACCGAGATTGAAGCCTCTCACTTTATCGGTAGTATCCGACAGGGCAGTCATGAAAATAATCGGAATGTCGCAGGTTGACGCAGAGTCTTTGAGGCGACGACAGGTTTCAAAGCCATCAATACCCGGCATCATCACATCCAGCAGAATTAAATCTGGCTGGCTCATGGTGGCTTGTTTGATGGCGCGTTCTCCATCTGTAGCGATCGCCACCTCAAAGCCAGCGTCACCCAACGCTTCTGCCAGCACCGCCAGGTTTGCTGGAGTGTCATCGACCACTAAAATTAACGGAGTTTCTTGCATGATCAACCTCTTCCAGCACGCGTACTTTCATCGAGTAATTGCTGCATCAACGCCTCCAGTTTGGCAACCTGAAAGCTCTTGCTCAACTCAAGCAATTGCTGGGTCAGAGGCATATATGCAGGATTCTGGTGTGCCAAACCAAGCGCGACCTCGGTTAGTTTTTTCAATCGCCCCTGTTGGGCTAACTGAAGCAACTGCTCTAGATCGGCTGATGGTGGCATCGTCAGGGGTATGGATGGAGTGAGCTTGTTTAATGAAGGCATGGATGCTTGCCTCTGTCCATAGCCTGAAGCCGATTGATAAATCCAGGTTAGCTGCAAGTGTTTGCGAAGCATTTGAAACAAGCCATCTGCCTGCATAGGTTTAGACAGAAAATCATCGCCGCCCGCATCTAAGCTCTGCTTTTGATCCATGCTAGAAACTGACGCTGAGGAAACAATGACAGGCACCGTTTTAAGCTGTTCAGACTGTCGAATCTGTTGCAGTAATTGGTAGCCATCCATCACGGGCATCAGAATATCGGTGATGATGAGATTCGGTCTGATTTGCATGGCTTTCGTCAATCCATCCTGACCGTCTTCTGCTTCGACCACGGTGAAGCCCAATGGTTCCAGTAAGTTGACAATCACGGAGCGATTTTCCCATTTGTCGTCAACGATCAGTAGGGTTTGCCGCTCTCCTTGATAACCCATCAGTTGCTCTTCGGCGGGATTGTTTGTCGCCTGTTGCCATTCGGTGGCGATCGGCAGTGCCACGTCAAAGAAAAAGGTACTGCCCACACCAGACTGACTTTGCACCTGAATGTGACTGCCCATCAGTTGCACGATCGTCTGACTAATCGCCAGACCTAACCCGGTACCTTCAGCATTTCGTTTTTGGTCGCTGACCTGTTCAAAGGGTTGAAAGATTTTTTCTAATGCTTCAGGGCTCATCCCAATCCCCGTATCGGTGATCTGGAACCGAAGAGTGATGGTTGACGGTTCAGAAGGCGATCGATCAACGAGAGAACCGTAATCAAGCCGTTCAACCTTAAACGTGACCATGCCCTCATCTGTAAATTTGACGGCATTGCCCAGTAGATTGATCAACACCTGCCGTATCCGTTTCTCATCCACTTCAATGCCTTCTGGAAGGTTGACATCAGGTAGATACACAAAATCAATGCCTTTTTGCTCAGCGCGAATGCTCAAAATCTCAGCAATGCCCAGTAACAATGCAGGCAGATGCACCTTATGAGGGTCTAATTCCAGCTTGCGTGCCTCAATTTTGGAAATATCCAAAATGTCATTAATCAGCGTTAACAAGTGGGAGCCACACTGATAGACAATATTGACCCCCTTGCGCTCTTTTTCGCCCCAACTTTGAGCGCGACTCAGGATTTGGGCATAGCCCAGAATGCCGTTCAGCGGCGTGCGAAGCTCATGGCTCATGTTTGCCAGAAAGTCACTCTTGGCACGACTCGCAACCTCAGCCGTTTCTTTCGATTGCTTCAAGGCGGCTGTCCGTTCCTCCACTTTAAACTCTAGCTCTTCATTGGCTCGCTCTAGCCGTGCTTTTACCTGTTCGCGCTCAATAATGACGGCTGAAAGGATCAGGGTTGTCACGGTGACGGTGCCAATAAAGGCTTGCAAAAGCAGCAGGGATTCATTCAGGGTGCTGCGATTGAATGAACTCGTGCCTCGGATAGCACCCGCGATCGCCAGCGCCGAAACCAACACGATCGCGATCGCAATAAACCGTTGCTCAGACCGAAAGGCTGACCACACTAGCAAGGGGATGAGCAAGTATTCAACCGGATAGCCAAAGCCAAACGCAACGGTCGCTACACTTAATAGAACGCAAGCCCAGATGATAAATTCCAGGGTGAACGGAGGCGATCGAGGCGGTGCGGGCTGCCGTGCCGTAGCGGTTGTTTGATTGGCTGCATCGTTTCGCTTGATCAACCAATGCTCCACCCAAAACAACAACAGGGGGACAACAACCAGAACGCCAATAGTATCGCCCAGCCAGAACGTTAACCAGCTAACGATGTAGTTTTTGCTCTCAATGAAGCCACAAAAGTGCATGGTCGTCGCACCAAACGTCGGACTCACCATGCAGCTTAAAAGCTCAATACCCGTAAATTTAGTGACGTTTGGTGCATTGGTAAACGCTTGGTAAGACCCGATGAAGCGTTTGATGAGAAACGCACCCACCAACGCCTGTAACACTGAGCCTGTAGCAATGCCAACCCCGGACGCGATCGACATTGATAGAATGCCTGTATTTGCCCACAGAGGCCACGTTGCCGCTACAACCGCTCCAAGCCAAATACCCAACCAGGCTCGATAACCCACAAGCAATATGGCGGCAAGTGCAATGCCAGAAGGGGGGTAGACAGGGGTAATAAATCCAGGCGGAATCGCAAGATATTGCCCAAGTTTCGCCGTGAAATAGTAGACAAGCGCGATCGCAAAAACAAGCAGAATTTTGTTGGATCGATTGGAAAAGGCTAGCGAATCCATGTGAGCAAAATCTGAAGTATAAAAGGTTAAGCCATTTGCGGTCAGATCTTAAACTGCCCAGATTCAGCGGTGATAGAGCGACACCCATTAGTAAAAATGGCGATCAAGTCGCCAAAAAAGAAACCGCCGCGTGGAATTGTGTCTGCCTGGGACAACTGTGAAGCTCGATCGAGAGGAGAGCCATTTAGCATCAATTCACGCTCAGTATTCCCGTCAAGTCTGTATGAGTAACACTCATTGCCCAAGCCAAAGATCAAACGTGCTCAAGCAAGTGTCAAATATGCTCAGAGGATGTTTGAAAAGCATGGTCAGCAGCGGATGAGGAGCGGATGAAACGGATCGTTCACGACGTTAAGCCAGCATGACTCACCGTAACCTCTGCCTTTCGATCCATTACCAACTGCTTTGACACTTTTCAGACACCCTCTAAATACCGCTGTAGGTTGAGGGATAAATAACTACTGCAAACCTGCCAACGATGCACAACATTTTCTTTGCTCACAGTCTGATTAAGAATACATTGTTTGTTAAAACAAACTGTTAAAATTTGCTTTGCTGGAACTTTTTTAGCTAACGCAGTGTCAAGTGCCTGGTATAAGATCTGTTCCCTATTCTGTTCTCTATAATGAGGTTGTTTTAAATATGCACTTATTTCCTATCTCTTTTATAACCGCGCTCTTCCTGGCAACGACAACGCTAGCAGCTAATGCACAGGCATCGTATCCCAAAAAAGTTGTGGCTCAATATGTTGAAGACTGTACTGCCGGACGAGGCAATCAAGCGCGTGTAGTTTGTACCTGCATCATTAATGGCATTCAAGCAAAATACACCTATGAGGAATTTCAAATTCTCAACAGCCAAATTAGCCAGATTGGGAAGGTGCCAGCCAGATTGAACAACATTATTAAAGCGTGTAAAGCAAACCCAAATTCGTTTCAGGTTCAACTTAGGAAGACTAGAAGGAGCAGTACATAAAACGCTTTTTAAGCTTATACCAACTCTCTTTAAAGATGCACAGAATGCAGGTTGGGTAGAACAGGGGAAACCCAACGAGCGACTAATTTTGTTGGGTTACCCTGCGGGAAGCAAGCTACGTTTGACTCAACTCAACCTACATCTCTATGCACGTTCACATGGAATTGGTATTAAACGTTTTCGTCTTCTTTGATGGAGGCAACTGTTTGGTCAGGTTCATCGCCTCGTCGGTTATGCCCCTTCCAGGTTGCTGATTTACTGGAGCGAATGATGACAATACGGGAGTTGCCAGGTTTGCATTCTTCTTTATCGTCCTGACTACCACCCTCTAGTTTGGTAATGGTATCTTTCGCTAGCCGTTCACTGAAGCCAACCACAAACGCTACGGAGAAGAGAAAAAAAGCAGCTTTCGTCTCCGGATTGTCAGACGCTTTGATAGTAGCATCCGCATTAGGAGACTTACTCGTTTCAGGGATAAGCGGTGTGCTGACAACACCGGAGTTGATAAATGACAAGAACAGAACGCCAAAAGACGCACCAATAACAGGTTTGAAAAAGCCAATGAAGATAGGGGTTAGCCGATCGCAATACGCCTCTTGATCATACGATTTACCAATCACACGAATCAGAATGCTCACAATACTGCCTAACGTCCCTGCGGCTGCCACCCAAAGGATTTGACTAAGCGTTTTTGAGACTCCAAGATCGATGCTAGATAGGATGTTTTGTAATAAAGAAGGGTGTCTTGTAACCTGAGAAATTTCTTGCTGACTTTCAATCCTCAGAGCATCCGCCTGTGCCTCTCTCGCTCTTCGCTCCAGATCGGTTATGGTGGCAGCATTAGCAACAAAGATGCGGTCTGATGTCACTCCAACCTTATCAGCATTCAACAGTATAGAAGACGATTTTTGCGATCTTAGCGTTTCTATTTGGGTGCGAAGCTCTTCGACTTCTTTATTCTTTTTATCAATGGCAGCTTCAACTGCCCTAGTATCAGCATTAGAACTATAGGCGGCATATTGAATGAGCGCCAGTGAAAAAAGTCCGCCAAAGATAATAATGAATGACCAGGACAAGCCATAAATCACGCTGAGCCGTACCGACTTTGAATGCCAGATGTAAAAGAATTGGTTGACGATCAATCCGATGGCTGGTGAATGCTCATGCCTGATGACCTCTTTTTCAACATCAAGTCGGATTTGCCGGGTGAACTCTTTGCTGAGTCGTTTCTGGAATAAAGAGGATAGTGCAACTTCAAGTGAACAGATCAAACTATTTAAACCAGCAATTTTTTTGTGATGCTCAGATTCCAACACTAAGCGCTCAATTCTTTGTAGTAAAACCGCAATTTTGGGGATCTCAGTCTGTAAGTTTTCAGGTAAATCTGTTTGATCAAACTCTCTCACTTCCTGAGCAATCTTTTCCCTTAATTGCTTCAGATTTTCTAGAACCGATGCTTGCGTGTGTGCGGAGGGTACAGCCGTTAGTTTGATCTCTGCATGACCATTCATTTGTTGAACAGGAGTCGTGGGCTGATTCTGTTGAGCAGTCTCTTCGTGCTGAGAAGCCATTAAAAGCCTCCATTGCCTGGTTGAAGTGAAGCATCTTTAGGCTGAACGATCGCCCCTTAATGCTTGTTTAAACGGTCGATCGGATTATGCTTATTCTGACGCGAGAACGAAATTTTGATGGTACCCGTTTAGGGTAGTTTGCATTCAGCCTACCCCAGGTACTGACCTCATACTTCTACTGTTGTCTCTTATTTTTGCCGCTTTGTTCCCCTTCATGCCACGCGATCGCCGCTTGCCGAATCGTCTCCAGTTCCTCTGAATCCATTTTGTCGAGATTTTTGAGGATAAAGCTCATGCGTCCCTGGGTAGTGAGTTTGGCACGGTGGCGATCGAGAAAATCCCAGTAGAAGAAATTGAAGGGGCAAGCTTTTTCACCTGTACGTGCTCTGGGATTGTAGACGCACTTGCCACAATAATTGCTCATTTTGTTGATGTAGTTGGCAGAGGCAGCATAGGGTTTGGATGCCAGCACGCCTCCATCGGCAAATTGCCCCATGCCAATTACGTTCGTTTGCATCACCCAATCGTAAGCATCCACAAACGCCGCATGGAACCAATCTTCGATCGCCTGGGGTGAAATGCCTGCAATGAGCGCAAAGTTGTTTAGCACCATCAGGCGTTGAATGTGATGGGCATAGCCCGTTTCCTTGACCTGCGTGAGAATTTGATGGAGGCAGTTCATCGACGTGTCGCCCGTCCAGTAAAAGTCAGGGAGCGGTTGGGTATGCTGAAACCAATTGCGCTCTGGATAGTCGTCGCTCATGTAGGTGTAGATGCCGTGCATGTACTCTCGCCAGCCCAACACCTGCCGAATGAAGCCTTCCACACTATTGAGGCTCCAGGTGTCTTGATGGTCGAGGTACGCTTGCTCGGCGGCTTCAATGACTTCGATCGGCTGTAGCAGTCCCAGATTAAGGTAAGGCGACAGCATCGCATGCCACATCGTCACTTCACCTGTCACCATCGCATCCTGATAAGGTCCAAAATCAGAAAGCCGCATGGTGATGAAAAACTGCAAGACCTGGAGCGCCTGCTCACGCGTGACTGCCCATTGAAACGGCTCGCTTTGCCAATACTGCTGATTCGTTTTGAAGCGATCGCTCTGCTTGACCCAGGTAATGACTTCCTGCGTGATGGCATCGGGTTCAAACCAGAGGGCTTCGGGTAGCGTTAGTTTGCCTTTGGGCGGCTTGCGGTTTTCCTGGTCAAAGTTCCAGCGACCACCAACGGGCTGCTTCCCTGCCATCAGAATGTTGCAGCGACGACGACCTTCACGGTAGAAGTCTTCCATCACCAGGCGTTTGCGATCGCCTGCCCATTTCCGAAAGTCTGCCTCACTCCAGATAAAGTGATTGTTCGGCACCAACGTAACGGTGCAAGGGAGCTGGAAGGATTCGATGAAACGAGCAAACGGGCGATCGTTCGGCACCATCACCCTCAGTTCCGTGATGTGATAGGTTTCAATCCAGGCTTTTAAGGGCTTTAAAAAGTCCTCTGCCTGCTGATAGGTGACAGTCCATCCGGCTTGCCTGAGTTCTGCCGCGAAGTGCCGCATTGCCGACCACACCAGCACCAGCTTTTGCAGATGATAGGGACGTTCCTGCACATGATGCAGCGATTCGATCAAAATGACTGGCGTGTGCGATCGCTCCTCCACACAACTTTGCAACGCTGCTTGCTCTGCCCAAAGCTGATCACCCAACACCCAAATGCCGATCGTCATTTGCTATCTCTGCCTCAAACGATGATGTGGAATAGCTGTGATCAGGCAATCTATACAAAATAGCCCTTAGTCGCTCTCCACAGGCTTGTTAGGATGCGGGGTAGATGCAGAAAACTGCTGTTCTCGTGTCGCTCTCATTAAAAACCGTAGTGCTTCGTTGACAGCATCAGCACTCGGAAACATCGCTGCTACATCAGGTTCCAGCCGAATGATCGTTCCGCCAAAGCTTTTTCGTCCAGCACCCAACGATCTGACGCTTAAACTCTTCAGATCGTATTCTGGACGCAGTTCATCTTCCAAGTCTGGATTATCCTTCTTCATAGGCTTCCCGCTCAGCTCTGGTAACTTCTCTGGCACTAATGAGGCGAATAATATTGCTTCTCTCCTTATACGAAACCAGCAACAGCCGCCCTCGATTTGACACCCCAATTCTAAGATACCGCTCTTCCTTCTTAGAGTGGTCGGGGTCGTAGAAGTCAACATAGAGCGGATCATCGAAAATCGTCTTCGCTTCCTCAAACCCAATACCATGCTTGGATAGATTGCTATCTGCTTTGTTTTTGTCCCAATCAAACGTCATACCTTTGTATGGTGGCTCTCACCCAAACGTGTTGCTCCCAGCAGACCCAACAGGCTTATGATCGTCCTCTGCCGATCGATTGTCCCAGTCGTTCAAGCGACTCCGCAAGCTCTACACCCCACACTCCACACCCCACGCCCTATCCCCCACACCTCTCTCACGCCATAATGAACTAACCGCACCATCCGCTACCCATGACCACCAACCCCAAAATTATTGTTCTGGACGACGATCCTACAGGGTCGCAAACGGTTCACAGTTGCCTATTGTTGATGCAGTGGGATGTGGAAACGTTGCGGCTGGGGTTGGCAGACGACGCGCCAATTTTTTTCGTGCTGACGAATACGCGGGCATTAACCGCAGAAAAAGCCGCAGCCGTGACGCGAGAGGTGTGCCGTAACCTGAAGGACGCGATCGCCCTCGAACAGATCCATGATTTTTTGGTGGTCAGTCGATCGGATTCCACCCTGCGCGGACATTACCCGATCGAAACCGATGTCATTGCAGAAGAACTGGGTCCGTTTGATGCTCACTTTCTCACACCAGCCTTTTTTGAAGGCGGACGCACGACGAAAGACAGCATTCATTACCTCAAGGTCAATGGGGTAGATACGCCTGTGCATGAAACCGAGTTTGCACGCGACTCGGTGTTTGGCTACCACCACAGCTATTTGCCTGACTATGTGGCAGAGAAAACAGGCGGTAAGATTGCTGCCGATCGGGTCAAACGCTTTCTGCTGAAAGACATCCAGGCGGGTGTGCTCGATCGCCTGCTGCAACTGCACAACAACAAATGTGGCGTAGTGGATGCGGTGGTACAGGCAGATCTCAATCGTTTTGCGGTGGATGTGCTGGCGGCAGCATCTCAAGGCAAACGGTTTCTCTTTCGCAGTGCCGCAAGCTTGTTGACCGCATTGGCAGCGCTGCCTCCCCAGCCGATCGCCCCAGAAGCGATGGCACAATACGTTCGTCACGGTAAGCCCGGTGCCATCATTGTTGGCTCTCATGTTAAAAAAACAACCGAACAGCTAGAACAATTGCTGGCACAACCGGGGATCGTGGGCGTTGAGTTGGTGATCGCCCGGTTATTGGAGAATATGGAGGAGGCGCGATCGGCTCTCCTTGGCGAAGCCGTTCAAGCCATCAACGCAGCCCACACCGCAGGCAAAACACCCGTCGTCTACACCAGTCGGCAAGAACTCACCTTTGACGATGTGCAAACCCGACTCGACTTTGGTGAAGCCGTCTCGAACCTGTTGATGGATATCATTCGTCATTTACCCGACGACATCGGCTTCCTCATCAGCAAAGGCGGCATCACCTCCAACGACACCCTCAGCAACGGGTTAGCCCTCAGAACCGCTCGTCTGTTAGGTCAAGTCCTCCCAGGCGTATCGATGGTGCGAACCCCCTCCAACCATCCGCAGTTTCCAGACCTGCCCGTTGTGCTCTTCCCCGGTAACGTCGGCGATGCGAATGCGCTAGCAACCGTCTATCAGCGCTTAAATAGGGGATAGGGGACAGCGTATAAGCAGTTTTTGTTCCACACCCTACACCCCACACCCTACACCCCACACCCTATACCCCTCCTCACTCCTCACCCCTCACCCCTCACCTCCCTATGCAACGAATTGGCTTTATCGGACTCGGCATCATGGGCAAGCCGATGGCGCGGAACTTGCTTAAGGCAGGGTATGCTCTGGTGGTTTATAACCGCAGCCGTCCGGCAATGGAGGAACTGTTAGCTGATGGTGCGACGCTGGCAGATTCGCCCAAAGCGGTTGCTGAACAGGTCGATGTGGTGATTAGCTGTGTCTCCGATTCGCCAGATGTGGAGGCAGTGGCACTGGGCAACGATGGTGTGATTGAAGGCGCAAAGTCAGGGCTGACGTTCATCGATATGTCTACGATCGCCCCTGCCACCGCCCGTAAGGTCTACACTGCCCTCAAGGAAAAGGGGATCGATGCGTTGGATGCTCCTGTTTCGGGGGGAGATATTGGGGCGCAGCAAGGCACTCTGTCGATTATGGTCGGTGGTGAGGAAGCCGTGTTTGAGCGATCGCGCCCCATTTTTGAAGCAATGGGCAAAAACATCGTTTACATCGGTGAAGCAGGTGCCGGACAGGTGACGAAAGCCTGCAACCAGATCGTTGTAGCGATGACCGTACAGGCGGTTGCTGAAGCGCTCACCCTGGCAAAGAAGTCGGGTGTCGATGTTGCCAAAGTGCGTGAGGCATTGATGGGTGGTTTTGCCCAAAGCCGCGTGTTAGACGTTCACGGCAAGCGCATTCTTGAACGAAATTTTCAACCGGGCTTCAAGCTCAACCTGCATCGTAAGGACATGAATATCGTCTTACAAACAGGACGAGAAACAAGCGTTCCCCTGTTCGGCTCTGCCCAGGTGACGAGCATGATGGATGCACTGCTGGCACAAGATCAAGGCGAACTGGACAATTCAGCCCTGGCAACGCTTTATGAACTGCTTTCAGGCTTATCTTAAAAACATGGGCGATCGTAGTCTTGGTGCGATCGCTAAGCTCGACTTTAGCCATTTGGAGGAAGAGGGACAAGGTATAGAAGAATGGGGTGAGCGGAACAAAGTCCATCTCACCCCTGAAAAGTTGTGTTTACTATACCAGAACCCACTGCGGCAATCT
>JAHHHL010000021.1 GCA_019359375.1 Lyngbya sp. HA4199-MV5
CACCGTCTGTTCGCTCTAGTCAAAACCGTTCGCAAGCGACAGCGCAAACGAGACACCCAGTTTGAGGAAATTTGGGGTATCCCTGCCTTAAGGTGAAGCCAGTGACGGCCGTTCGCCCCTACAGAGGGTTGATGTGTCGTGAAGTCTGTTTAAACTGGTATTACAACCAGTTATAGCAAGACGGTGTAAAACAAAAGAGCGAACTGTGTCAGTCCGCTCTCTTTAGGAGTAATGAATAGTAAGTGCATAGCGTATCTTAGGTTGAAGCGATCGTCCTTTCCTTTCAGTCCACCCAACCTTTGGTGTATCGAACGGACGATCGAGCCTTATGCTTGTTCAAGCCAGTCATAAATCTGATCTAACTGTTCGAGGGTCACTAAGCCATACTGCCAAAGAATCATGGGTAAAGGACCGGGGTCATGCTCCCGATGGCGCAGTGCAATGGCGATCGAGGCAGCCGAGATGGACAGGTCTTCCTGTAGAAACCGAATTAAACGAGTGTAGGTTGACGGTGCCGTCATGGTGTGCCTCTGAACTAGAACACTATTGTGGGTTACGGAACGCTCGGCTGAGAAGGCTACCAGCCAGTCTTTAAGCTGACTATATAAGTTTGGGCAGACTATGTAGTTTCGTCACATAAACGACAGAAGAAACTGTCTTGCCACTCCAAAGCCTTAATGCTACTTAAGCAAGGTAAATGGTCAATAGGCATCTGCGAATCTACAGAAGCGAACGGCGAATCTGCAAACTTCTTCAGCTTTTTTCAGCTTTTCTACTGAAGTTATTTGGAGTAGGCTGCCAACGGACGATCGCAACGAAGCGCCAGAGCGTTTACCTTCTGCTGTTCTTACTCAACACCCTGCCCTGACAATCGACTTGTACCAGACTCAGACACCACCAAGCTCACACCGCCAACTTTACTGTCAAACAAATCCACGCCCTACAATGCGGTTGCCTCGGCGCTTTGCACTCCTGGTAACCTTCGACAAAGGACAGTGCCGCTCGCGTTCAAGCAGAATGCGTGAGGAAAAGCAAACGATTGAAAAGGTGTTTTTGCTGAAGCAGCCTTTCAGCCACAATCAAACCCGCAATTAAACAATGTGCAAGTAACCGACAGCCTCACATCAGATGCTCAAGATAACGACAATCTTTGGTTGTAAACTCTACCTGTGGGAGGATTACCTGCACGTCAAACAAGCAGCGGTACTACCAGCAGTGTCACTTAAGGTTGGTGGTTACTCACTGCTGTGGTTGCAGCACAACGCGATCGCCTTGCTTCAGCCCCAATTCTAGTGCGCGTCCAGCGCGTAGCTCAATCACCTGATCTACCAGAGTATCGGGACCATAGGTCGGACAGGGATCAGTCGTACAAGGTGGGACATTGCTAGAAACCGCCTGCACCTTACCTTTGAGCAGAAAAACTATGTCTAACGGAATCAGCGTGTTTTTCATCCAAAATGCCGTTTGACGGGGAGGATCAAACAGAAATACCATGCCCCGGTCTTTTGCCAACTCCGTGCGGTACATCAGTCCAATTTCTTGCTGCATAGCAGTGCGGGCAACTTCAAGCTGAATTACCTGATCGGCAACATTGATGCGGGCTGAAAGGGGCAGCCTTTGACCAGCCTTGGTCGTCGGTATAGAAGCTGCTTGGTTATTTGAAGGGGATGCTGTAGACGGGATACTCATGACAGGTGGTTCTGCGGGGACTGAGGAAGAACAACCGAGTAAAACACAGGCAAGGAGAGTACTGGTAACGTGCCGCCATGCCTTCCGAGCGGTTTGGATCTGCCGATCGAACCTTTGTTTCATCATCCAATTCAACAGTCTGTTCCTCGTCATCAGTAAGTGATTTGGACATCAAACTAAACTTTAGGCTGTAAGCAAACATCTCACGCTAGCTCCGCAGTTCACCAAAGCACTAGATTGAACGTCTTTTGTTTAGTCTCATTTAGCCGCGATCGAGTTCCCGACACGTTTCCCCACTCAAGCTTATGCTTCGCGCATCACGTAGCCGACACCTCTCACCGTTTGAATGAGACGTTTCTCGCCTTCGTCTTCAATCTTCAGCCGCAAGTAGCGGATATACACTTCAATGACGTTCGATTCGCCCACAAAGTCATAGCCCCACACATTTTCCAGAATTTGTTCTCGTGTCAGCACTTCACGAGGATGCTCCATCAGATACTTGAGCAGTTCAAACTCTTTCATGGTGAGATCGATCGCTCGACCATTCCGCAACGCACGACGAGTCACCAAATCTAAAATCAAGTCGCCAAAGCGTAAGCGTTCACTGGCAGGATTATCTGGCTGTAGATAAAGGCGTACTAGCCTCAAAAATTCCTCTGTTCGGTAGGGTTTGAGGAAGTAATCATCCGCACCCGCTTCCAGACATGCCACCCGATCGTCTACGCTATCGCGCGCCATCATCAGCAAGACAGGAACGCGGTTGCCGAGCGATCGCAGGCGATTACAAAACCATAGCCCGGACTCACCTGCCAGCATGCGATCGACTACAATCAGCGACGGTTGTAGCTCTGTCGCTTGACGCAGCCCGCCAATGGCATCGGGTGCCATCACAATATCGTAACCAGACTCTTTCAAGTCAAGGCTGACATGATTTGCCAACGATTCATCGGTTTCAACCAGCAGCACACAAGGGGTTGAGTCAGGCAGAACGCTATTCATAGACGTTTAAAACCAGTATTCAGTCACAGAATAACTGAGTTTGCAGAAATCTCACTAGGAATGAATACCTAGTAATCATGCTTCCTTTGTAGCACGTTCAAACAAGACTTGAATACCGCATGGACTAATAACGAACGACAAACTCGCTTTGGTGTGGCTTCATACTGCATCCGCTGACTGCTGTAAACACCGTCTGCTGCGATTTTATGGCTATGGCAGTTCGACGGATGAGGGCTTGGCAACGTGAGGCAACCCCCAACCAAGTTTTTCGCGCAGCAGGTGAAAAAACTCCGGCGATCGCAAGCGTACGAAGCGAGCCTGATAGGACGATCGCTCAATGCACACCCGATCTTCTGGAAGCACGTAGCAGCCTCCGTTGCCATCGACCACCATCACCATACGGTTGGGGGTGGCGGGGAAGATAGTCACTCGCTCAGTATCAGCAAAAACCAGCGCTCGTGATGCCAGCGAATGAGGGCAGATTGGCACTAGCTGAAGGACAGGCACACCAGGCGTTACCACTGGACCACCCGCCGAAAGCGAGTAAGCCGTTGAACCCGTTGGGGTTGAGACAATTAAGCCATCCGCTGCAATATCAACGGGAGCATGGTTGCCGATCTTAACCTCAAAATGACACATGCTGGTCAACGGTTCCCGATGGATAACCATTTCATTCAGACACAGCGCTTCCCACAGCATGGCATCGCCACGGTACACCTGCACTCGCAGCATCGCCCGCTCTTCAATGTCATACTCATCCGCTAAAATGCCCTCCAGCGCTTGGGGCAGTTGATTCAAATACGTTTCAGTGAGAAAGCCCATGTGCCCTGTATTCACAGTGAGCAGGGGAATGCCATAGGGAGCAACCTGCCGAAATGCAGACAGCACAGTGCCATCGCCGCCCAGCACGATCGCAAAGATCATGTCACGATCGAATCCAGGTGCATTCAAGTAGTCGATCGGCATATGGCAAACCGGACCTTGCGGATCAGAATAGCCCAGAATACCGCCAGCACCCGTCGCCAGGAACACCTCCCAGCCACACGCAACGAGCTTGCCTTTCAGTTCCTCGGCAGTGCGGCAAGCTACAGGCTTAATGTCGTTGTAAATAATGCCAGCTTTGGGCACAGGGCAAACTCACCGAAAGGGCAATGCTTGAGTATTAGGGACTATACCATTTTGAGCCGCTTAGCGGTTCAAGTAGTCTACCTGGACAGGCTAAAAGCGGGGATAGGTACGCTTTTTGTCTGACTTCTTCTTCCCCTTAGATTTTTCATAGTCAAGCTCTTTCAGCTTTTTAAGAATGCGGCTGAAGTAGTCTTGCAGATACGCTTCTAGCGTGGTTGTTTCGTTTGGGTCTAGCCCAAATACCTGATAGACATCCTCCATCGGTGCAGTGAGAGGCTTTCCGGTGGAAACCACTTCAGCAAACGCCAGCCGATCGGAGATATTCCACGTCCATTGAAAAAACCGCGTGATGCGTCGCACCGATCGCATCAGACCGATCGGCATGCGGCTAATTTTGGCTTCGCGCCCTGAAAGTCGTTCACACAAGCGAATAATTTCATACGCGCCCCAGGCACGCGAACCCACGACTGGAAACGTTTTGTTTTCCGTTTCGGGAACGGTCAGCGATCGTACCGCAAACTTAGCAACATCCTGCGTATCCATATAAGCGGTAGGCGACGTATCACCCATCACCCAAACAGACTGCCCCTCCAGCACTGGAATGGCGTATTGCCCAATAAGACCCTGCAAAAACCCGCACGGACGAAGAATGGTGTAGTTCAACCCTGACTCTGCTAAAAAGAGTTCGGCACAACGCTTCACTTCCATTAATGGAACATCAGGATACTTCTCAGCATCCAGAATCGAAACGAAAACAAAGCGCTTCACGTTCGCTGCTTTTGCCGCCTGAATGAGGTTAACGTTGCCTTCCCAGTCAACCTGTTTGACGTTGAGTGAATCGGTTGCCCGCGCCGTTGCAGCATCGATCACAGCCTCCACGTCTTTCAAGGCGGGTGGCAATGTTTCTGGTACGCACAGATCACCCTGCACTAACTCTGCGCCCCACTCCTTTAAAAACCCTGCCTTCTTGACGCTACGAACCAGGCAACGAACCTGATATCCCTCATCTAGTGCGCGCCGGGTTATTTGTCTTCCTAACGTGCCAGTGGCACCCACAATTAGTAAATTCATGAGGGAATCGCAGTTAATTCTTAACTTTTTATAAGATTTTATCAGAAATTGTTTCACTGTCCGATGGAGTTGACCAGAGACGCTCGATCGGACAATTGCCCGACTTGGTTGACTCTAACTCAATTCATACCGTCTTACAACGTTGACCAAGCATCATCCCCTCGTCATTCCTTAACTGAGAGGCTGAAACGAAACTTGGTAAGACAACACGTCCGTCTATAGCTCTGCTCCTAAACCAACCCTCCTCTACTCCTAAACCAACCCTCTCTTAACCAACCTCTGTAGATGTAAACGAATAGATGTAAACGACCTGAAATTGGGTGTGCTCTAGAGAGCTGTGCCTAAAGTAACAAATTTCAGTGTTTAGACTGAGACATTTCTCTAACTCACGGGCAATACTTTTAAAGGCAAGCTTCCCAGCTTTGCACAGAAAGATGTGCCGTATGAAACACTGCACTCTAGATAGAAAATTCAGTATTTCAACTGAGAATTTCTATATTGTGCGGGGAAGGATAAACATATGAGCCACAGGTTTTTGATAAGAAAAACGGCTCTGTCCCCTATCGGTTTGCTGAGAAACAATCTGTTTATAGCCTCCGACACAAACGATTGTCGATCGCTGACCAAGCTCAATTTCCAGGATGTTCCAGTCACACGCATGTAACACGGCTCTCTCGACCAAAACACTTGTGCGGATGAGGTTTCTGTCGCATCTACTGCCCTACGCGCCATTGACCTCGTACCTAAGCACTATGCCCCAGCGTCTCAACGTTTAAGAGACATTCTATAGACGCTTTAGACGGATCTGTTACAGGCGATTTGGCTACTAGCGCTGTTATTTACAGGCAACTTGTTTACAGGCAACTTACTGCCCGTAAGCCCGATTTTTGCAGCGCAGATTTGGCTTTCTTGGTGATTTTTCTCAGTGCATTGACTCTGCATCAATGCTGACCTACCTAAGTTCTTATTGTTCATACATCCATGCAAAGACAAACTCGTTGTACCTATCGCCGACTGTTAGCGACGACTCTTTTAGTCGGCGGCGTGTTATCAGTATCTACGTCTGCCCTTGCAGACGGGACAGCAGCCGGAACGACCATTAGTAACACGGCTACGGCAACCTACGAAGATCCCAACGCTCCAGGCACCACCATCAATGCAACGTCTAATACGGTCACGGTGACTGTGGCAGAAGTAGCAGGTGTGACGGCAACGCCTCTGGCAATTACCGACACCACAGGTGGAACGGTACTGCCAAACGATCTCATCAACTACGACTACCGCATTACAAACGTTGGTAACGATCCGACCCAATTCTTTATTCCAGGCACCGCTGTCGTCACAGGACCTGGTACAGCAGGACCGTTAACCTATAGCACTGATGGCGGAACAACCTTTAACCCTGTTCCCACAGCAGGGTTGACAACGGCTTCGGTTCCGGCTGGCGGTTCAGTGATTGTGCGAGTGCCCGTTACGGTTTCAAACCTGGCTTCTTCAGGTGCAACCATTGCTGTACGACTGGGTGATACCGGAGCGAATGATAACAGTGCGGGAACTCAAAACCAGCCAGATGCTGCTGATGGTGCCACCGCTGGCGAAATTCGGACGGTGGACAACGCAGGCGGAGCAGGCGAAGCCGCAGGTGCGCCCAGCAACGGGGAACGAGAAGCCAGTGTGACGCAGCAGGTGCTCGTAGGTTCACAACCTCAAGCATTTGCAGCCGTTCTTAAAACCCGCACTGCTTATACTGACTCTGGCACAACTGCGCTTAACGATGATGTGCTGACTTATGGTCTATCGCTGCGTGTAGATGCCACCGCGCCTGCTGGCACGAGTGGCATTAGCCCTGCAAGTCTGACAGGTACAACAGTCAATGGGATTGGCACCAACCGAGTCCTGGTTTCTGATGCCATTCCAGCCGGAACAACCTTAACAGGAACTCCTACAGCTCCTACCACTCCAACTGCTTGGACAGTTGTTTACACCACTGACGCAACGACTACCACCGCAAACAATGCGACCTGGACAGCGACTCGACCAGCATCTGGTATTACGCGCGTTGGTTTTGTCTACGATGCGACTACGACTCCGATCGCCGCAGGCACGACGATTACTGGCTTTAACTTCCAGGTAACAACAACGGGTGTAACAGGGACAACAACGATCGCTAACCTGGCTCAAGTCTTTGGTCAAACATCCGGTGGTGGCACCACTCTGGTGTACGACGAATCGGGTGACCAGGCTCCCAGCAACTTTAATGACGACGGTACAACAGGTTCCAATACGCCCACTAATGGCGTTGCCAACCCAACAACAGATGGGGTAGACAGTGGCAACAACAACACTGGTACAGGACCAGGCGGGGAAAGCAACGTGTATACCGTTGCCGCAGCAGGCACGATTCTGAATGGTCCCAATGGTCAGCCAGGGGCAGTCGGTCCGACGAACAACAATGATGACTTTACCAACAAGTCATCTGCTGTTCCGGCAAACACCGCTCCTACTACACTGATCGATCCAAATTCAGTCACGTTTTTGAATACGATCAATAACCCCACGACCGGCACCCTGAGCAATGTTCTGCTTGTACCTGACTCTGCTAACTTTACACCTGGTACGGGCGAAGTTCTGCCACCTGTAAACACAACCGTCACACTGACCTATGGCGCTCAAACAGCCGTTTACACCTATAACGGCACCAATTTCGTCTTTACTTCTGGCAGCGCCATTACCATTCCAACTCTGACTGCTGGAACGTCAGTGAACTACAGTGTCGCAGTAGATTTGCCAGCGGGTACAGCTCTTTCCACTGATACGGGCAATGGTTTCTCCATCCCCATTTACGCCTTCCAGGATGTGAATGGTAACGGTAGACCCGATCTGGCAACGGCAGAACCCACTCAAAACCGGACGATCGATCGCGTCTATACAGGCTTCCTGAGAATGGTGAAGGATGCCCGCATCCTGGATACCGACGGGACGACAGTGGTTGAGGCTTATACCCAAACGCCAACTCCTGCAAATCTGCGGGTTGGTCGGTTCATTGAGTACCGCATTACCTACACCAATGTTTCGATCGCTCCGGTAGGTGCAGGCAACGTCACTCTAAACGCGGGGAGCGTTGTCATCACCGAGGATGGCACCACGGGTACCAACACATGGGCGAGAGACAACGACACTAATGCGGTGATCGATACCAGTAACGTGGTGGGTTCAACCACGGCCCAGTCCGGCACCATTACCTATGCTCCCAGCGGTGATCAAACGGGAACAACGCAGGCAACAGATGTCACTCGGTACACCAACACCTTGGGCGTTGCTGTCCAGCCCGGAGCGAGCGGCACCTTCATCTTCCGCCGCCGGATTAACTAAGGGTTCCGAAGGCTAAGACAGGCGCAGGGGCAATTTGAGTAGTGCTATTAATCAAATCGCTTCCTGCCCCTGCACCCTGTCTCCCTTACGCCTTTAGACTTTTGCGTCCCAAAGACTTTATCTATTTGAAGAGGTTGAAAGTATGAAACGTCAGTTCGCGATCGGTCTGGGAGTTGCAGCAGCCATTCTGACCGTTCCCTTTGCCAGCAAATTGCCCGTTGTCGCAGGCTTATTTCACTCAGATGTAGCGATCGCAAAAGCGATGCAGCATCCAAAGGTGCAACTGAACCTGATCGCTGAAAAGCAAGTCATTAGCAAGGATGCTCAGGGCAAGGAAGTTATTTCGTGGAAAGGGGGAAACTCCTTGGCAGTACAAGCAGGTGATGTCTTGCGATATCGCTTGATGGGTAAGAACGAGAGCGATCGACCCATTAAAAATCTCACGCTGAATCAGCCCATTCCAAAGGGCACTGTATTGGTCTTGAAATCGGCTCAAGCAGCTTCCAATCGATCCGCTCAAATCATCTACAGCATTGACGGTGGGCGCAGTTTTGTTGCAGCACCTACCGTGAAGGTCACGTTAGCGAATGGCAAAGTCGAAACCCGTCCTGCACCTGCCGAAGCTTACACCCACATTCGCTGGAATCTTGCTGGTCTGTTAGCTGCTAAAGCCCCTATCAGCGCCGAGTATCAGGTGAAGGTGCGCTAGTCAACCCCTCGTGGGTATTGCACTGGCTGCTAGATAAGGCTCTGTTTCGATTTCAAGATGTTGGCTTGCGGAGGGCTTTGATGCCCTTCCGCCGGGATTTGCATGTCTGTTTTTGTTTGGTTCATCGATGTCACACCTACCCTTTCCCAATGGCTGGCAACCACTCGCTGCCGCTTTACTCTTTGGCAGTGTGCTATCAGCAACGACCGTTCAAGCAGCACCTTCAGAAGCGGGTGCTGCGGCAACCAGTATCCGACTACAAAATTCAGCCTCTTACCAGTACGACGCAATTAACTTGCCTCTATGCGATCCGCAGACGGGGAGTAGCCAGAATTGTGGGTTGACGCAACCTGTGCAAATCCTGAACGTGACGAACCAAATTGGGAGCACGTTTAGCCCAAAGCTGGTTGACCCGCTGGGGCGGATTGTGGGCTGTGCTGGAGAAGCGTTGAGCGATTACAACGGCTTTAGCATGGCACTGTATGAATCGGATGCAGCAGACCCGACTGGTGTAAACCTGGGGCGGTTGGTCTCACTGACTCCAACAGAAGTCCCGGATGTATCAGGAAACGGAATTGCTGAAGGTCGATCGCCCAATACCTCAAACAGCAATCCCTTCTCGTTGACCAACAGCGATCGCGGCGTTTACAACTTCATGCTGGATGTGGGGAAAGGACAACTAAACCAGGGACGGTCTTACGTCTTAGTCATCAACCCGCCCCGCAACTCCATTTACGCGCAACGCCGATTTCGCCTAACGATTGGGGCACGCAATGGCAATCAGGTGTCTTATACGGCAACGGCGATCGACGGCAAACCGATTAGCAGTGGCAATAACAACACCTCTATTACCGACAGCATCACCATTCAAGACGCAGAGCAGAACAGCCTGGTGATTGCTGCCCTCAGTTTTGGAGCTGGGATTTGTCAGGCGCAAGAGATTCAAATTATTAAAACGGGCGATCGGGCTACCGCAGAACCGGGTGATACGGTCATCTACCGCCTCCTCATCCGCAACCTTGCCAGCGCTGAAATCAATAATTTAACTGTTACTGACGTACTGCCATTGGGTTTCCGCTTTCTACCCAAATCTGTGCGAGGGGATTTTCGCGGATCGGCTGTGCCCATTACAACGACCCAAAACGGCTCTACCGTCACCTTTAGCGTTGGTACCGCTCTACCTCAGGGCGCAACTGACCCCAGTGCGGTGTTGAACATTGCCTATGCGGCTGTCGTGACACCCGATGCCGTGCGTGGGAAAGGGCGCAATAGCGCGATCGTCCTGGGACAGCGAGCTGATAACGGGTTTGCAGTGAAAGATGGACCAGCCGTGCATCAGCTTCGGCTTCGGTCAGGCATCATCACGGATTGCGGCACCATCCTTGGTCGTGTCTTTATCGATAAAAACTTCGATGGTGAACAGCAGCCTGGAGAACCAGGAGTGCCGAACGCCGTTGTCTTCATGGATGACGGGAACCGTATTACCACCGATGTGAATGGTCTGTATTCTGTCGCCAATGTGCTGCCAGGGTACCGCACGGGTGTCCTCGATTTAAGCAGCATTCCAGGGTACACCCTGGCTCCCAATCTTTACTTTAGTGAACGTAATAGCCAGTCTCGCCTGGTGCATCTAGAACCAAGCGGGATGGTGCGGATGAATTTTGCGATCACGCCTTCATTCCGGGAACGGGCAAAACCATGAAATCGCAGAAACGTCACCTGAATGCCTCCTTGCTGGGGCTATCGCTCACAACTGAACTGCTGCTGCTATCCTGCCTCAAACCTCAAGCGATTGCAGCCACGCCTACTTTAAATGTGCCAGTCGTCAACGTTGCTCAAACGGTTACAGCAGAAAAGCTAGCCAGTGAGCCTGCAACGTCTACACCATCCGCTGTACCGAGTTCAAGCGTTCAACAAGCACCGATCGCCGCTCCTGAAGCGGTTCCATCAGCCCCAACGCTGGCACCCTCTCCGATCGCCCCTCCTGAAACTACTCCCCCCAATCCCACCCTTCAATCCCCTGCCTCCCCTGCCGCCTCTGCTTCTCCTTCGTCTGCTCCCCTGGCTCCCAATGAAATCCGTATCCTGCTACCGACAGCGCAGACGGTTCTAGATATCCCTGCTGCGACGGTGATTTTGCAATACACCCAGGGTAGTCAGGTAGATCTCCAGGTAAACGGTACGAAGGTCTCTGACAGCCTGATTGGGCGTACAGAAACGGACAAAACAACCGGAATTGTGACGCAGGTTTGGTACGGCGTTGCGTTGAAGGAAGGCGAAAATACGCTCACGGCACAGAGTGTCAATAACGGCGTTGCAGGCGCACTGGCAACAGTGCAAGTACAGGTGCGCGGTGACGTGCAGCAAATGGCGCTCAGCACAGTCGAGACAAGAATTCCGGCGGATGGACGATCGACCGCCACCCTTCAAGGGCAATTGCTGGACAGCAAGGGCAACCGCTCCAGCCGAGACACGATCGTCACGCTGACCACCTCTGAAGGTGAATTTGTGGGCGCAGATGTCAGCCCTGATTTGCCGGGATTCCAGGTGAAGGCGGTTCAGGGGCAGTTTACCGCGTCGTTGCGTTCTAGCTTGAATGCCAGAACAGTAAACATTCGCGCTGTAGCAGGCTCTCTGGAAGCATTTACCCAGCTTTTGTTTGAAACAAATTTGCGCCCCTCGATCGCCACAGGAGTCATTGATATTCGCTTTGGCAAACGGGGCACCAACTTCTACGATAGCTTTCGAGATTTTCTACCTGCCGATCGCGACAACCGTTACAAGTTTGATGTGCGGGGTGCGGTCTTTGCCACCGGCAAAATTGGCGAATGGCTATTCACGGGAGCTTACAACAGCCATCGCAATCTGAACCAAACGTGCGATGGCACCACGAGCTTGTTCCGCAATACCCAGTCTTGTGACCAGGTTTATCCCACCTATGGCGACAGCTCTCAGTCTACCGTGCTGGCTCCGTCTACCGATAGCCTGTATTTGCGTGTAGAGCGAACGTCGCCGATTCTTGGCGCGGGCATTGACTATGCCATGTGGGGCGACTACAACACGGAGGAGTTTGCGCGACGATCGCAGGAGTTTACTGCCATTACCCGCCAACTCCACGGTTTAAAGGTCAACTACAACCTTGGCAACCTGCAACTGACTGGGTTTTATGGCAATAACGTCCAGGGCTTTCAGCGAGACACGATCGCCCCTGACGGCACTAGCGGCTACTACTTTGTCTCTCGGCGCTTGCTCGTGGAAGGCAGCGAAAACGTCTTCCTGGAACTCGAAGAACTCACCCGTCCTGGCACAGTTATTGATCGCAAAACGCTCAACCGGGGCACCGATTACGACATTGACTACGATCGCGGCACATTGCTGTTCCGCCAGCCCATTCTGCGTACCGACATTGGCACTGATGGTGAAACCCTGGTGCGTCGAATTGTTGTCACCTACCAGTACGATACGCCGGGTTCCAATAACAGCATTTATGCAGGACGGGCAGTCTATCATCTGTCGCGAGAACAGAATCGGGAAAGCTGGATCGGAGCTACCTACCTCAAAGAAGACCAGGGCAACCGCGATTTTGAACTTTATGGCGCTGATGCTCTGATTTCTCTGGGTTCTAATGGGCGATTGATTGCAGAATACGCCCACTCCAGCAACCTTTCAGACACGCTGGGTCAAGTGAGTGGTGCTGCCTACCGGGCAGAACTGGAAGGAGAGATTGCAAATGGTATTCATGGGCGTGCCTACTTTCGCTCGGCTGAAACGGGCTTTGCTAATAACGCCACGATAAGCTTTGTGCCGGGTCAAACCCGCTACGGTGCTCAGGTTACTGCCAAGCTTTCTCCCATTACAGCCCTTCGCTTTCAGTATGACCGTGAAGACAACAAAGGCATTGCCCCGCGCCCGATCAATACGCTGGAAGATTTACTCACACCCCGGTTAGCAGCGGTTCCTGGTTCCAGGGTAGACAACTCACTCACTACCATTTCTGCTGGAGTGGTGCAAAAGCTTGGCTCAGCAGAACTAGCCGTTGACTGGTTCCACCGCGATCGCGCTGATCGTATGAACTCTGCGTTCAACACCACGTCTGACCAGGTGCGATCGCGCCTCACGGTCCCCCTTAACACGCGCCTTACCTTCCTGGCACAAAACGAGACCACCCTTTCGTCTCAGACTGATGCGATTTATAACGATCGCACGCTGCTGGCGTTGAACTGGCAGGCAATGCCCGGTATCAACATCCAGTTGGCGCAACAGTTCTACACGCGAGGACAGTTTGCCGGACAGTCTATTACCAGCTTGGGCGTTGCTGGAGACTACAAGCTTGGAGCCAATACCACCCTGAGCGGACGACTCTCATTGCTCAGAAATGCTGATGAGATGACCATGTACGGAACAGCGGGCATCAGTCATCAGATCATTCTGGCACCCGGTCTAAAAATGGATCTGGCGTATGAGCATGTGTTTGGCAACTTTTTGGGTAGAACGGCTGCCGGAAGCCAATTTGCCCAACCGTTTGCACCTGGGCAGTCAGGTGCTTCAGTCGGGCTGCAATCGGGCGATACCTATAGCGTAGGCATCGCTTACACCGATAATCCTGCATTCCAGGCGAGTGCTCGCTTTGAACACCGCACCTCTTCTGAAGGGAGCAACACGGTCATTTCTGCCGCCGCTTTAGGCAAAATCTCGCCCTCTTTAACGGCATTATTGCGCTTCCAGCAGGCTAGCGCTGCGAACCAGAAGCTAGCGGGGCTGGGCGACACCGCTACGTTAAAACTGGGCCTGGCATACCGCGACCCGAACGACGATAAGTTCAACGCCCTGCTCCGTTACGAGTATCGCAAGAATCCCTCGACCATTCCTGAAACGATTCTGTTTGGCACGGGCACCGGATCGGTCGATCATGTTCTGGCAGCGGAGGTCATCTATGCCCCCAACTGGCGCTGGGAGTTCTACGGCAAATTTGCACTACGCAGCAGCACATCCTATCTCGCAAATGATTTCGTCAATTCGGGGCTGGTGACGCTGGGGCAGGCACGCGCCACGTACCGCCTTGGCTATCAGTGGGATCTGGTCGGTGAAGCACGCTGGATCAATCAGCCTGGAGTCGGCTACAGCGAAACGGGTTTGGTGGCAGAGGTGGGCTATTATCTGACCCCCAATTTACGGTTGGCGGCGGGCTACATGTTTGGCAGAGTGGGCGATCGCGACTTTGATGGCAACTCCCGCTCTGCGGGTGGTCCCTACTTGGGCATCACCATCAAACTCAACGAACTCTTTAACGGCTTTGGTCAACAGCGCATCCCCAAACCTCAAAATTCCCCTGATCAGACTGCTACCAACGCTCCCACTCCCGAAACCCAACCGACTGTTGCTACTACTAGCCCGCTCGCTCCCCCCTCCCTGGATACGCCCCCTTCTCCACTCTCTCCTCCTCAAGTTCCCATTCCCGGTACAGTGCCTTCCTCTGCAACGCTTCTGAATCAATAAGGTTGCTATCTGGACGCTGCGACATTAACTGCGATCGCAACTCAAATTCAATCAATCCGTTGAGCCAACGAGCATCCAGTTGGGAAAACTACCAGCACTAACGACTTTAAAAGCCCTCTCAATTGCCTAGTAACTAACCATGAAAGCTAAAAGATCAAAAGCGACCAACCAACTTGCCCGGAAACGGATTCCAGGCAAAGGACGCTCCCTGTGTACTTCTGCATTGATAGTTAGTGCTGCTATTGGCATTGGCGTGACAGTCAACCCAGAGCGCAGTTGGGCGGGGGCGTGTGCCGGGGTGTACTCGACTAGAAATGGTACAGGTACTACAGCTTTTGTTGGTTACTTCAATAGGCTTACAAACAGCTATGTAGATGTTGTTACCTACAATGGCGGTAACAATATTAATGCAATCGCCACGCAGCCATCAACGGGTAATGTGTTTTTTGTAAATCGCGCTACAAGACAAGTCGTTGTTTATAACGTCAATACAGAAAGCCTGACGACTCTAACAGGAACTCTTCCTAACATCTCCGCAACTATTGTTGGTGCTACCTTTCTTCCCAATGGGAGGTTGTACGTTTACTATAATGATAAAACATTAATTGAGGTTAACCCTGCTACAGGTAGCCAGATAGGCTCTACAATCACGATCAGCGGTATTCCCGGAGGCTCCAGTGGTACTACAAATGGAGATCTTGCGGTCGGTACCGATGGCACACTTTATGCACTGGGAGATACCAGTGCCAGCACGTCTCAGTTTTACTCAATTACGATTTCTGGTACGACCGCGACCGCAACTCCAGTAAATGGCAATAACAATATTTCAGGAGTGAACGCAGCTAATGGTCTGGCGATCGATCCGTTGAACGGTAAAGTTTATATCAGTTCCGGCACAGGAACGTATGAGTTGAACCCCACAACAAAAGTCGCCACGCAACTGACCACTGTTGCCACAATAACCGACTTGGCTGCTTGCGGTTCCCCAACACCAGATTTGCCGACCATTACAAAGGCATTTAGCCCGACCAATGTAAGTGGGACACCCGCAACCAGTACCCTGACCCTGACGCTGGGCAACACCAATACCGTTCCCATCTATACGCTGCAAACTTTAACGGATACGTTGCCGTCTGGATTAGTCGTGAGTAGCCCGAACGGATTGGGGGGTAGTTGTACCGCGATCGCCGGAAACACCGTCACCGCAGCCGCTGGAAGTGGTTCCATCAGCTTCAATAGTGGCTTCAAAATCCCGGCAGGTGGTTGCACCGTGACGGTGAATGTCACAACGAATAGTGCGGGGAGTTATGTCAACAACATTCCAGCAGGAGACTTAAAAACGTTTGCAGGTGACAACGCTACGGCGACTAGCTCCACACTGACCGTTACAACTCCGCCTGTCACCGTGAGTGGTACGGTGTTTAGCGATGCAGATGGCAGTATTACCATCAACGGTAGCGATGCAGGCACCAATGCGGGGTCAGCTAATCTCACGGTTTATGCCGTTGATACCGCTGGCAATGTGGTGGCTAAAGCGACGGTAGCGGCGAATGGCACTTACAGCCTCACGACCGTCCCAGCTAATGCCAATGTAACGCTGCGACTGTCCAACAACTCCACGGTAGCCGTGGGAGCCACTGCCCCCGCCGCACCCAGCCTGCCTGCGAACTGGGTCAACACAGGCGAAAACAAAAATGGCACCACGGAAACTATCACTCCCGGTGACATTGCCGTTACCACGACCACGACCAACATCACGAATCAAAATTTTGGGATTGAGCAACGTCCCACTGCTGTGGGTGGCACAGCGACCAGTCAAACCAACCCAGGCGGCACAAATACCGTTACTGTTGCTTCAACGCTCTTCACTGGGTCTACCGACCCGGATGGTACGGTGGCATCCTACAGAATAACGGCGTTCCCCAGCAATGCCACCAGCATTAGGATTAATGGCACCAACTACACGTCGGCATCGTTTCCGGGTGCGGGTGTGACCGTCACTACTGCCCAGTTAGCGGGGATGCTCGTCGATCCCATTGATGGTGCTGTGACAGTCGGCATTCCCTTCCAGGCGATCGATAATGCAGGTCAACCGTCCAGCAACACCGCCACCGCCAGTTTACCCTTTTCTGCTGCCGCCGCTCCTGTTACCGTCAGTGGCAGGGTCTTTAGCGATGCCGATGCAGACGTGACCATCAACGGCAGCGATGCAGGCACCAATGCCGGATCAACCAGCCTGACCATTTACGCTATCGATACAGCGGGTAATGTTATTGATAAAGCCACCGTTGCGGCTGATGGCACCTATACCTTTACCAACATTCCCCCAAATGCCAGTGTGAAGCTGCGGCTGTCTAACAATGCCACTGTGACGATCGGGGCACCCGCACCCGCTGCCCCCAGCATTCCAGCGGGTTGGTTCCATACGGGCGAAAACCTGAATGGCACGATCGATGGCGCGATCGCCACATTGGGAGATATTGCCCTGACCACAACAACCGCCAATGTCACCAATCAAAACTTTGGAATTCGGCAATCGTATACGATCGCGCCTGACCCTGCCCCTAACACCTGCAACCCTGACTACAGAACGGCTCTGAACACAGGCATTACGGCAGCGGGTGGACAGTTGGCAGTGGGAGCAAATGACCTGAACTGGACGGCTGAATGGCTTGCGGGTCCTGCTAGCGGACCGGGCACACCCTATGCGCCGCCGCGTCCGGTGGGTGTTATGCCTGCGGTGGTGGTGGGCAACCTTGCCCCTGGTGCCTGGGTAAATGAACCCGCCAATGCCCGCTGGATTAGCTATCCCTTCCGCCTGTCAGTAAACAGTAATGGCGTTCATAATGATGCTGACTTGGATGGCACTACTCAGGAAGGGAATCCAAGTTTCTCTGGACCAGGCACCTCGGATGATGTGCGACTGAAATTTACCTCCTTCCTGACGTTGCCCAGTAATGCCAATACGGTCTCCATTTCCTTACCCGTTGGGGTGGCGGTTGATAACCAATTTGTCAGCATCAAGGTGAATGGGGTCGAAAATCTCGTACCCACTCCGGCGGCAAATCCCGTCGCGGTTGACTACGGCTCGTTCAAAAACGTTAACGTTACCAACGGCTGGCAGGTGGGGGTGAACACGATTGAAGTCATTGTCGATTCGGGTCCCGATCGCGTGGGTTTCCTCCTCGGCGTGCAAGCCACCTCGACGCAGGTTTGTAGTACACCTGTGACTATCAATGGCACGGTGTTTAGCGATGCCGATGGCAGCATTACCATCAACGGTAGCGATGCAGGCACCAATGCCGGATCAGCTAATTTGACGGTTTATGCGATCGATACCGCTGGCAAAGTCGTCGATAAAGCTACCGTTGCCGCCAATGGCACTTACAGCCTGGCCAACGTCCCAGGTAATGCCAGTGTGACGCTGCGACTGTCGAATGATGCCACCGTAGCCGTGGGAGCCACTGCCCCCGCCGCACCCAGTCTGCCTGCGAACTGGGTCAACACAGGCGAAAACAAAAATGGCACGACCGAAACCACCACTCCTGGTGACATTGCCATTACGACCACCACGACCAACATTAGCAACCAAAACTTTGGGATTGAACAACTTCCCAATACAACGCCCATCAATGCAACGGCTCAAGCCAACCCAGGCGGCACCACGACTGTGCAGGTGCCAACCTTGGCGGGAACTGACCCCGAAGATGGGGCGTTGGGTAGCGGCAAGAGCTTCAAAATCGTTGCCCTGCCCACCAACGGCACCCTGACCTACAACAATGCAGCCGTGACAGCGGGACAAATCATCACCAACTATGACCCTACGCTCTTAAAACTTGACCCGAATGATGGCACGATTACAGTTACTTTTTCGGTAGCCGCGATCGATGCCGCTGGCAAAGAAGACCCCACCCCCGCTACTGTATCGATGCCCTTTACAGGTGCAGGTGGAACTCCCCAAATTGTGTTGGTGAAACGCATCACAGCGAACAACGGTGCTGCCATTACCACCACTGTTGATGATCCGGGTTCTCCCAACGATAACGCCGCCAACTGGCCCAATCCCGTAGATGTCACCACAGGCATCAGCACCTATTTGAAAGGAGCAACTAACGGCGGCACCATCCGACCAGGAGATGTGCTGGAATATACGATTTACTTCCTCTCCAATGGCGGAGCAGCGGCAACTAACATCAATCTGTGCGATCTGGTGCCGAGTAACAGCACCTTTATTCCCGACTCATTTAGCAGTTCCCCAGAGTCGGGGATCAACCTCACCATTGGTGCCACCACTACCAACCTGACCAACGTGCCAGATGTCGATGGTGGAGAGTTTTTTAACCCCGGTGCCACCCCTTCAATTGCGTGCTCTGCCACCAATACCAATGGAGCTGTAGTTGTAAATGTGGTTAAAAGTCCTGCTACCCTACCCAATGCCACTGCACCAGGAACACCGAGTAACTCCTATGGCTTCATTCGCTTTCGTGCCAGAGTGAATTAAGCAAAAAAGTGACTCAAAATGTCTGAGGCTTGGAGTCATCTGAAAATAACCCCAGCAAGGGACCCAAAATCGCGCCAAACACAAAGCCTCCAGCGTGTGCCCAATACGCCACGCCGCCACTCTCCATACCGATGTTCATGGGTGCTTCTAGACTCGCTAACCCATACAGCGCTTGTTGCAAAAACCAGAAACCTAAAAAGGCAAAGGCGGGTACTCGAAACGTCCAAAAGAAAAAGCCAAGCGGAATGAGCGTCAAAACCTGTGCTCTAGGAAAGCGCAGAATATAGGCTCCCATCACCCCTGCGATCGCCCCACTCGCCCCCAACGATGGAATGGCTGATCCAGAGGAGAAAAACCATTGAGTGAGTGCTGCCAAAGCACCACAGGCAAGATAGAAAATTAAATATTTAATGTGCCCTAAGCGATCTTCGACGTTATTGCCAAAAATCCAAAGAAACAGCATATTACCAGCAACATGTAAGAAGCCACCGTGCAAAAACTGAGACGTAAACAGGGTAATCCACTCTGGTAGTGGTTGAGCTACAAGCTGCCCAGAAAAACTGGCGGTTAGCTCTCTAGGGACAACAGCCCACACCCGAAAAAACTGTTCAAGCTGAGGCGGCGAGAGGCTCAACTCATAAAAAAACACCAGAACGTTTGCTGCGATTAACGCATAAGTAACGATCGGAGTAATGCTTGTGGGGTTATCATCACGAAGAGGAACCACGAACTTTTCCTTGTAGTTATCTGAAGCGAGAATACTACACTTCGTTTGCCATGAGTGCTGATCTAAGGACAGATTGCTAAAAAAGCTTGATTTACTCAAGCGGGTTTATCCACTCAGGCAGTGCTAGAGACACGATCGCCCCTCTGAATAAGCTTCAATGTGGTTGAACAGCGATCGCGGGTTTTCGACAGCGTGATCTCAAGGTTTTACGTTGAGCGGGTAAACGCAGACAGCATCCCCAGGCAGGGTTTCGATGTGGGATAGGCTAATTCGCCCACTTTACTGGTACCTAAACCAAGCCCTGCCAGCGCTTCAACAAACTTGACCGCAACACCAACTCCATCAATGACGGGAATGCCTAACTGCTGACTCAACGGAGCCGCTAGATCTGCCATACCGCCACAGCCCAGCACGATCGCGCCACAGCCATCCTCTTTCATGGCTCGATGACATTCCTGAAGAACAGCCGTTTCCGCTTCAGTACCGTCTTCTAAACTCAACACAGGCAGATCGATCGTGCGAATTTGACGGCAAAAGCGGGTCATACCATAGCGATCGACCAGAGCTTGAGCAATGCCCCGTGTGCGTTCCAGGGTCGTGACGATAGAAAAGCCCATTGTGATAAAGCTGGCAGCGTGCATGGCAGCTTCGGCAATACCAAGTACGGGCGCTTTTGCCAATTCTCGCGCCGCTAACAGCCCTGGGTCGCCGAAACAGGCAATGACGTAGCCATCCATGCCGTCTACCTCACCTTTACGAATTTCATCCAGCACACCAATGACGCTCAACGCTTCATCGTAGTGCCCTTCGATCGCCGCCGGACCCATCTCAGGATGGCAAGCAACAATCTCGGTGCCAGGACTTGCTACAGCACAGGCGGCTGCACCAATTTTCGCCGTCATACTGGCTGTCGTATTCGGATTGATCACTTTAATTTTCATGGGCAAATGGACTCGCATCAAATTGTTGCTGAGGATAGCAGCGAACGGGTGAGGGGGATGAGCTTAAACGAACGATTGCAGATTGTATACAAAAAATGTATTTTATTTTTGTATACAATTTAAGTCATAACTGTGGTGCGATCGCCACAAAATATGACTCGCATGAACTGCCCCCACTGTGGCTCAGAGCAACTGAACAAAAATGGGCATCGGCGCGGCAAGCAAAACTACCGCTGCAAAGCGTGCGATCGTCAGTTTATTGAAACCTACACAGCAAGGGGCTACTCCAAGGAGATCAAACGCTTGTGTCTAAAAATGTATCAACGCGGCTTAACGTTGCGGCAGGTTGAGCAATTTACAGGCATTCCACGCAGTACGCTCAGCCATTGGGTAAAACAGGCAGGTTTAGGCTCTGGCGATCGAGCTGATTCGTTAGAAGAGGATTAGGACGATCGCTAGCCTCAGCGTCCATGAAGATGCGATCGTCGCTTGATAACCGATACTCAAACACATTAAGCATAGCTGCCTGCTCGCATAGCAGTTGTAAATTGGGATATGGTTTAGGAAGTTCCCGGTCATTTTCGCTATCGAGTAAGAATTCTACAGAAATTCTCGATAGTGTACCAATTCAGGCATTACTACGAAAAAATTCTGTGTAATAAATTGTTATGTGCCAATCTAGATACCGAACATGATATTAACTTTAGAAACCCCGAATTTTGGAGTACTCAATCGCCATGATTCATTACCTTGGTGGGAAGGATCAGTCACAGTTGAGGGTAGAAGCGTTGCCTTTTCTCTTGCTCAGGAGTATTTTGAGGAAGACAAACTAGCTACAGAAAAGCAAGTCTTAAATGCCTCCAGCGAACTGGGAGAAACACTAAATCTTCTCATATCAATGGAACCCACACTGCGCAATGTTGTTGCAGAAAGGATGGCAGAACCCGTAGCAGATTGGCATCATGAGGACGAAGGAGAAATCAACCCGAAAACTCTCCACTCGAAGATGCGTCTTTCCCATATCAATCTGTTCATAGACTCGGATCATGTGGTTTCCTACCAGGTTGATTCAATTCCGTCTCCCTATGGAATTACCCTAGTTCTCGACAATGCACTTAATATCATTGACGTTACGGCAAGCTAGCACCTAACAATCCGCTTGCACACCGACCGTATAAAGACGATTGGTTGAGCTCGAGAGGTGGTTTGCGGCGGGTGAAGCGGGTCGTTAGACAACATGAACCGTTTTGGGTTCAAGGATTGGCTCGCCGTCGCTTTGCTAAGCGTTCAGGTACATTGCAATGTCAAGGCTCAGTTGCGCTTCAAAATGCCATCTTCCAAGAGAGACACTTCATCCGCAACATCCATCAAGCGTGGATCGTGGGTGACGATTAGCACGGTGCGATCGCTCTCTTTAGCCAGTTGCCGTAACAGTTCAATGACTGCGTGCCCGCTATGAGAGTCTAGAGCAGCAGTGGGTTCGTCAGCCATAATAATTTGGGGGTCACCTGCCAGGGCACGGGCGATCGCCACCCGTTGCTTTTGACCACCAGACAGATCGCGCGGCAGATGATTGATGCGATCGCTCAGCTTGACCTGGGTAAGCAGTGCCTGTGCCATGCGACGACGATTAGATGACCCACGAATACCTTTGACCTTAAGTGCCACTTCCACATTTTCAGAAGCCGTCAGGGCGGGAAATAAGTTGAAGCCCTGAAAAATAAAGCCAATGTTTTGAAGCCGAAAATGAGCGAGTTGCTCTCGCGTCATCTGGGTAATCTCTCGCCCCAACAGTTTTACACTGCCAGCCGTTGGCGTTAAGATACCAGCCAGAATGGATAGCAGCGTAGTTTTGCCAGACCCCGATGGTCCCATCAGGAGGTGAATATCGCCCTGCTGGATGGTCAAATCGACCCCGCGTAGCACATGGTAATCTTGCGACCCAGCATGATACACCATTTCAATCCCTTCAGCCACGATCGCCTGCTCGCTTAACCGTTTCGCATCGGCGAGAATAGACGCAGTGCGATCGTGAGTTTGAATAAAATCGGCAAAATGAACTTGAGAAGCAGTCATTCGTTAAACGTCTTTAATTAATAGGTTAGATTGCACAGCAGTGAGGAGCAAGGGGAGGCGGAGCGAATCACGAACACGGTGGCAAGGCTAACTTCACACGGATAACAGTGTTTTCCTAAATCTTTCCTCTAGTCTAAAAGGGTTTATACATCTAAAGGGGTTAACACATAAAGGGGTTGACATATAAGAGGGTTGGTACAGTGACATGCGGGTTTGATGCAGCGGTGAAAAGGCGAAAATGTACCAGCAGCAGCCTGATTGACTAGAGTGACACGATCTGGATGCATATAGTTTAACGAACCAGGGCTTTACGTGCATCGTACCGTTCGGCTATCTTTTCGGGTGAGATTGATGCCTTGAGCCACTCACGCCTTGAAGACGATCGCAGGGTCAACCCTGGTTACTTTTTGAATCGCGAACATGGCTGACCCAACACACATCACGACCGTAATACAAAACACACTGGTCGCTGTAACCGGGCTGATCAGAATCATGATTCCTTTTGCCGCCATTGTCCATGTTCCCAGACCAAGACAGAGCGCCATACTGGGCAGATAGCCCAAGACTGCCATCCATAGGGCTTGCTCTGTGATCACGCGGTAAATAATCCAGTCTGAAGCTCCCATTGCCTTGAGTGTGCCGTACTCTTTGATGTGGTCTGCAACCGAAGAGTAGAGAATCTGGCTGACGACCACCATGCCCACGACAAAGCCAACGGTGGCACCTAACCCCAAAATGAAGCCAACCCCTGTCCGCTTTTCCCAATAGTCACGGGTTTGCTGCGCCATCTCAGCTTTCGACAACGCGCGCGTGCCGGGTAGCGCTGATTCTATGCGTTTGCGTAGGGTTTGCATATCCTGACCGGGCTTTGCCTGTACCAGAATGAAGTTGATCGAGTCCGAGAGGGAGAGCTTTTTTGGCGCAGGAGGCGGATTCGTGGTCGATCGACCGGGAGCAGCCTCGGCGTTATTGAGTACCTCCACCTCCCCATTTTGAATGCGAATCGTTGCTGTTGAGCTAAAACCAGACGTAGAAAAGGCGTTGGCTGTTTCGAGTGAGGTAAAGACCGCCGCGCTTGATGCCATTGACTGGGTGTTTTGCACTAACCCGACCAGTTTTGCTGGCAGTGAGCCGATCGTACCTGCGTCTCCCACCTGTTTGAGGTTGATTGCAGACAGTTGAGCCTTGTCAATCATCATCGTATACGGAGAGTTCAAAGCATTCAGTTCACCTTGAGCCAGTTTCCAATCTGCGAACAACTGACCGTTGGGGTCGAACCCATATAGCCGCACGGGCGCAATGCGACGATCAGACGATCGCCAGAGTGCCGCACGAATCATCAACGCTTCAGCACGCTGCACTCCTTCTATGTCTCGCGTCTTCACTAGCTGTTCCAGGGGCAACGGTGATGTAACCTCTAAATGCACCATGTCTTGAGAGGCAATCCAGAGATCGGCACTCGACTGGTCAATGAGCAATCCAGTCGATCGGGTAAAACCGTTCAGAATGCCAATCTGGATCGTGACCAGGCTAACCGCAAACATAATGCCTGCCTGAGCCACCAAAAAACGAGGGATGTCTTCAAATAAGTTTTTGCGGGCAATGGATGCCATGATAAATGCGATTTAAAGGCAGCGTTTGAATCTAGAAAAGCAACAGGAGCCCCCAGCATCCGTCGTCACAGGCGAGTAGAGCACTTGATTCAGGACTCCAAGCAAAGAGATACAGCAATTTTCAATCAACTGAAGTACAGATCCACGCAGGGAGTCAAGGAGTCAAAGGAGTAAGGTATACCTCAGCAAATTGGAAAACGCTGTAAGTTCGCGGAGTGACACCGTTTGAGGGATAACTGGTTAAGCGCGATCGCCGAACGTTTGTTGCTACTCAGTTTAAGAGATTTTTTTAGCGTTTCTTCTCAAGCCCCTTAAATAGAGTAAGAGTTTTGAGCGTGTCGTTCGACGCGGCAAGCAAGCCACCCAAAGCGAAACACTCAAAACTCAAACCCTAAACCTTAGGGCGTGTCATCAATTAGCTCCGAAACCTTGCAATATCAGCAGTGTCACGCCCGTCCCAACACACCAGGCTAGGGGCTGGAACCCTTGCTGCAAGCAATGTGTAGTCTTAATTGATGACAGCCCCTAGTTACAGCAGTCACAAACCGCAGCCACTAGCGGGTCAAACCAGTTAAGCTTGGCTTTGTTTTCAGATGGTCTGGAAGGGATTGACGGAGGCGATCGCCATAAAGTGCCAGAGCATTGCCGCCCAACAGTAGCTCAAGGTAGTCGCGATCGTAGTCTGAACTCGTTGCCGCATCTTTCACGCAGTCTTTGAGCACGCCGTCCCAGTGACCATAATCGCCAGAGAAACAGGTCAGGTGCTTACCCGCTTCGCCCAGACCGATCGGCAGGTAGGACGGACCAGGATCATCCGACTCAAAGGACGTGAAGATCTGCCCACGCTTGAAGTAATCCAGGGGATCGCGGTGGCGCAGATCGTAGTGCTCATAGAGGCTGGAGTCATCGATCTTGGTGGGATCGTTTTCCTTCGTCCACATCAGGTCAAACAGGTTCTTCGCCTGACTAATGATGTTGGTGTTGTTGTGGGTGCCGCGCTCTTGGATCATCAGCTTGGTGAAATCCATCAACGACGGACGGTAAGGATGCTTGGGATCAAAGTCACGAATGCGTTTTTCCCAATGTTCGTGCATCGCATGTGCCAGATCAGGCACCCAGCCGCAGCCGCCTTCCAGGAAGCCAACGCGCAAAGTGGGAAACTCTTCAAACGCGCCATCAAATACCATGCGGGTCATAGCGTGCTGTTGCTGGTTGCGCTGCACAAAAATGTGGTTCAGCACAAACGTTTCCATGTGATCCGAAATGCCGCCCATCATGTAAGAACCCGGTCCACCATGAATGCCCAGCGCAATGTCTAGGTCAACAGCGGCTTGCAGAATGGGGCGAAAATCAGGATGGCTGATTGCCTTGCAGGTGCGAATTTCAGGAAACGCATCCGGTGCTTTGGGGTGAGGCACGGGCATGTTGGGTGCAACGGCAACGCCAATCAGTCCTAGCTCGTTGACGCAGCGGTGCATTTCAGCCACAGCCGCCTGCACATCCTGAAGGGGGACGACCCCGATCGCCTTGAGACGGTTATCATACCCCCGACAGTCATCCGCAATGTAGCTGTTGTAGGCACGGCAGAGCGCGATCGCCAGATCCTTATCCAGCAGGCTAGAAAAAATGAGGTTTAGGGTGCCGTAAATGACTTGCACATCGACCCCTTCCTGATCCATATGCTGAACGCGCACTTTGTTGAACATCGCGCCCAGAGTGGTGTCGGGATGCAGATTGCGGAAGCCACCTTTGCCCAGCCCCTGCGGCTGAGGAAACATGCGGAGGTAATCGGCTTTGCCTGTGGCAGGGTTCGCATCAATCACTTTGGCGCGCTGGTCGCCCAGGCTATCGACAACCAGACCGATGCGATCGCGGTATTCTGGCTCGATATAGTCTCGAAAAACCAGAGGATTCTCTAGCTTATGAGCATCGGCATCCACAACCAGTAGACCTTCGTACATGCATTTCTCCTTTCGGTTTGGGGGTTAAAAAACGTGTGGGGTAAGAAACACTGAGGGGAACGTACGTTGAGAGCGTTGTCTATACCACAGCATCCAGCTTGCGATCGCAACCAACCGATGTTGATTCAAACGCGCTAGCAGTCTACGGCGTAAATCTAGTCATCCTTTCGTAGTGCAGTCGTCTCGACTGCAAGCAGGCAAGATGCCTGCCCTACGGTTGCTGAACTTCCGCCTTGCTGTCTTCGTGCCTTCGCTCCATCAGAAAAGAGTAATCAGATGATTGACTTTTCCATTCACATCAATGCTGGGGCAAAAACTGCTGAGGCAAGAAGCGGCTTTGACGATCGCAAAATGGCTAGCGAAACAAGCGCTTTAAACACAAACAACCTTGACTGAGCAGTGCCATCTAAACCTAATGACCAGCATTGGCGGCGCGGTTAAAGTAAGCCAGCACTTGGCGCAAGCCAAACCAGTTCTCAAACGACCACGACATCGCTGCCAGAATGGTAATGCCGGGATATTTGACGAATGCAGGTTCGTTTTTTTCAAACACCGCATGTCCGCCCAGCGCAAAAACCTGGGTCAGTACCAGGCAAACGAGCGTGATCCGCCAGTCAAGAAACAGAAACACGACAGCCGCGATCGCCAGCAAATTTGTGAGATGGTGCAATGCCTGGTTAATGGGATTTTGATGGCTGGCAACAAAGTGTGCCTTCGCGTCTTGGAAGTAACTCAAAGCGCGTCCTCCAGGGTAGTTATAGTCGGGTTATGGAACGATACCATAGAGAAATCCTGAGCGTATAAGAGCAATGGAAAGTTTTTGGAATTGAGGGAGAGTGAGGAGGAAAGGATAAAGGATGAAGTATGAATTATAAAAACTTAGCCTTTAGTCTTTAGCCTTCATCCCTCATCCCTCTGCTTTGGCACAGAAAACTCCCAACCTTCCTTACCACCACCGCAACTCCGCATACCCGCGTGGTGGCTGGCTTAGCTCTTCATCCGTGAGCCAATCGACCAGCTTGTAGGTGCCAAAGACGTGATCCCACCAATCTACCGCCAGCCCAAAGTTGTGATGCCACATGCCGTACTTGTGGTGAACATAATGCACCGGCATCTTCATCCAAAAGCATTTGGTTGGGTTTTCATGCTGTAGCTGGTGTGCGTAAGACGAAAACGCAGCAAACGCAAGTCCGCCTAAAAACCAGCCCAGCCCTGCTTCTAGCGAAAAGAAGAACAAGAGAAACATCACC
This sequence comes from Lyngbya sp. HA4199-MV5, assembly GCA_019359375.1. Lineage (GTDB taxonomy): Bacteria > Cyanobacteriota > Cyanobacteriia > Leptolyngbyales > Leptolyngbyaceae > Stenomitos. Next base: position 27,534 of record JAHHHL010000021.1, read on the forward strand.
ACAAAGGTGCCCTTCACATAATCCAAAAATTCCCACACAACACCCTGCCCTTCGTTACGGCGATGATGGTCACGGTGCCGCTCACCCAACCGATAAGGTGCGTGCATCAGGCGGTGTACCCAGTACTCCACCAGGCTGGCAAGCACGAAGGCAATTACGAAACAAACCAGTCCTACAACGACTCTTGTTGGGTCAGGCATCTTTTCTCACTCCTACCTCAGCTTGAAGCGTACCGGATATTTTAAGATTTTGCTAGTTAACGACGCTTCTGCCTGCCTCATGCACTGACTCGCTTTTGTAAAAGTAAACAAAGATTAAGTGCTATCATGCACTCCAAGCTTGACATTGCCAGATCGCTAGGGCGTGTTATCAATTAGCTCCGAAACCTTGCAATATCAGCAGTGTCACGCCCGTCCCAACACACCAGGCTAGGGGCTGGAACCCTTGCTGCAAGCAATGTGTAGTCTTAATTGATGACAGCCCCTAGTGAGCAGTGCCTACTGTAGGTACGCAACCGTACTATATTGGCGAGCGTTATCGTGTTGATGGTGGAGTGTCAGCAAACCTGTTTTGTGAATGCCCTGTTTCGTGGTGCCGTAGCATATCGGTACATGGCACGCAGTGCAGTGACTTAGCGTGAGGAGAGGACATGGATCTGGCGACGACCCTGAAAAGTCACACCGTTCGAGCAGAGGTGCGAGACGTTGGTACTAACCCCAACCACTGGTACGCGATCGGCTGGGCAAAGCACTTGCAAGCAGGACAGGTGATGCAGGCGATCGTGTGGCAACAGGCGATCGCGGTGTATCGAGACGCTGAAGGAACGCTCCATGCTCTAGAAGATGCGTGCCCACACAAGGGCGTTGAACTGCACCGAGGCAAGGTGATGGGTCAGCATTTAGCCTGTCGCTACCACGGTTGGGAGTTTGATACCGATGGTCAGTGTGTGAAGGTGCCTTACCTGCCCAAAGGTCAAAAGCTGCCTTGCGCTCAGGCACGCAGCTACCCGGTGCAGGAGCAATATGGGTTGATCTGGGTGTTTCCGGGCGATGCCAGCCTTGCAGACGATCGTCAGCCACCCGTCATGCCAGAATACACCGAACCAGGTTGGCTCAAAGTCTTTGTCACGGGGCATTTCAACGCGCACTTCTCCATCTGCAACGAAAACTCAATGGATGTCTTTCACGGGTTTTTGCACGAAAACTTGCAGGGCTGGTTTGACCCACGCCTGCTCAGCCTGAGCGAAACGGAGGATGCCGTATGTGCCGAATATCAGGTATCTTACAAGGGGCACATGGCAAAATTTTTAGGGTTAAGCGAACGGGCTGATCAGGTGACGACGTTGCCGATCACCGTGCAGTATCGCTACCCCCACTATCAAAGCAGTTTGCAAGGGGTGTCAGCGCTCTATCTCATGCGGCTTCCCGTCAGCCCAGTGAAAAGTCGATCGTTTGCGCTCTTCTTCTTCAAAATTCGCTTACCCCAATGGCTGCTCAAACCCCTTGAGCCGCTACTTCAATGGGTGTTGGAACGCTTTGTGCTGATGAAGTTTCTGGCTCAAGACATCGAAATGATGGAAAGTGAGCAGCGCCAGTATTTAGCCAACCCCCAACGGCGGTATGTGGAGATTAATCCCGCTATCATCGCCGTACAGCGCTTGATTGTGAGGCAGTATGAACGTTTCAAGCAAAGCGCCAGTCAAACCAGCATGAATGGGCACAAAGCCCTGAGTCCAGTCGTCTATCGCTCTGTAGCAATGCAGCAACCAAACGCTGAGCCGAGTGGGTGGGTTCCCGATCGCACAGATTCAACCTAACCATTTACAAGCATAGAAATGACCATTATCGTGTCCGTAACCGGATAAGTTGGCATAATACCGTTCTAGTCCGTTTCGTTGTTCCGTTCTGAGCCGACATCAGTCAAAATTCTGTCGGGCTGGATAGCCAATCACTAGCTAGGCAAATATACTGTTGAGCGAGAGGCAATTCGGCTGTCTACAAAAGGTGAGAGGAGTTTACTGTGCAAGTTGTCAAGGAGTACATCCAGCGCTGGTACGAGAGTGGGCTAGATCCCGACATTTATATCTGCCATCAAAAGCAGGGCAATGTTGTTGATATTGAAGAAGAGGCGACTGGTAAGCGGCGGACGGTGCTCACCTTCTGCACAAACGATGTGCTGGGGTTAACCCAGGAAGAGTCCGTGAAGCAAGCGGCGATCGACGCTATTTTGCAATATGGTACGTCCAACAGCTCAGTTTCAGCCTTGAGTGGTCGTATCGATCTACATCGGCAGCTAGAGCAAGAAATTTCCGCCTTCAAAGAGTTGCCCCATACCCAGCTTTTCTTAAATGCGTGGATGGCGATGCAGGCGCTTGTTGATGCCTTTTGCCATCTGGCGATTCCAGTGCCCAACTTTCAGCACACCCGCGAAACGCTGATCTTGACCGATGTTCTCAACCACGGCTGCATTGTCTCAGCCCTAGCGCATTCTGGCACTCGCTCTGGTAAGCTGTTTGGTCACAATCCACGCGTGCGGGTGCGCGCCTACCGCCATTGCGATACCGAAGATCTGGCTCGGCGACTCCAGCGCTATGCTCGCCCCGACGATCGCATCATGGTCATCTCAGATGCTGTGTTCTCAATGGATGGCGACATTGCACCCCTACCAGACATGCTGGATGTGATGAGTCACTATGAAGGCAGCGTGCTGGTGATGGATGAGGCACATGCCAGCGGCGCGATCGGTCCCACAGGTCGCGGCATTTATGAGCATTTTGGGATGAAGCCTCAGCAAACATTGGAGCGTGGAGTCGTCCCCCTCATCATGACGACCTTTTCTAAGTTTGCCGCATCAGCCGGAGCCGCCATTAGCAGCCATGTGGCAGAATTGAAGCCCTTGCTGGATGTTTCGCCCACCTCGATCGGTACCATTTCCCTCCCGCCGCCAACGACTGCTGCGGCATTGGAAAGTATTCGCGTTGTGCAGCGAGAACCCGAACGCGTCCAGAAGCTTCAGGAGAACAATCGCTACCTGCGATCGTGCCTGGAAGCCAACGACTTTCTGGCGATCGGCGAAACGAATGTCGTGCCCGTCATCCTGCCACCCGAAATCAACCCCAAGCTTTACGCGAGAGAACTGATGGAATACGGCATTTGGGTCTCGCCCATCTGGTTCATCGCCAAGCCACGCATTCGCGTGACCGTCAACGCGCTGCACACCAAAGAGGAAATCGATCGGCTGGTGACCACGATGGTCAAGGTGCGCGACCTGGTTTACAAACCAACCATTAGCGCATGAGTATAGTTTTTGGTTGTTATACCAATTCTCTTTAAAGATGCACAGAATGTAGGTTGGGTAGAACAGCGTGAAACCCCTAGAGCGACGGGCTCTGTTGGGTTTCGTTTTACTCAACCCAACCTACGTTTCTATGCAAGTTCACACAAAATTGGTATTAGTTGTTAGTTGTAAGTCTTTAAAGGTGCCTGCGATACGATGCTTTCACGCAATGTCTTAAGGCTGTTTAGCAACTAACAACTAATTGCATTGACTCATCAGCTTAGCCTCAAGAGATGGTGTATCACGCTAACGCTTTTCTTTGATGCGAAGCCTATACAGCAACCTATAAGGCTAATGTTTTGAGTCGTTACAACTAACAACCAACAACTAACAACTAACAACTAAACCAGGTTGACCCAGGAATAGTCTGCCTGACCGAAGTGAATGCCAAACGCTACCATCAGGTTCTCAAGGCACGCCACGAGCCATTCGGTTTCGCCTCTCACCTTCGTTTCATAGTGCTTCAGTACGATCGCAAAGCGCTTGGCTAAGTAAGACTTGACGGCTAGCAGGTTCGATTTTGCTTCACGGCAAAGCAGCATGATCTTAAGCAAAAGCCCGATCGTGAAAGTTGCCCCCAGGTTCGTCGTCAAATCGACAAAGACCCCATGATGATTGGGCTGCTGTTTGGGATTGGCAATGAGGCGATCGATCAACTGCCCACAGGTTTGCACCATCAGAAAGCTGTTGGGGCGAAGCGTATCGTTTTGTGGCAATGTAGTCTCTAGCTGATTCACCAACCAGCGATTAAAGTGATGTTTGCCATAATCTGGGCAGGCTGAGTGCTGAATTGATGTCGTTAAGTATTCGTACATCTGCTGTTTTACCACTCGATACGAAGGTGCTTGGCGACTAGAACTCACAAACTGTTGGGCAAGCTCTCGATAGGTTTTTGACCCCTCTGCTTTGCCAGCAAATTTGCGAATGGATAGCTCCAACTGTTGATTCGTCAGCAATGTGGGATTACGCATCTCAAGGATAGGTTTCGCTTCAGTCATGCGCTGGGGACGCAACAACTGTGTGGTGTAGCGATGCAAATCTTGCTCAAATTGCTGTTCTTTCTTCACCTGAAGTTGGCTCATCACTTGATGACCCAAATCACTACTGTCCCAATTCATTAAGCAATGAGGATACAGGTAAGGATAGCGAGGCACCAGGCTTTTGATGGGCTGATTTTGATCCGTTTCGGGTGGCAGTACTGTCTCTGCGGCATCAACTCGGTGCTTTAATTCTGCGTATTGGTCGCTGTGGTGAAAGAGCTTGACCAGTTCACGAAGGCGCTGCGTGGCGACGAAACTAGCAGGAGTTGACGGTGCGGTGCGGAACAGTTCTACTAGCTCAAAGGCTGTTTCTTGATGCCCCAAGTAAGACCACCAATAGTTCATCAAAATGTAACAGCAGCGATTAAGAATGAGACTAAATTCTTGCTGCCCCCAACTTGAAAGCACAATGCGATTTAGTGCTACTGAAATATCAGGATCAGGGTAGTCTTTACCTTCAATAAATAAGCGATGAAGGCGATCGAGCAACTGCTCAGGATGTTCTAGCTTGCGAAGGTTGAGTAGATGAGTATAGAGAAGCTCTTTATCACACTGAAAATTTTGGTAGGAGTAGCCTGACATGAGAGAAGCCTTCCTTAGGGAACACCCGTGGGTAGAATTTCTGATGAAATGAGGATGAAGACTCGACCAGCAAGCAACGTTTAACACGGGGTAGCCTTTACTCAATGCGTTAAATAGCAACAGCGGTTGGCTTAGTTGGTAAAAACCGGGAACTTAATGGTTGCTGGGGATGTCTGTGATTGTACGGTTGCTCTATTCTACCAGGAAGGAGAATCAGGACACTTGCTCAACTGACCACTGGCTTTGAGTGATACTGGCGTTTGTAGCATCTAGCTTCGGAAATGGATCGGGGTAGGTCAAAAGGCAGAAGGCAGAGGGCAGAGGGCAGGAGGCAGAGAAGGGGCATGTGTACTGGTTGTTGACTATTAAAGAGATTTTCCAAGAAAGAAGGTATCGTTCGGTAGGGAGCAGGTTTTGCCAACGTCGTTGCCTCCAGCCGATCGCGTTCGGTTTAAACCTGCCCTTCCCTCCCCGCGTCAGCCTGCATTCACCATTTTTAAGTTGATAGAAGCCTAGGGCGCGTCATCAATCCAGCTCGAAACCTAGCGGTATCAGCATTGTCGCGCCCGTCCTAACGAACAAGGCTAGGGGCTGAAACCCTTGCTGCAATTAATGTGTAGTATTAATTGATGACAGCCCCTAGTCCAGCGGGCGGTGGGTGATGTATTCGGTCATAAGGGTTTGGAGGGAGTAGCGAGCGCTGCCTTCAATGAGCGATCGCCGCAATAGGGACTGCAACACCTCCTGCACCTCGATGATTGAGATGGGGCGTGCCACTGCTTGCAAAATTTCTGGAATGGTCAGCGGTTCATGGCGAGTGACCAGGCATTCAACAATGTCGCGCTCTAAGTCGGAGAGGCGGTTGAACTGGCGATCGAGGAGCGATCGAATGTCTTCAAACAGCGCAGTACCGTACTGCAAGTGTTCCAAAAAGTGTTCAACGTTGCCGCCAAACACTTCTCGCACATTGGTGGCAATTTCGTTTAGCGCTGATGGGTTGCCTTCGTAGCGACGGGCAATCAAGCGCCAGTCACTTTCAGTACAGGAAAAGGCACCTTTCGCGGTCAGAAATTCTTGTGCTGCCAGTTCACCTAAACCGTCGAGCTTAAGAGCAAAAACGCGTTGGCTTTCACCCTCCATCCGAGCAATTTCTTTCGGCTTTTCCCAACTGGTCAAAATGAGACAACTTTGAGGACCCGTTTGACCGACCCGCTTGAGCAGTTCGCTGTAGTCTTCATAGCCATCTTGATAGGCTCCGTTGTGTACACCCCCTCTGAGTACTGCTTCCAGACCATCCAAAACAATAAGGCAGGGCTGGTTTCGCAGGTAATACAGCAAGCGAGACAGGTCTGTGCTGGTCTCTTCGCCGTTGGACAAAAACTGCACGAGATCAGCCGTTAATGCCTGTAAGGTGGGGGGACGATCGAGCGATCGCCAGATGAAGTAGTCAAACTGATGTTTGATTTTGTGCGCCAATTTAGCCGCCAATGTGGTTTTACCAATGCCCGGAGTCCCAAACACAACCACCAACCGACAACCATTGACAATGATGCGCTCTTCTAAGAGCTGAACATCTTTATCGCGCCCAAACACGGCTGACACTTCAGGCACGTTATCCCAGTCTTCTCGCTTGGGCTTGGGGTCATCCCAAAGTAAGCCCTCCTCCAGGTCTCCCATCATGTAGGTCTCTGACGGCATGTGCTCGGAGCCATTCGACGGTACAGAGGCTTCAAGCTGCGATCGGTCTTCTCTCGCACGTTCGATCGGTCCTTGCAGGTTGCGCTTACTCACACGATCGCCCACGACATCCGAAAGGCGCTTCCACAGCTCCGGACCAACGTTTTGAATCAAATGCTCATAGCTACAGCGGTTAGAGCATTCCTGGTAGATTTCCTTAGACGTTTTGCCATACCAGGCTCCTCTAAACATGATGCGCTGGAGATCGTTCAGGGGCTTTCCCTGCTCCAAAAGTAGCTCCTCAACAAACTTGAGTGCCTCGTCAGCGTTCATTTGCAAACCCTAGAGTAGATGCTGTCTTCTAGTGTAAGGCTGAACTTTCCTGAACTTTCCTGAACTTTGTCTGATTTTCAGGTTTTTTTTGAAGAAAAAATAGTCTGGAATTACCTGTATTGAAAGCTACAAGCCTACTTGCGACAGTAGAAACATCACAGAGCGGTAGATGCCATCAGAGTCAACTGACAGCCACCGTTCCGTTACTACCGACACAAGGAGAAAGACTATGGTTAGCCTGGTTGCTTTTGTGAAGACGCTTATTGGAGCCAAAGCACCAACCCACTATCACGCCCAGACGAGCAAGGGTTCTACCTGCCACGCAAACCCTGTCATTGAGGCGATCGTCACTCAAACCATTGCACCCGGCAGAAGAGGGCAGGTGAAATGTCAAGGCTCCTGGTGGACAGCCCGCTCAGTACAAGGCTTAACGCTGCTTCCCGGCAAAGTTGTGTACGTCATTAGCCGTCAGAACATCACGCTGTACGTTGAGCCAGCCTTCATTGACTCTATGCAAGGACGCTAAGAATTATGGCATTTGCGATCGCGATTTTTACCGGCTTAGTTTTCGTCACCATTGTAGATTTTCTGTCTCAAAGCAAACGCCCTAAAACACTCGAAGAAGAGATTGGGGAGGCTGTGACAAAATACCTCGCTGAGCACAAAAAGAAGCGTGAGGAGGAGAAAGAAAAGCCATAAAAGCAAGACATTGGATCTTGTAAATGATTAAGTATCAGAACCCGATTCCAGAACCCGATCTAACCAGTTAAACGCGGTGCTTCAAGGCAATCAATTTAAGCAGCCCGATGTCGGGCATGTTGTGTACGCCACTAACCGTTGTTGCTAAACCGCTCTTATGAAATCAACAAACTGCTCTCAATCATCAGTGTTTCCTACCGCCGTCTCTCAAACCAGTGAACCTCAATCTGCTGGCTCTCAAACTAGCAAAGCTCAAGGCGAGCTTCCAACGCTATCAATCTCTGAATTATCGTCTCAAAAAACGTTTATGGTCAGTCCTCAGATGGAACCGTCAACCGAGTCGTTGCAGCCAAATCGTGTGACTCAAGCAGTGGTGATTGTTGTTGCGACTGTAATGGGCTTAACGGTCTTTTCTGGCATGGCTTATATCGCGCTGATGAAGCTAGACATACTGCAACGATCGCAGCCATCCAGCACGCAGCCAACGCCACCAAAACGGACTCAAGATGAACAGATCATTCCACCTGTTGAAAATCCAATACAGGTGCAAAAGAGCAACGAAATGCAAGCAACCATGTTTCTCGATCGGGCTAGACGGTTGGCAGTCGCTAATCGGTTTGAGGACGCGATCGCAGAGGCAAACAAAGTCCCGTTTGATAGTTTGCTCTATCCAGAAACGCGGCAAGCGATCACTCAATGGTCAGAACAGGTACAGCAGCAAGAAGCCGAACAAAGAGCCATCCAGCAAAGCAATGAGCAGCACTTGCAGGTGGCTCAACAAGCGCTAGAGCAAAATGATTGGAAAACAGCCCTTCAAGCGGTTAACCAGCTTAACATTCATGCAACGAATCAGAATGCTTTCTGGCAACAGCAAAAAGACGCGATGGTGCAAACAATCGAGCCTTATCAGCACGAACACAAAGCACGGGAGTTTCTTGATCAAGGTGAATTAGAAAATGCCGTTTATGAAGCAAAGCAGCTTCCATCAATAGCGCCCTGGCAAGAGAAAAAGGCACTCATTATTGAACAAGTCACCCAGAAATTTGCTGACAAAGCGGTTGCTAAAAAATGGAACGAGCGCTGTCAAACGCTGACCCAGGGCAACATCAGCAGATGCCCTTACTTAGATGATGTCAAGGAGATTGTACATCTTCTGCCCTCAACTCGTTGGCTACCTGGATTAAACTCTCCACGTCGTAAATCCAGGCATTAAAACGTGAGGAAGGCTGATATAGTGCTCTTTAAAGGTGGCATGGGCAGAATATCAGCCTTTCTGATGCAGGTAAAATTCGACCTGTGAGTGCAGCATTGAAAGCTCACTGCATTAGAGTGATCACCCCTGTGTCTATAGAGCACGATGAGAAAAATAAGGTTAAGGTCTGTGAAATCCTCTATGCCTGCTAATCCCGACATCCGCATCATTCCAGTGAAATCAGCCGTAGAGCAAGAATGGTTTTTGGATGTGCCCGCGATCGTCTACGCCAACGATCCCAACTGGGTGCCGCCCCTCCGCAGCAGCATCGCCAAGCAGTTGGCACCCACAAATCCGTTTTTGCAGTATGGACGGTTGCAGCAGTTTGTAGCGATGGAAGGTGAGGAGAGAGGAGAGAGGAGAGAGGAGTCGGGAGTTGGGAGTCGGGAGTCGGGAGTCGGCAGTGGGAGAGCAAAACTCAAAACTCAAAACTCTTCCCCCTTACCCCTCTCTCCACCGCAAAGCGGAAGCAAGCTACACCCCTCACTTCTTGGTCGGATTGTGGCAGCGGTGAACGATCGCCTGATCGATCGTGAGGGTCAAAAAGTAGGACTCTTTGGTTACTTTGAATGCGTGCCCGATTTTGCTGTAGCACAGGCGTTGCTAGAAGCAGCGTGCCAATGGTTGCAGGAACAGGGCATGACCAGGGTAAGGGGACCGATCGACCTTTCCACTCACAACAATTGCTTGTTTCTGGTGGATGGGTTTGACTCGCCACCGATGATGATGATGCCCTACAATCCGCCTTACTATCCGCAATTCGTGGAGCAGGATGGTTGGCAAAAAGCAAAAGATGCCTATGCGTATAACTTTCCACTTGACAAACCGCTGTCACCAGAATTTGAGAAAGGCTATCGGATTGCGTTGAAATCAGGCGTGACGTTTCGACCTTTACGCACCAAAGGCGAGGGTTTTGAGCAGGACTGCATTAGTTTGTATAACCTCTTTACGAAAGCCTTTTCAAATAACTGGAGTTCTACACCACGTACACAGGAAGAGTTTTTGGAAGAGGCAAAAGATTTGCAAAGTTTGGTTGATCCAGATGTGTTTCCGATCGCCGAATATAACGGTGAAATGATCGGCTTCTGGATGGGATTGCCAGACTATAACATTCCCCTTAAGCATGTGAATGGCAAACTCAATTGGCTCGGCATTCTCAAATTTCTTTGGTATCGCCGCCAGATTGATCAGGGACGAGTAATTGCCATCTGTTCCCTACCAGAATTTCGTCGCAAAATGGTGCCATTGGGATTAATTTATCTGGGCATGCAGGGCGGTATCCAAAAAGGCAAGCCCTACAAACGAGCAGAACTCTCCTGGGTTTATGAAGATAACTTTCCCTCCCGCAAACTCATCGAAGCGTCTGGCGGCACAATTTACAAAACCTACCGCATTTATGAGAAACAACTGTAATGAGTGAAGCGAGTAATTGAGTTTTTTGCTTGAAGAAACGCAAAGTGCTGCTTTTCTCAGGAATAGGCGATCGCCAACCTGTAGCAACCCTGGAAACAGTTCGTTTGAAGCAGGACTTACGCATGAATGTGCAGCAAGCCGAACTCTATCAGCGAATCCAGCAGTTTTCTCTTGATGTCATCGATTCAAACTTGCCGTTCAGCCACCGCTTAGCGCGCGAGAACGGCTGGACGATTGCTTATGCACAGCGAGTAGTCGAGGAATACAAAAAATTTACGTTTTTGGCGATCGTTGCAGGGCATCCAGTGACCCCTTCTGATCAGGTCGATCAGGCGTGGCATTTGCATCTGCTCTACACGCAGTCTTATTGGGAAGAGTTTTGCCCCAAGGTTCTGCAAGCGCCACTGCATCACAACCCAACGAAAGGAGGGCAGCAAGAACGCGGCAAGTTCAACGACTGGTATAGCGGTACGCTCACAAGTTACGAAAGGTTTTTTCAGCAGTCACCGCCTCCAGATGTTTGGTCGCCACCTCGTATTCGCTTTGGGCGTGAGCTTGCTTTTAGGCGCATCAACACTCAGCAAAACTGGGTTTTACCTAAACCCGATGCCAGTCAGTTGTTTCACAGCCGCCGCTGGTTGAGCTGGTTATCTGCGTTCCTTATGATGAGCCTTGCGCTTTGGGCTACACCTGTTTGCGCGGCTTTACTCTCCACCTCAAATTCGTCGATCGACGTTTCGCTCGCCACATTTCTGCCGCTTTATGCATGGACGGCAACGACCAGCTTTGCCTGCATCGTGACCACCAGCCTACTGTTTCAACGGTTTAATCGACGCTTCCAATCGGGAGGACCGCTTTTTGCCGCCATTCTCTTTGGGCTGTTCCTGGTAGGGAGCAGTTGGTTGGCAGCAGGATTCACAACGCTACCAGGATGGGAATTCCTGGGCTTCTTTGTGCTGTCTGCGATCGCGGGTATGGTGGCAGACTTTGTACTGAGTAAATGGGTGCAGATGCGATCGCACTGTACGCTCAGACCGTTACAGAGCGATTACACCCCATCATGGGAAGAGTTTCAGCGATCGTCTCCCGTCTTGGAACAGATCTTCCACCTTGCAACCCAATGCGGTTTGCTCTGCGTCATCGGGTTGTATGGACTTGGCATTGCCAGAGTTGGGCTGGGACTCCAGCGACAAAAGCCAGTGGGTTATCTCATTGCCTTGTGTTTGATCATGGCAGTCTACCTCCTGTGGCGGCTGAATCAGGCACACCTGAAGCTGCCTCTCCTCAAAACCTCAATCTGGATCTTAAGCATCTTAGGGACAGCGCTGCTGCTGTTTTCCACACCTCAGCTTTTATGGGTTGGTGTTCCCTTGGGGCTCTTCTACTTATGGCGGCGCACTCCTGTGACTGGACGTGGCAGGACAACTTGCGTCAATGGCAACTGTGGCGATGGGGGGAGCAGTGGCGATGGGGGCGGGGGTGACGGAGGCGGAGGCGGCTGTGGGGGCGGAGGTTGTGGCGGCTGTGGCGGTGGTTAGCGCAACAAACCGTGCATTAGCCTTCTGCCTTCTGCCTTCTGCCCTCTGCCTCCTGCCTCCTTCTAAAAACTAAAAACCTTTCTGGTATGCCCATAGGGCTTTACAACTCCCTTGCCTCCTGCCTCTCCCCCCTACTCCCTTCCTACCAGTGCGGCTACCTTATCTAATAATTGATATGGCTCTACAGGCTTGATGAGATAGTCGTCAATGCCTTCGATCGTTTGGTCTTCAGGTAAGGCTTTTGCGGTGAGCGCCAAGATTTTAGTGGCGTGTAGCGCTGGATGGTCACGTAGAAAGTGAATGATTTCGTCGCTCTGCAAACCGGGGAGCTGCATATTGGCAATAATCAAACGCGGACGCAAGAGTTCGATTTGCTTCAGGGCTGTGGCACCATCCACCATCCACACCACCTGGCAGTCGGCAGCGGTAAGCAGATCACAAATCAGCAACGCCGTTTCGTCGTGGTCTTCAATCAGGACTACCCGTTCGCCAATGGGGAGCGCACGGTTGATTGTCTCAGCTTCCAGGAAGTTGGGCGCGATCGCAGGCAGGAAGCTGGCGTTTTGGTCTAAAGGCTGGGCGATCGACTGAGCGATCGAGGGAGCAGGCAGCCACACCGTAAAGATTGACCCCACGCCAACCGTCGAGTTGACTTCAATCTTACCGTTGTGCAATTCAACCAGTTGTTTCGTCAACGCAAGCCCTAAACCTGTCCCTTCGTAGGTGCGAGTGAGAGAACTGTCAAGCTGTTGAAATTTCTGAAACAGCAGTGGGCGCTGGCTCTCTGCAATGCCAATACCCGTATCTTCCACCTGAAAAATGGCGATGTTATGCTTACTGCCAAAGCGCAGCGTGACGCGCCCACCTGCTGGCGTAAACTTAATGGCGTTACTGAGTAAATTCAGCAAAATTTGACTGACTCGATGTGGATCAGCCATAAAAGAATCATCAGCATCAGGGCTACTCAACTGCGAGTCATGCTCAAGCGCTTTGAGGCTTAGCTCAATGCCTTTAGAGCGTGCCCGATCCTGGAGGATATGCAAGCTTTGATGCGCCACCTGAGAGAGCGAAAACGGCTTGGTATTCAGTACAACTTTGCCTGCCTCAACTTGAGATACTTCCAGAATGTCTGTAATGAGTTCTAGCAGATGTTCGCCGCTGCGCTTGATGAGCTTGAGATACTCCTGCTGTTTTTTGGGTTGTAGGGGATAGGTGTCTGGCTTCATCGCCATAACGCGCAGCAGGGTGTCTGCCATGCCAATGACACAGGTGAGGGGAGTCCGCAGTTCGTGACTCATGGCAGACAGAAACTCGGTTTTGGTGCGGTTCGCCGCCTGTGCCGCTAAAAGCGCATCGTGCAGTTCTTGCGTCCGTTCAATGACGCGCTGTTCAAGCAGGTGCTGCTGCTCTAATGCTGCTGTTACGGCATCGGTGGGCGGGGCAGAAGGTTGGGTCAGCAGCAGATCGGCTAGTCTCAGGGTAAACTCACTCTGAAGGTCTGGATTGTTTGCCTGTAAATGCGGCACAGCTTGATGCAGCCGATCTACCAGTTGAGGATCATGCGGAACCTGATGGCTTAATTGAGTCAAAAAGGCGGCGATCGACTCTGGTATAAACGTCAACTGAACCTGATAGTGCTGCCATTGATCAGGTATTGGATCTGCCAGCAGTAAGCCATTAAACTGAGACGAAACCACCACTGTGAAGCGATCAGGATGCTTAGCCGCTGTGCGATCGCGGGGTATCGTTGCTTCTGTCAGCACCAGTACCGCTCGATCGATTGGCTCGACCGTTTGCTGAAGGGCGCTGCTAATTTGCTCAAATGCCCCGCAGGGAAGCACCCAGCTCAGGCTTAATCTTCGGTCAGGCGACATTTCACGGACTGTTAAGACAAACGCTATAACGCTCAAGCCTACTATAACGGGTGTTCGCGCGATGAAAAATGCAAACATTGTGAAGGCTCAATGGCATCCACTCTCCCATCAGCGATTTTTCCGCTTGCTTACTGCTGTTGGGTCTGCTGTTCATAATGTTGAGTGATCGTCACCCCATCCTCCATTGACTCAGGCAGGCTTTGTGAAACGCTGGGATGCGATCGGGTTGCGTGCGATCGACCGGAGAGCGATCGTTCACTGCCCCCTCGATACACCGTAATTAACTCGGCGCAAATACTAACCGCAATTTCGGCAGGTGTCAGGGCACCCAGATCGAGACCGATCGGCGCATACACTGCTTCTAGCTGAGAGACCACTAAGGATGAGTCCATCCCTGGAATGCCTTCTGCTCGCAGCGCTTGCAACACCGTTTTGACGCGCTTTTGGCTACCGATCATACCAATATAGTGAGGCGATCGCGGCAGGATTGCTCTCAATGCCGCCAGATCGTGCTGATAGCTGCGTGTCACCAGGGCAACGTAAAGCGGTGGTTTCTCCCTCAAGGTTGCAACGGCTGTATCGATCGGTTGAGCCAGAACCGTAGCATCGGGAAACCGTTGGGCGTTCGCAAACTCTGGGCGATCGTCCTGCACCACAACATGAAACTCAAGCAGGCGAGCCATTTGCGCTAGGGGGGCGGCGACATGACCCGCACCAATGATGAGGAGGGTGGGGGGTGGGAGGAGGGGAAGGATGAAAGTGTGGGAGTCGGGAGTCGGGAGAAGAGAGTCGGGAGAAGAGAGGTAGGGCGATCGGTTGGGGGCGAAGGGGATGATGAGGGAGCCAGATTGTCCAGCTTGCAAGAGGGCGATGATGTCGTGGGTAAGGGCGATCGCGGGTTCACCCTGCCAGCGTTCTAGCCAAACCTGCATCATACCGCCGCAAATGCCCTGCTTAAGCTGCTCTGGATTGCCTGAAAGGTCGATCGTGACAGATTGCTTTTCACCCGTGACGAGTACGTGTCTGGCTTGAGCAATCACGCTGGCTTCCCCTGCCCCACCGCCGATCGTGCCAATGGTGCTGCCATCCGCGCAAATAACCATCATTGCGCCCACTTCTCTAGGCACCGAGCCTTTGACATCGACGACCGTTGCCAGCACAACCGAACCGTTCTGAAGCGCTATGGCAAGCTGTTGGCAGAAGTGAAGCATGGGCTGTTTGAACGTGAGCGATCGTCCGTATTGTAGAGGAGGGGCGATCGGGTTTCAGTATCCGTCTGTTCACTGGCGATGAACGACTCTAATGTTCGATACTAATCAGCGATCGACTGTTGATATTCATTAGAGTTGTCTGGAAATAAGACAAAAAATCCTTGAAAGCCATACCCAGCAAGCATTTCAGCCAATTTGACTGGAAATCGCTGTAACCCTTGCGTTGTAGGCATTTCAGCCATTTTTCCCGTTATTACCCGACAAGTCTATTAACCCTCGTATCTGCCGCTACCGCTGAAGCAACATTAATTTGGGATTTTACTCAATAATGACTGGGATCAGTCGCTGCTCAATTTCATCAAGATAATCTGTCAATCCTGTTTGACAGCCTCTTTCTCGTAGGCGATCTAAGCTGGTTTCCTCCCAACACTGCTGTTCACGTAATCCATCCATCCTCGTAAGCTTTTCTAAAACGACTTTGGGATTTCTAATACGATCAGGATATTCCCGTGAGTTAGAACGTAGTCTATGAGCCTCCTCACAAGGATCAAAACTCAATCTGCCCCTTATCTCTTCTAGAATTTGTGTTTCCTCTAGATCTAACGGAATGAACCCATTCAAGACCCAGGCTTCACGCATTCGATCGGCTGTACCAATGACAATTTCTAGTCTGGGTTGTCGATCAATATGTTCTGAGCGTGCTTGCTCAATTCCTTCCCTTCGTTCAGGTTGGTTATCTAAATCGCGGATGTAACTACTCAGCTTTGAGTTCAGGAAACACGGGATCACCCATAAACAAACTCACCACAGCATCAAGAACAGGAATCCCTTGTTTTCTCAAAGTAGACAGGTAACTCCGAATGCGGCAGAACATGTTCGCGCCTTCATGGGAGCGAAACCCGCCGGAGATTTTCTGCTTTAGTTTCATCATGCGTAAGTCACGCTCCGCCTGATTGTTGTCAAACGGAACGGTAAAGTCATGCATGAAGCCCAGCACCGCTGCTTGCTGGTTGAGGCGATGAAGCAAATTGCGGGGTGGTGATTGTTTGATGCGACCGCGAGTTTTAACCGGAAGCGGAGGCGGATTGGCGGCACCCCCTTGCTCAATGAGCACCTGGTAGCGTTGCTCAAATTCCAGGATTTGTTCTGAAGCCAGAGCCGATTGCCCAGTGGCTTTGGCTTCATCAACCTGGTGTTTCATCGTGCAAAGCAAAAGAATCATCTGGAATGCCCAGGGTTGCTGATAGCGCTCAAAGATAAAGGTCAACTCCCGCAAATGATGGGCATTGCATAAATAATGCCTGCACCCCTCATAGGTGCCATAACTAACCCAGCTATCATGCACTGCTTTTCCCTGAAATTGGGGCAAAATGTTCATCTCGTCGATGGCGGCTTTGCCCCGTTTGGGATGGACAAAATAGTAGGTCAAGCCATCAGTGCAAGCGACGTGCAGCCACCACAACTTGCCATTGACGCGCATCCCAGTTTCATCAAAGTGTTCCACCGTTGCCTTTTGTAAGTGAGTGTGAATTGCGGTTGTAATCGGTTCAATCGCCTCAAAACACTGCGCCCTGGCATTGTAGAGCGTCCCTTCTGACACCGCTGCCCCAAACACCTCATCCAACACTGCCACGGTGCGACCCGATGGCAATAGTTGCCCTTCCATCAGATACACCATCATCCCTTTCACTCCAGCACCATACTGCACCGGATGGCACACGCCTTTGGGAAACCTGCCCTGATTTTCCATCCCACACACCGGACAACACTTCACCTCGGCTTGATGCTCGCTGACTTGCAGTTGTAACGGTGGCAGGTCGTGCACTTGACGAACAATCATGCGTTCTACAGCCTCATGCTTTAATGAGGCTCCGCAGCCACAGCACTGCTCTACCGGGTGTTCCACCACCCAATCCACTTCTTCCCGCCATTCCAATGTTGTGCCTGGATGCTCCCCTTGCCCCCCACTGCGGCGTTCACTCTTTGTCCGTAAGCTGCGCGTCCGCTTGCCAAACCCATCCCCCGATGGCGGTTTGCTGCTGTTGTGGCTATTCTTGCTCAACTGGTTCTCCAAGGCTTCCACCCGCTCTTCCAGCAATTCCAACTCCTCTATCCGCTTCAGCAACCTTTCGACCAGCGCGATGACAGCCTCTTCTCCCTGCACGTAAACCGCACGGATCTCTTCTCGGCTGATCTTGGGCGTTGCCTTTCGCTGACTCAATTGCTCTCTCCTTTGGCAGCTTGGCTTTGTCTACACGTTACTCATCGCTGTTCTTTCTCTCCAAAATCATATCTTTCTTTTAAGGCTGAGTAGTTACTCGCGGATAAAGATAACTGCTGCAATCTGTCGGTTTCTCTTAACCTGAAGAAGTCTTATTAAGGTCAGAATCTTCATTGCTGCTGCACCATCAGCTTTCAATGCTCCAGCTCTACTATGACCCAAAAATTTAGGCACATGCAGACCTGATCCTTTAGCACACTCAATGATAGTGCCAATATTTCTCCAGCAAGAATACTCAGTGCCTTCTTCTAAGCCGCTCCATCGAAAGAAGTTTTGTAAAAGGTCAGGCTCTAACCAGTCCACTTTTTCTACCAAAACACGTTCAGCCAATGTGGTAGCGATTCGTGCATCTGCGCTACTTTCAACAATCACAACGAACTCAAGCATTCATCTCTCCAGCAACCACCCATTCTTCTCCCTCGGCATCCCAGAACTCTCCAGTCGTTAAAGTCTGCTTTGCCCATTCCACATCGGGATGCTCATCTAGCCGCTTAGCACGAGTAAATCCTGAATTGGTATTACTCAATACATGAACTTGAGAAGGTGTAAGTTCATCCACAATATAAGGAGAATGAGTCGAAAAGATTATTTGCAAATTTTTGTTGTTATGAATAATTTCCTTAAAAACAGTAATTAGTTCTCGTTGTGCTTTAGGATGAAGTCCTTGTTCAATATCATCCAGTAATACTAAGTTTGGTTGCTTAGGGTTCATTAGAACAGTTAACAGCCCTAGAGTTAGCATTGTTCCTTCACTAATCGAATGAGCCGGGATACGTTCACCTGTATTCATGTCTAAGACAACTTCTTGCCCTGCAACTTCCTGACTTTCTTCGTAGGAAATAGATTTTCCATCAACTTCAATCAACCGCTGACGATTAACCATCACCTTGGCGCGCCTTACACCCACTTTTTGAACACCTGGAACAATTCGCTTTAACATTTCTTGTAAGGCTTGGAACTGATCAGGAGCTTCGTTACGAAGATAGTCTAAGGTCGGTGCTAATCCTGAACCATCAAATTCAACTCGTGGAGTAATTGCTTCACTGTAGGCGGCTTTCGCAAGGTTGCTAGCTACTAGCTTCAAGTGAACTGTATATCTCAGAGCTTGAGGTATTGGGTCTAGCGAACTGCTTAACGAACCTTTCCATCCGTCTGATTTTCCCTCCTCTTTATCGACCTCCCACAAAGCAGTTGGAAACCACGGGGGATTACTACCTCGTCGCCATTCATAGGAAGCCTTCCAACCTTTTCGATCTCTATATCCCCAGAAGCCACTCCCTACAACGGACATATTACTTTGTCCAATCGTTGTGATAAATTCAGGCGACCTGTCATACTGAAAAATGTGTGCAAATGATGAATTATTGTAATCAGAAAGCCTACTAAGATAATGTAGCGCTTGTAGAATTGACGTTTTACCAGAACTGTTCTGTCCTACAAGTGCATATAGACGTGAATCATCTAAACTAAGTTGTGTAGATCGATGGCTTTTGAAGTTATGAAGTTCTACCTTTTCTAGCATTTATTTTGCCTTTCTATTGAAAAATATCATTCAACTTAAAACAGAAATTGTTAGACAAGCAGAAATTGTTAGACAAGCTTTGGTCTATATCTATCCGAACGCTCGTTAGCAAAAACACTGTTATATAATACTGTCTCTGAAACCAGGGTCATCGCTTGATCAAGCCAAACTAAGGATGCTTTCACCACATTCCCATCTTGAAGCGACACCAGCGAGAAACTCCGCAAACAATTGGTGTCGGTTTTTACGATGCGGGGCACGCAGGCAGCGTTGAGGTAGATGGTGCGATCGCGATCGACCAGGGGAACCCGCTGGTGCTGTTTGGTATGGCGCAACTGGTGGTGCATGTGCCCAAAGGTAACGAGGGGAATCGTTTTGCCCAGTTTACGGGTTGCCGCGATCGCGTCTGCAAAATCTGGATCGCCATGATCGCCGCCGGGGGGATGCCAATCTTTGCCGCAGATGTCTTCGGCCCGATCGCCCAGTCCTTTCGGACCACAGTGACCGACAAAAATTATGGTATCAAGCGCGTTGCTGGCGGCTTGCACAATGCGTTCAGTGGATTCGGCAAAGCTGGTGATGCCATAGCGCGATCGATAGAAAGCATCTGTATTCTTCCATTCTGACCCGCCCCAGCTAAAGGGACGCGCCCCCACAACCGTCAGATTTAAGGCGGGAAAATCGAGCTTGCTGTAGCCAACGTGCGCCTCTCCCAGTAAATCCAACTGTTGCTGTACCCGGTCTTCCTTCGTGCGATCGTAGGGACATTTTTTGATGCCCCACTCTGTTGCGCTGTACCAGGCATCGTGGTTGCCCAAAACGGCGGCTTTAGGAAGATCCAGTGCCGCGATCGACCTAACCACGCCAACCGATTCGTTACCAAAATCGCCCACCAGCAGTACCAGATCCACGCCGAGATGCTTGAGCGCGATCGCGTCCTCGGCATCCCAGCGATCGTGGACATCGCCAATCACAGCAATCGTGATAGTAGCTTTTGCAGGGGCGATCGTCGGTCGGTTTGGCGTTTGTTTTTTTTGTGATCGTCGGTTTTGATCGTGCGGCTGCTCAGTCATGCGTATCCCTTTTCCCATCTCTTCCAGCATAATCAGGTTTAGAGCCTAACGGGATTGAACGGGTCGGGCGCGAGGTCTTTAAATTAACAGTAAAGTTCTGAAGTAACTGGCACAGTAGAACCAGAACGTTGAAGCCGCTGCAATGAGAGATGTATGTCAGACGTAAGTTTAAATTTGACCATTAATGGTGTTGGTGTCCGCCTTAAAGATATTTCTCCCACCATGACGTTACTGGAATACTTGCGTTCCAGTGATCGTGTGGGCACCAAAGAAGGCTGTGGCGATGGGGATTGTGGCGCGTGTACGGTGGCGATCGTCGGCCAAGGTGCAGATGGCAAACCCCATTATCAGGCGATGAACAGTTGCTTGATTCCCCTCGCATCCGTAGCCGGACGAGAGCTAATCACTGTTGAAGGGGTAGCAAATGGGGCGCTCCATCCCGTTCAGGCAGCAATGGTGGAAACGATGGGTTCCCAGTGTGGCTACTGCACGCCGGGATTCATCATGAGTTTGTTTACGGCGTATTACGATCGCGCCGTAGACGATTTCTCCCTGGAAGGCAATCTCTGTCGCTGTACGGGCTATCTCTCCATTCGCCGTGCGGCTGAGTTGGTACATAGCACGGCACCCGATGATACCTTTGCGGCACACCTGAGCGAAGCAACGGTTGATCTGACACCGCTGAACTACAGCGGCAACGACCAGCAATTTTACCGTCCCACCCAATTAAGCGAGGCTCTGACCTTACTCCAGCAGCATCCAGACGCAACGCTGGTAGCAGGTGCGACCGATCTGGGGTTAGAACTCACCCATCGTCGCCAATACTTTTCGGTGATGGTGTCGCTCGAAGCTGTCACAGAACTCAAGCGCGTGGAGCAAACCCCAGAGGCAGTGACGATCGGTGCAGCCGTTCCCCTGAGCCACATTGAAACTAATCTACACGGCATTTTCCCCAGCCTGGATGAAATGCTGCACTGGTTCGCCGCACGACAGATCCGCAATCGAGCCACGATCGGCGGCAACTTGGGCACCGCGTCCCCGATCGGTGATCTGCCCCCCGTCCTTCTGGCTCTAGATGCGGAGGTTACGATCGCCAGCCTCACCGGAACCCGCACCGTCCTGTTAGCGGACTTTTTCAAAGGCTACCGTCAAACCGAGCTCAAATCGGGAGAAGTCATTGTCTCTGTGACGATTCTCAAAGCCATGCGTGCTGGTGCCGTGCGTCGTCTCAGCCAGTCGTACAAAATTGGCAAACGGGGTACGGATGATATCAGCATTGTGGCAGCCGCGTTTACGATCGATCTGGATGATAGCGATCGCATCGTTCATGCCCGTCTTGCCTATGGCGGTGTGGCGGCAACTCCAGTGCGGGCGATCGAGGTTGAAGCCATGCTTATCGGTCAACCCTGGACGCTGGCAACCATCCAGCAAATCCAACCGACGCTCAGATCAGCCTTCACACCGCTCACCGATCTTCGAGGCAGCGCCGACTACCGCAAACTGCTCGTTGCCAATCTCTTTGAAAAGTTTTTTGTGGAAAGTCAGCAGTTATGCACCCTAAACAATGGCTGAGGACATAGTTCAGAGGTTATCTTTGAACATTAAGAATAGAATCGTAACAGTCTTAAGTTGTAGCTACCAACACAATGCAAGAATCTAGATATTCACTTGAAAAATTGCGAAAGCATAGTGAATCTGTGCGATTGAAAAGCCTATCGCTTCAGAAAGAGCAACAAGATTTCATTGAGAAAGCATTTGCTGATTTTAGTGAAAACTTAGCTGAAATAGAGCAGCAGCCACCTACTCTTGAACGCAATGTAAAGCTGATATTAGCTTGCAAGCTTTTTAATCATGTGTACTCAGGGTTTATTTTGGCGGAGAGAGGGCTAATTGTAAACGCTGTGCTCTGCGAAAGGAATGCGCTCGAAACAATTGCATTCCATTGGCTTGTTTCTCTTGATGGAAATGCCTTGCATGAGTATGAGCAAGGCAATGTTCCTCGTCCTGTTGAGGTACGACGAAGACTTGAAAAACTGGGTGTAGATGTTGAAAATATCCGAAGTATTTACGCATCAGGAAGCGAAATTTCGCATGTGGGGCGTGAATCTGAACGATTTCATAGCCGTTGGGAGTCATCGTTTGAGGGTAGACTTTTATTTGGAGGAGACTTTGCACCGGATGATCAAGCAGAGATGTTTCGCTTTTTACCTGCTTTGCTCTATCTCTTTCATCAACCTTCGACAGTCGTATAACGGCAAAACTCCGTTCGCTATATTCAAGAAATTAGTCACCAACATCAACCCGAATTTCTCAAAATGGACATTACAGCGACGCTCAATGAAATTGCCTCTCTCAGTGTTGAGGATAGAATTTTTCTGGTACAAGCAATTTTGGATAGTATTGCTGCCGAGCAGGTATATCCTGAGCTAACGGAGGCACAGGGAAGAGAGCTTGATGCCCGGATCAAAGACTTTGAAATGAATCCAGACAATAGTTTGTCCTGGGAAGAAGTCAGAGCATCGATTAAGAGACGGCAATGAACTATGTTTTAGCAGCGGATAAAAACGGATGAAACAGATGGCTTATTCATGCTTTGTAGACAGCTTATCCGCTTCATCTGTTACTCAATCCGTTGCCAGATTAAAGATGGATTCACAAGTAGAGGTGATGAAATGAACGCAGTAGGCAAACCCTCGAAGCATGAAAGCGCGGTCTATCACGTTAGCGGCAAGGCAGTGTATACAGACGATCAGCGTCAGCCTGCGGGGATGTTATCGGTTTATCCCGTCGTGGCTCCCTATGCCAAAGCGCGCATTACTGGGATTGATGTCTCCGGTGCAGCAGCGGTAGAAGGGGTTGTCACCGTGTTGACTGCTGATGATGTACCGGGTCAAAACGATACTGGCGTGATTGTGCGAGATGAGGTGTTGTTTCCCACCGAAGAAGTAAGTTACTACGGGCAGGCGATCGTGTGGGTGGTGGGCGAAACGGACGAAGCCGCTCGACTGGGAGCCGCAAAGGTTGTCGTCACCTATGCCCCCCTGGAGCCAGTGCTGAGCATCAAAGCCGCGATCGCTGCTGAGAGCTTCCACAATCAACCGCAAGTCATGCGCCAGGGTGATGTGGCTGCTGCGCTGAGTGAAGCTGATCGCTCTCTCGATGGCGAAATTGAAATGAACGGGCAGGATCACTTTTACCTGGAAACCCAGGCAAGTTGGGTCATTCCCGATGGTGAAGGGCATTATCAGGTCTATGCTTCGACGCAGCATCCCGCCGAAACGCAGGTGATTGTGGCGCGGGTGTTGGGCATCAACAGCAATCAGGTGACGGTGACGTGCTTGCGGATGGGTGGGGGCTTTGGCGGCAAGGAATCCCAGGCGAACCCCTATGCGTCCGTGGCGGCGATCGCGGCACACAAAACAGGTCGTCCCGTGCGTGTGAAGCTGAAGCGCAGCCACGATATGACGCTCACAGGCAAACGTCACGGCTTTCTCGGTCAGTACAACGTTGGTTTTACCAACGAAGGCAAGATCACCGCGCTGGATGTCTCCCTCTATGCCGATGGGGGCTGGAGTCTGGATCTATCGCCCCCAGTGTTGCTCCGCGCCATGCTCCATGTCGATAACGCCTACTACATTCCCCACACCAAAGTGACGGGACTCATCGCCAAAACGAACAAGGTGTCGAATACCGCGTTCCGAGGCTTTGGTGGTCCGCAGGGCATGATCGTGATTGAAGAAGTGGTCGATCGCATTGCGCGTGCCCTCAACCTACCGCCCGATGTGGTGCGCGAACGCAATTTTTATCATGGGACGGGCGACACGAACACGACCCATTACGGGCAAGAACTCTATGACAATCGCCTCGATCGCGTCTGGCAGGAAGCAAAAACCAATGCCAATTTTGCAGCGCGGCAAGGGGCGATCGCAGACTTCAACCGCACTCATCCTCACACTAAACGCGGGTTAGCCATTACGCCCGTCAAGTTTGGCATCTCATTCAACAAAACTCACTACAACCAGGCAGGCGCACTCCTGCTCATCTACACCGACGGCAGCATTCAGCTCAATCATGGTGGCACCGAGATGGGGCAGGGACTCCACACCAAAATGTTGCAAGTGGCAGCCAGCGCTTTGGGCGTGAGTGTGGATCGCTTCCGCCTGATGCCCACCAGTACCGATAAAGTGCCCAACACCTCCGCCACAGCAGCCTCCAGCGGGTCTGACCTCAACGGGCAGGCGGTCAAAGATGCGTGCGAAACCATCAAAGCGCGGTTGTCTCCCGTCGCAGCCCGAAAGTTGAACCTGGATGCAGCCGAAGATCTGGTCTTTGCAGACGATTGGATCTTTTGCAAAACCTATCCCAAAGTCCGTATCCCCTTTTTGGATGTAGTAAGACAGGCGTATGACGATCGCATCAGCCTCTCTGCTACAGGCTATTACCGCACACCCCACATCTACTGGGATGAAGTGACCAGCAAAGGCAGACCGTTCTACTACTTTGCCTATGGTGCCGCTGTGAGCGAAGTTGAAGTGGATGGCTTCACAGGCACCTTTAAGCTCCGTCAGGTCGATATTGTCCATGACGTAGGTGAGTCACTGAATCCCCTGGTCGATCTTGGGCAAATCGAAGGCGCGTTTGTGCAGGGCATGGGCTGGCTCACAATGGAAGAACTGGTTTGGGATGAACAGGGACGGCTCCGCAGCGACGCACCCAGCACCTACAAAATTCCTACCATCAGCGAAATCCCCACACACTTCAGCGTTCATTTACTCACACGAGCCACCCAGGATGGTGTAATCTACGGCAGCAAAGCAGTAGGCGAACCGCCCTTCATGCTGGCAATGTCTGTACGAGAAGCCATCCGAGAAGCCGTAGCAGCCTTTGGTTCAGCCGATGTCGTACATCTGGCATCTCCTGCTACACCAGAAGCAACTTTGTGGGCGATCGAAGCGGTGCGATCGGCTTCCACACAACCAGCGGTCATCTCCGATCCACAGCTTTCCACCATTTAGTCAGGTTGAGGAATGACCATGCAATATCAAGACATCATCATGATCGAATCCGGAAAGCGAGGCGACAAACCCTATATATTGCTTCGCAACGCTATCGCGAACGTGGAATGCAAATTACTAATTACTGTCTACGATGTGTTGTCTTATCTGGCTTCAGGCATGACATATGAGGAAATTTTGGATGACTTTTCATATCTCACCAAGGAAGATGTCTTAGCCTTCTAAATTACACTTTAGATAAAGTAAAGAACACCTTAGATTTTTGTCTGTGCAATCGGTATTCATTCAAAAACTTTAAAGGGAGTCACCATTTTCTTTGCAAATTTCGATTCTAACCCGACTTGTATAAACAATTATTCAATCATGAGGAAAGGCAGAAATCTTGAATTGGTGATTAAGAAAATAAATAATTTTTTGTTTCCAGGAGCTACAATTACAAGCCCAGAATTTGTTACTGATATCGATACAGGCACATCAAGAGAAGTTGATATAGGAATTAGATTTTCAACTGAGCAAGGCTCTGTCTTTATCGCAATTGAATGCAGAGATCGCGGAGCCGTACAAGATATTCAATGGATTGAGCAGCTTATTTCAAAGAAAAGAAGTGTACAAGCAGATGTTTTAATAGCAGTTACATCCTCAGATTTCACTGAACCTGCTAAAGTTAAAGCCTTTAAAAACGGAGTAGACATAAGAAATTTAGAAGCCTTTTCAGGGAATGACCTACTGGTCTGGATGAACGAAACCTATTTGGAGCTTCACAGCTTAGATGCTAAAATGCTTGCCAGCGCAGAAGTGCAGCCTGCGGAGAATATTCAAGAATTGGCAATAAGAATTAATGGAAATACAAGCTATTACAATGAAATAAGCAAGGAAACAATAGATTCGGACACATTTTTGAGGGAATTATCTCAAATAATCTATGAAGAATCCTTTCCTGAGGAAATACAAAGTAGAATTCCTAGTCATGGCGATGAAGTTCAGTTTTATATGACTATGAATTTAAATTACTATCATTTCATAGTACCTTCTAACCTCTATTTGCTGACTCCAAGTAGAAAAGTAAAAATAGAAAGGATTGGGCTTAACTTAGTTATCAAAAAGTATATTAGACGATATCCTCTTTCAAGTATAAGTAAGTATAAAGGCACTGCTATTGGTAACCCGATTGCTGAATTATTTGAGTATGCTAGAAGTGAAAATAAGCCGTGTCAATTAATTTCAGGCGGTAAGAAGGATGAGTCAGCGTTGTATTTGGATTTTAGTCAAATTGATTTAGAAGGAAGAATGTTTTCGAGTCTTTTTTTGAAGTGTAAGGAAGCAGTTACAATGAGTCAAGTTAGGATTAAGTTTTGAAAAACCCTAGCTCTGAAGATTATGTTTCTTGTGTCCAGTTAACCTCAGAGTTAGATTGCAGTTCATATATTATAGTCTTTCTCAAACCCAAACTTTTTATAGAGTTCATCGATCGCTTGGGGCTGAACCACTCCTGCTTTGGAACGTTCTAAAGCTGTGTTGAGTCGAGTGGCATTAGCAGGCGATCGTAGCAAGTAAAATGTTTCTAGCAAGCTGGATAGTTCAGCTTCAGAAACGAGTGCAACATTCTTGCCATTAGAGCGCATAATAATGACGGCTTCTCCAGTTTCAACCACGCGATCGCACAGTTGCTCTAAATGCACCTGAGCATCGCTGTAAGAAATTTGAGTTGACATCTTAAATACCTCTTAACCGTTTTACTCGTAGTGATAACGTGCTTGCAGAAAACCAATCTGACGATCGCTGACTCTATAAACAATTCGATGCTCTTTGTTAATCCGGCGTGACCAGCATCCAGAAAGTTCATATCTTAGAGGTTCCGGCTTGCCAGTACCTTCAAAAGGATCTCGAAGAATCTCTCTTACCATCTTGATCACGCTGAGTGCCATTTTTCGATCCGTGCCAACCCAATATTCAAGGTCTTCAATAAACTCCGGTTGAAACACTGCCTCACGATTTTGTTTCTGCCCGTCCTCTGCACCCATACATCAAGCAGTTTTGAGTTCTATTCTAAACCCAATTTCCTTGAGTCAGTCGAAGGGTATCGCAGCATTGGATCAAACTCTGACGCGATCACTCACCCGTTAATAACCACACATCATGCGGATGAAAATCTAAAATAATGTGAATTCAATTGTTGTAACTCATGCACCCTAACCTTTGGTATCCTTACACGCAGGCAAAAACTGCACCCGAACCGCTCAAAGTGAAAGCCGCTCAGGGCGTTTGGCTAGAGCTAGAAACGGGTGAACGCATTCTCGACTGTATTTCAAGCTGGTGGGTGAATCTGCATGGGCACAGTCATCCCCACATTGCAGAAGCGCTCTATCGACAGGCATCCCAGCTAGAACATGTCCTTTTTGCAGGCTTTACGCATGATCCAGCCGAGCAACTGGCAGAGGGGTTAGTGCGCCGACTGCCCACGAATCTCACTCGCGTGTTTTATTCCGACAATGGCTCGACGGCAGTGGAAGTGGCGCTGAAGATGGCGTATCAGTATTGGGCGAACCAGGGACAACCCCGATCGACCTTCCTGGCGTTTGAGGGTGCCTATCACGGCGACACGTTTGGAGCGATGGCTGTGGGGGCACGATCGCTCTTTTCTCATGCTTTTGCACCGCTGCTTTTTGATGTGTCCTTTGTGCCCTACCCAATCGCGCACCCTGATGAGGCGATCGCCACTGCAACCGAGCAAACTATTCTCGACACCATCGAGAAACAACTGATGGAAGGGGGCGATCGCTATGCAGGCATTATCATCGAACCGCTGGTGCAGGGGGCTTACGGGATGCGGATGGGGCGATCGGAGTTTCTGCAACAGCTCCAGCAGCTTGCCCATCAACACAACACGCTGCTGATTTTTGATGAAGTGATGACGGGTTTTGGGCGCACGGGCGATTGGTTTGCCTGCCTCAAAGCGAACGTGCAGCCTGACATTATTTGTTTGTCGAAAGGCATCACGGGTGGGTTTCTGCCGCTGGCTGCGACGGTGTGTTCGGAAGCCATTTATGACGCGTTCTATAGTGATGATGCTTTGAAAACGCTGTATCACGGGCACAGTTACGCCGCGAATCCATTGGGGTGTGCGGCTGGGTTAGCCTCGCTGGAGTTGATGGTTGAAAACGAGCCTGCCTTTAAGCAGATGGAAACCAAACATAGAGAGCATCTTGCGACGTTAGCAGAGCATTCCAAATTAACCAATCTGCGCGTTACGGGCACGATCGCCGCAATGGATCTTGTCACAGAGCAACCAGGCTATCTGAATCAGATGGCATTAGAGATCCGCAAACGGGCGATCGCTCAGGGCTTACTCCTGCGTCCACTGGGCAATGTGCTGTATCTCATGCCGCCTTATTGCATTACGGATGATGAGTTAGCGTTTGTGTATCGCGGCATCCACACCATTTTGGCTGATCTTGGTTGAGAATAAGTTGACTGAATGGAAGCACGCAATCAACTACCCAGTCGTCCTTCCATCAGTCGATCGTGTGTTTTTCCATTTCTCCCAAATGGGCAAATCTTCGGGACGATCGACATCCGTTAGCATGGGAAGCAACGTGAGTGAAAGATTGAGGTTCTCGGCGATCGCTACGGTTTTTTGCAGGACGTGATCGGTGCTCCAGGCGATGGCTTGAAACAGATCTGGAATCGCCTGCCGTAAGCCGATTAAATAATAACCACCATCGGTTGCAGGTCCCAGCACGACATCGGTTTGCTGTAGCGCCTGAAACGCTTTTTCTAAGAGCACTTCTGTTAATTCTGGACAGTCGGTGCCGATGATCACGGCAGCAGCAACACCACTGTCAAAGGTCGATTGGAATGCTTGCGTCATGCGATCGCCCAAATTACCATCTGGCTGCGGCTGATAGTGTAACCCGCTTCCCAGCCATGCTTCCATCTGGATGCGATCGCCCCCCGCAAACCAGACTTCCACCGTCAGTGAGCGACTTCCCAATAATGGTTTAACCTGAGTCAGTGTAAATTCAGTCATCTGACGATGGACATCTGCGGCAGCCTCAGCGCCTAACGCAGGGATCAGGCGAGTCTTGGCTTTGCCGGGTTCTGGGTAGCGCGTAAAAATAATCAGACGTTCAGTCACGATCGCAGAATGGTTGGTGTTACGCCACAGTTCGTAGAGTGATGACAGTGCCATGCTCCTGAACGGCTACATGTTCAATGTACAGTGGTCTCACTCGTCATACATATTCTCACTCGTCATACGCATCTAGATCGCACCCTTTTTGAGCAACTTTGTATGATGGAACCAACCGTGCGCGAGCAGTACAACCGCATGGCAGCTTTGTACGATCGCGTTTGGAGTCGGTATCTTGCCAAAACGCTGTCGTTTCTGCATGGTTGGGCACCGATCGCGCCTACCAGCACAGTTTTGGATGTCGCTTGCGGAACAGGGGAGTTTGAGCGCCTGTTACTGTCCAAGCAGCCAACACAGCCCGTCGTAGGTATCGATCTTGCCGAGAAAATGTTGGCGATCGCACAAGCGAAATGTCGTCACTACCCCAATGTTTCTTTTCAGAAGGCTTCAGTGTCGGCATTACCATTGGTCGATCGCAGCTTTGATGTGGTGGTTTCTGCCAGCGCGTTTCATTACTTTGATGAGCCGATCGCAGCACTCCTCGAAATGAAGCGAGTTCTCAAATCTGATGGAAAGCTAATCATCTTAGATTGGTGCAAAGATGACCTGCTGTGTCGGCTGTACGATTTTGTCTTGCAGCAATTCGACCCAGCCTATCGGCAGTGCTACACCCAGGCTGAATTTCACACTTTTCTGCAAACGGCAGGTTTCCAGATCCAGCGTGCTACCAGAAGGCGAGTCAGTTTGGCTTGGGAGGTGATGGCTGTCATTGCAAAACCCACTGTCATTGAAACTGTTCAAAAGGAGCAGTAAGGCATTTCGCTAGGGGCTGTCATCAATGACGACTACACATTACTTGCCGCAAGAGTCCCAGCCCCTAGCCTGGTGTGTTGAGACGGGCGCGATTATGCTGGTACCGCAAGCTTTTGGAGCTAAATTGATGACGCGCCCTAAGGATTGATGGCTTGCACCGACCAACTCGACCCATCGTGTTGATGCAACCAACGGTTTTGGGGATCGCCGCGCAATTCTAGATGGTCTACCTCCTGTGGATCAAGCAGCAGCAAGCAAAAATGGGGTAGAGGAGTGGTCGCATCCGGGGTAGAAACATTAAAGCCATCTTTATTCATTTGGGGCTTGCCGGGATACGCCCAGGCAAATTGCGTGCGTGCCGTATCTGACAAGGACTGCCATAGAGCCTGTCTCGCTTTCTGTAGCGCTGAATCGGTGTGGTCAGCTTTTACTAAGCACAATGCCCCAGATAACCGGAACTGTTCACGCGTTTTAGGAAAATACCAGCAGGCTTCTCCCCAAGGACAGCGATCGATCTGATCAGCCTTGGCATTCCGTGCATCCGTCACAAACTGTAGCTGGTTGCTGTCATCGAGAAACCCTCGAAACACGATCGTCCGGTTGGCAGGACGCTGATCGGCACGTACAGTCGCAAGCTGTAAGTAGCGGGCATAGACCAGCGCACGATTGCGATGCAAGGCACGGGCAAGGGGCGATCGCCAAGAAGCCAAGGGCATAAAGGAAAGGCTAAAAAGGTGCAGCAGGCACGGAGAGAAAGGCTGAAAGAAAGGCTCAAGGCTCCTAATGTCTGACCAGGCTGAGAACAAACAAGAGCTTATAGTTCTTTCTTATGCTCGACCTCAATCACAGTATGGACATTCCCACGAGGTAGAAAATCGCCTTTGATCTTGACCTCCAGAGGATCGCAGACAGCAACAAAGTCATCCAGGATCTGGTTGACCGATTCTTCGTGGGAGATGTAGCGATCGCGGTAGCTATTGATATACAGCTTGATCGCCTTCAGTTCCACAACCCGCTGATTGGGCACATAGGAAAGATAGATGGTCGCAAAGTCAGGATAGCCAGAGAACGGGCACTTGCAGGTAAACTCTGGCAGCGTGATGTGAATGTCATAGCGCCGCCCGATGCGAGGATTGGGAAATGTGATGAGTTGACCTTCGGCAATGTGTCGCTCACCATACTTGGGGTGAGACGACTCATCTAAAAGAGTCGATTCAGGCGAAGCAAGTTGTTGAATTTCGGGATGGCTCATGGTCATGTGTAAAGTAAGGGGCAGATTTTCGAGAAGTTCTTGACGAATTTTGCGGCGATTCTTCTAATTGCGGCTATTCTGAGCGTAGCTTATCGACTCTAGCGTTCCGACGTAGACCTATGACATCTAGAATAAACGCCAAACAGCCTCCGCGAAAGGCTCAAGCATCCGGCACTCCAAAAGCGCCCATTAACCCTCAAGCTCCATCCGTCCCCATTTCACTCTATCGAGAAGTTGCCACTGAACTCAAGGCAACTCAGGCAAAGATGGAGTCGCTCACCGTGCAAAACCAGCAGTTGTCTCAACAAAACCAGCAGTTGCGGGTCGAAATTGAGCGGGTGGTGCAGTCTGCTTTACAGCTTCGACAGACCGCTGATGCTCACTTACCTGCAAATCAATTGCCTGCCCATCAAACACCCATTTCCCCTTCAGCGTTGCAGGGGTTAGAGCTTCACTTTCAGTCGTCTGCTGTGCCCGTG
The DNA here is from genome assembly GCA_019359375.1 of Lyngbya sp. HA4199-MV5. Classification (GTDB taxonomy): domain Bacteria; phylum Cyanobacteriota; class Cyanobacteriia; order Leptolyngbyales; family Leptolyngbyaceae; genus Stenomitos. The sequence continues at coordinate 59,053 of JAHHHL010000021.1, forward strand.
AATGCTCCTAATGCCGCTCCAGAGGCTCTAGAACCTGGAACAACCACTCCAAAGCCGCTCTTTACCGAGCAGGAAGGCAAGCTCCGGCAGTCAGCACCAAAAGAGCGGAGTACCGAAATGGGTGGTTGGTGGTTAGCGATCGTCATCTGCTTCATTATTGTGACGGCGTTTGGTACAGGCTTTTTTATCGTGCGCCCACTCTTGCCTTCACGCTGAAACCTGGACAATGACGGTCGATCAGCTACGTTGAGCGAGTCGCCTTCGTAACGCTTTTTGCCAAGGCATGGCAACATGTTGCGAGAAACGGTATCTTTGGTTACAAAACGGACGCTTTTGACGGTGATAAAAAGTGTTTTGCTGGACAATTGACTGCGTTGATAAAACAAGGAGTGTGGGAATTGAAAAAGGTTGAAGCAATTATTCGTCCGTTCAAGCTTGATGAAGTCAAGATCGCTTTAGTTAATGCTGGAATTGTGGGCATGACCGTTTCTGAAGTTAGAGGCTTTGGGCGACAGAAAGGGCAAACAGAGCGCTACCGAGGCTCTGAGTATACTGTTGAGTTTTTGCAAAAGCTTAAAGTGGAAATTGTGGTAGAAGATGACCAGGTTGACATGGTGGTCGAAAAGATTATTGTCGCTGCCCGTACAGGTGAAATTGGGGACGGCAAGATTTTTATTACTCCAGTCGATCAAATCATTCGGATTCGCACAGGAGAGAAGAACTTAGAAGCGATTTAACGGTTACTTGTATAGCCACTCAAACCGATAGCAGCCTAAACTCGCCTACGCGCAAGACTAGGCTGCTTAATTGTTTTTAGAGGCAAGGCTGTTTTTAGAGAAGGTTTTGAGACTCGTGGAGGTGATCCATCTGGCTGCCTGGGTCTGTAGCTTGCATCGCTGCATCAACGTAAGCGATCGCTTCGGGTGTGATGGTCTGGACGATTTGAGCGATCGCTTGCCTCTCCGCTGCTGTCCATTGTCTTGGGCGACCAAAAAGGCAGGGCTGCAAGACCCCCCAAAGCTGATGATCAAACGCTAGATGGGCATGAATTAGAGCACGATGTCCAAAACTTTGTCGCTCAAACCCCCGGTTTAAAACCTGCGGACTGGCAGTTTCGACATCTTCAACGAATATTGAAGGATCTGTTCGCAGGGCGGCAGCAAACATCGGGTCTTCCTCCGCTAGAGAGGCTGGCTCTAGTTTCCAGGTCTGGTCATAAACAAGAGGGATCTCGGCATGGCGTATCCAGCAGAAGGGCACTCTGCCCAAGCGAGTTTTGGGATCTCGCAGGTAAAGAAAGCAGCGATCGCAGCCTAAAAACGCCCCTAACGCTGGCATAAGCGCTTTAAAGAGTGCCTCAGGTGTGAGTGATGCGGTGAGGAGGTGATCAATTGCAGAAGGTAAGCGATCGGTCATAAGTCTGTCTTTCAAAGGTGTGGGCAACCTTTTGTAGGGATGTTGCATGTATTCTTCCTACAACAGGTGAACAAAGCACGATCAACTAGCTCAAGGGGTTTTCCTGCATAGCTTCTGGGGTTTCTTTCACAAACGTCCATTCCAGGAGCTTGCGCGGCGAATGTTTTAGTGCTTCGACGAGACGTTCGTTGTTCTCAAACGTGACTTGCGAGAGCGAGGTTGCTTCGACGCTCACGGTCAAGCGATCGTCCTCAAAGCACCACGGCGTAACGGTGATAAGACCACTGTTGTGCTGAATCACGTCATACCGCTGACCATTTGGACCTTTGCTAATTTCTAACGCACGCTCGTCCATTGGTAGTTTGTGCTGGCAAAGAATTAGCGAGAGGCGATCGCACCACTGCATAAACGCATAGGCACTGGTCGCTTCGTCTTCAGATGCCTCCACTTCTTTGAGCCAGCGTTTCTGGTTTTCCGCTTGCTCGTCTAAGAAGGCATCGGCTTCGGCAGAGGTGCCGCGCTTGCTGGCGTTGAGGTGCGTTTGATGCATCGAGTTCAACAGGGCAACCCAGTGTCCACGATAGATCGCACGCTCGATATGCGTCCGTAGGGGATCGTAGGAGTCGCCCTCAGCCATCAGAAAGTCCTTGGGCGTTCCTGCTTCGGTGAGATTGTCGCCTTCCCACTCCTTTTCTAAATCATCGTGATGTGAGATGGCGGCGATCGTCTCATACAGTCGCGGTGGTGCATCTTTTCGTCGCCAATGCCCAGCAATTTGAGCAGCTAATAGAGCGTGGGCACGATGGTAAATCACCAGCCAGCCATTTTGGGTCGGGTGAACAATCACAATACAGGTCTCCTAAATAGCGCTGATCGGTTGATTTGATGCTCGGAGGGCAGCAGAAAATGGCAGCAGAAACAAAACCTTGCTGCTTGCTAACGTGATTTACAAAAGCAGATGCGTTTAGCGAGTTTGCGATCGCTCATCGCTAAAACTCAACTGAGATCGCTTACGAACACTACTTGCTCACTTCAGCAGCAATGGCGCTCACGACTGAACGAGTCATCAAACGATGGATCGTTCACTATGAACAAAAATAGCGAAGTAGTCCGCCTGTTCTCTCTATCCGATGACGGAATCACGCCCGGGCGCTAAAGCACTGAAAAAATAAAGCCCAGCAGCAGCCAGTTCAGCACGAACCGGATGACCATCATGACAAAGACTCCGAGGGCTACAGTCCGATAGCCTGATGCCCAGTCAACGCGAAGATCTTTAACCCACAGTTGGGTTAAGCCTAGCGCCAAGCAGGTTAACGGAATCCCGCCAAAAAGATTCAGCTTTGAGCCTGACAAAACCAGCAGTAGCGTATCGAGTGCCCCCAGAATGGATGCAGTCTGAAAGAGCCCTCGGAAGGTGTAGATTTGAAAACCAAAGTTAAAGGCAGAAGCGGCAAATAATCCGATCGCCGTAAAGAGTGTGCCGCCACCTAACATGATGAGAATCTGGTAGACCTTAAGCGATCGCTGCATGGGTTCCCATTCTTGCTTGCCTTGATACGGCTCTTGCGGCCAGCCATTGGGGACGACGACATTCTTGATCAGCTCTACCCGGTCTTCATCGCCTCCAAGTAAGCAAACCGTCCGAAATAGCGGCGTTTTAGCCTCTGGAGACGCTTTTAGTTGCGTATCTACCATCAGGAGTCCTGGAAAGATCGGCTCGATTTGCACCGAAGAGCTGTAGCGGGTTTTGGGTTGAACAGTTTTTGGTTGAATAAAGGTGCGCTGTCGCTGAAGATCGGTAGCGTTGGCACAAATGCTCAATCCCTGCTCTTCCATTTCTGGTGTAAACGGTGTCACAGCCGCTTTCAGGTCATGCATGGTTTGTTCTCCCATGATTTGCACGGCAAGCTGACAGTAGCCTGGTGCCCCGGTTGCTTCTCGACAGACTTCCGTAACGGCAGGCGGTTTGGCGATTAATTTTATGGCTCCAATGCACAGCACAACTACCAGCGCGATCGCCCCAATCATGACCCATTTTGATTTGCTGGTGGTTTGGCTAGAAGTGTTTGAGGCTGGCTTTGTGGATTGAGGCGTAGGCTGAGAGCGGATGGACTGATACTGGGTCGTCGCAAGATCGCTTTGGGACGATGATGGAGTCTCATCCGCAACGGCTTCGGTGGGGGATGGCTCCTTGTGGAGCACAAATTCTTTGATCTTGTAGGGGTTATTGCTTTTCGTTTTTTGCTTATACAGTTGGACGAGATCAATACCTGACACGTTGAGCGGGAGCAATAGGTTTTGAACCGTCTTGGCAAAGGTATCCCCTTCCAGAATTTGATCGGTTTTAGCTGTGAGCTTGAGGGTACGATCGCTCGAAGCCGCTTCAAAGACGAGGGTTTCAGTACCCATTGCCTGATTTAACTGAGCCGCGATCGCCTCTAGATCGACGCTAAAAGCACCTGCATCAGAAGAACTTGCGTCAGAAGAACTTGCATCAGAAGAACTTGCGTCAGAAGAACTTGCGTCAACAGTGAGCTTATCCTGGTTGCCTGTGGGGGTACGTTCTGCTGCTGCGATCGTGCCCTCAGTGGGTTGCCGACGCTCGCGATCGACCGTCTCCGGTTGAGGTGAAGGTGTTGGGCTGCTCTCCGCCGCTGGAGCCGTCAGCGTAAAGGTTTTACTCCAGGCAGAGGCGTTGGTTCCTTTCAGCCGTCCTGCGATACTCAGGGTATGCAATCCAGCGATTTGCAAAGCTATTACCCCTTTGCGGACGTAGGAGACAAGAGCCGCTTGATCGGGAACCGTTTGCCCCTCTAACAGCACGCGCAGATGCCCGTTTTGATGGGCGACTTTGACGAAAATCCCCCTGGGTTGCAATGCCCGATTCATTAAGGTGGCGATCGCGGTTGGGTCTCCCTGCTTTGCAAGAGCAGTAAGATTAGGCTGTTGAGACGACATAGGGTGGTGAAAAGCAAGCTAGAAGTTTGCTGTTAAGATGCCCACCTTCAACCGCAAAATCGCTCTCACCAAGAATTTACAACCGTTTACCTTTGCCTTCCCCACACCCTACACCCTACACCCCACACCCTACACCCCACACCCCACAACTCAGGGTGATGTGCTTAGTGTTTGTATCGTCAGCATTTGAGGGGGAGTTGCATCCGGCGGATAGAGGAAACTAACCTGCACCAAGCGTCGATCGCCCGGTGGCATGGTAAGCGTTGCTAACGGTTCGCCCAACTGTCCCCGACGTTGCACGAGATGCCAGTAGCGAGTTTGGGGTAAGCCGCGATCGTCGTTGTAGCGAATGCGAACGGTGCCTCGAAAGAAGACGCTGGTATAGGGTGGCTGCCGGAACCGAAGCCCTTCCTTGCTCAACGTATCTTCTTTAAGTGGGGTTTGAATTTTCACCTGCACGGTTTGCGGTGCTTCTGTGTTGTTACTCAGAGGCAAGGTGAGATCGTACTCAATGCCGTAATTACCATGCGCTTCATAGGCAGTGCCGGGATACCGAGTCAACAGTGTGGCGCTTTGATTTTGCCCGGTGCCCATTTTGCCAGCCAGGAGTGTGCTTAAGCCGTAGGAATAAGCTTGTCCCCGTGGCGGAATGGCTAACAAGCGGCTATCGGGATCAGTCACCTGCGTGCGCCATTGCGAGCCTTGCGCGATCGCAGCAACTCGACCATAAATTTCTGCTCCAGTGGGACGATCGGGTGGACTGGGCGCTTTTTCACGAGGACCCGCAAAATCGCCTGTTTCCAGCAATGCCTCCCATTCTTCCAGGGTGGGTGCCCGTTCGCTGCCATCAGGGTTCTCTTTAGCGAACATAGCGAGATTTGCCATGTAGACGGTGCCGTTGCTGTAAAGCCGTGCCAGGGTCGATCGCCCATTCAAGGGTGGCTTGAGGGGACGTACAGGGATGGGCAGGTTCATCAACATGCGGCTTTGCTTGGGCGGAATGATCAGACGATCGACCCATCCAGCCTGCCGTTTTCCTCGCAGCACATCGTTCATGACGCGATCGCCCGGTCCCGCGTAAACCGTCCCCAACGCATTGTCAAGCTGTGCTGGCAACGCAATAAATTCGGCATCGGGTTGGCTGAGATAGCTGGCAGTTTGCAGCACATCCACCATGACGGGTTCGCTGCCTGGATTGTAAACAATCACGCCCAGATAGAGCGATCGCAAATCGTCGGGCGTTTCGATCGCCCGTGCAATGTGGTGGGAGAACAAATCAAACCGCCCTCGCAGCGGATAATCCAGATGGGCACCTGGTACTCGCTTACCCTGCGGTGGAAAGGTCGAAAGCAGAATGCCCTCCGTTTTCACCACTTCTGGATTATTGCTGTTAAACACAGGCACCTGATCCAGCCCACCCGGCAGTGATCGCGTCTGCTGTGGAATGACGATCTCTCGGGGCATAGGAGGATTTGGTACAGCCTGAGCAAGTACCACACTGGCAAGAAAGGAAAGCATAAACGGTCTGAACCTGACGAGTAACCGTTACTTAGTCTACGGCGACTCGTCACCTGAGACCGATATAGAAACCGGGTTTCTTAACGCGCTAAAACTTATTCTTGAAGTTTTGCGGTCCCTGATAGCCCGATTGAGCGGCTAATTCTTGTAAAGTTTCTTGTCCAGAGTAAAACTTGCCGTTGATCTCCCAGGTAGGAAAACCAAACCCTTTACCTAGTTGTTTCTCAGCTTTGGCGGCTACTTCCTGGCAAATGGCGGTTTGAGACTCCTTACCATCGGGGGCACACTCCACAAACGGCAAGTCTTTCAGCGCTTCTACGCCAAACAGTTTTTTCTGCTCGTAACAGTGGGGGCACCAGTAAGCGCTGTACATCTTTGCGCCAATTTTCTTCAGATGTTGAGCAAGCTGGATTTCTGCTTCCCCAGACGTGTCAGTAACAGTAAAAAAGACCTGTCCGCTTGCAGAGCCAATGTTGTAGGCACCAGCCACAGATTTACCAACAGGCGCATAGAGTGCCAGTGTGCCCACTAGCGTCACCATGCCAACAATAATGCCTGTGAAAACGAGTTGCCCAACATCATCCCAGGTGCGCCCTAAAAGAGTAATCACGAAAAGGCTGAGCGCAAAAATGGCTGAGGCAATGCAGTAGTAACAAATGCCTTTAACACCAAAAGGTGCCACAAACTTTGTGAACATGATGCTCATCAGGTAGCCACTGAAGAGCAGCATCGCCGTTGAGCCGATAAACAGCAGCAGCCATGTCCAGTTTTCCAGATTCGATCGCAGTTCTCTTTGTTGATCGCCTTGAACCGCCAATGGAGCGAGAGCAAAGACTGCCATGCCAATGTATGCCACCAGTCCAAACAGCGCCAGCGGCAACCCAAGCACCGTCGCGTAAGGGCTGGAAAGCACCTGTTCGCAACCACCTGTCGGGCAAGCCGTTGCTGTGTTGGCGAATTTGCTGATGGTGATGTAGGCGGTGTTCAACGCACCCAGAAGCGCCACCCCTCCCAGCAACGGACGCGACCAGCGATGAATCCAGGGAGCGGTGCGACGACGATTGACAAGACCAGACATAAGCAATCCTTAAAACCCAACAGTTCTCCTGGCAGTAGCAGCGCTACCTTACCATTTTGCCTTATGAGACTTGCGATCGTATAGCAATTCTCAATGGGAGGGAGCGGGGAGGCAGAAGACAGGAGGCAGAAGGCAGGAGGAAAGGATGAAGGATGAAGGATGAAGGATGAAAAGAAGGGATGAAAGATGTAGCTTGCTTCCGCTTTGCGGTGGGATCAGGGTTTGTAAGCTTAGGCAGGATAGTCTGGGTTCCAACCGCGACCCTCGGACTTCTAAGCTCGACCTTCCAACCTCAAAACTCGACACTCCGACTTCCAAGCTCAACTTTCCAAGTTCCAAGCTTGACACTCCAACCTCAAAGCTCGACACTCGGACTTTTAAGCTCGACCTTTCGTATTCCAAACTCGATACGCCGACCTTAAAGCACCATCGTTCGACCTCAAAGCTCGACACCCAGACTTCTAAGCTCGACATTCCGAGTTCCAAGCTCGACATTCCGAGTTCCAAGCTTGACCTTTCGAGTTCCAGGCTCGACACTCCGACCTCAAAGCACAATCTTTCGACCTCAAAGCTTGACACTTTGACCTCAAAGCTCGACCTTTCGTGTTTCAAGCTCGACACCCCGAACTCAAAACTCAAGACTTTCCCTCATCCCACCGCAAGGCGGAAGCAAGCTACATCCCTCATCCCCCATAGTGTCGTGGCGTGTAGACCCAGACCCCACCGTCCGATCGCTCGATCAGGCGCGTTTTGCTGGAACCAATGAGAATGACTGTTCGCATATCGGCATCGGTGGATGTCAGGTCTGCGAGGGGTTTGACGTTGATGGACTGACCCGATCGCCCTAGATTGCGTGCCAGAACCACAGGCGTTGCGGGCGATCGCCAGTGCAGTAAGATCTCTTTTGCTCTGTCTAATTGCCACGTCCGCTGCTTGGAGACGGGATTGTAGAATGCCAGCACAAAATCAGCTTGAGCAGCCAGGGCAATGCGTTGTTCAATCACTGACCAGGGTTTGAGAATATCTGATAGGGAGATGGCGCAGAAGTCGTGCCCCAGAGGAGCGCCGATCGCGGCGGCGGCGGCTTGCATAGCGGAAATTCCGGGCGCAACGTGAATCTCAAGCGCTTCCCAGGCGGGCTTTGCTTCCCGATCGAGAACTTCAAACACGGCAGATGCCATTGCGTAAATACCGGGATCGCCTGACGAAACGACGACGACCGATCGCCCTTCGGCGGCAAGATCCAGGGCATGACGGGCGCGATCGAGTTCCACGCGATTGTCCGATTCGTGGCGTTTGCCCTGAGCAAAGGTGCCGACTAAATCTAAATAGGTCTTGTAGCCGACTAAATCGGTCGCGGCTTGTAGCAGTGCCCTGGTTTCTGGCGACATCCACTCAGCGGCTCCGGGACCTGTACCGACGATCGCCAGTTTGCCCTGAACTGGCATGGGCTGATAGACCAGATGGGTGGCGCTGCCTGCAATCGGACGATCGGTGACTTCGATCGTGTGGGTGCCATCTGCACGAAACGGAAGATTACTTTGACTCAACCAGGGCGCATCACCGATGAGTTTTACGGTAGCTCCCGCAATGAGATCAGAGGTAAATGCCTTTGCATGGTCGGGATTTGTCAGCCGATAGCCTGGTGGTGGGGCTTCCAAAACCACGTTGAAGCGCAGTTGCCCGGTGGCGGTGATAGCAGCTTTGATTTCCAAGGCATGGGCGATCGTGCTTGCCAACTCATTCGCCCCGGTCAAACCACCCAACAGCGGTACAACCGCGCTCCCATCTTCGGCGACGGCGATCACAGGGGGTTCGGCTCGTTTGTCGGTGAGTAGGGGAGCCAGCGATCGGATCAAAATTCCTGCCGCACAGATACCCACGATCGGAGTCCCATTGCTAAATAGGTCTCGTACCGTGTCGCCAAATTTGGTGTAGGACACATCCACCGACTGCACACGTCCAGCTAACCCGTAGACCATTGCATTGGGTAAGGCAACCTGGATTTGTTGCGCGATCGCCACGCTGCTTTCGCTCAGAATGATGATAACGGGAGGCTTCATTGCGGTCGATCGCCTGCTGACATCGCTTTGAGCCGCAGATCCTCAAGTTGCTGGACAAAGGTTTGATGCTCTGGGCTATCGATCCCGGTTTGCAGAACGGCTAAGACCGATCGCATGTCACCCTGCAACATTGCCTCTACGTTTAACCATAAGCCTGGAAACACATGGCTGTGAATGACACCCTGTTCATTCGGCACTAACGAAACGTAATTCCCGTCCTGCAACTGAAACCAATCGATTTTCTGGTCATACACCTGCCAAACGATGTATTCCTGCACGCCACTTCGACGATAAGCACGCTTTTTATCACCAAGGTCAATAGCAACACTACTGGCAGCAACTTCTACAACCAATTCGGTTGCGCCTTCTAGATAGCCATCGTCACTAAGCGTTGAGCGTCCACCACTTTCCTGACTGATCAACAGCACGCCATCTGGTTGTGGCTCGTTATCAATGTCGAGACGCATGGTTGGATCAATACCCATCTGAACGTCGGGTGTAGCAGCCTGATAAACGCCCAGCCAAGTGATTAAGCGCCCGTGCGGTTCAGCGTGGGGTGTAAAACGTAACGGCGATGCCATGTAGACGACTCCTTCAATTAATTCGGCTTTTCTCACGTTGGGCATGGCATTGTAGCGACGCTCAAATTCAGGGCGCGTCAGACGATCGCCGTTCTCCAGCGGTGGTAACGCCAGTCCCTTTAATTGAGAGGAAGCCGTTTGAGGTAAGGAAGAAGTCATGGCAACAGCCCAGTAGCTGACATGGGATTAAGTTGAAGCAATAGCGTAGATTCAATCAAGCTGACCGCTGACCGCTGATAGCCTTGAGTCTACTCATCCATTATCGACACTTTCACTGCGGTCGCGTTTGGCTGGGGATGAGAATCAGCGCCCAGTAGGGTACATCCGCTGGGTTCATGGCGGCGATCGGACGAATTTGTTGATTCGGCATCGTTGCCCGTTCGATGTACAGCGCCCGCGAGAGCAAGCCTAACTCGTCCAAAATAGTGCGAACTTTGGCGAAATGTCTGCCTAACTTGATGATGATGGCCGCATCGGCAACGGCAAGGCGATCGCGCAAGGTCGCTTCATCCAGCGTGGCAGGCATGATGCTCAATACATCATTGCGGTAGGTCAGCGGCGCACCCAGCATCGCAGCACTGGCAAAGGTCGAAGAAATTCCCGGTACCACTTCGGTATCAAAGCGTCCCGACAGCCGATTGAAGATGTACATAAACGAGCCATACAGCATGGGATCACCTTCACACAGGACCGCCACATCCCGCCCAGCGGTCAAATGTTGGGCGATCGTCTCGGCACCAAGGTCATAGTACGGCTGCGACGATCGCTCCACGCTAAAGGGCAGCGGCATGGGCACCTCAATCTGCTCTGGGCGAATGAAATCAGCCACGATCGCCCGCGCCAGCACCTTGCCACTTTCCATCATGGGATACGCAACCACAGGCACCGAGGTCAAAATGCGATGTGCCTTGAGCGTCAGCAGCTCCGGATCGCCGGGACCGATGCCCAAGCCGTAGAGTTTACCGGTCGTCATAATTCACTCTCCTTTGCTAACGCATTCACGGCTGCGGCTGCCATTGCACTACCACCCCGACGACCGTGAATGGTCAAAAAGGGAACGCCTCGACTGTTCTCTGCAAGTGCTGCTTTAGATTCGGCTGCACCGACAAAACCGACAGGAAACCCAAGAATGACGGCAGGTTTGGGTGCGCCTTCGTCCAACAGTTCCAATAAGCGAAAGAGTGCTGTCGGAGCATTACCGATCGCCACAACCGCTCCTGCTAAATAGGGTTTCCACAGTTCTAGCGCCGCTGCCGATCGCGTGTTTTGCAGGGTTTGGGCGATCGCGCGCACTTGTGGATCATTCAGCGTGCAGATCACGGCATTGTTGGCAGGCAAGCGTTGGCGAGTCACCCCATTTGCCACCATTTGAGCGTCACAGAGAATGGGCGCACCGTTGACGAGTGCCGATCGTCCCGCCTCTACAGCATCAGTGGAAAACGCTAAATCCTGCACAATATCCGTCATCCCGCAGGCATGGATGAGCCGGACAGCAACCATTTCTAACGCAGCAGGCAGCGTTGCCAGATTTGCCTCGGCTCGAATGATGGCAAACGAGTGTTCATAAATTTCATTGCCATCCCGAATGTAATCAATCATGCTCACGGTTTGTTGTAACGACCAGCATCTCATTTCCACCTTTTTGTAATTCGTAAGGCACTTTTTGAATGGCTAGACGATAGCCTTGACCTGTCAAGGTTTCTATCACTGGATCAAGATGGGGCGATCGCTCACGCATCAGTGTCAAGAGTGGAAAAATCCGTACTTCTCGACTCACTCTCAACATCTCCTGAATAGACTGTAGATGGAACGAGTAATCGAGTTGTTCCGAGTACAGAAACAAAAAATGTGAACATAAAGCAAGATCATAGGCTCGATCGGGAATCGTTAACTGCGGTAAGGCATCAATGCGATAGCGCCCATCTGCTTTACCAGCATCATAGTCATTAATGAATGTGTTGATTGCTTTCACGCGATTGGTACGCAGATCTTCAGGTGACTGATGATACGACCAGACCCAATCATTGGGTGATGCTTTGACCTGATCAACAATGCCATCAACGACAGCATTAAAACGAGCGAGAACTTCGTCGCCGCTGAATTGATAAACGGGATCAATAGACGTAACTGAGTAACCTAATTTTGTTGCCTCAGCATTAAAACTAGCAGGTCCATCTCCCACACCAAGAATGCGTTGACTCAAATCACGCTCAGTCAGATCAAACATTTTAATGTATTCACCCAGCGATCGCCCAAACGGTACGACCGTCTCCAGTTTCATTGCCATCAGCGCTATCCTACCCCCAACAAGCTACGATTTGAAGATGAATCCAACAATTGCTTTAGCTCAGCGATCGTATGGCGATTCACAAAGGCTTGAAAGGTTTCCTGAGAGTGCGATCGATGGCGTTGATAAAGCTGTATCAACTGCTCAACTAACACAGGCACATGGGACAGAGCACAGTTTTTTTTAAAGACTCGACCAAATTTTGAGCCATTATCACCGACATGAATGTGATAGATTTCCTCGCCATCTTTTGTCGCCCCCAGTAAGGCAATGTCGCTAGCATGATGCTGGGCGCAGGATTTTTCGCAACCAGTGAAATGGATGTTAATGGGGCGATCGAGCGTGATATGTTCTGCTAAATAATTAGCTAACGCCAGCGCATCTGCTTGAGTATTGGTAGCCGATGATTTGCAGCCTGTTGTACCAGAACACGCCACGATCGCGCTATGAGGATGGGTCGCTGATACAGACAAACCTAACTGTTCAATTTCATGCTCGATCGCGTCTATTTTTGTCGTTGGAACATCAGGAACGAGTACAGTTTGCCAGGGCGTTAAGCGTAGAGTGCCGCTGCCAAATTGGAGTGCTAATCGTGCTAAACCGCGCAGCTGTTTCGTTTCTAAGCGACCCAGCGACAAGGTACAACCAAGGTAAGAAAGTCCATTCTGACGTTGAGCATGGATGCCTAGATGATTATAAAAACCTGAGCCTGAGTGATGATCAATACTGGCAGTTCGCGTTAGGGAAACTGGTAAACGATCGGCTACTGTTTTCAAATATCGTTCTAGGTTCCAATCTTGCAACAGATCTCTTAAACGCGGTTTTCGTTGGTCATCATTACCAGGCTTTTGTCGTGTGTAATCACCATAAACTTCGGTCATGGCAATCAGTAAAGGCAAACTTTCTGCTGGTCGAATGAGCACACCAACATCGCAGGGGGATGCGCCACGATCGCCCAGACTAAGATGGACACGAAAATAAATTGCGTCGGCGATCGCTTCTGCCACTAAGCTAATATCGTTGGGTCGATCGCGCACCGAAACCGCTTCGCTACCATCAAAACACACGCTGAACTTGGGCGAAAGCACCGCAAAATCAGGGCGAGTGGTGAGATAGTGATTCCAGGCGGCAACCAGGGGACGGGTATCGATGAACTGCTGGCGATCGATACCCGCCGTGGGACTTGCCATAATGTTGCGAAGGGCATCGACACCAGCGATCGGCGATGCTAATCCCAATTCCTGTAAGCGTTCCAGCACATCAGTAGCCATGCTGGTCTGAAGCCCACGGATCTGCACGTTAGCGCGATTCGTTACCTCCACCGCACCACAACCCGCCTGATCAGCAAGATCTGCGATCGCTTCACACTGCGCCACATTCAGCAAACCGCCCGGTATTCTCAAGCGATACAGTAACCCATCCTGCGCGATCGACGGCGCAAATAAGCTGGGACATTTTGCCGATTGTAAGAGGGCATTTGATGACAAAACTTCCACTCCTTCCCCGTGCAACGCAGGGAGTAGACAATAAGGGCATCCCGCAGATACCACCCAGTCGGCATTCTGACTTAGAAAGGCTAAGGGTTAAAAACTAAAGGTAAAATTTTATCCTTTATCCTTTAGCGTTTATCCTTTGTTTCCGCCTTTCGCTTCACAGTTGCGGCACAGTACCGGAATCACACCGGACTTTCCCGACCATAGGCTTCAGTAACTTAGCATGAGAACGCAGGCAAGACGTGAGTTGCCATTTTTTGTAACGCCTCACCCGTAGGGACGTTACATGTAACGTCCCTACAAATGATTGAACGGTATATGACTCAAAAATGGCTTTCAGTGATAGGCATTGGCGAAGATGGGTTAGCGGGACTCAGCCCGATCGCCCGTTCCCTGATCGATCGCGCTGAAGTTCTAGTCGGCGGCGATCGCCATCTTGCCATGCTGCCAGAGGACGATCGAGAACGTCTGGTGTGGACAGCGCCCATACAGGGGTCGATCGACGAACTTTTGCATCGTCGCGGTCAGACCGTCTGTGTGCTGGCAAGTGGTGATCCGCTGTGCTACGGCATTGGGGTGACGTTACTGCGTCGTATGCCTCTCGCGGAAATGACCATTCTGCCAGCGCCTTCTACGTTTAGCCTTGCCTGTAGCCGACTCGGTTGGTCGCTCACGGAAGTCGAAACGATCAGCCTATGTCATCGTCCACCTGAATTACTACATACCTATCTTTATCCAGGTGCCAAACTCTTGATCTTGAGTGAAGGCAAACAAACACCCGCGATCGTCTCCAAACTGCTCACTCAGAGAGGGTTCGGTAACAGTACAATGACAGTCTTAGAACGCGTTGGTGGCAGTCACGAACGACACGTTACGGAAATTGCCTGCAAATGGCACGAAACGGATCTAGCAGACCTCAACGCGATCGCCGTCGAGTGCATCGCTGATCCAGGAGTCATCCCCTTACCACGTACACCAGGCTTGCCAGATGATGCCTATCAGCACGATGGACAACTGACCAAGCGCGAAGTGCGATCGCTGACCCTCTCTGCCCTTGCTCCGACACCAGGAGAATTATTGTGGGACGTGGGCGCAGGCTGTGGATCAATCGCCATTGAATGGATGCGAACTCATCCCCGCTGTCGAGCGATCGCCATCGAAAAAGCCAGAACCCAGTACATTGCCGATAATGCCGCTGCTCTGGGTACACCGACTTTACACATCGTTGAAGGAAAGGCACCGATCGCGCTGCACGATCTGCCCCAGCCTCATGCCATTTTCATTGGAGGTGGCATTACCGCAGACGGCACGATCGAAGCCTGTTGGGAGGCATTACCGCAGGGTGGTCGCCTGGTTGCCAATGTCGTCACAATCGCAGGCGAACAAACGCTCTTTCAATGGCAGGAAAAAGTGGGCGGAACGCTGTCTCGTATTGCTATTCAACGTGCCGAACCCATTGGGCGCTTTTTGGGTTGGCGATCGCTCGCGCCCATCACCCAGTGGTCAGTAGTAAAGTGGGCAGCGGTAAAGTTAGAGTGAAGATATTACTGAGTTTTTAAGAATCTACCGTTATGGTCACCACAAAGCCCCCATCACTCTACGACTTTACCGTCAACAGCATTGAGGGTCAGCCCATCAATCTAAGTACCTATCGAAACAAGGTGCTGCTGATTGTCAATACCGCCAGCCAGTGTGGTTTTACACCCCAGTACAAAGGGCTTCAGGCGCTGTACGACAAGTACGCTAGCCAGGGCTTTGAAATTTTGGGCTTTCCGTGCAACCAGTTTGGACAGCAAGAACCGGGCAGCGTCGGCGAGATTCAATCATTTTGCGAAATGCGCTTTGGCGTGACATTTCCGCTGTTTCAAAAAATCGACGTGAATGGCTCCAATGCCCATCCGCTGTTCAAATATCTGACCAAAGAGGCTCCTGGCATTTTAGGCACCGAAGCGATTAAGTGGAACTTTACGAAGTTTCTGGTCGATCGTGCTGGCAATGTGGTCAAGCGTTATGCCTCGCTCACCAAGCCAGAAGACATTGAGAACGCCATCCAAACCCTGTTGCAAGCACAGGCGTAAGCCTGAAGTAAGGCGATTGCTCTTAAAGAATCTACCCGATGGATGCCGTAGTCCAAACGTCTCGCTTGCAGTGCGAGCATCCTGTCCGCACTACGTTGAGTCATTGCTTTTGTGGGAAATCGCCTCAGCGATCGCTAAAGCCAGATCTGGCGGGTTGAGTCGCTAAACCTGATTAAGCGAGGAACAGTACATTGCCAATGGAGCAACCGTACAAGGTGTAAAACGTTTGATGTGAAACTAATCTCAGCGTTTCTAGAGCTAGCTGCTCTTTGTTGATTTCGTTGTTTAACTAATTGAGAGATCTAAAAAATCACCCTTAGGGGTGTTACCCCCTTGGACATTGGTTACAAACTTCACTACGTTTGAATTAATAGAACAAGCCTTGCACTCTTAAGGTTTACTAAAGTGCTGATGGCGAACATCGGCTTGAGGAAAGGAATACAGGCTTTGTTCCTGTTAGCTAAAGTGAAATCTAAGCCAAATGGCTTAGCCTTTTCTCAGACCTAGAAAGTGAATTTCGATCGCTAGCTGTCCCCTCCTACGATCGATGGACGATTACCCGCAAGAGAACGATCATTGCTCCCTGGGTCTGTCTCTAAACGGCATCCTGTGTGTTTCCTATGTGTGCGTTTCACTGAGTTGAAAGCACTGTTTGCTTATCTCAAAAAGCTGTTGAGCACATCATTTATCCTCACTGCGATTGATCGTGAGGGAAGGTTTTATCATGTCACGCGATGCGCTAGTTGTCGGCATTAGTACTTATCAGTGGTTGCCAGGTTTGAGCGCCCCTTCTCATGATGCTGAGGCGATCGCGCATCGGCTGCAAACGGATGGCGATTTTCGGGTTGTGCGAATGCCGGAGATTATCCAGGCTGGGCAGTCCAGAATTGGCTTCAAAACCCAGGTTACGGTTGCTGAGCTGGAAGCCGCGCTGGTAAAGTTGTTCAAGCCAAAGGGCACGAATATTCCTCAAACAGCACTTTTTTACTTTTCAGGACATGGATTGCAAAAAGATGCGGGTGTGCAAGAGGGCTTTTTGGCAACCAGTGATGCGAATCCAAATGCCAGTTTCTACGGACTATCGCTGTTTTGGCTCCGACGGCTGTTGCAGGAAAGCCCTGTACGTCAGCGTATCATTCTGCTGGATTGCTGCCACAGTGGTGAGTTGCTGAACTTTTTGGAGGCAGATCCAGGTGCCCGCTCAGGTACCGATCGCTTATTTATGGCAGCCTCGCGGGAGTATGAGGCGGCTTACGAATCGATGATCGGTCAGTACAGCGTCTTTACTCAAGCGTTGTTGGATGGACTGGATCCTTCGCGCATTGTGAACGGCACCGTTACCAACTATGCCTTGACCGATTGGGTGAGCAATGCACTCAAACGTGAGATGCAGCAACCGCTGTTTGAGAACTCTGGCAGCGAAATTTTGCTTACGCGTGGTCAAGGTACGCCTGCGATCGTTAAAACAGAACTGGTTCAGGATGTTTGCCCCTACAGGGGATTGGAGTTTTTTGATGAGGCACACGCAGAGTATTTCTTTGGGCGTGAAGATCTCACGGATCAACTGATCGAAAAGCTCAGAGTCGGAAATTTTGCCGCCGTGGTGGGAGCATCTGGCAGCGGCAAATCGTCGCTGATGCGTGCTGGCTTGATCCATACGCTGCGTCAGGGCAAGAAGTTTTCGGGGAGCGATCGCTGGCGCATTCAGCTCATTAGCCCCACCGAGCAACCCCTGAAAAGTCTGGCGACCGCCTTTGTCAATCCTAAAGATTCAGCGATCGATCGCGCCGAACAGTTGAGGCGTGCAGAAGCGCTGCTGCGCGATGGTGGTACTGGCTTATCTCACTTAGTGCGTGCCAGCTTAATGTCTGCCAAGCACAGCAGAAATTCTCGGCTTTTGCTGATCATCGATCAATTTGAGGAGGTCTTTACCCTGTGTCAGGGCATTCAGGCAGAGCGCGATCGCCAGAGCTTTTTCAATAGTCTCCTGACAGCACTCCGTGAGCTTGGCGATTGCTTCAGCGTGGTGGTGGTACTGCGAGCCGATTTTTTTGGCAAATATTCGCTTTACAACGGTCTGGCTGAGCAAATCGAGCAACATCTAGTGACGGTCACTCCCCTCACCTATCAACAGATCAAGGCTTCGATCGTCAAACCCGCTGAGAAAGCAGGCATCGTTTGTGAACCCAACCTGGTTTATAACATTCTGCTTGACGTAGTGGGAGCGCCCGGAGAACTACCGCTGCTGCAATACACGCTGCTTGAACTGTGGCAACAACGGCAACTTGCCCCAAACGGTGGACCCGCTCACTTAACGCTGGATGCCTACAACGAGTTAGGTGGCGTGCGTGGCACCTTGCAGAAACGAGCGAATGACACTTTTTACAGCCTGACGCATGATGAACAGCGGGTTGCCAAACGGATTTTCATCGCGCTGACGCAAATTGGGGATGGCACGGAGGATACTCGCCGTCGCATTGCCAAAGCAGAGCTTGTGAGTCCGTGGTTTCCAGCCGAACTGGTGGAACAAGTGCTGGAAAAACTGGTGATGGCAAAGCTGGTTGTCACCAATCGCCTGATCTCAACCTGTAGCCGCCAAGATCCGTTGACTCAACGGTTTGCGAATGTGTCCACCGCCCTACGGTTTGCCCAGATGCGGCGAGGTAAATGCTTGCAGGGGGCTGAGCACGATCGCTCCGCTTCTGCCCTGTCAGATGACGGTGTACACTACAAGCTGACTGGCATCACGCACCGATCGCCCCATGAGTTGGCTGATTTAGTGATAGGTCAGTCCTCTAATACCGATTATCAAGAAACGGTAGATGTTGCCCACGAAGCGCTGATCCGGAACTGGACGTTACTGCGAACCTGGCTGGACGAAAATCGGGAGTTGCTCCAGCGTCAGCGACGGATGGAACATGCGGCAAAAGAGTGGTACGCCGCTGAAGAGTCTCGATCGCCCGAATATCTGCTACATGGCGATCGTCTTACAGAGGCGGAAGATTATTTAATTGCTTACCCAGACGAACTCTCAGCGCTAGCACAGCGGTACATTGCCCTGAGCCGTGAAGAAAATCGCCGGACGCAAAAAGAACGACGGCTTCTGCAATTAACCGTCCCTTGCACTTTATTAGTGGCGCTGGTGGTGACGTTTAGCCAATACCGAGCGGTGGTCAAAAGTCAGGCAGAGAAAGACTACCAACTGCAAATTTCTACGTCGCGAGAACAGGCAGCCGTCGCCCAATCGATTTTGCAAGAGCCAGAGAGTGATCCCACAACCGCGTTGCTCATCAGTCGGCTGGCGGCAGAAAAAGGGGGCTATACCTACGAAGCTCAGGCAAGCTTGCGGGCAGCATTGCAGCGCTTGCGGTTGCAGTTTAGCTTAAACGGGCAGCAAGGAGCCATTCATCAGGTGACGTTTAGCCCTGACCAACGGTATCTGGCGACGGCAGGTGACAATGGTACGGTGCTGCTCTGGTCGCTGGAAACGCAGCGGGTAGAGACTGTTTTTTCCTGGCATGGCGATGCTGGTCAAGCGCTATCAGGAGCCAACCCTGTAGCTGCCCGACCCAAAACGCCGATTGCGGCGATCGCCTTTAGCCCCAATGGAAAGCAACTGGCGGCGATCGCGCAAAATTCTACCGAGGTACAGCTCTGGGATGTCGCTTCGGGCAAGCGTGTGCAGACGCTCGGTGGCTTTAAGGTACCAGTAAGCCAGTTGGCGTTTAGCCCCTGTGGTCGCTGGATTGCCGCGAGTGCTGGTAGTGAGGTGCGGGTATGGGAGGTGCAGAGTGGACGATCGCGCGCAACGCTTCGTCATGCGGCTCCGGTAACGAGCGTGAGCTTTCACCCAAATGATCACGCACTGCTGACGACCAGCGGTACTATGGCACAGCTTTGGCAAGCAGGCAATTGGCAACGTCGCTCTCTCTTCCGTCATCCCGCCTCTGTTCGTAGCGCTACGTTCAGTCCAGACGGTCAATTCGTTGCTACGGCTAGCGATGATGGGAAGGCGCGTCTCTGGCTCAGCCAAACTGGACAGATACGTCGGGTGCTGATGCTTCCCAATGAGGGCGTAACTCAGGGTAACAAGCCGCTATCGCTGGTGCGTCAAGCCGCCCAACCGCTGAAGCAGGTGTTGTTTAGCCCCAACGGACGCTTTCTTGCGGCTGCTACGGCAAAGCATGTGCAACTTTGGAATGTAGCGACGAGTCAACCCTGGCAACCGTTGAAGGCTGATGGTGATCTGGGGAGTGGGATTGATCCTGAACCGCATGGGGTGCCACAGGCTAGTGTGGCGGGTCGCTTTGCCTTCAGCCCTGATAGCCGTCAGTTGGTTGTAGCGAGTTACGGATTGGGGGACGATCGTTCGCTTGCCGTGGCGCGCCTGTGGGATGTGCAGACGGGTGCCCTGTTAAGCAGCTTAAACGGTCACTCAGGGGCGATCGAGGCTGTGCAGTTTAGCGGTGATAACTCGCTGATCGCGACTGCGGGTAGTGATGGGGCAACTCGTGTGTGGGCGACCGAGTCAGGCAGTGAATTTCCGATGCTCAAGACGAATCATCGTCCCATTCAGTGGGCGGCTTTTCGCCAGATGCCAACCCAACCGCAAAACAAGCCGATCGCTTCAACAGCGCTTGCACGCTCCAGTCTTCTGCCCCAGGATTTGCAGGCTACGTCAGCAGAACGGTTTGGGGGTATGGTGACGGTCGCTGTTGACGGCACGTTGCAGTCCTGGAACCCTACCACTTTTGCGATGCGCCCAAAGGGGACAGACAGCGCTGCGTTTGAGCCGCAGGGGCAGCTATGGAGTCCAGCGCGTTTGGCAGGAAAGAAGCTATTTAACTTCTTGAATTTCTTGGGTGGCTCAGATGCGCCAACGCGATCGCCGCAACTTCCTGCTGTTCAATCAACGTCAAGCCTCCCAAACCAGCTAGACTTTTCCGTTGATCGCTTGGCTCTGTCTTCTTCCGCGATCGCTGCCGATTCAGTGCGTTTCGTGAGTCAGGTTACTGCAACCGCAGCCAATCCACTCCAGCCAGAGCAGCCAGAGTTGGCTCGTCACTCTCAGCGGCGGCTGCGCCAGCTCTTGCCGTCTGACGCTAAACTTGCCAGCGTTGCTTTTAGCCTGGATGCTCAGATGATGGCGACGGCTGCTGCCAACGGCATGGTAGAAATTTGGCAAGCTTCACCTGATAAGCCGTTGAAGCGGGTCGGTCGTCTTGCTGCCATTTCTTCTCTGCTTACGCCATCATCTGCGGTGTCTAAGGATGGCGCACTGAACCAGTTTCAGGTGATCCGTCAACTTGCTTTCAGTCCCGATCGTCAAACCCTGCTGGGTGTGGGTAATAATCAAACGATCTATGTGTGGGAGGTGTCGTCTGGAAAGCTGATGCAGCGGTTGCAGGGGCATGAAGCGGCGATCGAGCAGGCGCAGTTTAGTCCCGATAGTCAGCGAGTGGTGAGTGCGAGCCGCGATCGTTCGGCACGTATTTGGCAGGTTGCATCTGGCAAGCTGATGGGGACGTTTTACCACCGGGATGTAATCAGCAGCGCCCACTTTAGCCCCGATGGAGAACTGGTGGCGATCGCCAGTTGGGATGGTACGGCGAGAATTCTGGATGCCGCAACGGGTGCGTTACGCGTTGTCATGGCGGGGCATCGCGGTGCGGTGCTGGATGCTGAGTTTAGCCCGGATGCTGCAACCCTGGTGACCGCGAGTGCAGATGGCACGATCCGTCTGTGGGATGCAAGGACGGGGACTGAACAAGCGCTCTTGCGTTCTGCTGTCCTGGGTGCCGCGCCAGAACAAATTCAACAAGCCTTTTTTAGTCCCGATGGGCGCTATGTGGCAAGTCTTAATCAGCGCGGACAGCTTCACCTCTGGGCTGCAACCTGGGACGAATTGCTCTTGCTGGCACGCGATCGTACCCTGCGACAGCTCAAACCAGAAGAATGCCTGCGCTATCTACGGTTGTCACCCAATGCCTGCCCATCGCTGGAGGGAACGGTTGCCGAATAAAGGAAATGACAGCATGTAAAAGGGCACGCTCACTGTCTGAGAACGTGCCCTTTTACGGATACTATCTCACGCAACATTAGCTAAGCGTTTCAACTTCCTGCTTCTGCACCTCCGCTGCTGATGGTTGGCGCTGGTCTTGCAGCACCGTATCTGGGGTTTGCTGTTGGGCTGACTCATCAGGCTTCATCCATTCGGTGTGGAAGACTCCTTCCTTATCGGTGCGGAGGTAGGTATGGGCACCAAAGTAATCGCGCTGTGCCTGAGTCAGGTTTTGCGGTAGACGATCGCGACGGTAGCTGTCGAAATAATCTAACGATGCGCTGAAAGCAGGTACAGGAATACCGACCGTCGCAGCGGTGGCAATCACCTCACGCCAAGCTTCCTGGCGATCGAGGATGGTTTGCTTAAACTCAGGAGCGAGCAGCAGGTTTGGTAAGGAAGGGTTTTCATCAAAGGCATGTTTGATCTTGTTCAAGAACCGTGCGCGAATGATGCAGCCGCCTTTCCAAATGCGGGCGCATTCACCCAGATCCAGCTTAAACCCGTAGGTTTCAGAGGCTTTGCTCAGCAGCGCCATCCCTTGAGCGTAGGAGCACATCTTGGAGCAGTAGAGGGCATCTCTCACTTTCGTGACAAAGGCTTTTTTATCTCCCTCAAATTTTGCGGTGGGACCCGGCAGCACTTTTGATGCTTCTACCCGTTCCTCTTTGTAGGACGAAATAATGCGAGAGTTGACCGCTGCAATGATGGTGGGGATCGACACTCCAAGCTCCAGCGCATCGGCAACCGTCCAGCGTCCGGTGCCTTTTTGCCCAGCCGCATCCAAAATCAATTCAACCAGCGGAGTATTGGTATCCGGATCAATCTTTGTAAAGATGTCGGCTGTAATCTCAATTAAGTAAGAATCGAGTTCGTCGGTGGTGTTCCACTGAGCAAAAACTTCATGCAGTTCTTCTGCACTGAGACCCAGAACGCTTTTGAGGAGATCGTATGCCTCAGCGATGAGCTGCATATCGCCGTACTCAATCCCGTTATGCACCATTTTGACGTAGTGACCCGCACCACCGGGACCAATGTAGGTAACGCAGGGACCGTCATCCACTTGAGCAGCGATCTTCGTCAGGATGGGTTCAAGATAGCGGTAGGCTTGCTCGGTGCCACCAGGCATCAGGCTGGGTCCGTTGAGCGCGCCTTCTTCTCCACCGCTCACCCCCATGCCAATGAAGGTGAACTTGGCGGATTCCAAATCTTTGGCGCGGCGTTCTGTATCGGTAAACAGAGAATTGCCGCCGTCAATAAGGATATCGCCTTCGTCTAAGAGGGGCTTGAGCTGTTCGATCGTCGCATCGACAGGGGCACCTGCCTTGACCATGATCAGGATCTTGCGGGGACGCTCCAGGGCTGCCACGAATTCCTCCAGGGAATAGGCTGCTACAGCGTTCTTGCCTACTGCCCGTTGTGACATGAAAGCGTCTGTCTTTTCGCGACTGCGGTTGTAGACAGCGATCGGGAACCCGTTACGCTCGACGTTTAGCGCCAGGTTTTCGCCCATGACTGCCAGACCAATTACACCAAAGCTTTGTGCCATAAGAATTCTTTGCCTAACTCTGCAAGTGCTTGGGCTTTCTCAACCCCTAAAGGGTAGCTCGAACCGTCTGAGTTCGCTTGGAAGATAATCTTAAGCTGTGGGGTTTGAACGCTAGCGTGGAGGTGTGACAGCGGGGAAAACGGAATACAGTTTGGGCTTGGAGTGGTTCCAGTATAGAAAAACTAATCGCCTAAACTTCAACACTCCCTGACAGAATCGATCTATAAATAGTTGTTCGGCATCGTTTGGAGTAGTCGTATGCTGGCATATCTTCTGGCACTCGTCGTTGGGTTGAGTAGCGTTGCGCTGTATATGGCAGCGTTCTTTTTCCCAGAGGTGCATCGTAAGCATGACTTTCTCTGGAGTGGGCTGGGGATGTTTTATGCGCTGGTGCTGTGGGTCTGTGCAGGACGCATTACCGGAGGCGTGCTGCTAGGGCAAACGGCGAGTGTGGTGCTACTTGGCTGGATGGGCTGGCAGATGCTTGCGCTGAGACGGCAAGTTGCACCTGTGGATCAGCAAACGGCGGTACCAACGCCTGCGGAATGGCAAGCAGCTTTGTCTCAAGCGTGGGCTGGGCTGTCGAGTTCTAAGGCGCTTGCCCCGATCGCGCGACCGATCGGCAAACAGGTGGCTAAACTAACTGCCTGGGTTGAGGCGCTAGTGACGACAACGACAACGACGACAAGTACGCCACCCCCTGAGGTGGAACGCCCCTACGTGCCGCTAACGCCTGCTGATTTTGCCAATGCGCGTCAAACGGCTGTGCCATTACCCAAGCCGATCGCGACGGATACGCTGACACAGACAGGTGTGAATGGGCAATCGCAAGAGAAGGGGCAGTCTAAAGAGAACGTGCAGGCGAAAGAGAATGCCATGACTGGTCTCTTTAAGGGGCTGACTGCCAAACGCGAGAGTAAGCCAGTCTACGTGAGAAAGCAGTTTCGCACCCCTGAGACAGAGGCGGCTGATGCAGGAGCAAAACCAAGTAATCCCGCTGTGGTAGACCTGCCACCAGAGCCGTCGATTTTAGAAGAACCCTCAACGTTAGAAGCGATCGATGTCACGTTTACGGAGACCACCGCACCCTCTGTATCGGTGTCGCCCCCCAGCACCGATGAGGCTGAACCGACTTCTGAAAAAGAGCCATCACCCTAAGCGATTGCGCGGATGATGGTTTGATACGGCTCATCTGGTTGGAAACAGCGTTTGTTGACGTTGGCTTTGTGCGACGATGCGCCCCTGTTTGATGACGGTGCGATCGACCGGAGCAGCCCCGATCGCCTCTGTCACCGATGTTGCATTGATCAGCACCAGATCGGCGGTATTTCCAGGAGCCAGACCGTGGTTTGGGATCCCGATCGCCTGAGCCGCCTGAGTCGTTGCCATCGCTAAGCATTGTTCATGACTCATGGCTGTGTTCAAGTGCAAGACCTGAGCCAGAAGCGTACACAGTTTGAGCAAGTCTCCGTCACCAAAGGGCGTGAATAAATTCTGCACGTTGTTTGTGGCAACGCCTGTATTCACGCCATAGGTTGCCAGGGTGTGTACAGGCGCAACACCCCGTCGCGTATTGTGTGTGTCGCGGCGAGACATCATGTACAGATCGGTAGACGGTAGCGCCAGGATAGAGATGCCTGCTGTTGCGGTTGCGTGGGCGATCGCGCTCAGTTCAGCCGGAGGTAAACCCGCGAGTTTGGTCATGTGACCTAAACACACCCGTCCTTGCCAGCCGCGCTTTTGGGTTTCAGCGATCACTACAGGCAGCAGCAGCGGTGCATCATCATCCAAAAAATCCAGGTGAAAGTCTACGTCGCAGTCAAAGTCCTGGGCAAGGTCAAACACGATGCGGATGTTTTGCTCTGGTTCTGGGTCAACATAGGGCGCGGAACCAATGACATCGCCTCCCAGTGCCATCGCCTGACGCAGCAAGGCTTCCGTTCCCGGCAGGTTTGTGATGCCTTCCTGGGCAAACACGGCTAGCTGAAGCGTCAGACCCCAGGCATACTCATCGCGCAGGGGTAGTAAGGCTTTCAGCCCCGTGAGTTGAATCATGGGATCGACTTCAACGTGCGATCGCATGGCGGTGGTTCCGAAGCCGATCGCCTGTTCGATGACCCGTCGCGCTCTTGCCTGAATGTCTTCCAGGGTGAACGATCGTTTGGCGGCAGCAGTTTGCTGGAGTGCCTCGCTAAACGTTCCGGTATGCCACTGGACGCGATCGAGCAAAAAGGCTTTGTCCAGGTGAATATGCGCGTCTACCAACCCAGGAAGCAACAGCTTGCCCTGAGCATCCAGCGTTGTGATGGCTGGTGTGAGGATGGACGCTGCGATCTCAACGATTTTGCCTTGGTCGATCGCTACTTGCCAGCGATCAGCTTGTCCGGGTAAACAGACGTTGGTAAGTTTCAGGTCGATCGACGATGTTTCAGCCATGCGCTTATCCGGTAGCTTAGAAGTATTGCTGTCAAAATGGTAGTGAGAAAGATGGTAGTGAAAAAGCGTGTATGACGGTTGATCTGACATCGACATCGGCTGACGGTTTGACGGTCTTAACTCAGGCTGCTACGGCGTTTCAAGCACAGGCGAGCGATCGCCCAACGGCTGAAGTGGTTGTAAAAGCGTTGCTCCAAACAGAAAAAGCGGCGAAACAGGCGCATCTGCGTTATACCTTCGAGCCATTGCTGGGTAACTGGCAGCTTTGCTTTGCGACGGGTACGCGAAAAGTGCGGCGTGGCGGCATTGTGCTGGGAAACGGCTTTTATGTACCCAAATTTGCAGTGGCTCAAATTTCCTTTCAGGCAGAGGTGGATGAAGTCGCGTCAGGGAAAGGCGCGATCGCCAATCAAGTTGAGGTCGGTCCAGTGCGGCTACGGTTCACGGGTCCGGCGCATTACCTGGGTAAGAAGAATCTGCTGGCGTTTGACTTCACCCAGGTGCAACTGCATGTGCTGGGCAGGACGGTCTATAGCGGTGCGGTACCAGGGCGCAAACCGAAATCAGACTACGCCCAATCGGTTGGCAAACTTCCCTTCTTTGCCTTTTTCAGGGTGACTCCAGAACTGATGGCGGCGAGGGGGCGAGGCGGCGGGATGGCGCTTTGGGTCAAAGTGGACGATCGCTCGATCCCTTGATGCTGTATGGATGCGATGTTGTAGGGATGGAGCGATCGCTCAGTCAGGCGATCGTTTGGACATTGGATAAGCGAGATTCCACAAAGCGATCCATCCAGCCTTCCAGATAGGTCTGGTTTTGCCGCTGCTGCTCTGGATCGGTGGTATCGATCGGGTTCGGTGCCAATCCAAAAATCGTGGCGGTTGTAACGCAGAACATCGATTTCTGAAAGGTCTCGCAAATTTTGACCCGCAAATCGTCCTCACCTCGTAGCCCACAGCGATAGATGTCGTGCAGATACTCCGGCAAGTAGTGCCGCATGTCTTGCATCAGCAAGGTGGGAGGAATGCCCGCTCCTCCGATCGGTAGCGGGTCGGCATACAGGGCACCATAGGCAAAGCGGCTTTGGTCGGGTGAAATTTGGTGCGCCTGGGCGTTGTATGACACTGTGCCCGAAAAAGGCGTGCCTCGAAAGAAAACCGCTTCCACATAGGGCACTGCCACATCAGGCAAAAACGTTAGTCTGGCTGAGGCTGGGATGATATCGTAGGATTGCTGACGAAGCTTGACTGTATACATGATGGGTAGACCTGCGGCGGCGACCAGTCCAGCTTGAATGTGCGCGACGACCTGTGGAATGGACTGAATCTCTTTGCGATCGTAGCGATCGGACAGTTCCAGAAAAATCTCACTCATCACCTTCCAGAATTGACCCAGCCCACTGTAGTACGACAACTGCCGGACATGCTCTGGCAAAAATTCGGGAAACAGGCGATGTAACCCCAGGAGTAAAGGATTTCCTTGAATTCTTGCCTGAATGGCTGGCTGTGCCTGCGCTTTAAACTCTGGCGAATCGAGATACGCGTCTAACCCCCCGCCGCCATGCCAGAGCATCGCTTTCATGCAGTATTCGGCATACTCAAAGTTGATGCGGTTGTGCTGCCAGTGGCGTAACAGTTTGGCAAGCGAAACATCCCCATTGAAGTATTTGAAAAATGGGAAAAAAACCAGAAATTGATGCTCAGAGATGTAGAGAAGATTGCGGTAGTACGCATCCAGCACAACGCCGTAGCTTTTGAGAATGCCGACGACTTCCATCACGTTTTGGGGATTGTCTGGTAGCAAGGCACCCCCCGCCTTCAAGCGATCGATGTAGGACGCTAACGGATGGGATGGCGATTGAGCGAAGACTTTGAGCGTATCGGTCATGATGATTCAAACGAGACGACGGGCTGGAGACTGAGGCTACTACCTGGTTGACGGACAAATCTTTGAGCGAATACTTGAACCCGCCCTGCACTGCAAGTGCGGGCTAATGGCAGGAAGTCCTCTTTAGGCTTTGCCTTCCCGAAGGGTAGAGGACTACAAGCGCCTGACAACCCGTTTTAACGGGTTTCGCACCATTAGCCCGGATTTTAATCACGGGCGGGTGAGCAACGAAGCGACCAGCCTTTCAAGACTTTTGTCAGTCAATCGAGGATACTACTCTATTATTTCTGCTTTTACCGTTTGTTTAACAACTACTTGTTTGGCAACCACTTGCTCGGCACCTACTGGTTTAGCACCTACTGGTTTAACAGCTACGGCGGCTTGCGCGATCGCCAAACGATTCGTCATCAAAGCGGTTGTGGTCGTCTCGCTATAGTGCACTAACCAGTTTGGTTGCAAGCCCAGCACGACAATTAAAACCGCAAGAATCATGGCCGGGGCGCGATCGTTCCAGGAGACAGGCGGTAGATTTTGGGCACTTTCCGACAATCGCCCAAAGAACGCCCGGTTCACCAGCAGCAAGAAATACACGGCGGTCAGCCCTGTTCCCACCATACACAGCAGCGTTTGAACGGGGAAGATGGGAAAACTGCCTCGAAACACTAAAAATTCGGAAATAAAGCCCACCATGCCAGGAATCCCAGAGCTTGCCATCACGCCAATGATCATCAGGCTTCCGATTAAAGGCAACCCTCGCTCAGGATTGAGCAATCCTCGCAGCGCCTCCAGGTTACGAGTCCCTGTTTTTTGATAGACGACTCCAACCAGCAGAAAGAGCATGGCAGCAATGAGACCGTGGCTGATCATCTGACAGACGGCGGCTAAAAGACTCAACGGCGTAGCGGCAGCAGCAGCCAGCAGCACGTAGCCCATGTGCGCGATCGAACTATACGCCACCATCTTTTTCATATCGGTTTGCGCGATCGCCATAAACGCCCCATACAAGACGCTCACCGCTGCCCACGTCGCTAACCAGGGAGCCAGCACCGCCCACGCTTCGGGAAACAGCCCTAACCCAAAGCGCAGCAAGCCATAGGTGCCCAACTTCAGCAGCACGCCCGCCAGCAGCACCGAAATCGGCGTAGAGGCTTCCACATGAGCATCCGGCAACCAGGTATGGAAGGGCACCAGGGGAATTTTGATGCCAAACCCAATCAACAGCGCCCCTAACAAGACAAACTGCTGACCGATCGGCAACACCTGGGTGAGCAACACCTGGTAGTCGAAACCGTGAGCACCCGTGAGCAGCGCTAAGCCCAGAAACGCCGCCAAAATCAAAACGCCTGAAATGGCGGTATAAATCAGAAACTTGGTGGCTGCATAACCCCGTCCTGCTCCTCCCCAAATCGCAATGAGCAAATAAAGCGGAATCAGTTCGATTTCGTAAAACAAAAAGAACAGCAACAAATTCTGAGCAAGAAACGCGGCGGTCACGCTGGCATTGAGCAACAGCAGCAGGATGAAATAAAGTCGAGGACGGTTAACGGTGGGTTCTCCGCCCGCGATCGCGATCGCCGTCAGGAACCCATTCAGGACGATCAGGGGTAAGGACAACCCATCAACGCCTAACTCATAGGTCAAGCCCAGTGGCTCAATCCACACCAGATGCTCGGAAAACTGCATCCCAATCTGCCCGGTGTCAAACTGGCTGCCCAGCGCGATCGTCAGCACAAACACGCTGCCAACCGTAAGCAACGCCACCAGCCGCGATCGGGTCGGAATCAGCGGTTCAACGCCAAACCCAATGAGCAACGCGCCCAAAACCGGTATCCAGATCAACGCACTGAGCATGATGCCACTCCAGAATTACCATGCGAACCAAATCAAGAACCCGCCCAGCAGACTGACGGCGACTAAAATCGTGAGCAAATACGCCTGTGATTGCCCAGTAATGCTGTATTTCAAGCTTTCACCGCTGAAGATCGACGCAAGCCCCATAAAATTGACCATGCCATCCACAATATAGCGATCGCACCAATTGCTAAAGCGCGCCATCAGCACCACGCCATTTACGACACTCACGGCATAGAGCCGCTCAATGTAGAAGTCATAGGACAGCAAATCCTGCATCACTCGCCAGGGTAAATGCACCGATCGTGACCAGGCTTTGTGGAGGTAGATGGTAGCGCCAAGGGCACAGCCAACCACACCTGACAGTATTAGCAGAAATGCTGCCGTGTGGTTGAAATACGCCCAGTCAGGAAGGACAGATAAGCGCTCCATCATCGCTGGGGTGAGCAGCGTCACAATTATCAACGACACCATTGGCACCGCCATCGCCCAGCCCACTTCGGGCGCACGACGCGTTTTTGGCTGTGGTGAACCCAAAAATACCAGCCGAAAAACGCGAGTCAAATTTAAGGCGGTGAGGGCGTTCACAATCAGCAAGACCCCAACCAGCAGCGGATCAGCCGTCCAAAAGTCATCCATGCCCAACCGCATCGCCCAGAACCCGCCCAATGGCAGAATCCCAACTAAACCAGCAGAAGCCATGACGTAGGCAGATGTAGTGACTGGCATCCGTGACCACAGCCCACCCATCTCCGTTAAGTCCTGATTGTGCGTTGTCGTAATCACCGAGCCAACGCTCATAAACATCAGGGCTTTTGAGATCGCATGAGCAAAGAGCAACATCAATGCAAAGCCTGTCCACTGAGTCCCTATGGCAATGAAGACCAGACCCAAGTAGGCACTGGTAGAGTGTGAGAGTGCCCGCTTGATATCAATTTGCGCGATCGCCACCAGTGAAGCCCCGATCGCTGTCGTTGCACCAATTACCACCAGCGCTGAGAGGGCGATCGGCGAAAGATTCAAGATCGGCTGTAGCTTGATCAGCACATAGGCACCACAGCCAACCACCACTGAGTTACGCAAAATCGAAGCCGGATTAGGACCTTCCATCGCCTCATCCAGCCAGAGGTGCAGCGGAAACTGAGCGCACTTCCCGGTTGGTCCAGCAATGAGGGCAAACCCCAGCAGCGTTGCTGTCATGGGCGAGAGCGTTGCCGTATCCGCCCATTCGTAGAGTTCAGGAAAGCTGCCCGTACCACTTAGGGTAAAGAGGGCAACCACCCCCATCAGCAGCAGAATGTCGCCGACCCGCTTGGTCAAAAACGCATCTCGTGCCGCCGTCACGACTAATGGTTGAGCATACCAAAAGCCAACCAACAAATACGTGGAGAGGGTCAGCATCTCCAGAAAGCCATAGGTCAGTAGCAGCGAATTACTGATTGCCAGTCCACTCATTGCCCCTTCAAAGAACCCCATCAGGGCAAAGAACCGAGCCAGCGCCCAGTCTTTCTCCATGTAGCCCAGGGCAAACAGTTGTGCCAACAAACTTAGCCCTGTCACCAATTCCATCGCGCCGACGCTCACGGCTGAGATGTCTAGCACAAACGTAAGATCCAGGTCTGCCGCATGAAACCAATGGAACACGATCGCCTGCGGTGGCTGGTTCCAGGTTGTACGAAAGACAATCGCGCCGTGCAAGAACGACACCACCGTCATCAATAAGTTGAAATAAGCAGCAGGTCGGGGACCCGTCTGACGAATGATGCCAGTTGACCAGGGTAGCGTCAGGATTGCACCGATCAGCCCATAACAAGGTACCCACCAACTTGTTTGGAGGAGAAACTGAATCATTGAACGACCATCGCACAGAAATTAAGTAATCTTTCTAGCCTTTAAAGGCTCATTTCAAATCGCTCTAACAAGGTTTAAAAAACGTTCAAACTTTTAATTAGTTAGCAACACGTTCGCTGATCACTTTAATTGTCTTTACTTTAGCGTAAGACCGACGCTCTAGAAAAGCAAAATCTGGTCTGAGGACGGCGATCGTAGAGCGTTTCAGCCGTCTTCTAACCTGTCTCATGCGCCATAACAAATGTATCTTATTCTTGCATAGATAAGAACTTATGTTAACTATTGTAAAAGATCTATCAGAGTGTCGCCAAAGTTTGCTTCCTGATTGAGGGGCAATGATCTGTGGTTAGATCCCGCATCACTCCTCTCCCACAGAGGTTTCAGTCAGATCGATCAGTTCGCTATAGAAACGTTCTGTTCGCATGAGTGCCTCAGAAAACCGGGCAAGCTGAGAGACGGTTGACCTTATGGCAAGTGAAACGGTTAGAAATTAGTTTTACTAATAACTAAAATCGAAAAATATTATTTACAGTTATATTGCCAAACGTAAGACAATCGCTCTATTCTTAAATGGAGATACCCAAAGCTGCAAAAGAGCTTAAAGAATGGCACTTTTCGTCATAATTTTAAGAGGTATCCTTGTCAAGCATTATTACCAAATATTTGCACGATCACTCTGTAGGAGAAGGGAGTAGGAGGATATGCCAATTGCTGTTGGAATGATTGAAACAAAGAGCTTTCCTGCGGTGGTAGAAGCCGCAGACGCTATGGTTAAAGCTGCCCGTGTAACGCTCGTTGGTTATGAGAAGATTGGTAGTGCGCGTGTCACGGTGATTGTGCGCGGCGATGTTTCTGAAGTGCAGGCTTCGATCGCGGCTGGCGTTGACTCGGCAAACCGGGTGAACGGTGGTGAAGTCTTGTCTACTCACATCATTGCTCGCCCCCACGAAAACCTGGAATACGTGCTGCCAATTCGCTACACCGAAGCTGTTGAACAGTTCCGCGTGTAGTACAGGCAGGATGTTTCATCCAACCGTGTCCATACCACTGGATTCTTGACTGCACCCTTCAGACCGCAGGCTTTAGACCGTTCGCACGGGGTTAACCCACTGGCACTGGTTTCAGCCAAACGTTAAAGAGTTCATGCCTGGAACCAGACGATTCACTGTTTTTGATTGACTTAGTTTGATTTATTTAGGGAGTACGACTCATGGCGATTGCTGTTGGAATGATTGAAACGCTCGGCTTTCCCGCTGTGGTGGAAGCAGCCGATGCGATGGTAAAAGCGGCTCGCGTGACGCTGGTGGGCTACGAAAAAATTGGTAGCGGTCGCGTCACCGTCATTGTGCGGGGTGACGTTTCGGAAGTGCAAGCTTCGGTCGCCGCTGGCGTTGACAACGTGAAGCGAGTGAGCGGTGGACAGGTGCTTTCTACCCACATCATTGCTCGTCCCCACGAAAACCTGGAGTATGTGCTTCCCATCCGCTACACCGATGAAGTGGAGCAGTTCCGGGATAGTGTTAGCGGCAGAGCGATTCACGCTGGTCCTTATACCAGACCATAACGAAAGCAGCATGCAGATTGCAAAAGTCCGTGGCACGGTTGTCAGCACTCAAAAAGAGCCAAGCTTGAGTGGTGTGAAATTTCTCCTCCTGCAATTTTTGGATGAGGAAGGTGCTCCATTGCCGCGCTATGAAGTGGCTGCCGATCAGGTTGGTGCTGGGATGGATGAATGGGTGCTGGTGAGCCGTGGGAGTGCTGCTCGTCAGGTGGCGGGCAGCGAGCATCGTCCGATCGACGCGGTGGTAGTGGGGATTATTGACACGGTGAACGTGGACGATCGCCGCCTTTACAACAAGCGAGATGATTATCGCTAGTGCTAAAGCTCTGAGCCTTCACGTTGACTCGTTAAAGCAGTGGTCTGGTGCTGTTCGTGCAGCATCAGAGCTTCCTTTAAGGAGCTTGGCATGGGTAAGCTCTGGGTTGAAGGGAACATTCTCTGCAACCTGGATGAAAGAGTTTGTGCTCCAGGTAAAGGGTTGTCTCATGACAAAGGTTGTTCATGGCAATGTCTGCTCTGGCTTTGCCCGTTCTTCAGGTTTCAGCTTTAGCAGATACGTGCGATTGGTTTAGCCACGCCATCGCAATGTACTCGCTAATCTTCATAGGAGAATTTGTTTATGGTCGCTCGTAATGCTGCGGCTCCCCCCACTCCCTGGTCAAAGAGTCTGACTACTCCACAAATTGATCAAACCGCTTACGTGCATTCGTTCTCGAATATTATTGGGGATGTTCACGTTGGCGAAAAAGTACTGATTGCGCCGGGAACGTCCATTCGCGCAGATGAGGGTAGCCCCTTTCATATCGGTAACGGTACGAATGTTCAAGATGGTGTGGTGGTTCACGGGTTAGAGCGTGGACGAGTGATTGGTGATGACAGCAATCTTTACTCTGTTTGGATTGGAGATAACGCGTCTATCACCCACATGGCGTTGATTCACGGTCCTGCTTACATTGGCAATGACTGTTTTATCGGCTTCCGCTCGACCGTGTTTAATGCGCGGGTAGGGCAGGGCAGCATCGTGATGATGCATGTTCTGATTCAGGATGTGGAAATTCCGCCCGGAAAGTATGTTGCCTCCGGGTCGGTCATTACGAACCAACAGCAAGCCGATCGCCTGCCTGATGCCCAGGCGGATGATATGAAGTTTGCGACCCATGTTTTAGGCATTAATGACGCGCTGCGATCGGGCTATCACTGCGCAGACAATCTTAGTTGTATAGCATCTGTGAGGGATGAGATGACGCGGGCTTACGAATCGAGCGGATCGAGCAGCAACACACGCCTGAGTGCAGATGTGGTGCAACAGGTACGTCAATTGCTGGCTCAAAATTTTCGCATCGGCACCGAACACGCTGATGTGCGACGGTTTCAATCGGCTTCCTGGACAAGCTGTGCACCCATTCAGGCAACGCGAGAGTCGGAAGTGTTTGCAGCACTGGATGCCTGTTTGAATGAGCACAGCAAGGATTATGTGCGGTTGATCGGGATTGATCCTGGCGCAAAGCGTCGGGTGTTTGAGTCGATTATCCAACGACCCAATGGACGGACGGGAGATCAAACGCAGTCATCGTCCGGCTCTTACACGAGCAGCACGAGTCGCTCTGGCTCTGGTGGTGGGTACTCGAACGGTTCCCAGGGGGGTGGTCTGAGTCAGGATGCGATCGCTCAGGTGCGTCAGTGGTTGGCGCAGGGCTACCAGATCGGCTCGGAACATGCGGATAAGCGTCGCTTCCAGACCAGTTCGTGGCAAAGCTGTGGGTCGAGCAACTCTCAACGCGAGGGTGATATCCTTGCCGCCTTGGAGCAATGTCTGGCTGAGCATAGCGGCGAATACGTGCGGTTGATTGGGGTGGATAAGCAGGCAAAACGTCGGGTGGGCGAACTGATTGTTCAGCGACCGGGTGGTGCCTCATCTTCATCTAACAACCATGCTTCAACCTCCAGCTATACAGGTCAAAGGGGATCTGCTGCGCCGTCTTCAGGCTTAGGCTCAGAGGTCGTGGCTCAGGTTCGGCAACTGCTGGCTCAAGGGCACCAGGTTGGGATGGAACACGCAGACAAGCGGCGTTTTCAAACCAGTTCATGGCAAACCTGCGGCACGATCGACTCTAGGCGCGAAGCCGATGTGTTTGCCGCTTTAGAGCGCTGCATCGCTGAACATAGCGGCGAGTATGTCCGCTTGATTGGGGTAGATAAGCAGGCGAAACGGCGAGTGGTCGAGATGATTATCCAGCGACCGGGTTCAGTTTCTGCAAATCAGTCTGGTGCATCGCCTAGCAACGGCGATCGTTCTAGCTCTGCTGGCACCAGTTCTGCCTACAGCAACTACACGCCTGCTCCAGCGGGGTTAAGCCAGGAAACGGTTGAACACGTCCGTCGTGCGCTGGCTCAGGGCTATCAAATTAGCACTGAGTATGCTGATGAGCGTCGGTTTAAAACAAGTTCGTGGCAAACGGGCGGCGTGATTCAGGCAAAGCGCGAAAATGAGGTGTTAGCCGCTTTATCAGAGGTGGTTGCTGAGCACAGCCGTGCATATGTCCGCCTGGTGGGTACAGACCTCAACGCAAGGCGACGAGTGCTAGAAACGACGATTCAACGACCGAGCAAGTGATTGCATTAAGTGATGGCATGGTTGGTTGTGCCACCTTCAGGTCTTTTCATCTGATCTGAGCGGGTGTGTAGAATCTGGGATCAATGGCTAGAAGCTACTGTAGATAGCCATTAACAGCGCCAACCAACCGCCTTCTACTGTTTAAATGAGGTTCTCATTCTCATGCATGTGCCGTCACTACAACCTGTTACCAGTGATCACTTCTGTGTTAGTGGCGATGTCACGATTCATCCAACGGCTGTTATTGCCGCTGGGGTTTTGTTGCAAGCAGATCCGGCTAGCCGCATCGTGATTGGTGCTGGGGCGTGCCTTGGTATGGGTACAGTGCTTCATGCTCATCAGGGCACGCTAGAGGTAGAGGCTGAAGTTACGATCGGCGCGGGAGTGCTCATCATTGGCGCGGGTAAGATTGGCACCAGTGCCTGTATTGGTGCCGCTTCAACCATCTGGAATCATTCGATCGGGCGCGGTGAAATTATCCCTCCCCTGTCGCTTTTGGGTATGCCCGACCAGACAACGCCCGTAACAGCGGAGACATCAGATGCGCCTCCAGTGCCTGCTTCCCCTGTGGCACAGCAGCAGGAGCCGCCCAATGGAACGGTTGAAACAGCCGTTAAGCAACCAGCCGCAGAAATTCAGCTTAGTTTTAGCACACCTGTCTACGGGCAGGAAAATCTCAACCGTCTGCTGTCAACCTTATTGCCCCATCGACAAACGTTTTTGAAAGGGCAGGAGTGAGCACAGGGGGCACTTGAATGATCTGGAGTATAGAGCCTCACGGTTAGACGCTTAGGATCGTGGACTTATGAAACTTATGAAGGTGTCATTCTGTGCGTAGGGGCGTGGCAGGCGGTAGAAAGTCCTCGCCCTCGCCCAGATCCATCTTCCGCATGCCGCGCCCGTACAGCTAAAAGGCTGAGGTTGTCGAAGTTATTTAATTCATGATCCTTAGAGGAAGCAGAAAGCGAGTATGCGGTTTGAGCGTTTGATGAGAGCAAAGACTGTGTGATGAGAGCACCTCATGGTAGAGCGTCGAGCGGCGATGAAGGTGCTTTTATGCTTTGCTCTCTGATTCCTGCTGTCTGCCTTCTCTCAATCTAGAAGCCAAAGTCTACAATCTAAGAAGCGGTAACGAGGATCAAGATGGAGGGCGGTAAACATATTCAAGACGATTTCAGCGATCGCGCCTTGGGGTTAGTCTCCACACAAAGTTTTCCAGCAATCGTCGGTACGGCAGACACGATGCTGAAGTCGGCTGAAGTGGCGCTAGTGGGATACGAAAAAATTGGGAGTGGGCACTGTACCGCGATCGTCCGAGGCGGTATTTCCGATGTGCGACTAGCCGTTGCAGCGGGTGTAGAGGCAGCCGAACAGTTTGGTCAACTGGTATCAAGTTTAGTCATTGCTCGCCCCTTCCCCAACCTGGAAGCCGTTTTGCCGATCGGCAAACTATTGGCTGAGTTTGCTCAAGGTAGCCAATCGAGCCGCTTAAGCAATCAGGCGATCGGGCTACTGGAAACGCGGGGCTTCCCTGCAATGGTGGGCGCTGCCGATGTCATGCTGAAATCTGCGGATGTCCAGCTTTCGGCGCACGAAACGATCGGTGCGGGCTTGTGTACGGTGATTATTCGCGGTGCAGTGGCAGATGTCGCCGTAGCTGTAGAGGCTGGGATGCACGAGGCAGAACGCATTGGCGAACTGCACGCTGTGATGGTGATTCCACGTCCCTTGAGCGATTTGGAGCAGACGCTTCCGATCGCAAGCTGCTGGCTAGAACAACCCCAGCCTCTACGCTTACCCATTACGGCAAAACAACCCGCAGAAGCCGAGCTAGTTGCCTTGCCAAACTTAGAGCCACTCCCTGCGCAGCTTGAAGTGAAGCAGGTTGAGGAACCGTAGGTCAGAACGGCTATGGCAGCGCTGGCACCGAGTCTTCCGGTTGGGGTTGGAGTTGGTCGGGGCGAGCATAGGTGCGATCGCTGTATTGCCGACAGTCTTGCGGTCTTAACGGCTCTTGTGCTGTGTAGACAAAGAAGAGTGCCGATCGGTCTTGTGTGCGAGATTTGCCATGATGAAAGACGGCTACAGGGTCAGAAAACAACACCGTGCCAGCCGCACCGATGCAGGTACGCCAGTCTGAGCGGGGGACGATCGCAGCCATCTCATCATCTGTAAGCCCCATATCGTAGGGATGGGTTTCAAGTCGCCTGGTAAAGCTAGCTTTAATGCGTCGGACGATCGCAGGGGGTGTTTTAGAGCGAGGAATGTACTCATAAGGTCCTGTTTCTGTCGCTACGTCTGACAAATAAACAAAGAGCTTGATCACACGGCGATCTTCTAAATCTCGGTGCCAAAACTCAGTGGTGACAGGACGCTCATTGGCAAAGTCGCGCCGTAGATGCACACCCTGAAAAGCAACTGGCAGCCCAATGTAGTTTTCAATGATATTGAGCAACCGTTGATTTTGCGCCCATTGGCTAAAAGCAGGCAAGTCGGTTACGGTGAAAATTTGTGGGTAGGCAGGATTTTTGCAGGTACCCCAGGTGCTCATCTCGGTGCGGCTTGCCAAGTCCGCTTGCATTTCAACGAGCAGCTTTGCCGCTTCTTCTAGCATGGGTGTGGTCAGTGGCAACCCCAAGCGTTCCAAAGATGTTGCAAAAGCACCCTCTTGACGGCACGCCTCTACAACCAACCGGTCTTGTGCGGTGAGGGCAGGCAAGTTTTTGGCGTGCTGACGGAGCGCAACCCTATAGTTAATTTCAGACAAGAGGCGATCGAACTTTCGACGAATAACGTTCAGCATGAAATGACACTAACTGAAGTGGGTAGAGAAAAGACAAGAAAAGACAGGGAATGAACGTGCGATCGAAACGCACCACAGACGAAGCTCACCGCTATTGCTCACGCTCTGCTGCAATGGTGTAACCAATCGCAGAACGCCCGACTGGTTCAGACGCTTCTTTAATTCTGCTGGCTTCTAATGCCGACGAGCCAAGCGACGCAACTATAAACGCACCGACAGCTACCATTTCTAGCGGCCAATCTTTGAAGGGGCGCAAGTAACCTAACAAATCGCCACGGCACCAATAGAAGTAGCTACCCAGGCTCTTTGCAATGACCCGCCGCGACATCTGGTGAGAATAACCAATCTCTTGAAGCTTCCAGCACACTTCAGGAATATCTTTGGTTAAACACCGAGTATGGATCTTTTTCTCACTCTCCCACTGGCTGGCTCCAACAATGCAAACAAGGTGCTTGTTTTGGGTGATAAAAAGATCACCTTGAGCCGCGCAATAGCCCGTCCAAAATGCCATGCCGCCCCAGTTTTTGACACTTTCTGGCCACATCTGCAAGGCTATCTGAGCAAATTCGCTACGGAAGATTGTTGCAGAAAGAAAGATGACACCGCCCACCGTGTAGTGACCCTCAATACAGCGCTGAAAGGCTGCTTTGCCTGCAACAGGACGCTGCTCAAAATCGGTAGGCAACCAAAGATCGGGGTTGTACTGCTTAATCTGTTTGTAGTACGCCGAATAGTTTAGATACAACAAGCCGAGGTCGGGATATTTTCTCAGCGTTTGGATGATGAACGCGATCGTGCCTGCATCGATCGGGTCATCGTCACCTAACGTCCAGGTAAAGCGGCTGCTTGATTCACTGAGGCACAGGGCAAGATTTCTCATGCCGCCAATATTTTCCTGGTTGCGAACAGACTTTAAGGTTGTTTCACCCAGCACTTGCTGCCATTCATGGATGATGGCTTGAGTGTGATCGGTAGAACAGTTGTCATAAACCGTGATGTCGCATTCGTTTTCAAAGCCCTTAATTTCTTGTGCCAACCAGGTAAGCTGTGTATGCAGTTGCGGTGCTCGATTGTAGGTAGGAATGGCAATTGAAAGTAGTTTAGTCATAGCCGATTAGCGTGCTAGGGAGATGTACGTTTTCTTCAGCAGAGCAATGACAGGTGAATGCAAAGGCAAACCAGAGGGACAGGGAATACTGAATGAAGCAGTCTCAAACTAAATTTGCATTACCAAATGCACAACAGTAGAGTCCAGGTGCTGATTGACTGACAAAACTCTTGAAATACCGACTCTTGCGTAGGTTGGGTAGAGCCGTTCCGGCAGACCAGAAAAGCGCTAGCGTAACCCAACAAGATCAAGGCTGGTGTTGGGTTTCACGTTGTACTGCTACGCAGAAGCAAGCTACAAAAAAGATTTGTCAGTCAACTAGGTCTAAGTGTCATCAAGGCTCACCGTTAGCGGCTTTCAGTAATTAGGCTTTAGCGAATCGGCACTCTAGCTAGCAAAATAAACCAGGAAATACGGTTGTTGATAGAGTCTTCGTTGTATCTTCACCTGAAATGAAAGGATTGATCATTCAAGGCTCACAATATCTTTACAACGAGCTTATCTTTTTAAAAAATCAAAATCAACAACTCGATTGCTCAGTAAATTCACTGGCGCAAACAACAAAACCATAGCAGTAGTTTTCGTGAGTTTAAAGGTAGCTTGTTCCAAACTTTAAATTAAAAACGTATCTAACAAAAACGTTAGGTAGAGTGTTAGGCAATGTGTTAGTTGGTTGCAGAAAGACGTGGCAGTAGATGCGCTTTTAGAAGCTGTACCGATCGAACAATGGCTGTCCACTTCTAGCAAGGTTGGTTAACTGTTGCTGTCGAAAGTTAACGCCACTGAACGTTTCATAACTGCTAAGGCTTCGCTGAGTGCCTAAACCATAGCGATCGAGGTCAATCTGGCTGGATGCTTCCATTTGCAGGAGGTGCCTGAGCCGCTGGTGCGCCGTTTGATCAAGGTGCCACCAGTGATGATGCTCTTCCCAGTGTCTTGGTTTGCCAGGGCGGGTGTATTCGTGATAGCAAGCGATCTGATTGGGATGATAGATGTCCCAACCGTGAGTCCAGGCTCTCACCGCCAGATTGATTTCTTCTCCCTGAAAATAAAGCTGTGGATCGTAGGGAACATCCTGAAGAATCTGAGCGGACGCAAACCAGAACCCTGCTGCTATAAACATGCCCAACTGCGGTTTGATGTCGTAGCGCAGACTCGTCCCACTCGCCAAACTCAAAATACCTTGTTCTGTAAAGTGAGAGGCAGCTAGCCGTGTTGGTTCGCCGGGATGCAAGTGATCAGGTGGAGTGTAGGCGGGTGGATAGGCTGTCAGCAGCGGTTTGGGACTGGGGCAATGCCTGAGCATGTGCAGTAATAATTCATCCCAGCCATGTACAAAGCGCATGTGACTGTCAATTTGAAGGATGTATGGCTCCCCGTCCCACAGTGATTGGGTTTTCGATCGCGCCCAACAGACTCCACGACTGCGATCGGCATCTACTAGCAAGAGACGACAGTAGGGCAAATACTCTACTGGGAGCGGATCAACTCCTGGCTTTCCCTGCCACATAATGCCAAAGGTCAAATTCTGCGGGTAAACCGCTTTTTGAATGGCATCCTGTACCGTAGCTGTCAATTCTGGG
The DNA here is from genome assembly GCA_019359375.1 of Lyngbya sp. HA4199-MV5. GTDB lineage: Bacteria > Cyanobacteriota > Cyanobacteriia > Leptolyngbyales > Leptolyngbyaceae > Stenomitos. The sequence goes on from JAHHHL010000021.1 coordinate 99,829, forward strand.
TCACGATAGCTAGCAATTTGAACGAAGATGTGGGACACAAGATCGCACGAGAAGTGATGCTTAGAGGAGGGATGAGGGATGAAGGCTAAAGGCTAAAAAGCTGGTGGCTTATAGCTTATAGCTGATGGCTGAAAAGAAGGCAGAGGGCAGGAGGCAGAGGGCAGAGGGGAGTAGGGCTAAGGGCTGATGGCTGATTGCTAGAGAGAAGTCAGAAGTCAAAACTCAACACGGTTCCCACTCCCTACTCCCCACTCCCTACTCCCCTCTGGACACCCAATGCTACGGAACCTGGTGCTATGGGCACAGACCTAAGTTGCTGTTGCCACCAGGGAAGCCATTGGAGACCCACCCTGCTGCTGGTTTGGCAATCTGTATCCAGTTGCGCCCGTCTGCACCTTTTTTGGAGGTTGCTGGGGTTGTGGTGAGATCAAGGCGGTCTAAGTAGGCAATGCCTCCGATCGGTGCCGAATCTGGCGATGCCTCTCTCCGAATGGCGAGACCCAGAGGTTGGATAACACGACGACATGTGTTACCTGTAGGGGGTGTTGTGCCAGTGCATGGTTTGAGGTTGGCTGTTTGCAAGTAACCGCTGACAGGGCTACTAATGCCGATGAAGCCGCCGCTACCATTGTCTGCAAGGGTTACTTTGGTGTCGGCGTTAAGGGTGCTGACCACGGCGCTGGTTGTTGCAGCCTGCTTGAAGACCGAAACTTTTTTGTTGACAGCGCGGCACTGCCCCACCAGTGAGACTTGAGCCGATAGGGTTGGCTGACTGGGATCAGCACCAAAGGTTGGAACGGCAGTCCCTAAGGTGGCGATCGCAACTGCCATAGCGCCAGCAGATAGTTTTAAGGATGTGGATCGTCTCATCGTTTCCATTGAAAATACTCCTCTTCAAGTTCAAATCACAAGACTTAATCGTTCACGGCAAAATTCCTGCACTGAATCTTACACGCAAAGGCGCAATCCACAGCTAAAAAACGTCAGGAGTGTAACGTTTGGGATAATGAAACAAATTTGTTGTAACCAGATGTGTTGATGGCTCACCGCTATCGGCTTTCAGCTATGTTGAAGATTCGCTTCTTCCGCTTTTTTCGGTATCTTACGCCAGTGACGTTGCGCGAGATTGTTAAGCGGGCTGGGCAGCAGCGCTTACCTGGTCTTGCGTCGGAGATGGCATACAACGGGATGCTGGCGTTGTTTCCCGGTATTTTGGCGCTGCTAACGGCGATCGGACTGATTGGGTTTTCTCAAGCGACCTTTCAAGACCTTGCCAGCCAGGTAAGCCTGATTGCGCCGCAAGAAGCGTTAACGCTCATTCAGAATTTTATTGGCGAAATTGGCGCACAGCAGAATCAGGGTCTTTTTTCTATCAGTTTCATCGTGGCGCTATGGGCTGCTTCTGGGGTTCTCAGTGCGGCGATGATTGCGCTCGATCAGATTTATCAGGTGCCACCAAACCAATGTCGTCCGTTTTGGAAGGCAAAATTGGTGTCATTAGGGTTAACGCTTGGCACGATTCAACTGCTGCTTTTTGCGTCTGTGCTGGTATTCATTGGTGATTTTATTGTGCAGGTTGTGGCTCATAGAAGCGGTATGCTGCAACCGGGTCTACTCGCCCTATGGCGGCGGCTTATTTGGCCGCTGGCATTGGTCATCATTGCTGTAGCGTGTGGCTTTATCTATCGGTATGGTCCCAGCCGATGGACGATGGGCACCCCAATTCTTCCAGGGGCTATTGTGGCTGCTGTGTGCTGGGCAATGCTGTCGGGGTTGTTTCGCTTTTATGTGTCCCACTTTGGGAGCTATAACCGGGCATACGGTGCGATCGGAGCCGTGATTGTGCTGTTACTGTGGCTCTATCTCAGTTCGCTGATGATGCTCATTGGTGCCCAGTTGAATGTCACGATCGGACAAACAATGCAACGTCAGCGGCACAAAACGCTTTCTAAGCCTCGATCGAAACGGCTTTAAGCGCACTGTGCTGTAAAAGATAGCGGAACCGTAGGAGACAAGCCATGAAGCACATTCATCGGTATTTGACGGGATGTTTCTTGTGCTGCTTGCTCGTTTTATCGGGTTGTCAGCGTGCTATAGCATTGCCTGAGGTCACGCGACTGACCCTGTGGCAAGGGGTGAACCCGCCTGCCAATCGTGTAGTACTACAGCGGCTCGTAGACCAGTTCAACCAGGAACATCCGACGATTCACGTCGAGTCGCTCTATGTGGGGCAGAGTGATCAGCAGTTGCCCAAAATTTTAGCGGCGATCGTGGGTAATGCGGCTCCCGATTTGCTGTGGTATTCGCCCCTGCTGACGGGGCAACTGATCGAGCTTGAGGCACTCCGATCGTTAGACGATTGGTTCAACGCCTCCCCCTTACGGCAACAGCTTGATCCCGCGCTTTTTAAAAGTATGGCGCTAGAAGACCATCTCTGGTCAATTCCCTTTGGTACCAATAATGTGGGCATCTATTACCGCCCCAGTCTGTTTCAAGCGGCAGGGATCACCACTCTACCGAAGACCTGGGCGGAGTTTCGTCAGGTTGCCCATCAGCTCACTCGTGACACCGATGGAGATGGACGCATTGACCAGCACGGCATGTTGCTACCGTTGGGTAAGGGCGAGTGGACGGTGTTTATGTGGCTCCCATTTTTGTGGAGTGGTGGGGGATCGCTGGAGGGAGGAGAGGGGGAGCAGGGCAGAAGGCAGAAGGCAGAGGGCAGAGGGCAGGGGGAGCAGAGGGGGCAGGGGGAGCAGGGGGAGCAGGGGAAGCAAAGGGTCAAGTCGCAAGATTCGATTCAGTTAGGAAGTGATGGCGCGATCGCGGCTCTGCAATTTTGGCATGACCTGATTGACGATGGTTCGGTCATCCTATCGGCACCAGAGCGGGGCTACGAGTTGGATGGATTTCTGGCAGGCAGGGTTGCTATGCAGCTATCGGGACCCTGGACGCTGGGGCAGCTTGAGCAGACGGGCGTAGATTTTGGGGTGTTGCCGATTCCCAGTCAGGTGACTCAGGCAACGGCGATCGGCGGCGAAAATCTGTTTTTGCTTAAAACCACACCCGAACGAGAGCAGGCGGCACAAATTTTTGCAGACTATGTGTTGAGCGAATCCTTTCAGACGCAGTGGGCGATCGCCACGGGCTATTTACCTACCAATCTCAAATCCCGGCAAAGTGAGGCATACCGCGCTTACAAGGCAAAGCAACCTGTTGTGGATGTCTTTTTAGCGCAGGCACCCTATGGACGATCGCGCCCAATTTTCGCTCGCTATAGCCGCATCTCGGAGCAGGTGGGACGGGCGATCGAAGCCGTCCTTTTGGGACATAGCACACCACGCGAGGCGTTGATGGCGGCTCAGCAGCGTCTGGACTTGGTGCTGAGTCCGTGAGTCGCTACAATAGAATTTCACTTCAACAAAAATTGATGAATCAAACCTCTACGGACGCATCAAATAAAATTGTTTTAGGCTTTCATGCGTTATCCGAACCGCTGAGAGTCAAAACCATCGAATTGCTGCGGGAGAAAGAGCTTTGCGTCTGCGATCTGTGCGGACGTTTGGGCGTGACTCAATCAAAGCTATCGTTTCACTTGAAAGCGCTGAAGGAAGCCGGGTTGATCCGGGGACGGCAAGAAGGACGATGGATTTACTACAGCCTTGATCTCACTCAATTTGTTGCGTTAGAGCAATATTTGGCAGAGTTTCGTCGGTTTAGTCCAATCCTACCTGCGCGTCCGTGTCAGGACGATCGCTAACCCATCAAGTTTTTTTACTGCTTTAGATGAACAACGCTAAGCCATTACTTGACAAATCAAGTTTATTTGAAATGATAGAATCATGCCGCTTAAGGTAGTGGTGGTTCGGTTGTTGCGAATCAATAAAACTTGTGATGAATCAGTCTGTCATGCAGCGTCCAGTCCAACGGCTGTCGTTTCTCGATCGCTTCTTGACCCTATGGATTTTTTTGGCAATGGCGATCGGCGTTGCGCTGGGCTATTTTGTTCCAGGTGTGGAGTCTTTTGTCCACCAGTTTCAGGTGGGGACGACGAATATTCCCATTGCGATCGGCTTGATTCTTATGATGTATCCACCCTTAGCGAAGGTGCGTTACGAAGAATTAGGCGATGTCTTCCGCAACGGCAAAATTCTGGGTGTGTCTCTCCTGCTGAACTGGGTGATTGGTCCGTTACTCATGTTTCTGCTCGCCATTACGTTTCTCAGAGGCGCACCAGATTACATGGTGGGGCTGATTCTCATTGGCTTAGCCCGTTGTATTGCAATGGTCGTCGTGTGGAGCGATTTGGCGCGGGGCAACACGGAATTTACGGCGGGGCTGGTTGCCTTTAACAGCATTTTTCAGGTGATTTTCTACAGTCCGTTTGCCTGGTTTTTTCTCAGCGTGCTGCCACCCATGTTTGGTTTACAAAGCAGCGTGGTCAACGTCAGCATTGCTGAAATTGCCAAAAGCGTGTTCATTTATCTGGGCATTCCGTTTCTGGCGGGCTATTTCACGCGCTTCTTTCTGGTCAAAGCCAACGGAAGAAGCTGGTATCACGAGGAATTCATCCCAAAAATTAGCCCGATCACGCTGGTGGCGCTGCTATTCACGATCGTGGTGATGTTTAGCCTGCAAGGGGAAAAAATTGTACAGATTCCTCTGGATGTGGTGCGAATTGCTGTACCGCTGGTGATTTATTTTGTCCTGATGTTTTTGGTCAGCTTTTATATGGCTTGGCGGATCAAGGCAGACTACTCCAAAGCCGCCAGCGTTGCGTTTACGGCGGCAGGCAACAACTTTGAGCTGGCGATCGCAGTGGCAGTGGCAGTGTTTGGCATCAACTCAGGTGCAGCGTTTGCAGCCGTAGTTGGACCGTTAGTAGAAGTGCCTGCATTGATTGCGCTTGTCAATCTGGCGTTCTGGTTTGAACGGCGCTATTTCAAGCCAGTGCCAGCAGAAAATCTATAGTTTTGAGGAAGCATAATGAAACGCGTGATGTTTGTGTGCAAGAAGAATTCGGCGCGATCGCAGATGGCAGAAGGGTTTGCGAAAGCGCTTGGGGCGGAAATCATGGACGTAACCAGTTCTGGATTGGAAGCCAGCCAGGTGAGACCAGAGGCGATCGCCACCATGAAAGATGCAGGTGTTGATATCAGCAACCAGACCTCCAAAGCTCTGAGCGACTTTCAACCAGAAGACTTTGATGTGGTGATTTCGCTGTGCGGCTGTGGAGTCAATTTGCCACCAGCCTGGGTGATGCGAGATGTCTTTGAAGACTGACAGTTGGACGATCCAGCAGAGCAGCCAGACATCTTTCCCAGGGTGCGAGATGAGGTGAAAAAGCGGGTCACGCAACTGATTGAGTCGCTCAAAACAGCATCGGTTGCTTAAGGGGATGTGTGACTTCTTTGGGGGAACAGGGTGCGCCTGCCGCTACGCCTTGATTACCAACAGTCCAAAGCCGTGGCGATCGCTCCATGCAATGCTTGAATTTTTACAGGTTTGAGAATATAGCCAAAAGGAAAGGTCTTTCTGGCACGCGCTAAGGTGCTTTGGTCAGAATGCCCGGTGACAAAAATGATCGGAATTTGTAATTGGTTCCAAATAAAGGTCGCCGCTTGAATGCCATCCTGCTCACCTTCTAGCCGGATATCCATCAGCACAACGTCAGGGCGCAGACTGACGGCTTTGTGAATCGCCTCCTTGACCGATGCAGCGGTATCGAGAACTTCATAGCCCAGCGATTCTAGATTTTCTTGCAGGTTGGCGGCAAGGATGTAGTTATCTTCCACAACCAGGACTCTTGCCCGTTTTGGGAGCATAGGACTGGCTAGCGGCTCACGATCGATGCTCATTGTTGGGATCGTTTCAAGGTCTGCTGAAGGAAATGGTAAAGGTTGTCCCTGATGCAACGCTGATCTCTAGTGTGCCCTGAAGCTGTTTGACGAGTCCTTTTACCAGCGTGATGCCTAACGTTTTGGTTCGCTTGAGATTGACATCGTGTGGTAAGCCAACCCCATTGTCGCCCACGCTAAAGGTGACGATGTGGTTGGGGTGTTGCCGAAAAATGACCTCAATTTCACCTGGTTGAGCCGATGGGAAGGCGTACTTGAGCGCATTGGAGACTAATTCATTAATAATCAAGCCACAGGGGACAGCCGTATCAACATCAAACGAAATGGGTTCGATTTGCATCGTCAGTTTAACTTGATTGGCATGTGTATTGTAGGAATCAAAGAGATGGGTGGTGAGATCGGCAATGTACTGCGCAAAGTCGATGTTGGCGAGATCTTCAGAGCCATAGAGTTTTTCGTGCACCAGAGCGATCGAGGCGATCCGGTTTTGGCTTTCTTGCAAAGCGGCGATGACATCTGAATCGGACGATCGACGTAACTGCATGTTTAACAGCCCATCCACAATGCCCAGGTTATTTTTCACCCGATGGTGAATTTCTTTGAGCAGCACTTCTTTTTCAGTCAGTGAGGCTTGAATGATGGCTTCTGTCCGCTTTCGCTCGGTAATATCCTGCTGCACGACCACAAAGACAGCGCCATAGTTTGGATGCTCAAAGATCGATGCGGTAGCTTGACACCAAAAGGGGGTGCCGTCTTTTTTGACGTTTTGCACTTCATAGGTTGCTTCCCCTTGCTCCAGGATGGCATTGGTTATGGTCTCATAAATCTCTGTGGTATTGGTATGACGGTCCTGGTAGTTCACGATCGAGACATGCTGACCGATTAAAGCATCCGCATCGTACCCAAACATGCGCTCAAATTTGGGATTGGCATACACAAACAGACCATCGCTTACCGTGACCATGCAAACGCCTTCTGCCATGTTCCTGGCGATCAGGCTTTGTAGCTCTCGCTCAACTTCTGCTTGCTTGAGCCGAGTAATGTTACGCAAGCTGGCAACTACGCCGATAACGGTTTGATCAGCGTCGTAGTAAGGACCATAGGTGACGCTCAAAAATTGTGGTCCGAGCGCGGTGTAGTTTGCCCACATTTCGTACTGGACGACTTGCCCAGTCAAGCATTGATCGAGTCGCGGCTTCACCGTTGTCTCATAAACATCCGGCGGTAAGAAAGCACTGACTGGATGCCCGACAATCTCATCGTGCGGTTTGTTGTACCACTGTAGATAGGACTGATTGACGACCTGATAAACGTAGTGACGATCGAGCAGAGAGATGGCATCGGTTGTGGCAGAGACAATCCGCTCATAGCGTCGCAGCGCTTCTTCTGCCCGTTTGCGTTCTGCTTCGGTGCGTTTGCGATCGCTAATGTTGCGCACAATCACCAGTACTTCGTCCTCTCCACAGGGGACAATGCGGGCTTCTTCAAACTGCTGCTCGTCATCAACGCTGAGCTGATATTCGTAAACCTGTAATTCGCGGGTTTGCACTGCTTGCTGGATGTATGCCATGCGCTCTTGAGCTACATCCGCTGGCAAAATGGCATTCATATTGTTGCCAACCAGGACTTGATCGGCATTGAGTAGCTGTATGCTTTCGGTTCTGTGAATGTCCATATAAGTGCCATCTTGCTTCATCCGCACCAGCAAATCTGGAATGGCTTGAATTAAGGCGCGATTTCTAGCTTCACTTTGCTGTAAAGCTTCTTCGGTGCGTTTGCGATCGCTCACGTCACGAACGACCAGCAACACCTCATCCTTACCACAGGGCACCAGGCGGATTTCTTCATCGCGTGGCTCACCCTTTTTGATGAGTTGGTGTTCCCAAACCTGGAGTTCTCCGGTTGCCAATGCTTGCTCCGTCCGCTGTAACTGATACTGAAGAAGATCGGCTGGTAGGATTTCTGAGATATGGTGCTCAATGGCAAGAAACACGCCCCCCTCAGTCGCGGTGGGTGGGATGAAGTCCAGGCAAGTGCCATCGCGCTTCAGCCGCAAGAGCAAGTCAGGAATGGCTACCAGCATCGCTCGATTTTTGGCTTCACTTTGACGCAACGCTTCTTCAGTGCGTTTGCGATCGCTAATGTCGGTGAGTGAGCCAACGGCTCGTAGGGGCGTTCCCTGCTCATCCCAAAGCACTTGCCCTCTTGCCAGCAGCCATTTGCTGCTACCGTCTCTGCATCTCATCCGATACTCACAGGCGTATTTAGGCAAGCGGTGTTCTACATGCGCTTGAAACGTCGCTTGGACTCTAGCGACATCATCTGGATGGATTTGTAGAAGCCATTTATCAAAGGTGTCAATGTCATTAAACTCGTACCCTAAGATCTCCAGGCATCGGGGAGACAGATAATGTTCATTGGTTTGAAGGTTGTGATCCCAAATGCCATCGTTGCTACCTGCGATCGCTAACTGCCAGCGTTCTTCGCTCTGACGCAGGGTTTCCTCGGTTTGCTTAAGTTCATTCGTACCCAGCCGAATGTCACGCGTTCGCCGCTGCCAGCCAATATAGAATAGCGCCAGCGGCATGGCGTAGACAGCAAGGGTAATGACTGCTTCTGAAAGCGTCTGCAATCCTACAAGCTCAGGTTGCCAGAGATCGTAGTATCCGTGCGAAATAATCGGATTGGCTTCAGCAAACGGGTTCATCACGTTCTCTTAACTACCAATGCCTAAGCGCCCCGCAAGGCTGGGTGTTAGTGGTAACAGCGTCACAATCATCAGGAACAGTGCCAGTAAGCCCAGAGCCGCCCTGGTATCATCTGGTTCGGTGAGTTCATTTTGGCTGGGGCGCTCTAGCTCGCGTTGCAGAAAGAGGACAACGATCGCCCAGTACAACGCCAGAGGATTCACGATCGACGCTAACCCCAACACTACAATGGAGGCGATCGTCGTGCGTCCCGCAAGCTTGCGTCCATAAATTGCCTGCACGATGCGTCCACCATCCAGTTGACCCGCTGGCAGCAAGTTGAGCGCGGTAATCACCAACCCCAACCAGCCTAAAATGACGAGTGGATGTACATCGACGATCGACTGCTGAAGCGATTCTTGCAATACAACCCGTGTGAGCGTGCCCACCAGAATGGAACCTTGAAAAAACTCGGTTGGCACCTGAAACAAACTGCCTTTGTGAGAGAGCAGCAGTCCTGTCACCAGCATCCCCAACGAGAGAATGCCACCAGCAGCGGGTCCGGCGATCGCAATATCAAACAGCGTATTGCGGTTAGGCAAAACCGACTCAAAGCGAGTAATGGCACCAAAGGAACCAATCTGCCAGGTCGGAATGAGAAACGGTAGGCTGAGGCGAATGTTGTAGCGGCGTGCCAGTACCCAATGCCCCAACTCATGCACAATCAACACGCTCAGAATGCCTGTTGCCAGCGGAAGCACCTCTGCAAACCGACTTGGGCTAGTGAAGAAATCGAAGCCCAGCATCAACCCACCGCTTTCCAGACTGGCGGCGATCGTTGCCAGAAACAGCAGCACCGCTACACCCTTCTGAAACACGGTGGATGGCTGCGGGTCTCGACTACTGGGCAAGACGATGACCACAGGCTTGCTATCTTGACCTTCGACTAAAAACAATCGATAACGAGGCTGTTGAGGATCGGTTTCGCTGACACCCACTTTCTCCAACAGCCGTTCTGAGAGCCGTGCGATCGTCTCGTCAGCCTCCCCCCGCAGATTGCCGCGCAAGATCACGCCTTCTTGATAGGGGATGGTTTCAGTGGCAAAGAACGTGTCGATGCCAAAAATGCTTTGAATTGCCTTCAGGTCTTCGGCTGGAATGGGAATAATGTCTGATGCTTGCACGTCGGCTGTGGTTGCCTGAGTTTGTGCGGTTGTTACATCAGCCGGATTCTCTGAATCGTCGCTGGTGGTTGGCTGACTGACATCCTGAGCATGGGCGATCGCGCTGGCTCTGCGAGTGAGGGCTTCGGTTTGGGCGAGCGATCGCAAGCGGTTGCCCAGGTAGATGTAGAGTCCTGTAGACAACACAAACAAAAACAGCACGCTGACAATGTTGAGGTAAATGCCAACAATGGATAGCCCAAAGAACAGGAGCCAGGGGGCAATTAAGACAACCGATTGAAACCAGGCAACCAGCCCCAACTTGCCAAATGGTATGGCGCGGTAAAACCCCCAGCCCAGAAACCCTAGCGCGACCAGTACCGTGATTGCAGTAATCATTCCCAACCTTTGCAAGAGACGTTTTGGGGCAACTCAGAAGGCGACAAGTCCGATTAGAGGAGTCAGGAGCCAGGAATCAGAAGCCAGGAGTCAGAAGATGAAACTCTGAGAAGTGGTTTCTACGCGCTGAATTGAAGACTCGGACGGTTGCGCTGCATGAGTGCCATTCCTTAAATCTACCTGAATCGAGCGCTGGCAGATGCTACTAACAGTAAAGGCAGCCCATTGGACTGCCTCTATATGTCAGGTGAAGAGCGATCGAGAGCTATTTTTTGCCCTTTTTGCCGCCCTTGCTTTCCTTCTTCTCTTCTTTGGGAGCTGTCTCTGCTACAGGGGTTTCAGCGATCGCCTCTGGTTTAGGAGCAGCAGTACCCAATTGAGCTGCCACCTCAGCCGCAAAGTCAGATTCTTCTTTCTCAATGCCTTCACCCAGCACAAAGCGGACAAAGCGGCGCACCTGGATGTTCTCGCCCAGTTGCGCGACGTTTTGCTTCACCAGTTCATCCACCGTGATGTTTTGGTCACGAATGTAGGGCTGATCGAGCAAGCACAGCTCTTTCAGGCGTTTTTCGATACGTCCCTGCACAATCTTTTCCTTGATGGCTTCGGGCTTGCCGCCCAGGTCATCGCGCCCCATCTCGATCGCCTTCTCGCGATCGACAATCTCTGCGGGAATATCAGCAATTTTTACGTACTCAACCTGCTGCGATGCCACAATCTGCTTGGCAATGTCCTGCACCAGCTTTTTAAAGGCTTCGTTTCGTGCCACAAAGTCGGTCTGGCAGTTGACTTCGACTAGCACACCGACACGGCTACCCGTGTGAATGTAGCTATCGACAATGCCTTCTGCGGCGACTTTACCCGCTTTTTTCTCAGCCGAAGAAATCCCCTTTTTACGAAGCCAATCAGCGGCTTGTTCGATATCGCCACCCGTTTCTGTGAGCGCTTTTTTGCAGTCCATCATGCCTGCGCCCGTCTTCTGGCGCAGTTCACCGACTAATTTTGCTGTGATTTCCGCCATGACCCTTTACTCTGAATAGTTGTTAGTTGTTAGTTGTTAGTTGTTAGTTGTATTAACTCATCAGGTTAGCCCCAAGAGACGGTGCGTTACGCTGAAGCTTTTCTTGGATGGCGAAGCCTATACAGCACCCTACGCGGCTAATGTTTTGAGTCATTACAGTTAGTTGCTAGAGTCTCTAAAAACCAACAACCAACAACTAACAACTTCTCTACGCTTCGGTTTCGTCGCCGTCTTCTGGAATGAACGAGGTGTCGTTATCTTCGTAGTCGAAGTCTTCTTCACCGCCTTCGTAGTCTTCGTACTCGTCATCAGACTCAAGCTGACCATGACGACCTTCGTAGATCGCATCTGCCAGCCTGCCGACGATGAGCTTAATCGAACGGATGGCATCATCATTTGCAGGAATGGGCACATCGACCAGATCGGGATCGCAGTTGGTGTCAAGCAGCGCCACGATCGGCAACGCCAGCTTTTGACATTCCTGTACGGCATTGTACTCGCGCTTTTGATCCACCATGATGATGATGTCGGGCACCTTCCGCATGGCTTTGATGCCGCCCAGATATTTCTGGAGCTTTTCCAATTCGCGCCGCAGCACCGAGGCTTCTTTTTTGGGCAGCAGATCGAGTCCACCCGTTTCTTCCCGACGCTCTAGCTCTTTGAGGCGATCGACGCGGGTTTTAATCGTCACCCAGTTAGTAAGCATACCGCCCAACCAGCGCTGGTTGACGTAGTAAGCACCACACCGCGAGGCTTCCTGTGCCACGATCCCAGCCGCCTGACGCTTGGTGCCGATGAAGAGGAACTTCTTGCCCTGCTCAGACGCAGTGCGAACGTAGTTATACGCTTCATCCATTAACCGGGCGGTTTGCACCAGGTCAATGATATGCACCCCGTTGCGAGCGGTATAGATATATGGGTCCATTTTGGGGTTCCAGCGGCGGGTTTGATGCCCAAAGTGAACCCCAGACTCTAATAATTGAGCCAACGAAACAACTGGCATTGATTTTGAACTCCTGATTCGGGTTAATCCTCCATCCAGGAGCACCTGGGAAGCTTTTAGTTTTTAGTTGTTGGTTGTTAGACCAAGCATTCTCTGTCTAACAACTAAAAACCAATCCCTAACAACTGTCTCTAGGCACCCGAAATCCTGGATGTGCGATTTTAGACAACTTCTCTAGGTTAGCACAGCGATCGCTCTAGCTGTGAGCAGTTTTAGACGTTCGCTGTAGGTCTGCATACGCTTCGTAAACGCCCTGGACGTTGTACCAGTTGAGAAAAATGCGGGCGACTTCGAGGGCGAGTTGGGGTTTGCCGCGATCGATCAGCCATTGCAGAAAGGGTGCCATCGTCCGTTCGTTGAGCCGTCCGCCCAGTGACAGCACACCCCACAGCACGCGATGAATCCACGTCATCTGAATCATTATGCGTACATTCCAGGTGGGATGCTTTTGGTAGAACAACACGCCCATCTTACCCCGCTCGATTTCTTTTTCAATCAGGTTCGGCAGTTGGTTAAGGGCAAAAGGGGGATGCCAGTGGTAGCCGACCGCATCGGGACATTTGATCAACGTCAGACCAATCTGTTTCAGACGTACTCCCAACTCCAGATCTTCCCAGCCGTAGAGTTGAAACCGCGTATCGAAAAGTCCCGCTTTTTCCAGCCAAACGCGCGCGATCGCCACATTTCCCGTGGCAAAGTATGCCGCTGAGAAATCCGTAATTTTGTACGGTTCCGCTGTGGGATCGTCGAAGTTGGCAGTGTTGATCACACGACCGTAGGTGAAGACGGGTGGGGGAGGGGGGAGTGGAGAGTGGGGAGTAGGGGAAGAGGAGGGAGAGTTTTGAGTAGCGCTTTGCGCCGACAAGCTAGAGAGTTTTGAGTTTTGAGGTGATTCTGCCTCCTGCCTTCTGCTTTCTGCCTTCTGCCCTCTGCCCTCTGCCTCCTGCCCCCGCTGCAAACCTTCCGCATGTGCCTGAAGAAACCCCTCAGTCACCACGAGATCGCTGTCAATAAAGATGATGGTGTCGCCGGAAGCTTTCTCGACTCCCAGGTTACGGGCGGCGGCAGGACCTTGGTGGTCTTGCTGAAAGAGGCGTATATGAGGAAAGGTCTCAGCGTTTGCTTGCAGCCAATCTACAGTGCCATCGGTGGAGCCATCATCCACGACGACAACCTCGTAGCCCGCGATCGCCCCTGCATCAAATTGCTGATGCTCTAGCGATCTCAAGCATTTCTCTAAAATGGGTTTGCGGTTGTAGGCGGGAATGACCACACTGAAAAACACGGCGACTCCTCGAAAAGTTGTTAGTTGTTGGTTTTTAGTTGTTGGTTGAGTTAAAAGTTTTGAGTTTTGAGTTGGAAAAGGGGGGGTGAGGTAAGAGGTGAGAGGGGTGGAGAGATTTGTGAGTTGTGATTTCAGCTTTTAGCCTTCATTTTTTAGCCCTTAGCCTTTTATTCTCGACTCCCGACTCCCTCCCCTTCTGCCTTCTGCCTCCTGCCCTCTGCCTTCAATTGTTAGTTTGTCGATCGCCCGGTGCATTCTAACAACCAACAACCAATAACTCTCTGCTGTGACTAAACATATTCTGCTCTATGCGTCGCCTGCGATCGGTGGTCTTTTGCCGTATAACCATGCGCTGTTGTGTGCCTTAGCCACTCTAGGCTACCAGATGACGTATGTGCAGGATATTCCTGACGCGCTGGTGGAGCTATTTGGTTCCGCTGGAATGGAGCGGGTGCGGCTACGGGCAAAGTGGTTTGAGACACAGCAGCGGCAGGTGGGCATTCGGCAGCACGTTTGGCTGGAAGGGGCAAAGGCGGCGGATGCTGAGAGGGTGATTGCTGAGGCAAACCCGGATTTGTTGATCGTAAGCAATGGGGGACCTGTGGCGAATTTTGCGCCGAAGCAGGTTGCCATCGATCGCGGCATTCCCTTCATCGTGGTGGAGCATCTGGTGCATCCCGTGAAGCCCAAGGAGGTGCCGGAGGCATATGTGGCGCTGGCAAAACAGTACGAGGCGGCAAAGGCAGTCATTGCGGTGTCGCAGGATAATTTGCGACTGTTGCGAAAGCTGTTTGGGCTGGCGGAGGACAAAGGACAGGTCATTTACTGTGGGCGACCGTCTACCTATTTCCAACCGCCGGATTCAGCCGTGCGATCGCGCCTCCGCCAGCAGTGGAACATTCCTGATGATGCCGTTCTCTCCTTCACCGCTGCCCGCATGGACATTATCAAGGGCTATCAGTATCAAATTGGCGCGATCAAGCAACTCAAACAAACGCCTGCCTGGGAAAAGCTTTACTTTGCGTGGGCGGGTACGGGCACGCTGGCAGACCAGTTTCAGCAAACGGTGAAGCAGGCAGGAGTGAGCGATCGCGTTAAGTTTTTGGGCGAACTGGATGACATCAACGATTGGCTGGATGCCAGTGACATTTTTCTACTGCCGTCTGAATCGGAAGGGCTACCGCTGGCGATGATGGAAGCGATGGCGAAAGGGCTTCCTGTGGCGGCATCAGCGGTGAGTGGTGTACCTGAAGGGTTAGGCGATACGGGACAACTGCTGACTTCACCCATGTTTGGCAATTTCCAGTCCACCATTCAAGAGTTGGTTGGGATCTTAAAGGACTGGACAGGTGATGCGGCACTCCGTCAACAGGTGGGACAGGCATGTAAACAACGAGCCGAAAAAATGTTTCGAGAGGAGCGCATGATTGAGGAAACGGTGGAAATTGTGCGATCGATCTTATAACTTACACAGAAACTGGGCTTCTTAAAATAGAGCGATCGTGCCAATGCTAAACTCAGAAAATCTCTGCATGAGGCGGATCAATGAATGCCTTACAGTAAATTCACCCTCAGTAAAGCGGTAGATGATTTTCAACTGACGATCGTAGAAGGCGATCGCTTCTTGCCAGAGATTCCTGCGATCGAGCCAACGCCCCTCCTCAAAGAGATTCTGAAAGAAACGCTTCCCTGGGCAATTGCCGTTAGCAGCGAAAAAGCCCGTTCTGAAGGCATCATCAATCCAGTTTTGCTAGAAGTTAAGCGTCAACTTCAAGGACAAATTAGTGTGTTCTCTGGCGAAGAATTCAATGTGCAACCGGAGGCTGAACTAACAGGCTATGTTGATTTTCTCATTAGCCGATCGCCAGAACAATTATTTATCAAAGCGCCTGCGGTTATTTTAGTAGAAGCAAAAAAAGAAGATCTCAAACCTGCACTTGGGCAATGTCTGGCAGAAATGGTAGCAGCCCAACGCTTTAACCAACAAAAACAGCAACCGATCGCAACGATTTACGGCACCGTGAGTAGTGGTACCGTTTGGCGTTTTTTGAAGTTAGAGAAACAATGCGTATCGATCGACCTGAACGATTACCCGCTGCCTCCCGTAGAGCAAGTTTTGGGCTTTCTTGTTTGGATGGCGCAAAACGGCTAATGCAGATTTAATGGATTGATTAAAGTCGCAAGACGCTTCTTCGACGATCGCTCACTCAACTCTATCGATGAAAACCACATGATAGAAACCACAAAGCCGTTAGCTATTGGATTGCAGCTAAGTTGATGTTCAATTTATTGGTTATGGTGGCAAGCACTTTTGCTTCTTCTGGCGTAATCACACCATCTTGTCGAGCAATTTTTTGACATTGAGCCAGCAATGGGATCGCAAAATCACTATTGATTTGACTGAGTAGTTTTTCTAGAGCAGGCGGAGACTTGGCATTAGCCGCGATCGCCTCCAGTGACGCAGGGCTAAAGTTAAACTCCTGTAATTCTGGCAGAATACTCTTCCAGGTTTTTCCTGGAGCACCTGCCAAAATAACGTGAACCAGAATTTGATCCATGATGACTTGCTGAACGATCGCGCCTTGCAGATACTTTTCGCTCTCTACTTGAGAGGCTTGGAGAGCAGCTTGAGATTTTAGAGGATTCAACTTTGCCTCATAAAATTGGCAGGCAGCGTGTCCCAGTGCGTACAGCATGACTGCGTTGCTACCTGCACCAATCACTGCGCCCGCAACAGGAATATTTCGTGCAGCCCCCAATCCAGCTTTGAGCGCAGCACTGCCTCCCAACGCTAAACCAAAAATTGCCATGACTTCACCCTTTCTGGCGGGTTCGCGCAGGTTTAGCCCGTAAGCAGCAGCAATTTGATACACCATTTCTGCCTGTAGTGCCGTTGTAGCTGCCAAATCCATCGCAATCATCGCCGCTGCAAATCCTGGTAGAAGGCTACTAGCAAACCCCGTTCCTCCCACGTAAAGAGCTTTTTCTTGCATGACACGATGGGCAATATCACCGGGTTTTTCGTTGGGATATTTTCGCTGCAAATTTTTGACGTGTGTTTCGGCTTGAACAATGTCTACCTGATCAGCAATTTTGAGCAGCCAGTCTACATTGAGGGCTTCAGTCAGGCTTTGTAGCTGGGGGCTGCTGTTGATATGTCAAAAACATAGCCAACGCTATCGGTTGCCTGCAATGCCGCACTGCCCAATGCACCAACCGCTCCAAAGGCTGTGCCAGCGATCGCTCCACCTGCTTGCATTGCTGTATTGCCTACTGCTCCAGCCGTTCCCGCTACTGTGCCTACAACTGCTCCGCCTGCATAAGCGGCTGTACCACCAACGGCTCCCATTGCTCCTGCAACTGTCCCAAACATTGAACCCCAGAAAGAAGATTCTTCAGTTGAGGCTTTTTCTAGATTCGATGTTTGAATATTCGTCTCTGTTGTGAGCGCAAAAGGTGCAGCAGGTAGTGATGTGGTTAAGTTTATTGGCTCATTGAGTTTAAGATCTTGCTGCCAGTCTGGAAAATCATCACCCGGTTCACGTCCGCTAATTTTCAGCGCTGTGCAATCCTGAATGCTTAATTTTCTTAAGTTATCAAGCAATCGTGGCACGATCGCTTTTTGATCTGGCACTCCGACTGCTTCTAACATAATCCGCAAGCAGTCATCCTTTAAACTGACTTTTGCAGTCACATTTCGAGCTTCTAACCATTGAGCAACGAGTTGGCTGATGGCGTTAACGTCTCTCTGCTTCGCGAGTTCAGCAATGTCTGGTGTAGCCTTTACAGCTAGTTCAATCTCCTCTTGCCAGCTTGGAAAATCTTCTCCCAGTTCCCGACCGTAAATCTTCACTTGTTGAATCGATTCAGCCTTCAAGCCAGTGATGCCCTTACAAATAAATTCAACTAAAGGCTGCTGTTCTGGTACGTGGGACGCTTCCAGCATGACTTTCAAGCAATGTTCCTTGAGGCTCACTTTAGCCGTAATGCCTTTTGGTTGAAGGGAACGATTCATCAAGGCTGCAATGGCTTCTGTATCAGCTTTTTTAGCACGTTCTAGAAGGTCGGGTTGAAAGGCTGTCATGGCTGTAACTGGGCGAAGGAGTAGGTAAGTAAATTCTCCGTTTAGAGTACCCAGCTAGATTTGATAGAGAACAGATGGTAGATGGCTCTCTCCGTTAGTCACGCTGATCCTAGATGTGTGACCGAACTTTGTTCGGTTCTTTCAAGTGCTTTTGCCCCGGTTGCAACGGCATGAACGGTATGAAGAATAGTGGCTCCTTTGCAATACTGAGACAGTAACCGCGCATAAGTTCTTATTTAAGTGGAGCTTCGTCACCTGCAATCGTGCCAACCCGATCGCTCAACTCTTTCAATTGCTCATTCAACTCGCGCTGTCGCTGGATCAACGTCTCAAAATCGGTACGAGTCGCAAAATTGGCTTTGTTGAACTCTAGCTGTTGATTCACTTGCTTCAGGCAGGCGTTCATCCCGGCGGCAAATTCGTTGCGGGTGAGGGAACGATCGCCCTGATAGGTGCCGTTGGGAGTACCAGCAAGACAGCCTGGTATTGGTTGGGCGGGCGTTGGTTGGGCTGTAGCGGCGGCTGTGTGAACGGCGATCGCCAAAGGTA
Source organism: Lyngbya sp. HA4199-MV5 (assembly GCA_019359375.1). GTDB lineage: Bacteria > Cyanobacteriota > Cyanobacteriia > Leptolyngbyales > Leptolyngbyaceae > Stenomitos. Next base: position 117,878 of record JAHHHL010000021.1, read on the forward strand.
CTGCGATTGTTAGACAGGGCAATAGTTTTTGAGCAAACTGAATCATAGCGATCGCTCCTTCCGTTCGGTGTTTCCACCTTAGCAAATCTACTTCAACGCGACGGTAACGTGGTATCTCAAAGGATGCTGAGAGGTATGACCAGCAGCGGCTTAAGACCGGATGAAACAGATAGCGAATGCATTTTAGCTGAGTTGGCTACGAAATTTGTTGACGCTGATCGTTAGTAAGACGATCGCACCTTCAAGGTAAATACTTTTGGACAACATCCCAACCTGTTAGCGAGACCCAAACAAATCCAGCGAGCAACACAAAATTAGTAGCAACGTGAAGCAACCGCGCCCAAGGCTGCATCAAGTTGATCTGCACAGCACTCCATACAGAAAGAAACACTAAACTTACAACAAACAAGCCTGCAAAGAGATGCCAAGAGTGACCCAAGCTTCCAAAGTGCCCCAAGGTGCCCACGATACCAATGCCTAAAAGCAACAGCACCGAAGTTGTCATTAAAAACCCTATTCCGAGGTGTGAAAAATACAACCACTGAGGGCGCGACTGGCTCTTTTGTCGGTGCTCATAAATCCACCAACCCGAAATAATCATTATGAAATAAGATGCGATCGAAAATCCCATCGACCACGCCGCAATCTTCCATAGCCAGATAAATGATGGCAAATTCACTCTATTAAGGCTCTGATCTTTTCTTTTATGTTTCGCCGCCTTCTATGTACTAACCGAAACGCATAGGTGGGTAGCGGTGTATGTGAGAGGATACACAAATTGGAGTCCAAAAGCACAAACCTTTGGACTCCAATTTGTAAATAATTAACCTGGCACCGCGCTATTTTTGCAGGGAGCGACCCCCCCACTATCTTTGCCGCAACAGCGTTTCACACCTGAGTTCGGGATGGGTCAGAGTGGTTCCACCGCGCCAGAGGCACCAGGAAAGCTT
>JAHHHL010000022.1 GCA_019359375.1 Lyngbya sp. HA4199-MV5
GGTCAGCGCATCAAACTAGCCGGAGCGCAAGGGCAAAAAGATAATGTGCCGCAGGTGCTCAAGCATCGCTGTGCCTATCTCAATGGGCAGTTCTCAAAATGAGTCTTGCAAGATTGGGATGCTCTCAACCGATCTGTGGGACTTTAAAGCGAACGTAGACGGTTCACAAAAAATTGTGGAATTGCTGCGCCCTAGCTTAGAAAAAGCTGATCCCGCTTTGCTGGGACGGGTTGATAATAATTTCAAAATTATCAACGACAGTTTGGCGAAGTACAAAGCATCCGATGATGGTTTTGAGTCCTATGACAAACTGACGGAAGCAGACCGCCAAACGCTGAAAACAGTAATTGCGGATCAGGCAGAAGATTTGTCTAAACTGCGCGGCACGCTGGGAGTGAATTAAGGCAATGAAAGACAGCCTATCGAGTTCTGATCAGTCATGGTTGCGGATCAGTCCTCGCCTGCGCCGCCGTGATCTCTTAGTTGGTATGGCAGCCGCCGGAGGACTCGCCGCCCTTACTACTCTAGGGTATCGATCGCTGCAAAAAAGTGAAGAAGACACCACTGAAATGCGCGTGCCCTTTTGGGGCATACATCAACCTGGAGTCGTCAATCCGGCTCCAGCAGCAGCGTTAATGGTGGCGTTTGACGTGACGGCTCAGACCAAAGCTGACTTGGTGCGCTTATTTCAGACGTTGACGCAACGCGCGACCTTCCTGATGGCAGGCGGCACCCCTCTGCCGATCGATGCTAAATTTCCTCCCAGTGATTCGGGTGTATTGGGCACCAAGGTCTTTCCTGATAATCTCACCATGACGGTGGCGCTTGGTAGTTCGTTGTTTGATCAACGCTTCGGGTTACAAGCGCTGAAACCGCATCGTCTGATTGAGATGCCCAATTTTCCCAATGATCAACTCGATCCTGATTTGTGTCATGGGGACATCCTGGTGCAGTTTTGCTCCAACACTGCCGAAACTAACATTCATGCCCTACGAGACGTTCTCAAAAATTTGCCCGACCTGCTCACTGTGCGCTGGAAGATGGAGGGTTTTTTACCGCCACACACGCTGAAGAAGCTCGGCAAAGATACCGTGCGGAACCTCTTAGGCTTTAAAGATGGGACGGCTAATTTAAAAGTTGATGACACCAAACTGATGGATCGCACTGTTTGGGTGCAACCGAATAGCCAGGAACCTGCCTGGGCAACGGGTGGCACTTATCAAGTCGTGCGTATCATCCGCAACCGAGTGGAGCGATGGGATCGCACACCGCTGCAAGAGCAAGAGGAGATTATTGGACGCGAGAAGGGATCTGGCGCACCCCTGGGGATGCATCATGAGCGTGATCTGCCTGACTATGCTCACGATCCGAAAGGTAAAAACATTCCACTCGACGCCCACATTCGGTTGGCAAATCCGCGTCAATCTGAAGCAGGGCTGATTTTACGGCGTGGATTTAACTACTCAGAGGGTGTCGATCGATCAGGACATCTGAACATGGGCTTGCTGTTTGTTTGTTTTCAAGCAGACTTAGAGCGAGGCTTCATCACTGTCCAGAACCGCTTGAAAGGTGAACCATTAGAGGAATACATCAAGCCGATCGGCGGTGGCTTTTTCTTTGCCTTGCCGGGAATCACTGCTAAGGGGCAATACCTGGGTCAATCGCTACTGGAAGGCACCCCAACCTGAGTGCCAAATGACTAAATCAGGAGAGACTGGGGATGCACCGACGCGATCGCTTAAAGCATGATTCAGATTTACCATCCAAACCGGGCTGGCAGGGTTTCACTTTTGTGAGCCAGAAGCATCAGAGACCTCAAGACTCTACAGACCCACTACCGTTTTTACAGAACGATGGCGATCGCTCTCAGGTGAAACGGCTGCTCTCTCAAACTCAGGTGGGCGATCGCGTCCGCATCATTACGCTCCATCAACTTGCAAGTGACCTTGCTGCTATGGGGTTAACTTGCGGTATGACAATTCAAATCGTGAGCCGCACTGCCAGTGGTTCAGTCATCGTGTCGTTGTCAGGTAGAAACCTGGGAATCGGCTCGGCGATCGCACAGGCAATTGTTGTAGAACCGCTCTGAAGAAGACGAGAATGATTTAGGCAGCGTGGTCTTTGGATATTATTTCTGCTGGAAGTGATCAAGCTGCCAACAGGTTTCTAGCCCAGCCGATAGAGTTTGCCGCGAGGCTGTCACGCTTCGCACAACGCTCCAGATTTGAATTGCCATAGCAACACTGTGCAACTGCACTTTCAACGGCTGGTAGGCAGCACACTGACAAGGAATTCCTAATGTTTGCAACCGTTGATAAACCTGCCAGCGATCGTCGCAGTTTACTTCAATCAGGTCTTGGGACTGGCAAGAAAGATTTTCTAAATTCATGTCAAAACACCAGTAAAGAATGATTGGCAATAAGCGGTTGACAGTGCTTAGGATGTCTGAGCGCACTGCACAAGGACGTAATGGTCTAGGCAACTAAATGTAGAAGGCTCATCTTGTTAACGAGAGCCTTTCTCCTGGAATGGTGAAGCCAAATTTTTGATCGCTGAGACTCTAATCGATCGTCTGCGCTCAACTGATTCAATTCCTCCAACTCTGTCGTCTCAGTCGGTTCAGCCACATCCACTGATACTGGCTCTTCCTGGCGCACCCAGTTAATGACAGTATTGTGGCTTATTCCTGTGGCACGCTCGATCGCCCGAAAGCCCATGCCACTTCGGTAGAGGTTTAAGCAGATTTGTTTAGCATCTCTGGAGTAGCCTCTTGAAGCATAAGACTCGACAAACTGACGACCACACTCTTTGCAGCGGTAGCTTTGTTTCGCACCACGACGGCCATTCTTGATGATCTGATCGGAGCGACAAACTGGACATTTCATTCCTTGATTGTGCAGTGCCATGTTTGAGGGCTTAGATTTAAGTAAAAGAATAGTTTTTCGGCTTTCAAGTGATAGGAAAAGCTTGCAGTTGATAGCGAACCGAAAGGTAGAAAAAACCCACTGCCTCTTGTTTTTTGATTGAAAGATAGTTAGGTTGCTAATACAGACTGGGTGTCTCAACCCAACGCTGCTTAGCAGATCGGACAAGACTCTACTATCAAGCGAGCCTGAAGCCTCTAGAGCAGCGTTCACATGCAAGGAGAATAAAATGTCGAATACTCAAACACTGCTCCGTCCGTTTGGACAGGTGCTGCCTAATCCAATTTTGCTCGATCAAACAGTGACCGAACCTGTTTGTGAGGGCATGAATGTCCTGCTCGCGAGCTTTCAAGCGTTGTATTTGCAATATCAAAAGCATCATTTTGTCGTGGAAGGGGCTGAGTTCTATTCTCTGCATCAGTTCTTTGCCGATCATTATGAACAAGCACAGGAACACGTGCATGAATTGGGTGAGCGTTTAGATGGTTTGGGCGGTGTCCCAGCAGCCAGTTTTACTAAGCTGGCAGAGTTATGTTGCTTCACACCTGAAGTGGACGATGCTTACGCCTGTCGTCCGATGTTAGAGCATGATTTGGCAGCCGAGCAGGCAATCATTGGTGTCTTGCGTCGTCAAGCGGCTCAGGCAGAAACCCTGGGCGATCGAGCGACTCGCCATCTGTATGAGCAGATTTTGCTCAAGACCGAGGAGAGAGCCTACCATATCGCTCACTTCCTGGCACACGATACGCTGGTGGTGCTGAATTGATGGCATCGGTTCGGCTGTTCATAGGCTCTCCGTTTTGCTTAGTGATCGGTTGAATCAAGCCGCTGTTTCACTGACCAGACGTTGGAGGAACGGTTTCCGCAGGCGCTGGTGCTGGGGCCGGGGCGGGTGATGCTGGTGGAGCGGCTTCCACAGGTGCAGGTGGTGCTTCCATAGATGGAGCAGGTGCGGGTGCTGCTGAGGGCGCAACGGGTTTCTCGGTGGTGGGAGCAGGTGTAGGAGACGCAGGGGCAGTCCTTTCAGGTGTTTCCACAGCGGTGGTTGGTTGTTGGCGCTGACGTTCCTGGGCTTCTCGTCGTTGTCGTTCCTGTTCTACTGCCTGCCGCTGTTCCGCTTCTTGGCGACGACGCTCTTCGTTGCGCCGTTGCGTGTTAGAACCCTCTTCCTCGTACTCAACCCGCACCCGCTTTTTGATACCACCTTCAGGGACGGTTTTAGGGTCAAACCGCCATTTGCTCATAGTTTCTAACGTCTCGCGATCGGTCTCTGGATTGCCGCTTGACTTTCGTAATCGCACCTCTACGCTGCCGTCTGGTCGGACTGTCATATCAACCCGAGGACTGCCTTCCGTTCCTCGGTAGCTTGGCTTGGGGCAGCTTAAGCAAGTCATTTGATTCGGAGCCGGAACCGGGGGAGCCGTTGTGCGGGTCGCGGTACTACCTGGAGTGCCACCGGGATTGCCATTTGGTGCACTTTTCGGGTCGCCATTTGGTTGCCCCAGCGGATTAAAACCTGTGGGTCGACTGGCATCTCCAAACCCAAACCCTTTCCCAAACGGACTAAAAATGGGACCACCACCAATTCGCAGCCCACTATCTTCTCCGGTTTTGCTTGTGAGAGAATTCGCCGCTGTAGGCGAAGGGACTGAGGGCTTGTTCGTGGGCGCATCTTCCCCTGGGGTTTGAGGAGCCTGGTTTGCGGGAGCAAGGGGAGGGGGAGGAGCAAAGGCAACCTCCGGTGCCGCTTCGGGCGGCGGTGTCTCTACCTTCTGCTCGACGGGTTTTTCCGGCTCAACTGGCGTTTCGGGTTCTGCTACTACTTCGATCGTGTCTTCTTCGGCTTCGGGCAGACTGTTCCAAAAGGCGGTGGGTGTAGATGCCATCGCGATCGTGTGGAATGCAGCCGACCCCAAAAAACTCCACAGCAGAAAACGTGTAATCGCCTTTCCTTCTTTGATACGTTGGGCAGTGGTTAAGTCTGAGGCAAGCATAATCACTTCCGTTGGGTAGCAATGGCTAGTTTGGCTCCCGGCACCTGGCGCAGTTGATCCATCACTTCAATCACATGACTGTGGGTGACAGAACCATCGGCGTTCAAAACAACTACCAGTTCCTGACCAGGACTAAGTTGCGTCTTAATAGTGGTTGCCAGGTTATCAACCGGGATGGGCGCTTTGTTCAAGAAAACTTTTCCCGCTTTGTCAATGCTCACCGTTGATCGGCTCGCCGCTTGTGGTTTTGAAGTCGTGGCTCTGGGCAGATTCACAGGCAGTCCTTCCGAGCGCACTAGAAACAAAGTCGAGAGGATGAAAAAGGTCAACAGTGCAAACAGCACATCGATCAGGGGCACGACGTTAATTTCGGTGGGGCGCTCCAGTTCTTCAGATAGTCGCCTACGCATAGGATGACTCCAAGACTCTGTGGGCACGACGATGGAGCAGTTCTAGCTGGACGCTGTACTCTTCAATTAAACCGAGTTGCCGCTGGTAAAAGGCTCGAAAGGTGTTGGCAAGTAAGAGGGCGATGACGGCTACGACTAAGCCAGTGGCGGTCGCAACCAATGCCTCACTGATGCCAGCCGTAACACCCAGCGTTTTCGTGCCACCAATTTCGCCGAGATTCAACGAACTGAAGGAGCGAATCAACCCCATGATGGTGCCCAATAATCCCAGCAGGGGAGCGAGACCAACCACCGTCTCAAAAATGGGTGAAAATCGTTTAAGAGGGGCAACTCTGCTTGAATTGCGCCATCTAAGGCGAGACGAAATTCTTCAGGATTTGCGCCCTTGAGCGAAAGAGCTTCCAAAAAGATGCGGGCAACGGGCAGATCAAGATTGCGTTTGAGTTTCTCGATCGCCAGGTCAGGTTCTTGCGGGTAAAGTTTCAGGATATCCCGAATGACTGAATGCTGGCGACGCTTAACGCGATACCAGAACACAAATCGCTCGACTGCCAGGGCAATAACGGCGATCGAAAACCCAAACAGCGGCACCATGACGATACCGCCTGCGGCAATTAATTCGTAAAGTCTTTGCATGCACTCTCTACGTAAAGGTAAACAACAGTCAGCACGAGCAGTCGCGCGACTCGCACTGACATAATCTTTCAAAAGCACTATAGAGTTTAATAGGAACTTATATCAAGTAGCTTACCCAATTATTTTCGACTGCTCACATCAGGCGGCACGATCGCCAAAAGTAAAACTCGCTTCAGCCTTTTGACCAGCAATCGACCACGTTCTCAACTGAAACAAGACGAAAATCAAGAAACCTTGCAATCATTTTCAGCCTTTTGGCAATCGGAAATGGCTGAAAATCTCGCTCCGAGACGTAAGAGTCGTTTTGAGGCTGACCCCAAGTAAATTATCCTTGAGCGATGAAAGGCTTGACTTTGGGCACCAGTCATCCTAATTTCTTGATCATTACTAAAAATTATTTTCAATAAGCTGAACCACTCCTGCCCAAAGAACTGGGAGAGCGTTGTCACTCGTCTATTTGAGACGGGTAATCTCTGTTGCCAATAATCTCATCCATTTGTGAGGAATTGTTGTGAAGTCATTGCATTTAGGGTTGGGGGTGCCGAACGACCTTGGTGTTCGCTGCGCGATCGTGTCTCTACTGTTAGTCAGCTTGGCAGGTCTTGCCAGCTCAAGGGTGGAGGCGAGGGAAACTCCAGTGAGAAAAACGGCAACGGTATGGACTCGCGTGAGGGACTTTAACCGCCCTGCCACAACTCTAAAAGAATGGGAGGCAAAACTCGAACACGCAAAGCTGCTCACTCAAAACGCACCTGTGACAGTCACTAGTGTGCAATTAAATCGCGCTGAGGATGGCTTAGACATTACTCTAGAAACTGCTGATAGCGAACCCTTACAAGTTGATGCCACAAAATTTAGAGCTGAAGGCAAGAGTTTAGTTGCAGACATCCCGAATGCAGTTTTGGCGTTGCCCAATGCTCAAGAGTTTAGTGCAGACAACCCAACGAGTGAAATTGCGGCGGTTCGCGTCACCCAGACGGATGCTTCCACGATTCGAGTGAGTGTGATTGGCACAACAGCATTACCCACATCCGATGTCACGCTGAAGGTGGGCAGACTGGCATACAGCCTCAACGCGGAAGGGCAGACCCCAGAAGAAGAACTCGTGGTAACGGGTGCAGGACAAGGAAGCTATCGAGTTCCCGATGCCACCACCGCGACAAGAACAGATACACCCCTGCGCGATATTCCTCAATCCATTCAGGTCATTCCCCAACAGGTCATCCGAGATCAAGGCATCACGCGTATTACCGACGCGACTCGCAACGTTTCAGGCACCACGATCGCATCGGGCTACGGCAACCTGATCGGCGATGTGCGTGTGCGTAGCTTCTCTAGTGGTTTCTTGAGGGATGGCATTGCCACGCAGCCGTTCTTTGTGGATGGTGGCAACATTGAACGGGTGGAAGTGCTCAAGGGACCAGCTTCCGTGCTATATGGCGCATTGGAGCCAGGTGGCATCGTGAATTATGTCACCAAGCAACCGTTGCGTACACCCTACTATGCCGCCGACTTCACCGCCGGAAGCTTCGACTTTTACAAGGGGCAGATCGACTTAACTGGACCCGTGACTAAAGACGAACGCTTGCTGTACCGCTTGAATGTGTCCTATGAAAACTCTGGTAGTTTTCGGGATTTTATTGACAATGATATTTTCTTTATTGCTCCCGTTGTCACCTATCGGTTTAGCGACTCAACCAACCTCACGTTCGCCTACGAACATCTCAACGCCAAACTGGGGTTCGATCGCGGGTTACGCCCAGTGCCCGAATTCCTGAAAGTGCGCCGAAGTCTAAATATTGGCGAACCGGATGATTTCCAAAACAACGAAGAGGACCGCATCAACTTAACGTTAAACCATCGATTCAATCAAAATCTCCGCATCAGGAGTGCGTTTCTCTACCTGGCTGAGAACTATGACAGTCTCGTGACTCAACCAGGAGAACTTGCCGCAGACGGTCGCACTTTGCTCGATCGCAGCTACTTTGGTGGTTCGACTCACGTGGATAACTACGCGCTGCAAACAGATTTGATTGGTGATTTCAACACGGGTTCTGTTGCCCATCAACTGCTGGCAGGACTGGAATTACGCCGCAGGAATCAAGCTGACAATGGTATTGAAGGGGTTTATGAGGGGTCACTCGATATTTTCAATCCCGTCTATGGCTTACCGCGCATCCCCGACCCCGATGTTTTCTTCGAGCAAACCAACGACACGATTGGCATTTACCTGCAAGATCAGGTGACATTGCGCTCCAATCTCAAATTATTGGTGGGCGGCAGATATGATTTTATCTGGTACGACACTAAGTTTATCGCTGACACCAGCATCGACAGTGACCCCGATCGCACCAACTTCTATGATGGTGCGTTTTCACCCCGCGTTGGCATTGTCTATCAGCCGATTGAGCCGATCTCGCTCTATGCCAGCTATAGCCGTTCCTTTAGTCCCAATAATTCTAGAACCGCCAATGGCGAAGCGCTAGAGCCTTCACGCGGCACTCAATTTGAAGTCGGTGTGAAAGCTGAATTGTTTGATAAACGCCTGTCGGCAACGCTGGCAGCGTACGACATCACCAAAACCAATATTCCCACAACAGACCCGAATGATGAGCAATTCTCGATCGCGGTCGGCGAAGTGAAAAGCCGGGGGATTGATCTGGATATTGCTGGAGAGATTTCACCCGGTTGGAAGGTGATTGCGTCTGCTTACTTGAATGATGCCTTTGTCAGCGAAGATAACAATCTTCCCGAAGGTCGTCGTCTGACCAACGCACCGACGCATGGGGCGAGTCTATGGACCACCTATGAATTTCAAAGGGGTGGTTTGAAAGGCTTTGGCTTTGGAGGAGGACTGTTTTTTGTCGGCGATCGCACTGCCAATATTGACGATCCACTGATCCTGCCCTCCTATGTTCGGTTCGACGCTGCCCTCTTCTACAAGTGGAATAACGGGCGCGTTGCCCTCAACTTTAAAAACCTCGGCAACGTGAAATACTACGAATCCAATGACTTTCTAGTGTTTCCACAAGCGCCATTTACTGTCCAGGGAACCGTTTCCGTAAGCTTTTGACCTTTTCCATCTGTGGCTCATTACTCTGCTGTAGTCTCTACCATGTTTGCAAAAAAGCTCCGTAAGCTAATATTTACCCTGCACCGCTATTTGGGCTTAGCGCTAGGACTGATTGCGATCGTCATCGGCTTGACAGGTAGCTTACTGATCTTCCATACCGAAATTCAGCAATATGATGAGCATCTCCAGTCTGGCATCATCCTGCCTCAAAGAGAAAAGCTGCCTGTTGAAACAGTCCTCAACACTGTCAAAAAAGCCTACGCCGATCAACCCGATGCAACAGTGCGACGGTATTACCCGCCTCTAAAACCAGATCAGCCAATCAAGGTCATCCTCAAAACCAAAGAAAATGACTGGAACCCAGTCTTTGTCAATCCTTATACAGGAGCAATCCTCAACCCCAACGCCAAGCCAAGCTCGATCCAAAAGATTTTTGACATTATCTATTCTCTCCACTACAGCCTTTTGGGAGGTGACATTGGCACTAAGTTTGTCGGCGTTGTGGGTCTATTGTTCACGATCTTGAGCCTTACAGGTATCATCCTGTGGCCCGGTTGGCGCAAGCTAATGGTTGGCTTCAGAATCAAGTGGAACGCCCATCCCAAGCGAATGAACTTTGATGTACACAAAGTTGCGGGTGTGATGACTGGTGTGTTCCTGATCTTTACCTTTTTCACAGGCTTCTGCTGGAATTTTGGAGAGCTTGTAAACCCATTAATCTATGCAGCGACCTTCAGCAAAGCACAACCCGATCTGACGTCTGTTCCCATCTCTGGTCAGTCTCCGCTAAAAGTTTCAGAGCAGTTGAAAATCGCTCAAACTGCCCTACCCAATGCGTTGCCCCGGTTGATTGCTTTGCCAGTTGAGCCAAAGGAGGCAACGTGGGTAGGCTTTAATCTGCCCCAGGGCGACGAGGGCGATGTTCATCTTGACCAATACAGTGGCAAGGTTTTACAGGTATCTACAGCGGCAACTAAATCTTTGGGCGATCGCATCCTCGATTCCTTCAACGATTTGCACTACGGCACCTTTTGGGGCTTACCCACCCGCATCCTTTACGTCTTTGTCGGTCTAGCTCCCTTGATTCTATTTACAACCGGGTTTGTGATGTGGTGGTATCGCAAACGCAAAGACATTCGACTGGTTGAGGTCGGTGAAGAGACGGTCGCCGAGCGTTGATTGCTCTTTTCCATTTCAATTCAAGGTTTTCTATTTTCAATTGTGTGAGGATTTGTTGTGAAACCCGTTTCGTTAGTTCATCATCTCTGCCTAATCATTGCCGCATCCCTGCTACTCATTCCAACCGTCCAAGCGAATCAAACTGCACCACTTCCATTGGCTGCATCTACTAAACTGCGCGATCTGAAACAACCTGCCAAAACTGTCAAAGAGTGGCTGGCCCAAAGTGAAACCACACCCAGTAGTGCCGCTGTAAAAGTGACAGGGGTAAAGCTTGATCGCGCCGAAAATGGCTTGGACATTACGCTGGAAACGTCCGAGAGCAAACCCTTACAGGTGGATGCCACAAAGTTTCGGGCTGAAGGCAAGAGTTTGATTGCGGACATCCCAAACGCAGTGTTGGCGCTGCCAGGTACGACCGAGTTCACTGCTGAGAATCCGACAAGTGAAATTGCCACTGTTCGCGTCATCCAGACGGATGCTTCTACGATTCGCGTCGATGTCATGGGCACAGCAGCGTTACCTAAATCTGATGTGACGCTGAAGGTGGGCGGCTTAGCATACAGCCTCAACCCAGAAGGACAAACACCAGAAGAGGAAGTGGTGGTAACAGGAGCAGGACGAACTCCCTATCGTGTGCCCAACTCCAGTACTGCCACAGGCACCAACACCCGCATTATCGACACTCCGGCGGCTATTCAAGTGATTCCACAAGACATCATTCGCGATCAGCAGGTGATTCAGCTTAAGGATGCGTTGAGCAATATCAGCGGTGTGACGTATGGCGGCGACATCCAGGGACGGAGCGGCAATACATTTAGCATTCGAGGCTTTACCGATGCGCCCGTGCTACGCGATGGTTTCAGGCGCTTTGGGTCGTCTGGAGAAGGGGGTTCGCAACCAGCGATCGAAGTTGCCAATTTAGAGCAGATTGAAGTGCTCAAAGGACCAGCATCAATTTTGTATGGGGCGATCGAACCTGGTGGTTTGATTAATCTGGTGTCTAAAAAACCACTCGCCAATCCATTTTATGAAGCAGAACTCCAAGTGGGTAGTCGAGGGCTAGTACGACCGCGCTTTGATTTTTCGGGTCCGTTAAACACCGATGGAACGGTACTATATCGCTTGAATGGTTTATACCAGCGGTTTGATAGTGTGCGGAATCTAGACCAGGAGGATCGACGGTTCTTCATTGCTCCCACGCTTGCCTGGAAAATCAACGATCGCACCGACCTCAATGTCTCTCTAGAATACATCGACAACAAACGTCCTGCTGACTTTGGTCTTCCGGCTGTGGGCAATGGAGTGCCCAATGTGCCGCGCGATCGCATTATTGGCGAACCCAGTGATGTGGTGACGAGCCAATCGCTGGACGTTGGTTATACCTTCGAGCATCGCTTTAATCAAAATTGGAAGTTCCGCAATGCTTTTCGTTACTCTTCTTACGACTATGACTTTGGTGTGATTCCCCTGCCCTTGTTTTTTGATGAAACCACTAGCACCGTTAATCGCTTCTTAGCGTCTCAGGATGCACAAAGTCAAAACTACACCGTGCAGGCGAATCTAGTTGGTGAGTTTGCTACGGGTTCAATCAAGCATACGCTGCTGGCAGGAGTTGATTATGTGCATAAAGATAGCCGCATCTTCTCACGAGTCGATTTTGTACCCAGACCGCTGAATCTCTTCAATCCCGTTTATGGTTTGGTCAAACCGGATGAAAATGCCTTGCCGCCCTTTGGTGGTAGCGAGACCAACGCCAATTCATGGGGCTTCTATCTTCAAGATCAACTGGCACTATTGCCGAATTTGAAACTGCTAGCAGGTATTCGTTACGACACGTTACGACAAACCACCGTCAATCTGCCAGGGCTTGCTACTGAACCGGGTGAAAGCACTCAAAATGATGACGCCTTTACGCCTCGGATTGGGCTGCTCTATCAACCCACCCCAACCATCGCTCTGTACGGCAGCTACTCGCGATCGTTTACGCCTAATACAGCAACCAACGCTACGGGAGAAATTCTAGGACCACAACGGGGAAAAGGTTACGAGTTTGGCATTAAGACCGATTGGCTCAATGGCAAGCTGTTTGCCACGCTGGCATATTTTGACGTGACCAAACAAAACGTGGCGGTTCCCGATCCTAATTTTCCACTAGCCTCGATCGCCTCTGGAGAACAGCGCAGTCGCGGAGTCGAGTTTGATGTCTCAGGCGAACTCTTACCGGGATGGAAACTGATTGCTTCCTATGCCTACATTGATGCAAAAGTGACTGCCGATACCGATGCTACTCAAGTTGGTAATCGTTTGTATGGTGTGCCTAAAAACAGTGCCAGCCTCTGGACAACCTATGAAATCCAACGCGGCAACTTGCAGGGACTAGGCTTCGGCGTTGGCTTTAACTATGTAGGTGAGCGCCAGGGAGACTTGGCAAATAGCTTTGTGGTTGATGGGTATGTCACCACTAATGCAGCGATTTCTTACAAGCGTGCAAATTGGCGCTTGGCGCTTAACTTCAAAAATATTGGTGATGTCAAATACATCGAAAGTGTCTTCAATAGCCGGGGTGCCGCCAACTACTTTGGCGATCCATTCACCGTCATCGGGTCTATTTCGGTGCAGTTTTGATGTGAATCCAAAATCTCTGACTTCTTCAAGCAGTCGGAGATCTAAACAACCCATCTATCAGGAGACGTTGCTATGAGTGCGAATCGCTTTCGCGAATGGGTTTTAAGATTACATGGATTGATCGGCATTGTGATGGGATTATTGCTGGTTGTGAGCAGTCTTACAGGTGTGGGCATTGTGTTTCGGGAAGAATTGGATCACGCGCTCCATCGATCGCTCCAATCAGTCAGTCCCCAGGCTGAACAAGTTTCCATCGACGCTGTGCTTGCCCCTGTCATGGCATCCCATCCCGATTTGCCCTTGCAGTTTATTCTGTTTCCTCGCAAACCCGATGAAACCTATCTAGTGGCAATGAAGGAACCCAACGGGCATCGGTTGGAAACCTTTGTGAATCCGTATACAGGTGCCGTATTAGGGGAACGGGTGTGGGAGCGATCGCCGATCGGGTTCCTCTATGGTTTGCATGAGGAGCTATTGTCTGGCACGGGAGGGATGATTGTCGTCGGCATCACAGGCTTTTTCTTACTGCTGACGGCATTGACTGGCATTGTTTTGTGGACAGGTTGGCGGCGACTGGCGACTGGGTTCAAAATTCGCTGGAATGCACCAGCGGCTTTAGTGAATTTTGACATTCACAATGTCGGCGGTATCGTTTCCAGTGTGTTTTTGCTCATTCTGGCAGCGACAGGCATTGTCATTGTTGTCCTGCACGTTTTACCAGCCCTGAGTTTGCCACCGACTGTAAAATCTGCGCCGCAAGCATCGTCGATCACCCTCAATGAACTGCTGCGAAACGCTGATGCTGCCATGCCTGAAGGCAAAACAACCGTGATGGTTTTCCCGGAAGCGACCCCTGAGAAGGTCAGCATCAACAAGAAGTTGCCGAATCAAGCCACGGGACGGTTTGATCTGAGTTCTGTTGAACTCGATCGCACCACTGGCAAAGTGCTGCAAGTGACCAAAGTGGAAAAAGCAGAAGGCTTTTTCAAGTTTATTGTGGCGATCGCCGATCTCCATTTCGGTACCTTTGGTGGTCTGTCCACGCGTATTCTCTATGTCTTCGTGGGGTTAATGCCCACCGTTTTGTTCGTCACAGGTCTGGTGAATTGGAAACGGAGACGGGCGATCGACACCAGGCGAGATTCAGCGTTGCAATTGGCGCAAGAAACTCAGGACAACAGGCTTTCATAGAACCATTCAGTTTTTCATTCATCGTGTGTGAGGATTTATTGTGAAACCATCTCAGTTCGTTCAATTTCTCTGTTGGTGGAGCATCGTCTCTCTCATCGGAACGCTATCTGCACAGGCGGAAACCCCATCCGTTCAACCTGATACTGTCATACCGCGACTGCGAGAGGTGAAACAGCCTGCCAAAACCGTCAAAGCTTGGCTGGCACAAGTGGAAACCGCAACGGTGACAGTGACAGGCGTGAAATTAGAACGTACCGAAGCAGGTTTAGACATTACCCTGGAAACTACCGATGGCAAGCCGTTACAAATCGATGCCACGAAATTTCGCACTGAGGGCAACAGCCTGATTGCCGATATTCCCAGGGCGATGCTGTCACTTCCGAATGCTCAGGAGTTTAGCGTCGAGAACCCAACCAGCGAAATTGCTAATGTCCGGGTGACACAAGAGGCAGACAGCCTGCGGGTGACGGTGACAGGGAACGATGCCTTACCCAGGCAAGAGGTGACGTTGAAAACGGCAGGACTGGCATACAGTCTCAATCCAGAAGGGCAAACACCAGAAGAAGAGCTTGTGGTGACAGGTGCCGGACAGCGTAGCTATTTTGTGCCGAATGCAACGGCTGGTACGCGTACCGATACGCCGTTACGCGATGTGCCGCAATCCATTCAGGTCATTCCACAGCAAATTATCCGGGAACAACAAGTAACGCGCTTAGATGAAGCCCTCCGCAATGTTAGCGGGGTGACTGCGACCAACTTTGCGGGAGGCTTTACTGACTTTACGATTCGCGGTTTTTCCGGTGCACCGATCTTACGAGATGGCTTCCGGCAGTATGACTTTTTTCAATCGATTCCTGAAACGGCGAATCTGGAACGGATCGAAGTCCTCAAGGGTCCAGCTTCCATCTTGTACGGTGAAATTCAACCGGGTGGTGCGATCAATGTCGTGAGCAAAAAGCCGTTATCGAACCCGTTCTATGAAGCCGAACTCCAGGTTGGCAGTCGTGGCTTTGTTCGTCCTCGGATTGATTTTTCGGGTCCCATTACAGCGGACAGCAAGCTGCTTTACCGCGTCAATGCCTTGTTTCAGAATGATGATGGCTTTCGAGGGTTTGACCAAAACACGCAGCGAACATTTGTTGCGCCTGTGCTGACCTGGAAAATTAGCGATCGCACTGACCTCACCTTTGAGTTGGGCTATATCAACGATAAGCGTCCCTTGGATGCAGGCTTAGTTGCAGTTGGAACGGGCGTTGTGAAAGTGCCCCGCGATCGCGTCACGAATGAACCTGCTGACGAAAGTGAACAGAAGTTTTTCAATATTGGATATAACTTCGAGCATCGGTTTAGTAACAACTGGAAAATCAACAACGCCTTTCGGTTTTTCAAGCAAAGATTTATTTCCGATTTCTATTTTCCTATTGCCTTTGATGAGACAACCAGAGACCTGCTGCGAATATTTACGACTCGTGATTTAGATTTTCGCACCTATTCTCTCCAGACCAATGTCACGGGCAAGTTCAATACTGGCTCTATTGCTCATACCCTGCTGTTTGGTGTGGATCTGAGTCGCCAAACCGAACGGTTTTTTGGAGGGTTGGATCTTTCATCATCGACCGTGCTCAATATCTTTGATCCAATTTATGGAGCGAGTCCAAGACCAAATTTGGCGGATATACCTGTTTTGGCGAACGATCTGACCTCACAAAACAGGCTGGGTATTTTCCTGCAAGATCAGGTCGCCTTGCTCGATAACGTTAAACTCTTAGCAGGAGTCCGCTACGACACCGTTAAACAAACCAGACAGCGCGATCCTAACTTCTTTAACCCCATCAACTCTGAATCGACTCAGAATAATGACGCGGTGACTCCTAGAGTAGGGTTAGTGTATCAACCGATTCCAGAGCTTTCCCTCTACGGCAGCTACTCGCGATCGTTCAATCCCAACTCTGGAACTACCGTCAGCGGCGCTTTTCTGGAGCCGGAAAAGGGGCGAGGCTACGAGTTTGGGGTTAAGGCTGAACTGCTTAGAAGCAAGTTGTTTGCCACGTTAGCATACTACAACATCACTAAACAGAATGTGGCAACGGCTGATCCTGTGAATCCCGATTTTTCGATCGCCACGGGAGAGCAGCGCAGTCGCGGCGTTGAGTTTGACTTGTCTGGCGAGATCCTACCGGGTTGGAATATTATTGCCGCTTACGCCTACACCGATGCCGAAATCACCAAAGACTCTGCCATTCCCATTGGCAATCGCTTGGTGGGAGTGTCTAAAAACAATGCCAGTTTATGGACAACCTACACTATTCAAAGTGGCAATCTCCAAGGCTTGGGCGTTGGCTTTGGGTTCAACTATGTTGGAAACCGCGAAGGTGATTTAGGCAACAGCTATCGGCTAGGCGATTACTTTGTCACCAACGCTGCCATTTTCTATCGGAAAAATAACTATCGCTTGGCAGTCAATATCAAAAATCTGTTCAACATTGACTACTTTGTTGCCTCCAATTCCGGTAGCCGCACCAGTGGTATTGAACCCGGTGCCCCCTTAACCGTAATTGGCTCGTTCTCAGTAGAGTTTTAAGTGTCGCTGTACTTCTCAGGAGTTTTAACTCATGGCTCAAGTTCTGACTCAACTAACAGGTGTTCCCCGCACGATGCTGATGACGACTCGCGCCCGTGTGGAAGAGCATCAACGTGCCGATGCTTTATTTCGTGATCCAAAAGCGTTTGAATGGTGGCAGTCGATCGCCTGGGATTCTAAGCTCGATCGCCTCTGGTCACCTATTTCGCAGCTCAGTTGGGCAGTTCGAGCACATATATTCGATCAAATGGTGCAGCGCCATCTTGCCACTCATCCGGATGCGGTGGTGGTTGAACTCGGTGCTGGCTTATCCACACGCTATTACCGGGTGGGGCAACGCTGCCAGTGCTGGATCGATCTGGATTTACCTGCCGTCATGAACTTGCGACGGCAGTTGGATCAAGAAACCGCACAACATCGCTTGATTAGCCAGTCGGCGCTGGATTTTAGCTGGATGGATGCAGTACCCAATTGTCCACCAGAAAAATTGTTGATCCTGGCAGAAGGCTTGCTAATGTATTTCACCCTTGAGCAAGTGCAGCAACTCATCCAGCAGTTACGTCAACGGTTTCCCCATGCCACATTCCTATTTGAAATCATTGGTGGAGCCAGCAAAGGTCGAGCGGCTAAAGTCCTGGCAGAATTGGGTGCGCCGATGCAGTGGTTGGTTAAGGATGAACATGATGTGGATGGGATGGGTTTGACGATCGCACAGGTACGTTCTTTACTCCAGGAGAATTGTCGCTATCCCGATCGGTTAGGTGCGTTGCGGTGGTTTACCTGGATGACGAAACTACCCGCTTTCCGCAATGCCAGCCTGCTTCTGGAAGCCAAACTTTTGCCGTTGTGATGCTTTGAGATCTGCGACCTCTTAAGGAAGTCAGAGGTCGATCGGTTTGCTTTCTTTTCCGTAATTTATTTGGAGCAATTGCAATGAAATCAACTCTTTTTGGTGCCTTGTTCATGGTCGGTGGCACGATTTCAGGTGTGTGCATTGCCATTTTATGCACCCCAAACCAACCTGCTTTCATGCTTGCCTCTGCTCAACCGGCAAAGTCGGTGACAGCGGGCTTTAACGCCGACATTTATCTGATGGCGTATCCCGATGTTGCTAAGCAGATTCAAGCAGGCAAATTCAAATCGGCGTTAGACCATTATGAAAAAGTGGGGCAATCCGGCAAAGATGCCAATGGAGAGGCGATCGGTGGCTTTTTTACGGGTACAGCAGGCAACGACACGATAACAGGGTTTGGTCAGGCTCCTCACTTATCTGGGGTTGGATTGGAAGTGGTAAGAAACTTAGAAGGTCCGCTGCCTATGCGCCCTACAAGCTTGGGAATTGGCGAAATTGATACGCTGATTGCAACTAGAGGCTCAAGCAATGAGATTTTACTGGGCAGCTTTAAGACAGTTGCTAACCCGAAAGCACAACCATTTTATGTTGGCAAAGGCGATGCCGACTATGTGCGTGTGCAGAATTTCACCAAGTCAAAAGATGCGTTGATTCTGGCGGGTGATCCAAAGCAGTACAGGTTTGAGTCAGTCAAGGGAGACTTGCGGATTTCGACCGTGAGTGGTGATTTGATCGCGATCGTCGAAGGCGTTGACAAATTAGCAGTTGGCGAAAGCTCCAAAGAGTTCGGCATCTTCGGGTTGGAGTAAGCAGGAGTGCTATGACTAAACCATCAAAACGGAGCGCGATCCATGATGCCAAAATCGAAGCAGTCTTAGAGCGCTTACATGGAGCAGCCGATCGCCAGTTTGGCGCGTTGTTCTTCCACTACTTGCCCAAATTACCAGGTTTATTTCTAGGTAAAGGCATCCAGTGGGACAAGACTAAAACCGAGTTTTACCGCGATAAATATATTCCCATTGAGCGCGATCAAGGAGAGTTCTTGTATTTGCTGGCGCGATCGATTAACGCCAAAACCATTGTGGAATTTGGCACCTCGTTTGGTATTTCGACTATCTATCTAGCAACAGCTATGAGAGATAATGGTGGCGGAGTTGTGATTGGCACCGAAATTGTGCCAGAAAAAGTCACTCAAGCTAGAAAAAACATTGCCGATGCTGGACTGGAAACCTACGTTAAAATCCGTGAAGGCGATGCTCTAGAGACGCTCAAGCACTTAAAGCAACCGATTGATCTGGTATTGATGGATGGATGGGTACATATGGCGCTGGATGTACTCAAGCTCCTTGATCCATACATAAGAGTAGGGGGCATTGTTGTATCTGACAATGTGGGGACGTTCAAAGATGACTTGAAAGCCTACGTTGAGTTTCTGCAAAATCCTGCCAATAGCTATCGATCAGCAACGTTAGCGCTCAAAGCAGGCACTGAGTTTTCAGTGAAGGTGAAATAAGCGGTATCTGCTTCCAAGACATCAAAAATAGTCTGCTATTACTCTCAATAGGTGGGAGACCTCTACCGCATCTGGAGCTTGAGCTCCTGGGTGCAGTAGAGAATTTTGTTGCGATCGTCCGTCCATCTACTATACACCTGATCTTGAGCTAACAGGTAATACAACCGATTAGCCTTATTCGCATCGAGCAAAACTGTCACCCACGTTACAGGCTATCTTGAGCGAAGCTCAGGGAGTTACTTAAGAAAACTTAACTTGATCTTATTGAGAAAGATTCTAATCTATTTAAGAACAGCTTGTTGAATAAATTTCTCAATAAGCGTTGACTCCGAATTCCATCTGAAGGAAGCAAACCATTATGATAAGTACGGCTGATCAACCGCTGGAGTCAGCTCCCTGGTGGGCGGGTAATGCTCGTCTAACCAACCTTTCTAATCGACTTTTAGGAGCGCATGTTGCTCATGCAGGGCTGATTGTGTTCTGGGCCGGAGCCATGACGCTGTTTGAACTATCGCACTTCAATCCACAGCAGCCGATGTATGAGCAGGGCTTGATCCTGCTACCGCATCTAGCAACAGAAGGCTGGGGTGTGGGAGCAGGCGGTGCTGTTGTTGATACTTACCCCTACTTTGTGATTGGAGCCTTACATCTCATCTCATCGGCATTTCTGGGCTTTGGTGGCATCTTTCACTCACTGCGGGGACCAGAAAAACTAGAGCCAACGTTCCGCTTTTTTGGCTACGACTGGGCAGATACGAACAAGATGACCACAATCTTAGGCACGCATCTGGTGTTGTTAGGCGTAGGTGCCTTTTTACTCGTTGCCAAAGCGATGTTCTTTGGCGGCTTGTATGATCCGACTATCGAAGACGTGCGAGTCATCATCAATCCCACACTCAATCCCGCTATCATTTTTGGCTATCTGTTTGGCGCGGTTGGCAAATTCTGGATTGCTGGTGTGGGTAACCTGGAAGATGTTGTCGGCGGTCATATCTGGATTGGTGCGCTGCTGATTGGTGGTGGGCTATTCCATATTGCAACTAAACCATTTGCTTGGACGCATCCCATGTTTGTCTGGTCTGGAGAAGCGTATTTGTCCTACAGCCTGGGGGCGCTGGCGCTGATGGGCTTTGTTGCCACCTTATTCGTTTCAGTCAATACCACTGTGTACCCTGAAGTGTTTTATGGTCCGACGCTGGTAATTCGGCAAAATATCATCCCCTACTTTGCCTCGCCCGATCCTGATTTTCTGAGTGCGCGATCGTGGTTGGCAAATGCTCACTTCTGGTTAGCGTTCTTCTTTTTGCAAGGGCACATCTGGCACGCACTGCGGGCACGCGGGTTTGACTTTCGCAAAGGTCGCATTAATGACGCGGCTGTTCTACCACAACCTGTTTGAAAGTAGTTTTTAGTTTTTGGTCGTTAGTTGTTAGAAGCAGTGAGCTAGCAACAAACAACTTTTCTTGTATGACCGAAGAGCTTTACAACTAACAACCCTCTTAGAAATCTTCTCACAGTCAGAGCGGAGAACACTAAATTCAGTACTGTTTTGAAGTTTCAAGGAGTTCAATCGATGACAGCCGTGATTGCTGAAAGTCCTTACCAGCAGAAAATTCCAAGAACGGGCTGGTGGGCAGGTAATTTTCGCTTGGTTAATTTGTCCGGTAAATTGCTCGGCGCTCATGTGGCTCACGCTGCCTTAATTCTCTTGTGGGCGGGCAGCATGACGTTGTTTGAGTTATCGCGCTTCATTCCCACCAAGCCGATGTATGAGCAGGGATTGATTATCCTACCTCACCTGGCAACGCTGGGCTTTGGCGTTGGGGCAGGCGGACAAATCACCAGCGTCTATCCTTACTTTGTGATTGCTGTCTTGCATATCATTCCATCGGTCATTCTAGCAGCCGGAGGTATCTATCATTCGCTGCTGGGTCCAGAAGTGCTGGAGGATAATCCTACCTGGGCAGGCTTCTTTGGCTACGACTGGAAAGACATTGATAAAATGACAACCATTCTGGGTATCCATCTGGTGTTGCTGGGCTTGGGAGCCTGGTTGCTGGTTGCCAAAGCCATGTTCTGGGGTGGACTCTTTGACCCCTGGGTGGCAGGTGGCGGTGATGTACGCGTGATTAACCATCCGACTTTGAATCCAGCTACCATTTTTGGTTACCTGTTTGGCGCACATGGAGCCGAAGGGATGGCAGCCGTGAATAATCTGGAAGATGTCGTTGGGGGGCATATCTGGGTTGGGCTACTCTGTATCGGCGGCGGCTTGTTTCACATCCTGACGCAACCGTTTGCTTGGGCACGGCGCGTTTTAATCTACTCCGGCGAGGCGTATCTGTCTTACAGCATCGGTGCCGTTGCCTACATGGGGTTTTTAGCCGCCTACTTTATCAGCGTCAATAATACAGTCTATCCAGAAGTGTTCTACGGTCCATTAGGAACACTGACGAGCCAGGTGCCAACAGAAAAGCTGCCAACGGCGATCGGCATTATTTCGTCTCGCGGCTGGTTAGCCACGTTCCACTTTGTTCTGGCAGGGCTATTTTTGGCAGGTCACATTTGGCACGCGATTCGGGCACGGGGCGATGCGGCTGGGTTTGATTTCAAGCGGGGTGATGTGGTGCGATCGGCTAGAGATGCGCAAACCGGGAACCTCTCCACTCCCATTAATTCCTCAGATTTCACCTTGAATTTTCTGAAGAATCTACCCATTTACCGAGCGGGGCTTTCTCCACTCACACGCGGCTTGGAAATTGGCATGGCGCATGGCTACTGGCTCATCGGTCCGTTTGTGAAACTGGGTCCCTTTCGTGACTCCAGCTCAGCTAATCTGGCGGGTTTGATTGCCGCTGCGAGTCTCATTGTCATTGCAACAGTATGTCTCTCCTTGTATGGCAGTGTCACCTTTGAACGACGGTTAGAAACGGTACCGCGCCCCACCTTTGCAGAGACGATTCCCAACGTTCCCACCTCTTTGCAAACGGTGGATGGTTGGAGCCAGTTTGCGAGTGGCTTTTTGATTGGTGGGATTGGTGGCACGATTTTTGCCTACTTGCTGTTGAACAACCTTGACCTGTTTCGACAACTGGGTTAAAGGCGCATGAATGAAGTTTGCTGTTCCGTCTACGGTTGCTGGTTACCCCCTCAACCGTAGACCTTCCTCCTCTGCACGTTCACACAAGTATTCTTTTCACAAAGGCATTCCTATGGTGCAAACAACTGTCATGCATCGATCGTTCCATCTTCAGCTCCTGCCAATGAAAGCAGCGGCTCAGCAGGTGATTAACGTTGAAGTGGTGGAATACACACACGGTCAACAAATTCTTTACCAACAAAGCCTGATGAGTTTAGGCGCAGACACTGCATTGCCAGAACTGTGCGATGAAAAGGATGTGACGATCGCCATTCTTGAAGGGTGCGGCAATCTGACCTTGAATCAGGAAAGTATTCCTCTGGAACCCGGTCGCTTTATTTTCATTCCCGCTCAAATGCCTCATACGCTGCAATCTTATACCAGTCTGGTGTTTTTGCTGTGTCGAAGCGAATCGCACGCAGGTTTACAGGACACTGCCTGGGCAATCACGTTGTAACTCAAATTTGTTCACTTTCATTTGTTCACTTTCAAATTAGCAAGGAGTTTCTATGACTAAGGTTGGCTTGTTTTTTGGTACTCAAACTGGCAACACCGAAACGATCGCCGAAACGATCCAGAAAACCTTTGGTGGCGATAGTGTGGTCACATTACACAACGCGGCGGATGCCGAAGCCACTGATCTGGAAGGGTATGAGTACCTGATTGTTGGTTGCCCGACATGGAATATTGGTGAAATGCAGTCGGATTGGGAAGGCTTGTATGACGAACTCGATAACATTGATTTCAGCGGCAAGAAGGTAGCTTACTTTGGACCGGGTGACCAAGTTGGCTACGCCGATAACTTCCAGGATGCAATGGGTCTTTTGGAGGAGAAGATTTCCGAATTGGGCGGTACAACCGTTGGCTATTGGTCAACCGAAGGCTATGACTTTAGCGAGTCAAAAGCAGTTAAAAATGGCAAGTTTGTTGGACTGGCACTCGACGAAGAGAATCAGTCTGAACTCACGGACGAACGTATCAGCACCTGGGTCGCACAACTGAAGCGAGAGTTTGGGGTGTAGATTAGCGTGACCAGAACAAAAGTCAATCTGGGTACGGTTCAAGAAACACTGCTGATCCCTTTATGGGCAAGGGCAGTTGAATTGAAGCAACCCGATCCGATTCTTCGCGATCCGAAGTCTGCTGAAATTATGGCGACGATCGACTATGACTTTGACAAGTTCAATCATGCCAAAAGTTCGCAGGTCGGTTGCTGTTTGCGGGGCTTTATTTTTGACAACTGGGTGCGTCAATTTCTCGATCAGCATCCGCAAGCAACCATTGTCGAAATTGGAGCCGGACTCAATACCCGCTTTGAGCGAGTGGATAATGGTCAGGTGCGCTGGTTTGATCTTGATTTACCAGATGTGATGACCATTCGCCAACAGTTTTTTCAGCCGAGCGATCGTCACCACTTTATTGCCGCTTCTGCACTTGATCTTGATTGGATCGCTCAGGTAAAAGCAGCCAGCAATGCACCTTACCTATTCGTGGTGGAAGGCGTGTTGATGTACCTGAAGGAAGCACAGGTGATGCAGCTATTTGCTCACTTGATGCAGCATTTTCCAGGTGCGTTAACAGCCTTTGATTCCATGTCAGCGCTCATGGCAAAGAATCAACGACAACACGACATCATGAAAAACATGGAAGCTCAGTTTGATTGGCATCTTTCAGATGTTCGCAAAATTCAGAAATGGGACGATCGCTACCAGGTTCTAGAAATCGTTCACTTTAATGACTTGCCCATTTCATACTGGCAGCGATTTTCACTCAAAGAGCGAATTCTTTTCTCACTGCCAGTGCTGCGAAGTGCTTATCGTCTGGCGCTCGTGAAACTTGGAACGTGACCAACCTTCAACTTATACCAGAATCATCATGCCTACTTTGCTTGAAGTACTTTGCTTGAGTGCCAGTCCCCATCTGCAAGTGTTCGATCGCCCGCTGCTCAAAGCGCTGGCACAGCATGCGCTCGTGGCTCAATGGGACTATCAACAAACACCCGATGAACCTTGTTCACTAGATATTGCCTTGGTGTTATTGCATGACTATCTCAAGCACCAGTCTCAGCCACTTCATCTCGTTGGTCACGGCATTAGCGGACTACTGGCGTTGCTATACGCCCAGCGACATCCTGAACGAGTGCGATCGCTCACACTACTATCAGTCGGTGCTTGTCCCGCTGTCGATTGGCAAGCACACTACTACGCCCAGCGGAATCTGCTGCCCTGTAGTCGTCGTCAGCTTCTGACTCGCATGGTAGAGACGCTCTTTAGCTCTTCATCTCAAGCTATGACGAAAGCACTGGTCAAGCTTTTGGGGCAGGATCTTGATCATTCCTTGTCTCCTCATAGTCTGATCAAATGTATGAATTTAGCGCCCATACAAGTGGCAGTGCCCTTGTTCGTGTGTGGCAGCGTGGATGATATGGTGATCGATCCGCACCAGCTACGTAGTTGGCAGCAGTACTTCAGTGACGAGGCATCAAGACTTTGGGTTTGTTCGGGTGGACGCTATTTCTTTCACTACTTTTATCCGCAACAGACGGGAGCACAGATTTTGGACTTTTGGCGATCGCTGCCAGGAAACCCAAACAGCCACCTGTCGAAAACCCTGATTTCAGCTACCAATGCTGAATCTCAAGCCGCTTCTGTGCTCGTTGAGTAACCCAATCTTAGAGCTTTCTGTTTAAGCCATGTCTTATCTCACCTCTCTTCAGGCTAGCCAGTTGTTGACGATCGCGAGTTGCAGTTGCTGTGCCTTTTTTCTAGTGGGTTTCTTCTGTTGGAGCCTTTGGCGCACTTTACAAGAAGGGTTCCGTTACCTGCGGCGATTGCATCAAGTACCCTGCGATCGCTGCCGCTATTTCACAGGTGAACAGTTGCTGAAATGCACAGTGCATCCGTGTAAAGCGTTTTCCGAGGCGGCGATCGACTGTCTTGACTTTGAAATGAAACCCTCCGGTGTTTCGACAATGCCCTATCGACGCTGTCAAACCAATGTCGATAAAGAACGATCGCTGTCTCAACAAATGTCTCAGCAAAACCGATGAGGGTTGGAAGCAGACAAGCCTCTGCTCAAGATCTGTGGACTTAAATTCTGTTAAGACGCAATGATGTAAAGCAATGATTGCGTGGCTGGCACATTAGAACTGTCTTTTGGTGTCTCGTTGGTTCAACGTTTGTTTGTCTCATCTTTTGCCGTTCCTAAAGTGATGATGTGCCAATCAATCTGACGGTGATGCTGGTGTTACGTTGCGTAACATTAAGCTGGGAACGTTGAATGAAGGTGATAAATTGATTGCCAATCGGTTCTGGTGGGGATCAGCCATCAGACGCAAGGGGGAAAGTCCGGTGGAAATCCGGCGCTGTCCCGCAACTGTAAGGAGAGTGTTTGATTCTCTGAGCCAGGATGCCCGCCGATGAGTTCGATGATCTTGTTTCATCTGCGAGGTACAGTATGAGAACTTCCATTCCAGTTTCTTGGTGGCAGCGAACCGGACAGTTCGCTCTGTCTATGCCAGCGCAAGCCTTGCTCTACGTGGCGCTGTGGTCATTGATTATTTGGTTGGTTTATTGTCCCAGCACGCTAGTCAAAACTACCCACTTTAGTGGGAGGCTTTAGCTGCTACACAGTTCCCCGGGCTTCAGGCAGCTTTGCAAAGATGGTAGCGTTGACAGAAACCATCATGGCAGAACAACGACGGGGCGGTCATACGGTGACGCGGTTGACGGTGCACATCGTCTGGGTGACGAAGTAGCGCTATGCGGTGCTCAAGGGGGAGATCCAAAAGCGCTGCCGAGAACTGATTATCCAGGTGTGCGATGCCGAAGATGTGACGATTCTCAAGGGGGCGGTCAGCAAGGATCATGTGCATCTGCATCTGGAGTATCCGCCGTCAAAAGCGGTGAGTGACTTAGTCAAGCGGATGAAAGGGCGCAGTTCACGGCTATTGCAGCAGGAGTATCCAGAGTTGCAGCAGCGATATTGGGGCAAGCATTTCTGGGCAATTGGTTACGGGGCGTGGAGTACTGGCAATCTGACCGAGCAGTTAGTAGAAGAGTATTTAGAGCATCATCGGCAACCGTCGAATCAAGAGCGCGACAATTTCTTACTCGAATAGGTTAACTCGGGCTTTCAGCCCTTCAGGAACCTATGCACTTTCAGTGCATAGTGGTTCAGTTCAGCACCTATCCTCCTGTCCATAATGCTGTGCATTCTTTGCGACATCACACTCTCGGCGTGAGTTGTCATTGATTGTTAGATCCAGCATTTACAGGAGTTTTCATCATGTCAAAAATTAAATGGTTAGTGCTGGTGGTGGCAACTTGCCTCATCAGCGTCTTGTGCTACACGGTCATTAGCTTTTCTCAGTCCCCTCAAGCTTCGGTCTCTTTAACGACTGAACCATCGATCGCTCAAGCAATGCCACTGGAAGCAGAAGCGACAAAATACTTAGGTTCAGGACAGTATCATCCACCCGTGCAGCTCAAGTTTCAGGCGCGAGATACTACAGGTGCACCGCTGCAAAAGGCTCGGTTTCATCTGCAAATTTTAACCCCTGTGCCAACTCCCTGGTTCACCACCGACTTTCCGATTGTGGAAGGCACGAAACTATTGGATCTTACAGGCGATGCGCCAACGGGTGCGTTTCAATTGCAACAAGTGTTTCCGATTCGGGGCACCTATCAGTTGCAGGTGGCTGTGATGCCTATCGTCGCCAATGCCTTCGCGCCGATTGAGCAGACATTGACTCTGACCGTTCCCGAAAATCCGCTGAAGTTCCGTTATTTTCCCATTGTTTTGGGTGTGCTATTGACGATCGGGTTTGGCGGCGGTTGGATCATTGGCGGTCGTCAAGGCATCCAAAGCGGCGAAATTGCCCCGCTGCGGGTGCGGTTGCTGTTGAGTGGAGTCACAGTTTTGGCGATCGTCGCCCTGCTATTTTTTGATGTGAGTGCCGAACTCGGTCAGTCCCATGCAGGGATGGCAATGCCTGAAGCAGCGCCGCCAGCCGATACCTCCGGGTTGATACAGTCACAAGGATTGAAATTGGCATTAACCGGAGATGACCAGACGGCGGTGGGTCAATTGGCATCGTTCCAGGCAAAATTGCTCGATCGTCAAACCAATCAGCCCGTAAATGATGCCATCTTTGCTGTGAAAGCGACTCAGCTAGAAAACAACTGGGTCGCGTTTGCCTATCAGGGCGTGCCTGATACTACCGGTTCACTGACATGGCAGGAACAACTTTTTGATGGTGCTTCCCATAAAATTGAAGTGGCGGTCTCGCCCAGCCCTAACAGCAGCAGACAATTTAAACCGTTTCAAGTCACGAAAGAAATTGAGGTCGAGGGGATTGCCCCACCGATCGCCGTTCGACTCGTGGGGTTACTTTACTTCACTGGAGTACTGGTACTGGGGCTGCTTGCAGGACTCTGGCTACAGCGTCGTCGCTTGCGTTTCAGCGATCTCAGAACTGCGAGCGTCTAACCTTTTCATCGTCATGGTTTAAGAGCGATGCTAAACGACCACTCCCAAAAAAAACAAGAGCACAAAGCCTTCTCCGGTTCTCACTGGCAGGATTTTCAAACCCCGGCAGCCAGAAAGTTGTGGCAGTACTGCTTGCTAGCTATTGGCAGTGCGAGTAGCTTTGTCTACCCCCATGCGCCGCTGGTCAGCTTTGCCGCTGTGGCGGGTTTGACACTCAAGCGTCGGCAAGCAGTTGTTGCTGCCGCGTTGATTTGGTTGGTTAATCAACTCTATGGCTTTACCGTTCGGCACTATCCCTTAAGTGCGATCGCCCTTTTGTGGGGCGTGACGATGGGATTAGGGATAATTGTTGTTGTCTTGATTGCCTCCATGCAGCCGACGTTTAGCCGCCGGAGTTGGGCAGGACAGGGCTTGTGGTTAGGACTATCGCTGTTGCTGGGGTTTGCCGCTTATCAAAGCAGCAGCCTGTTGGTCAATCGATGGGTAGGGATGCACGGTCTTACGGCTGATGTCTTCCTGAGAATGTTTGTGCGAGATGGAATCTGGGCGATCGCGCTCTTTGCTCTCCACACCGTCCTGGTGGTTAGAAAGTCCTCCGGCGCAACCTGAACAGAAAGAAGAGTCCTTCAAGACCGATCGCTAAGCCCACTAGTACCACTAACACCCAAAGGGTCACAGCATCCGTTTGGAAGGTCTGCCAGATCAGTACGCCCAAGGCACTTAAGCAAAGGAGCACCCCCAGCAGTGAGAGCCACTGACGGCTCCTAGTTGTCTGTGCGAGCCGTGCGTTCGTCCCATTGACTGCTGCAAAAATCAGGAGGAACCCCGCGCTGCCCATCGTGGCAATGCGAGCTAAGTCAAACAGATTGGCCAGCAGCAAGGTCAGGCTACTCGTTAGCAACAGTCCAGGCAGAGAACGTGCCGCACTTGCGGTTGGCAAGCGAGCCGTGAGGCGACGACCGTGAGCAATGGTGGCACTAAAGCGAGCGGAGGCATAGAGGGTCGCGTTATTGGCAGACAGGGCAGACAGCATAGCGGCAGCCGTCATGAGTAGTACGCCCAGTGGTCCGAGCAGTGGTCGAGCGGCTTGTGCTAGAGCCGCATCGCGTGCGGCAACAATGTCGGTGATCGACGAAGTGCCCACCGTCACCACCGTCACTAAAACATAGAGACTCACCACAAACAGCACCGCTGCGTAGTAGACTCGCGGCAGTGTGTGTCTGGGGTCAACCACATCATCGGCTGTATTGGCAATGAGTTCAAAACCTTCGTAGGCGAGAAAGATGACCATCGCACCAGTCAAGAGGTTGGGTAGTGGCAGCCAGGTCGCGGGGGCTAGTTGGTGCCAGTGCATATGCCCCAGCCCCACGGCAATGAACAGCAGCAAGATCGCCAGTTTGAACCCTACAATGGCACGTTGCGCCTGACCTACAGCCTTGGCGCTCAGCAGGTTGATACTAGTGGTGCCCAGCACGGCGGCACTGATTAAACCGTGTTGCCAGAGTGGTTGCGCCGTATGGGTCCAGAGGCTCACGCCATAACTACCCACAGCCGAACAATACAGGGAAAGCATGATGAGATAGCTGAGCCACAAGAGGAGATTGAGTGTGCCACTCAATAGCCCATTACCAAACGCGTGCTGGAAGAACGTTACAGTGCCGCCTTTGTTGGGATAGGTGAGCGAAAGCTGGACATAGGAGTAGGTGGTCATGAGGGCAATCATGCCAGCCAGTAGAAATGCCAGCGGTGCGCCACCATGAGTCAGTTGCACGGCTAAACCGAGTACTGGGAAAATGCCGCCCACCATCCCACCCACACCCACAGCCCACACCGACCAGAAGCCCATTTTTGCGTTTGTCACCACTTACCTCTTTCTTGTGTTCAAGACTGCGATCGCAGTCGTAGCTTTTTTTGATCTAAACAACTTATGAGGCGCACGATGATGTTGTGTGGAGAGCAGCAACGGTTGTTTTACCAAACCAGACAGGGGTAATGCTCTAGTCGAGGGGCGCTTAGATTTAGACTGCCTGTACCAACTCAAAGCTGTTGCGGCATAATCCCAGCACGATGTCAGGCATCATAATGGATCTTGAGAAGCAGATGTCTTTCATGTGAGTCTTTTGATTCGGGTTCGCAAGTACCGCCCCTTCTGTTGATGCGACTGTCATTCAGCAGCAGTCTTGGTCGCTTTGGAATGTTTAGGGCTGTCCGCGACGCAGCAGCACCTGTAAACCAGTTGCGAGAGGAAGCCTATGCGACCACAAGATAGTCTTTTGGCAAGGCTGTTTTGGCTACTGGCAAAATCTATTTATCCGTGAAAATCTATTGCCCCTGGGACACGTCGCATGGCAAGGTTTTATCACTGAAGAGCCGGGCATCGTAGTTTGTGATGTAGCGATCGTCGCTCTAATCTCTGTTGATTGAAGCCATGATGTGGTGGAGTACACAGTTCGTTTTACCCCTGAGATACAGTACAAGTAAATCAGACTTTTAACATAGAAGGAGCAAATTGCAAGCGATCTTGGTTGAGCGGACAAAAATTTCTTGTTCGATCGCCTTGTCCACCGTCTTTGAGTAGTCAGGACTCAGTCCTGCTATCCTGATCACCTTCCAGCGATCGACACTCTCACCCCGATGATCGAGCAGTCTAGCCACCCACCTCACCCGTCGAATCTGGTAGTCCTCGATGCTTTCTGCCACTGTATCCAGATAAACCTTCGTTAGTGGCATCTGGTCGAGATGCTGTTCGATCAGTGCCAGTTGCCCGATCACCTTCGCAACCTTGCTCACTGTAATTCTGATCGGTCTCTCGGCGACCAAAAGCCTTTGCATGGCTTCTTGCACCTGAGCCAAAATTTGCTCATCTCGTTCCTGCCAGTCTACCCGGTTATTGATATAGACTGGCTTCTGGGCGGACGGTGAGTGCTGGCTGAGCCACACCTGATCGTACCGATAGAGCCAGGAATAGGTGGCGGGAGCGCAGCGGCGGAGTGCTGTTTTAGAAGCCTGGGGATGCTGGCTCCGAAGGGTACTCCAGGTCTGCCGATGTTGGGTTTTGCGATCGTCAGAGCCATTGGCTTGAGGATAGATCACTTCTGTAGCAACCGAGTTCTGGGTTTCACTGTGCGATCGCCATTGAGGTTGAAGATCCAGAAGCTTGACATACCGATTAATAGTGTTGGGATCAACCTGAAGCCGTCTAGCAGTTTCCCGCAATCCCAGTCGTTCCACTTCTACCAGTTGCTTCAACTCCTGCTGCCACACGGAACCCACCGCTTTGATTTTGCCTATGCGGCGTGTCTCTGCTTCAGTCTGGTCAGGTCCTGTTCGGCAGTAGATGAAGCCACAGGAGCAAGTAAAGGTGCCGACAGGCTTTTTCGTATCGCAGCACAGACTAATGGTCAGATTGGTGATTTTAGGTTTGAGGTAGTGTTTAGCAGCAGCATTCAGGCAGAGCCACGGTCCTGCGCCAAAGGGTTTATAGCTGCGATCGACCTGGAAGAAGTCTGCAACCGATACACCCAAAAAGCGCAGCATCAGAAGATGTCGAAGGGGATGAAAGGTTTTCCGATGTTTCCGCACAATACCCGTGAGCCAGTTGTGCTCATCCTGCAAAGCCACGTTTGAATCTAAGGAGTCCAGGAGGTTGTGCCCATAGAACGACAAAAACTGACCCAGCAAGTCCCGCTGATGCACACGACCCGTTGCGGTTGCCAGTCCTCGCTCAATGAGCAGAGCGATGTACTGCTGGCGGAACCACGTTACAGCTCTAGAGGGTAGTGCCTGTTCGAGTAGAAAGTAGGCATCCTGAGCCAGTCCATGCAAGGTGCTTAAGGCTTTCTGACTGAAGGGTGCATCAGTCTGATGGCTGCGGCAGTTGTCAGGACTGGCAGCACTATAGGCGTGGCGATTTAAGCCCTGCATGGGAATAAGGCTAGACTGCAAAACTTCAGCATGATGAGGGCAGACAAGCACTCCCGGCACTTGGTGAAGGCGATGCCAATACAACTCGCCGTAGATTTGCTGGTCGTTTTGAGTGCATTGAGGGCAGAACCGGAAGTACCGTGGCACACTCACCAGGCTGGCTCGAATCCCCACTTTGTCGTGGATACCGCCGCCATCCCCCGATCGCATGGCTTCGATGATTTGTTGCGAGCGCTCTTGCGGCAAAAAGGCAGCATAGAAGCGGTAGAGTGTATGATTTTGAATCAACTCCTCGACGGTGATCTGTGAGATGAGAGACAGGTTTGTGGCTAACGCTTCCAAATTGGCTGGCAGGTCAGCAGTGGCGATCGCGTTTTTAGCATTGAACAGCTCTTGCACCGTGAGCTTGGGACCCGTATTGCCACTTCTGATGTGATATCGGGCAAGAACGCTGTAAAGGACTTCATCTGGATAAGGCTTGGGGAAAAAGCTCAACATGGCAACAGCTTTAGATTGTCCTGACCCTGAGGCAAAAAAATGAGTGCCAGATTCACACTGATTCAAGCGCTAAATCTGGCATCGGATGATTAACCTTGACTGCGTAATGCCCTCACAATTTCTTGCGCCAGGTTTTTGCTCCAGACTTGTTCAAAGGGGCAGGAGATGCGATCTGTCTCCCGCTGAAACCAACTGATTGCCTCCTCTAGTTCACTCACCGAGTAGGTCTCGTTGATCAGCATTTTGGTGAGCAAGCTTTCGACCACTAACGCTTGAGCCTCATTCAAAACCAGCATTTGATGTTCTCCTATTGATTTTGATGCGTGTTTTTTGCAGAGGCTTCGCTACTGCTCTTACTGAGCATGACGAGGGCTTTGTCGATGTCTCGCACCTTAATGCCTCTAAGCGTCGTCAAGATGGCTTTGATGAGAGCGACCTCATCGGGGGAAAGAGTAGTCATGGGTATGGCCTCAATAGTACAAGCGGTCAGAAATGGTGTATATACACCACTTGCATCACAGCATACCGGAAAATGGCTAAGAATCTACTCCTGATCCGATATGAATGCTAGGAAGGCAGACCAGAAGCAACTCAAAATAACCGTCTCTGAGGACATTTATAGTCTGTTGAAACGCCTAGCCGGTGTTAAGGAAACATCGATGAATAAAGTTGTCGGTGAAGCGCTCGATCTCTACCTCGAATCTGACCACGCAAGAGAACTTATCGATCGCCACCACTTAGAAGACTAAAAGCTGGCGCTTCACGAGGTCACTGAAGAATGATGTATTGAACACTTAACGGTTTCTGATGCTGACGCATGTCTTTGACGATCGTCAATATTTGAGTTCCCACGTCCCGATACTCAACACCTAACGGCATCTAGTGCTAACGCATGTATATCGTTAGGGGTGTTTTGTCTGACTTTTTTGCCGTACTCAATACCTAACGGTATCTAGTGCTAATGCATGGTTACGGGTTTACACTACCAACGGTCGCCACGTTGTACTCAACACCTAACGGTATCTAGTGCTAATGCATGGCAAACGGCTCACAAACTGCCCTACAACGTGATGTACTCAACACCTAACGGTATCTAGTGCTAATGCATCTGCGTCGATCGCAGCTTATGAGTCAGATTGACGGGTACTCAACACCTAACGGTATCTAGTGCTAATGCATGTGGAAAAACAATGACCGCTACAACAGTTCCGCCCAGTACTCAACACCTAACGGTATCTAGTGCTAATGCATTCCCAGAGCGCATCGACAATTTCTTCAAGTTGGAAGTACTCAACACCTAACGGTATCTAGTGCTAATGCATGTGGAAAAACAATGACCGCTACAACAGTTCCGCCCAGTACTCAACACCTAACGGTATCTAGTGCTAATGCATTCCCAGAGCGCATCGACAATTTCTTCAAGTTGGAAGTACTCAACACCTAACGGTATCTAGTGCTAATGCATCGACGATCGGTAGAGTCGAGCCCCTCGACACCATCGTACTCAACACCTAACGGTATCTAGTGCTAATGCATGTCGCTGGTTTGCTTTTCAGAAAATGCCTGCATGCGTACTCAACACCTAACGGTATCTAGTGCTAATGCATCGCGTAGTCTAGAATCCTTACTTAGCGCAGGCTATCAGCCAAGTTTACAAGCACCTAAGATAAAAGGAGATCAAAGCTTCAAAATTCGACAGAATCGGCTCGTTTACAGAAGCCGAAAAGCCTTCTCCCTTAGCTTTCACCGCATTGCAAGCATCTAGCATCATGCTAAAAGCTCTAAATATCCCCTTCAGTAAGGGTTCTACTCTGTCAACACCCCCTATTGCAGAAAACAAGAAGACATCCTTACTAAAATATTGCGAACCACCTGGTGATTCACTTTAGACAGCTTGAATTTCAGTCCATGCTCTATCAGGTGGTTCCTGCAGGTCATATTGCTGTAGTTCATACCTCAGCCAACACGTTCCTTTTGAACCAATGTGGTCAACCCAATAAGGCAACGTCAACAAACCATTCTCGTCCTGGACTAACCACCTTACAGTCTCTCTACGAAAACCTCTAAACAAACTTACAGCATTAATCAAATCCCTGCTTTCTCCTAAAGACAGCCCACCAAAACGACGGACAGAGGCAGGGTTTGCAAAAGCTTGCTGTAAGCGCTTCGCTAGTGATGGCCGAGCCGTTTCAGTCTCTGCCTTGACCCACACAATAAATTGAACATCTGTCAACAACTCCTGGTAATCAGGTCGGATATTGGTGGGATCATGAATGTCCCGCTTCTTATATCGATGAAACGTCCGAACAATGGTGGATTTTTTAGGCTCTGAGAGGAGGGCGATCGCAAGGCGAACGCCACAATGTTTGTAGCGATCCATCTCGCCAACCAGAGATAGTAACATGCCGTAAACAGTTGAAGGTGGTGGTACTGGATAGGTCTCAAAATATTCCCTTGCTTGGGATTGTCTAAAGCACGCGATCGGCACTTCAACTTCTAGAGCGACAATCATGGTATTTCACTCCTACAGACCTTGAATATCCCTGGTAATAGTTTCCTTAAGTGCTGCTACAGCAGCTTTTGTACCAGGAAAAACATTAGCGCCCCAATCGCCTAAAGTTCCGGCAAGCTTGCCACCAATCCATAACTCTTTGGGATCAATGTCTCCAGCGTTAACTCGATTAATCAGGTCTGTTGCGGACAGGTTTCCTGCCTCATCTTGCTTGAAGCAATACAGCAAGCGAGGGGAGAAGTCATGCGTCCAGCGCAAAACAATAGTTTCAGGGGCAAAGTCGTAGAGAAAACGGGCATGGTTACCTGCAACTTCGCCGAGCGGGACTAGACCATCCAGCACGGCGTGGATGCGAGCTTTGTCCTTAAGGCGATCGGGCGTCAGCGCAAACCCATATTGGTAGCGAGTAGCATGTACCTCTGTGCCATACAACGATGTCCGATCCTTTTCTTTACTC
The DNA here is from genome assembly GCA_019359375.1 of Lyngbya sp. HA4199-MV5. GTDB lineage: Bacteria > Cyanobacteriota > Cyanobacteriia > Leptolyngbyales > Leptolyngbyaceae > Stenomitos. The sequence continues at coordinate 35,003 of JAHHHL010000022.1, forward strand.
ACAGCATTAAACGTAATGTCTCCCACAAACGGGGTCGTTGAAACAGCACGGGTAACCTCTAAGACCCCTCGCCTATTTACAATAGTCCCCTTCGGTTGTTTGCTTTTCTTCTTGGGTGGCTCCAATGGCTCATCAGCATTTTCCAACTTCGCTGCTTCGGTCCGCATAAAGCCGAGCACATCATCATCAATAAAGCTGACGGCATCAAAACTGGGATTAGTCACTGAAAATTTGTTAGCGTCATCATCCCAGCACCTGTTAACCCTATAGCCAGACCGTTGCCAGTAGTAACGCAAAGCCCAACGAATGGCTTCAGCCGAGACAGTCGTGTGGGTTTCGCCTTGCCACCAGAGCTTTTGTAAGGGAGTAATGTTACCCTCATTCTCACCACGGTTGTTTGCAGCCGCACCGTGGTGAGTTAAGACATTTCCAAAGAGATGCAACACTAAAGACTCTCCTTCCAATCGCTTGGTCTTTGACATGACCGCTTGAATTAATTGGCAGTCTCAGAATCAGGCTGTCTAGCCTCAGCGGTTGTCGCGCTGGAGATATTGCTTTCTGCGGTGCCGCTTTTCTTATAGCTAGCTAACGCAAGTAAAGTTAAATCTCGTGTGAGGCTCCAATCGCTTTCCCCTGTTGTGATGGGTAACAGTGCTTCCCAATGCTCTTGCAGGATAGGTGGCTGCCCTGCCTCAGAAAAAAACCGACTGATGAAACCACGAAGTGTTATGGCATTCCTACAGCGTAACAACTCGGAACGAATGCGTATATTTCGACGTTCAATCTGGGCGTAGTAACCTTCAAGCGTCTGATCGTAAATTTTGGCGTAAATTCTTTGCAAAGCTTCGTGGCAGGCTTTGACAAACAATTTCTTGGACTGGTCTTCCCACTCGGATTCCTCGATCATCAGCCGTAGTCCTTCTTTTTCAGCACTTATGTCCTCGGCTAGCTTCTTATTGGTCGTTCTCTCAGAAAAACGGCACCACCAGGGCAGATCTTGAGCAAGATTAGCGGCAATCACGCCGCGAGTAGCACTAACGGTGACAGCAGTTTTTCCTTCGTCATTGCAGACTCTGTTTTGCGGTAAATACTGGCAACTCGATTGGTACTGAAGCAGAGTTTCCTGCGTCGCTTTTATGGTCTCTACCCTAGTCCGAACGATTTGCTGTTTTGCCCACTTGGTTTTCCCAAACAGAACACACTGGCATCGCCTCGCTCTACTGTCTGTCGTTGGAACTGCTACCGCTTGCAAGGCAAGAAATTTAAGTGCAGCCTCCTCCAAATTTGCCGTCCAGAAATTCTCATAACTAGTATTTCTGCGTTCTCGATCGCCTTCAGCATGGGTGCCTAACTCATCAATCTCTGGAATGACAAGGACATAGCGTACTGTCTCATGCCCTGAACCAGCAGCATGAACACCAGCGGCACGACTTAAACCATGATGCGGTTAAGGGCGACGAGGACTTTAGCCGGACTATCAGGGGCGGGTTGGGGTTTGCTCCACTCGTAGGTTTTGGCGTAGCCGCGCAAGTGTTGCTCTCGGATGTAGGTTTCGATGTGTTCGGGGATGCCGATGACGACGATCGTCAGAAAACGTGGATCGGGGTTGATTTGAATGGGCGATGCGTTGTAGGTCATGGCAATGTCGCACTCCACTGAGTGATGGGGTTTGCTGAGAGTCCCAAAACTGAAGCCACCCCGCTTTCTGTTTGCAATGCAAAGCTGGGGTGGCTAGTGGAGTGCTAAACTGCCTTACTAGCCCACCAGACTGCTGATACCAGTTTGGGGGTTAGTTCCTTGAGGGTGTTGGTAGCACCTTCAGGGAACGCTTCAAGAAATGAGCATTTTTAGTTGTGAGATACAAAAGTACTGCAAGTTGCAACGTTTAGCAAGTAGCTTTTGACAAATTACATGGTCTGTTGACTTCTGCACTCGGAGTTTGCGGTTCTAAGGTCGGAGTTCCGTGTTCTAAGCTTGATGTTCCGTGTTCTGTAGCTTGCTTCTGCGGAGCAGTGCCTGGAGTGCCGAGCTTTGAGGTCGGAGTTTCGTGTTTTGAGGTTAAAGCTTTGAGTTCTGATGTCGGAGTGTCGAGCTTTGAGGTCGAAGTTCCGCGATCTGAGGTCAGACTTTCAGGCTCAAAAGTCGAAATTTCGTGTCTAGAGGTTGGAAGGTGGGGGTTAGAGAGCGAGATTTCGATCATCGCAAGAGAGCAATGAAGCCTGCTTGTTCAAAGTGCCTGTCGTGGGTCAATGCTTCGAGGATATTTCGTTGCTGCATGATGCAGAAGGAAGCACAGTCCGTGTGGCTCCAAGCTTGATCGGGGCGCTGCTGGTAAAGGGTGAGTGCTTCGTAAAAAAGGCTGCTTGTTTGAGGAATGATCTCAACGTTGGGCTTACGGGTAAATTGTTGAATGAGTGTCACTGCGTTTTGCCGAAGAAATGCGCCTTGCTTAGAAAACGAGTTTAATACCTCGGTAAAAACCATTTCGCTGGTAACAATCCGGAGGGATGAAAGGGCAGCGGTAACACTGACTGCGGTTTGATTAAGCCATCATCAGCATTCAGGATGGCGACTCAGTAACCCGTATCGGCAAAGACGGTTTTCATCCTTCAACCTTTGGAGCACCGTACAAATAGTGATCGATGTTTTTAGAAAGGTCTGTTGGTAGCTTTTTCCACTCTTCGTCCGGCACTTGAGCGCGAATTTCGTCGATCATGCTAAGAAATAATTGAGCAGAAAAATCTTGAGACTCAGATGACTCTGTTGGGTTGACGTTAGGGCTTGCAGTTGCGCCCTCAGATAAGAGGACAATCACTCGTAATCTAGCAGGATGAGCAATCTGCAACGGCTGATCCAGCGTTAATCGTCCTGTGGGGTCGATCGTTCCTGTGGCTTCAAAGGCTTGCATGGTTCTAAGGCTGATAGAGTCTGTCCAAATTCTAACAGGGGAGATTGTTTGTTGAAGGGTGAAGGCTTGCAGTGAGAAGAGGAGGGGAGAAAAGGCGGTCGCTCTTGTGTAACTAACAGGAACAGGTAAGTTTGCTTGATGAAGCTGGTTTATTACACTGATGCTAAGTTATTTTCAATGGGTAGTCGCGCTATTACGACTAAATTTAGACAGCCGTACACCCTTCTTATTGGGTTGGCGTAAACTATTAAACAACACTGACCAAAAGAAATTCAGAGGAATTGTTGAGACTAAATTTATGGATCTATTAACCTTACTAGCCGTTCTAGCTCTAATTGGTGCAGCCATACAGTTAAAGATCATGCAAAACGAGCGAGATCGGCTTAATAGAGACCTGCAACAATACAAAAGTTTGGCTGACACGGGAGAGCTAGACAAACTAATTCGGACTAAAGAGGAGATCAATAAACAAGTTAGCAATTTGCAACAGCAGCTATCTAGCCTTGAGGAAGAAGCCTATATTCAGTCGTTTGGATTTTACGAGCCAAAATATGACTTTATCAATTCTGAAGATTACGCTGTAAGGCTAAGACAAGTAAAATTGGAACAGAAAAGAATGATAAAAGAACGCACTGCGGTAGAAAGCAAAACTAAGTTGGTTTTCAACGATAGCGAAAAGAAAGGGCGGAAGCTAACCGAAAACCTTCAAAAACTTGTGCTAATAGCTTTCAATACTGAAGCTGATGATGTAATTCTCAGAGTTAAGCATAGTAACATTCAATCTTCAGAGGAGCGGATAATTGCAAGTTTTAGAAGATTGAATAAGCTATCGGAAACAACCACCTGTGAAATTACACAGGAATATCTCAACCTAAAATTGTCAGAGTTACACCTTCAGTATGAAATGGCTTGTAAGAAGCAGCGCGAAAAAGAACAGGATCAAGAAAGAAAAAGAGACGACAACGAACGCAAAGCTCTTGCAAAAGCCGAAGAAGAGATTAAAAAAGCAGAACAGAAAGAAGAAGTTTATCGTCAGGAAATCGAAAGCATTCGACAAGCGATTCAACAGGCTGAGGGAGATAAACTCAAGCAACTGGAGTTTGAAAATAATCAGCTTCAGCGTGAGTTGGAAAAAGCTAAAGTTGAAACAGAACAGGCTACGTTGCGCTATAGAGCGAGGAAAGAAGGTTATATCTATGTGATCTCAAATATTGGTTCTTTAGGGCAAGGCATCTACAGAATATGTAAAAGTATTCGAGACGAGGATTTTATTAGTGAAATGAATCCTGCTGTCCCTTTCCCGTTTGATACTCACTTTAAGATTCGTTCGGAAGATGCTTCAGATACGCTAGCGCGTTTACACAGCCGATTCCAGTCTAGAAGAGTAAATTTGCTCAACGATAGAAGGGAATTCTTTCAAATCTCAATAGATGAAATTGCTCAAGCTGTTGATGAAATTAATCGACAAACTGGGATGCTGAATATTCTTATTTCTGAACGTGTGGCTCAGGCATATGAGTATCGTAGAACTGATGCTGAACGTAATAAAAAGACTGACTCAACAACAACTGATACATACAGTTACAATGCGACAGCCTAAGGCATTTCTAGTTGAAATCCTAACCTATAAGCTGCGTACAATTCGGAAACCGATGTGATCAGCAGCTTGCTCTGAGCCTTTCCATAAACGGTAAGAGGAGCGACAGTTAGAAGGCTCGTTGCGCCAGGAGCCACCTCGAATTACATGGTTTTGATTGCCAGAGCTATCGATCCAAGCCTCACCGTTAGTCGGAGCACTATTATAGTTTTCATGCCAGTGGTCTTTACACCACTCCCAAACGTTACCGTGCATATCAAACAAACCAAAAGCATTAGCAACTTTCAGTTCTCCAACTTGTAGTGTTTTTGCTCGATTGATTCCCTTTGGTTCTAAGCGATATGAATAAGTACCATCATAGTTTGCCAAGTCTGAGGTAATTGTTTGTCCAAAGTGGAATGGAGTTGTAGTGCCAGCTCGACAAGCGTATTCCCACTCAGCTTCTGTTGGCAAACGATATGTAGTTCCTGTTTTCTGAGATAGAAGATTGCAAAATTCTACTGCATCATGCCAAGAAACTTCTACAACAGGTCGATTAAGTCCCCAGTTACTTGGTGAAGGACGTAGTTTAAGCTTCTTAGGATTAAGCTGTAATTGAGCTATCGCTCTCCATTGAGCAAATGTGATGGAGAATTTACTTATCAAAAATGACTTAATTGTCACCATATGCTGAGGGCGTTCATTCTTGTAGATCCTGTTTTCTGATTCAGACGAACCCATTAGTAAAGTTCCACCAGGCACAAACGCCATTTCAATTGATACGCCATTGATTTCTTCAACAACAAACCAGTTTTTCCCAGTGTGTTGAGCGATGCTTGTCCCGTAAGAATCAATTTCTAAAACATCAAAGATAAACTCTTGAAAATTAGAAGTAGATAACTCAGGAATTTGAAAAATTCGCTGCTCCTCCGCAGGCTTCACAATTTGAACCGGAACGGCAGGTGTTGCTAAAGTCGAGCGCCCTAACGTACTTTTTGGGGTTTTGATAGGAGACTTTTGGGAAGCTTTAGACGTTTCAGACGTTTGGTAGACTTCTGGTTGAGGGGAGGTAGCTTCTGTATAAAGATGGCTACTCCATCGAGCTATTTTCTTTTCAATGCGCTCAATTGCAATTCGGGCTTCTTGTCTTTGAGTAATGGATTGCGACACATCAACTACTTGCCACCAAAGGTTCTTGGCAGTCTCAAAGTCTTCCTCGATTTCATCTTTTTCAGCCTGACTAACAAGAACTTCAATATCGGCTGACGTAACCGCATCAGGCAGTAACGGTTGAAAGGCTGTTATGGTAGATTCAGTACGAATGCGAGGCGTTTGTTCGACTCTATCGTGCCGATACTGCAAGTTTAAGGCTGGAACTCGCTGTCGTAAGTAAGTTTCTAACTGGCTGGGCAGTGTGTACTGAGCTAATCCTTCGACTAAAGCATAGGTAAACGCTCCTTGCTGTAGTCCTTCTAGCTCATAAGAGTATTGCCCATAATCGCATGAGAAAATAGTCGTGATGCCACGCTCTTGGGCAGAAGCGATTGTTTGTTCCCCGATTGAGCTACCAAAACTCTTTCTACCCGTTACCTGCCGACAAGCATCCAAGATTAAAACAATATCTGCATCTTTATGTAATCGTAAGGTAGCGAGTACCTCATCGAGTGGCAAGGCAAATCGTTCGATTTTATCTTCCAAACAATCTGAGGTGATCAAATAATCACGCCCATTTCGACTAATTCCGTGACCACTAAAGTAAAACCAGAAGCGATCAACTTTACCCACACGGTTGGGCTGGAGATCTCGTTCAAGCAATTGCAGCAGATTAGAGCATGTAGGATAGGTTGAACTGCTCCGATGTTCCTCATCTCCTAAGCATTGAATGACATGATCTGCACCAAAGCCTGCCCGATTGCTCAAAAAGTCGCCAATCTTTTGGGCATCATTGACGGCATACTTTAGTTTCCGTTCTGGGTGATGCAGATAATCGTTAATGCCAATGACAACTGCCCAGTTATTTCCCATCTACTTCTTTACATCCGATCGCTTGAATTTCAGCTTAATCGCGCCCTTTCCAGCCGCTTTTCCACCTGCTACTAATTTAACCTCCCCTTCCCCACTGACTTCAACCGATAGCTCCACCTCATCCAGCTTCATCTCCGATTCAGCACCAATCTGCTGATCCACCTGCTTGAACAAGCGTCCCACCAGTTGCAAAAACTGATTCATGTTTTGCTCTAGCTGCGAGACAGGCAACCGCACTTCCTTCAGGCTAGTAAGGCGCTTACCCACTTCCTCGCGCCAGCCCCTCTGTCCTTCGATCGGTGCTGAGGCTTCATCCGTCTCATCCGTCACAATCACGATGTAGTCTTCTGGCATAAATGGGTGCGGCTAGGGAGATTAACCTGATAATAGCCTCCAGTCAGCGAATGTCGTGCTTGCTTCTGCACAATCGATCGCTACTTTCGCCTAAGCGATCGTCACCTCTGCATGAGCCGTCCTAACCAATGCACAAGTAGTCGTTACCATTGCACAAGCGATCGTTACTTCTGCACAAGTTATCGTTACCAACTCACAAGCTGTCGTTAGGAATGGTGAAGCCATCGTCACTAACGGTAAAGCTGTCGTTACTAACGGTGAAGTTGCCATAAAGTTTGCAGGTGCGATCGTCTCACTCACAAACCCAGAAACAGCCAGGGGCAGACCGTTTCTTTCGCTTGCAGCGATTCAGACAACTCCATCCGTACACTACGCCCGTGCAAACAATGGTGGACTTAAAAACTTCATTGAGAAAATATGCTTTTTCTGTGCCATTCCCTGAACCGAATGCTTGTAATCGTCAGCCATGCTGGTCTCATCCACTCTCATCAGAGGCTTGCTTCTATGACCCGCAAAAAACGTACCTCTCAAATGCTCGAAAAAGCCGAACTCCGTTCTGCTGGCTTGAAAGCTGTTGACCCGACAATGGACTTTGGTGATACTCGCAGCGTTCCCAACCTCACTACCCAGATTGCACAACTCCGCAGCAAAATCGATTCCTACAACACGGCTCTCGCCATCATCGATTCCTCCAAAGCGGAAATTGCAGCCCTGGAGAGAAATCTGGGCGACCTGGCAGACCAGATGTTGATTGGGGTCGCGTTCAAATATGGCAAGAACAGCCGCGAATACGAAATGGCTGGCGGAGTCCGCAAGAGTGAGCGAATTCGTCGAAGCAGCGTGAGCCGTTTAAAGGCTGGAGCCGAAGAACCCTCTGCTACCAGTGGTAGTATGCAAGCGGTTTAGTGTTTGTCTCAACGAATGGCGATCGCCGTCTGCTGAACGCTTCAAACCCAGCGGCGCGATCGCCCTTTTCACAACCCATTAACCATTTAACTTTCGCTGCATGACCGCTTTTGCCGTTTCGTAATCTTCGCCAATGAGATAAGAGAAGTGATAGTAACTGGCAAGGTAAAAATCACAGCCGAATTTTTGGTAACGATCGGCAATTGCCAGAAACCCATACCGAGCCGCCCATCCATCGTTAAAGTAGGACTCATGAAACGAATCGTGTAGAAAGAGTGTGAGCGTTTGATGGTTCACACCGGGAATCAGACGAATGAGTGCAATGTTGGGATGATGAGAACGGGGCACTGGCAGCAAGACATCAAAGCCATCAAACGTCAGAAAGTCTGCTAAATCTGCCTCGGTTGACTCGTAATGGGGAGAAGAGTTTTCTGGTAGAATAACGAAATGTCGCCAGGATAGAAAGAACTCGTGCTTGGCATCAAGTCCAGGATCGATGTCTAACCGCCAACGATCGTCTTCACAAAGATCCTCAATCACTTCACCTAGAAGATCTGTCAGTTTCATACATTGACCTATTCCACAGTTACACTTTTGGCGAGGTTCCTTGGCTGATCCACATCCAAACCCCTGCGTGCGGCAATGTGATACGCCAGCAGTTGCAGGGGAATGACGGTGACGATCGGCGACAGAAGCTCATCCACATGGGGCACGGGAATTAAGGTGTCAAAGGTTTCGGCGGCTTCATGTTCATCCATGGGTGTGACACCAATCAGGCGAGCATCGCGTGCCTTTGCTTCTTGAGCATTAGAGAGCACTTTTTCAAACACCGTTCCAGGCATGGCGATCGCCACCACAGGTACCTTGGCATCCAACAGGGCGATCGGTCCGTGCTTCATTTCGCCTGCGGGATAGCCTTCGGCATGGATGTAGCTGATTTCTTTAAGTTTGAGGGCACCTTCGAGGGCGATCGGAAAATTGATGCCGCGTCCTAAAAAGATGAAGTCTTGCGTTTCAGCAAAATCATGAGCGAGTTGTTCGATGTAGCGTTCCTGGCTTTCGAGCACCACTTCAATCTGCGACGGAAGCTGCTGTAAACCTGCCAGCAATTGTTCAAGCTGGGTGGGTGCAATAACCTGGCGATGCTGTGCAAGGTCGATCGCCAGACAGTAAAACGCCATCAATTGCGCGACGAAGGTTTTCGTGGCGGCTACACCAATTTCAATCCCCGCGTGGGTGTCAATCATATTGGGCACTAAATCTCCCAACGAACTTTCGGGACGGTTGGTGATGCCTAATAGGCGCGCTTGAAATTCTGCTGAGTGTCCCGATCGACGTTGCTTCTCCATTGCCAACGCTGCCAGCGTATCGGCAGTTTCGCCCGATTGCGTCACGCCGATGGTGAGGGTGTGAGAAGTCAGCGGTGCAGGCGCGTAGCGAAACTCAGACGCATACTGTACAGAGGTTGGAATCTCAGCAATTTGTTCTAGCAAGTACTTGCCAACCAGAGCCGCGTGCCAACTGGTACCACACGCCAAGATTTGAATGTGCTGCAAATCGGCATACAGGTCAGCAGGCAGATTCAGGCGAATGGGTGAATGGGTGTGATCGGCGGCTGTCCAATGGGTATCGATATAGGTTTCCAGACACGATCGCACCACTCCTGGCTGCTCATAGATTTCCTTGAGCATGAAGTGTTTGAAGCCCTGCTTCTCTACCATCACCGGATTCCAGTTGAGGGTGCGAGGCGTTTTCTTCAAGCGCTGCCCTTCAAAGCTGTAGACCTCAACGCCCAGCGGTGTCATTCGTGCCAGTTCGCCGTTATCCAGGGTTAGCACCGCACGAGTATAGGGGACGATCGCAGGCGTATCCGAGGCACAGTAGAACTCGCCCTGCCCAAAGCCAATCACGACGGGAGCCTGTTGCCGCGCCACAATCAGTTCATCGGGATAATCGGCGGAGATAACGGCGATCGCAAACGCGCCTTCCAGTCGATTCACCACCTGCCGTACCGCTTCTAAAAACGGTGATGGTTGAATTGACACCAGGGGGCTAGTTTCCAGACTTTCTGCCTGCTGTAGCACTTCAGCAATCAGATGTGGCACAACTTCTGTATCGGTATCAGAGCGAAACTCGCAGCCGCGCTCTTTCAGTTCTTCTCGCAGTTCACGATAGTTCTCAATGATGCCGTTTTGGATCACCGCTATCCGCATCGCCATGTCCATATGCGGATGGGCGTTGTATTCTTCTGGCTTGCCGTGGGTTGCCCAGCGGGTATGAGCGATGCCAACCCGCGCCGGATTTTCTTCTCCCGCTAATTTTTCTTCCAGATTGTGTAGCTTGCCCTTAGCACGGACGCAGTGAATGTCGCCTTCCAGCACCGTGGCGATGCCAGCAGAATCATACCCGCGATATTCCAGCTTCCGCAGCCCTTCGAGCAAAATACCGCTTGCTGCCTGCGTGCCAATATAGCCAACGATTCCGCACATCTGGGGTCACTCCTGCTGAGCCTACATAAGCGTTAATATACTCCGTTTTCTTGGTCTTAATGGGGAGTGGGGAATAGGGAGTAGGGAGTGGGGAAGGGATGAGGGATGAAAGATGAGGGCAAAGGCTAAAAGCTGACTGCTAATCGCTTAATCAGCTTAAAACTCCTTACTCCTCACTCCTCACTCCTCTCTGCCAATTCAAAACTCAAAACTTGCTGCGCCTTTCGGCAGTCTGCTCTAAGCGATCGATCAGGCACGTTTGCAAGCTGAGACAGCCGAGGGCGCAAAACTCCCAAATGTGACGGCTTTAAGCGCAAAATCTCGGATGGCATTGTTATGAAGCTGAACGTTTGTCATGCCATGATGCTCAAAATAGTGTGCATATTCAGCTTGATGGATGATATCTGACAAAACGACTCTGCCATTTGGTTTGAGGACTCTCACAATTTCATCAAGTGCTTTTTTGCGATCGACCTCAGCTTCTACGTTATGAACCGCCCAACTTGAGAGCACCACATCAAAGTAGTCGTCTGGAAACGGCAATTGACGCATATCGGCTGTTTTGATTTCAACGCGCTCTGTCACCCTTTCTGTTACAGCATTTGCTAATGCTGCCGCCGCACTATTGTTGGCTTGATCATGCTGTTGCCATAGGTCAATGCCGATCGCTTTGCCAGTCGTCAGCCGCTTTGCCGCCCCAACTAGCATTAAACCTCGTCCACAACCGACATCAAGCACACGCTCGTTACCTGACCACGGCACAAGATCCAGCAGTTTATCTCTATCCTTTAACTTCATGACTTTACTGCCATAGAGCATGAAGCAACCCATGCCAAGCAAGTAGGTGGCTGCAATACCTGATAGCGTACCGACGACTATTTTGAGAATCTGCCCTAATAGCGATGAGAACAGCACGACAAGAAAGATTGCGAGTGCAACAGCACCAGCGCTAAAAAAGAAGCGCACTAGACCAGGCGCATCAATGCCATAATTCGGTCTGCTTTGAATTTGAGCATTTTCAGCCATCACTTAGCCTTGCGTTGCATGAGAAATACCTTCAATAAAATAGTACATCCGCTCATGCTGTTCAAGTGTTAACAAGCACAATTTCAATCCGTATTAGTTAAAGGCTTGCAGCATCACTCCTGCCTCCTGCCTTCTGCCTCCTGCCTTCTGCCTCTTGCTTTCTGCCCTCTGCCTTCCTCCCCTCTAATCCCATGCGCCTGCATTTTGAATGCCATAGTCCGATCGCAGCGATTCCAAATCTCGATCGAGCACCGTTTTAGGATCGATCGCGGCATCAATTTTCTTTTGTACAGCCAGTCCTTGCTTAACGCCCTTGAGGTACAGTCGGCAGACCTGCACAGGGTTATGGTAAATACCGCCCCACGCTTTTCCTTGCATGGATTGCCACAGCAGTTCTAGAAACACGACAAAGCTCTGCGCGTAGTAGTACCAGGGACGTTTCCAGGTCAGGGATGTGAGTAAAAAGCCGATGAGCTGAAGCTCTTGTTCCAGTGCGGTGCTGTAGCCTGTGACGACGTGCATGATGTCGTGGCGCTGCATGTCACACCAGGGAATGAGCATGATGCCAACTCGCAGGTCTTGATCGCGCACAAAGTCAGGGTTTGCCTGGTAGTAATGCTCTAACCCCTGCCGGAGTGTGACAGGTTGAGAAGACTGGCTGGTTGCTAAGTTGATATTGGCGATCGCGTCCATTGCAGATTTTTCTAAGCGTCAGCTCCAGTCTGCTCTAAATTGATTACTCAACACTTAATCGCGTGACAGTGAGCAAAAGTGTCACAAATTTTAGGAAAATTCTACGCGAAATTACTAGAGTCAAACTATCAACTTTACAGTTAAGTTAGTCTTTTTTGAAATCCACGTAGTCTAATTTTGAGACCTCGTGGCGAAAGACGTTTTGACTTGACCGATCCAGGAAACGTTTCTGTACATTGTTTGATTGACTAGCTTGTAAAAAGTTCCGAAATGGACAAAGCTGTCGATGATGAGATGTTTTAACGAGTGCTTCGGTTCAGAATCGTAGCTTCTGAATGCTTTAAATCAGGGCAATACTGCCCTCAAACTGTAATCGTTCACAAAAAGAGTCACATATGCACGGTGTATTCATCAACAGCATCGGCAAGTTTTTGCCTGGAAATCCGATCGCCAATGACGAGATGGAAGCCTATTTAGGAAAGGTGAACGGTCGCCCTTCCAAAGTCAGGCATCGCATTCTCAAAAGTAATGGTATTCAACAGCGTTACTATGCGATCGATCAACAACAACAGACTACTTACAGCAATAGCCAGATGGCTGCAAATGCGATTCGAGATGCGATCGCCAGCGCAAATTTGGAACCGGGCGCGATCGACCTTTTGGCGGCTGCCACCAGTTGGTCAGATTTGCTAGTTCCTGGTTTTGGCAGCATGGTACATGGCGAATTATCGGAGTTGTCACCCATTGAAGTGACCTCTAATCAAGGAGTGTGTTGTGCTGGAGTAGCCGCGTTGAAATATGCTGCATCGCAGGTGAAATTGGGCGAGAAGAGAGCGGCGATCGCAGTTGCTTCCGAACTGCCCTCACGCTTGTTCAAACACACTCACTTTGAAGCAGAAGCGAATGTCAAAGCAGGAAAAGCTCTGAGTTTTGACACCGAATTTTTACGTTGGATGCTCTCGGATGGTGCAGGTGCCTTTCTCCTTCAAGACCACCCCAACGCATCAGGAACTAGCCTGAAAGTTGAATGGATTGAATTGGTTTCTCATGCCAACGCCTACCCTGTTTGTATGTACGCTGGGACCGAAGATGAAACGGCTCAAAAAAGTTGGATGGATTATCCGTCCTATTTACAAGCGGCGGTCGCAGGTGCCATCAATCTGCGACAAAACATTCGCTTATTGGATAACGTCATTAAACTCGGTGTTGAAGGCTGGCTGAAGTTAATCGAACGAGGTCGCGTGCAACCGGATGATATTGATTGGCTGTTGTGTCATTACTCATCTCACTTTTTTCGAGGGCAAATTGTCGAACTGCTGGAAAAAGCAAACTGCATGATTCCTGAAGAGAAATGGTTTACCAACCTCTACACGCGGGGCAATACAGGCTGCGCTTCCATCTATTTAATGCTGGAAGAATTATTCCATTCGGGCAAACTGCAACCCGGTCAAAAAATCTTCTGCTTCGTGCCAGAAAGTGGGCGGTTTACGACGGCGTATGTGATGTTGAGGGTTGTGGGAGGTGAGGAGAGAGGGGAGAGGAGTGAGGAGGCAGAAGGCAGGAGGCAGGAGGCAGAGGGCAGAAGGCAGGAGGTAGTAGAGGGAGTGGGGAATCAGGAGTCAGGAGTCAGGAGTCAGGAGTCAAAAACTAACAACCAGGAAGGTAATCAAGTGCTAACAACTAACAACCAGCAACTAACAACTACATTCCCCACACCCCACACCCCACTCCCTACTCCCGACGAACCTGTTTCCGCCTACCTTTTGCGCCAACTTGCCCTCGTTTGGCTGGAGTTTGAGCGTGAGATTCGATCGGTGCCTATTGTCCGTAAGCTGCATCGGGGTGAATTTACGGTGGATGACTACAAGGCGATGCTGCGAAATTTGCGTCCGCAGGTGGTGGAAGGGGCACGGTGGATTGCGCGGGCTGCATCAAATATGACGGATTTTCGGCTGCGATCGACCTTCATTGGTCATGCTCAAGATGAACACCGCGATTACCAGATGTTAGAGCGCAACTACGTTTCTGTCGGCGGAGTGTTAGAGGAGATTGTGAATGCAGACAAGAACATTGGCAGTGAGGCGCTGTCGGCGTTTATTTTCCATCAAGCATCGCGCGAAAATCCGGTAGACCTGCTGGGGAGCATGTTTATTATTGAAGGGTTGGGCAATAACTTAGCCGCAGAATGGGCAGCGCAAATTAAGTCAACGCTGAAGCTGAAAGATGAGCAGGTGTCGTTTTTGGGCTATCACGGCGCGAATGACGAGGCACATCTGGGCAAGCTGAATGAGTTGATTAATGCCGAGTGGATGACGAAAGACATTGCCGATCGCATCCTCAAAACCGCGAAAGTCACTGCCCGACTGTATCGACTGCAACTGGAAGAAATTCAATAGTATACGAACCGCTGAAACGTAGAGCGCGCGGAGAACTTAAAACTCTGCGACCTCTGCGCCTCAGCGGTAGTTCCTCTGTTTCAGTTAAAAACTCTATCCTGTTGATCGCCATGAGCCAAGCTGAATTAATCTCACAAGAGTTAGAAACCCCTATTCCATCACAAGTCGCGCAATCGTACACACCCGAACCGCACGATCGCGCTAACCCCAATGCCTGGGATGCGCTGTATGTGGATCAGGCGATTCCAGTAGACCCGATCGCCAAAGGTTACATGATTCGGGACTTGCGAAACTGGACACGCAGTTATTTATTAGTGCCGATCGCGTTCCTTGCAAATCTGCTGCTGGCGGTCATTATGACGGTGAAGCGATTATTACCGTTTCAATTCAGCAACTACACGCTAATGCATCGATCGGCAACCTGGTTTCTCAATACCTTTGTCTCGCCTGAAGCCTGCTACCTGATCGTGCGGCACCTTTGCCTGGGTTCCAACATTGTGAATTTCTTGATTGATAATGGACCTGATCCAACCATTGAAAAATCTCAACTTTATCCGCGCACCGTTGGCGATCTGGCAGAGAATGCGTTTCTGGAACACGATTTGATCCTGTACAACTTCGTGCTGGATTACAACAAGGCACAGCGCGAAACCCCTCACTGGATGCAGCAAGTGCAGGCGCGGGGATTGAATTTTGACAGCATTCAGTCAGTGCAAGTGGATATTGATTTCACCAAACGACGCTGGTTACGAGTGCTGGATCTGGAGTCGGCGATCGAACTCTTCAAGGTCTTCTATTCACTCTGTCTCACCAGCGACGAATTTGAACGGGCTGTGCTCTCGCTCGAATTTGACGAAAACTTTGGCTGCTACATCAGTGCGCTCACAGGCGACTACAACTGGAACCACGTCATCACCAATCGTCATCCACTCGCGCCCGAAAGTCCGTTTGCGGCGGCGCGTAATCTCTTACTCCACGGCATCATTTCAGAATACCTGCACCGTTATCTAGAATTGCGAAAGGAAATGGCAGCGGTTAGCGATCGCTAATTCCATCTGAGTCGATCGCCCTTACTTCAACCGTCTGTTTCACATTCTCCAACTGGTCATTCCGCTCTTTCAACGCCGCATTCTCTTGCTCCAGCGATGTGTTCAACCGCTCTAGCTCACCGTTGCGTTGCTCCAGGCTTGTCAGTTGCTTGTTCGTCCGCATAGTACGAAGACCGCGTCGCGCACTGTTCCATAAACTGAGTAACCCGATCAGCGCTGCGCCGATGAGGGCAGACACCACGATGACAAGGGACAGTGAGATGTTGCCGCTTTCAAGGGTGAAGAACCTGACATTGACAGGCTGGGGATTTTGCACCCCAAAGAGAACCATGATGATGGAAAGCACTATCATCAGGATGAGTACGAGAATGCCCATAGCAGCGTCTTGGTGAGGACAGAGGATAGGGTCGATCGTACCACTCTGCGCTGGAGACGCTCATTCACTCAAACCCTGCACTTTCGTGTTACCCCGCCCTTGAATAAATTCAGGGCTAATGGCTAAAACCCATTGAAATGGGTTGAAATGGTTGTCTGTTGGGTATCTTAGTCCGTTTCAACGGACTTCGTTCTGTTAGCCCGCAATTCATTGCAGGGCGGTGCTGAGCGTGGTGAAAGCTTTCAATCAAGCAAACAACTCTGCAACCGAAATGCTGAAGCCTTGCAAGACGGTTTGAGTGCTCACGGTTTCAGCTTCGGTGAAAATCAACGATCTGTCGGCTGTCATGATGATGACGATCGCATTCTCAGGAAACAGCAACCAGATTTCCTGACAGCCCGATCGCAAATACTCCCGCGCCTTGCTAAATAACGCTTCTGACGCGTCCTCTGGCGAAGCAACTTCTACAATTAGGGGAAACTTTGCGGCAAAATGGCTGGCATTCCATATTGCTCCGCCAGTTCCACCGTCATGTAGGCAACATCGGGACGACGAATTTGCTCAACCGTCGCACAGGGAGGCGAAACCAGCACTTTCCCCTTCCGCTGATTTGCCTTTACAAACTTAAGCCATTCGCTACTCAGGTTTCCTTGAACCAAACCATGCTGAAGTGTCCTACCCGTTTTCTCAACCAGCACCCCGTCCACGTATTCCATCAGCGACGGTAGGACGGCATTAGTTTGCAGTAATTCAGCTACCGTTGCGCCTTGCGAGAAACCGGGTTTCTGGACGTAGCCTGAATGTTGAGACGGCATATTTTCGTGGAGAAACCCGGTTTCTGTGCCAGCCATAACCTGCATCGCTGAACTCTGTGTACCTCTATTATGGATGTGCAGTCAGTAGAACCAATGACAGTAGTGAGTAATCCCGTTTCAGCCCCAGGCGATCGACTTTCGGAAGCCATTACGCGCCTCCGTAGCCTCACCCAAACCAGCATTCAGTCAGGGTGGCGCTACTGCGATGCAGATTTGCCGATCGCCCACGCAACCCAGCCCGACACCTGGCATAACTGGGCGATCGCTCCCCTCAACGCGAAAGATCACATCGCCTGGACAAAAGGCGAACACGTCCGCTGGCTCGGTCAACTCGTCACCGTGCCCCACGACTTAGCAGGCTACCCGCTAGAAGGACTGACCCTCCGACTAGCCCTGACCTGGTGGGCGATCGATGCCCAAATTTTTGTCAACGGTGCCCTAGTGCAAGCAGGCGATCTGTTTGACTGCGTGACCCGCATCTGCCTGAGCGAAACCGTCACACCTGGAGATCAGTTTGCGATCGCCCTTCGCCTGGTCAGCCCCGGACACGATGATGGTGCCCTCGTGCGATCGGTCTGCCACTATGAGAGTTCTGATGAGCACCCCGAACCCAGCTTCATTGCCGACGAACTCGACATCCTCCGCCTCTACCTCCAAACCTTCGCCCCCGAAAAGCTAGATCTCCTTGCCCAAGCCGTTACCCAAATCGACTGGTCAACCCTCCCCTCTCCCTCTGCTTTCTCCTCTCTCTCCAACAAGCTGGCACAACTGCTAGGCAAGCTTAAGCCTGCCTCCTCCGCTTCCCTTGCTCCCTCCGCCCGCAAACCCTTCGACCAAATCCTCGCCAAATTACGCGATCGCCTCCTCCCCCTCTCCCCCCTCCTCAAACAGCGCCGCATTCGCCTCCTCGGACACGCTCACCTTGACATGGCATGGCTCTGGACAGTTGCCGAAACCTGGAATGCTGCCGAACGCACCTTCGAGTCTGCCCTGAACCTGCAACAAGACTTTCCCGAACTCACCTTCTGCCATTCCACCCCGGCACTCTATGAGTGGATTGAGCAAAACCGTCCTGCGCTATTTGAGCGGATTCAACAGGCGATCGCAGACGGATGGTGGGAACCTGTGGGCGGACTGTGGATCGAGCCAGAACTCAACCTCATCAGCGGCGAGTCAATGGTGCGGCAAGTGCTGTACGGTCAGCGCTACTTTCAAGAGAAGTTCGGCAGCATCAACCGTATGGCGTGGCTACCCGATAGCTTTGGCTTCACCTGGCAGCTCCCGCAGATTCTCAAGCAGGGCGGCATCGATTACTTCGTCACCCAAAAACTGCGCTGGAACGACACCACCCAATTTCCCTACGAAGTGTTTCAGTGGCAGGCACCCGATCGTACCAAGATCTTCAGCCTCATGTCCGCGCCGATCGGTGAAGGCATCGACCCCATCAAAATGGCAACCTACGCCTGCGAGTGGGAAACCAAAACAGGCATCCCTGATGTCCTCTGGCTCCCCGGAGTTGGCGATCATGGTGGTGGTCCCACCCGCGATATGCTCGAAATCGCCCGCCGCTGGCAGCGATCGCCCTTCTTCCCCCAGCTAGAATTCTCCACTGCCCTCGACTATCTGCAAGACCTCGAAGCACATTACACACCTGACGCAGCTTCAAGCATCCCCGCTGATGTCTCGAACATCGTGAACGCACCTCAGACCATCACGAACGAACCTCAAAGCATCACCGCTGAACCTCAAAGCATCGCCGCCGAACCTCTGAGTATCAGCCGTGAATCTCAAAGCGTCACCAGTGAGCCTCAGAACATCAACGTCGAACCTCAAAGCGTCACCAGTGAACCTCAGAGTATCAACGCCGAAGCTCAAAGCATCAACACCGAAGCTCAACCATTTACGAGTGAATCTCAAAGCATCAACGCTGAAGTGCAAAGCATCAACGCCAACTCTCAGAACTTAGAACTCAAAACTCAAAACTCAAGACTCTTCCCACCCCACACACCACACCACACCCCCCACTCCCTCCCCCTCTGGCACTCCGACCTCTACCTCGAATTCCATCGCGGTTGCTACACCACCCACGCTGATCAGAAGCAGTTCAACCGACGCTCGGAACAGTGGCTATATCAAGCTGAACTGTGGGCATCACTGGCAACTATTAGCGCAGGCGTTGAGTATCCTAAAGCAGAGCTAGAAGATGCCTGGAAGAAAGTGCTGTTCAATCAGTTTCACGACATTCTTCCTGGATCATCTATTACAGAAGTGTTTGATGACGCTAATAAGGCTTGGAGAGACGTTGAGCAAGTTGGACGCGATCGCATTGAGCAATCACTTAATGCGATCGCGTCTCAAATCTCTCTTCCGCCATCACCTCACCCAAATGCTAGAGCAATCGTGATCTTTAACCCCTGTAATTGGGAGCGATCAGCGATGGTAAGTACAAATATCACCCAAAAGCCTACCAGTGCTAAAATGCTCACCGAATTTGAAGACCTTGAGGAAGGTCACTTTTATGATTGGCAAATGTGTGACTTAGAGGGTCGAGTCGTTGAAGCACCATTCTGCATCTTCACAAAACAAATTGATAGTTACGGCTACGGTTGGGGACTCACGTTTCTTGCTGAAAATATCCCTGCACTTGGCTATCGCTCCTTTTGGGTCTATCCTCATCCAAAGCAGCGCATTGGGAAGCTTCCTGTAGAAGATCCTGTTTTGGAAAATGAATTTCTGCGCGTTGTGGTCGATCAAACAACAGGTGAACTATCCAGCATTTTTGACAAAATCAACCAGCGCGAAGTTCTCAGCGCTCCAGGAAATCAGCTACAGGCTTTTCGAGATGAAGAACAGTATTGGGATGCCTGGAATATTGATCCGAATTACGAAGAAAAGCCTCTGCCATCGGCTGAAACGCTGGAAGTATACTGCTGGAGAACCAGCGTCAGGCAGAACAACTCGCTAACAAACAGCGTTCATGTGAGTCGTAAATTTGGTCAATCCGCCTTTAACCAAAACTACATTCTTGAGAAAGACTCTCCTGTCTTCAAGATTCAAACTTTTGTCATGGATTGGCAAGAGCGCCATACTCTGGTCAAAGCTGCTTTTCCACTGAACTTAAATGCAGACTACGCGACGTATGAAATTCCTTGTGGGGTGATTCAGCGCACCACGAAGCCAGAGACTGCGGCTGAAAAAGCGCAGTGGGAAATCCCCGCTATGCACTGGGCAGATCTCAGCGACGGCAACTATGGCGTGAGCCTACTCAACGACTGCAAATACGGCTACGACGCGAAACCCAACCAACTGCGCCTCACCTTACTGCGCGGCTCTGAATTCCCCGATCCAGATGCTGACAAAGGGCATCACATGTTTACCTATGCGCTGTATCCCCA
Source organism: Lyngbya sp. HA4199-MV5 (assembly GCA_019359375.1). Taxonomy (GTDB): domain Bacteria; phylum Cyanobacteriota; class Cyanobacteriia; order Leptolyngbyales; family Leptolyngbyaceae; genus Stenomitos. Next base: position 55,011 of record JAHHHL010000022.1, read on the forward strand.
CGCAGGCGACTGGAAAGCTGCTCAAACCGTCAAGCATGGCTACGAACTCAATATGCCGCTCATGGCACAGGTCATTCCTACCAGCGAAGACGATCGCCCGAAAACCTTGCCTCCCACAGCCTCTCTTCTCGATCTGGGAGCCGACAATCTCGTGCTGATGGCATTCAAACAGTCCGAAGACTCGCCCGATGAGTGGATTCTGCGCTGCTACGAGTGTCATGGGGAAGCGGCACAGCTAAACGTCCAGAGCGATCTGGGTTTGGCGTTAGGAGAGCGGGTTGATGTGCTGGAGCGATCGACCCACTCAGAGCCATCCCAGGCAACAGATACGAAGATACAGCCCTGGGAAATCGCCAGCTTCAAAGTCACGACTCATTCAGCCGATACCGACTGCTAAATTAGACCTAAGATCCGCTCACTTAAAAGGAGAAGGGCTGTGATCACGATCGAAGCGATTGCGACAGTCACACCAGAGGGCAAAGTGACCATTCAACTGCCAGCAACTGTTCTACCGGGGAACCACAAGCTGGTGCTGGTCATTGACGAACAACCCGTCACCGCTGAGAAACGCCCACCGTTTGATTTTCCATTGATTCACGTTGACTCTTATCCTGCCGATCTATCGCTTCGACGTGAGGATATGTATGGTGATGATGGCAGGTAATCGCGTCTTCGTGGATACTAACATCCTTGTCTATGCCAGCATTCCTGAAACTCCGCTACACTCCGTTGCTCTAAATGCCATTCAAACCTTGGAGCAAAATGAAAAGGAACTGTGGGTTAGCCGACAGATTTTACGAGAGTATCTGGCAACCTTAACTCGCCCACAAGCCTTTGGAAGTCCGATTCCAATCGTCTTAGTTGTTGAAGAAGTGCGCCAGTTTGAGTCTCGTTTTCGGGTGGCGGAGGATAATGCTCAGGCAACAGCGAACTTACTGGCGCTGATGCAGCAAATTTCGGTGGGCGGTAAGGAGGTACACGATGCCAACATTGTGGCGACGATGCAGGCATATGGCATTGACCAGTTGTTGACTCACAACACGATCGACTTTGCACGCTTTGCCACCCTAATTACCGCTCTGCCGCTGGTGAATGCTCAGGTGTAAGTTACGTGCTCATACCCTGTGCGTTAGTGCGTTAGCGATCGCCAACAGCACCTTACGACCTAACTGCCACCTGTAGGGACATGTAACGTCCCTACTTTTAACATCCCGATCTCTAATCTTCGTGATCTTCAAACGGGTCATCCAACGCCTTCGACGGGGGACCAAACGCCGTGTAGATGGCGTATGCTGTCAGACCAACCAGCGTCGCGCAAATCGAAATATTAAGAGCTGTTGCGGGTTCCATATGCGAAAAAAATTATGAGTGCATTGCCATATAATGTTACAAACAATATACATGTTCTGTCGAGCTATATAGGTGACTCATGGCACAGCGGACTCGGTTAGGAGACGTTCTTAAACCCCTGAACTCTGAATACGGTAAGGTTGTACCCGGTTGGGGCACGACCACGTTGATGGGTGTTTTTATGCTGCTTTTTTTGGTATTCCTGCTGATCATCTTGCAGATTTACAACTCTTCGCTCTTGCTGAATGATGTCGATGTGAATTGGACAGGTCTGGGTGGCTAAGCGCGCTCAATCGTAACAATCTGACCGATACTTTGGCTTCCCGGCTTGACCGGGATTTTTTATGGCGTTCTAAGGGCTGTCATCAATTACAACTACACATGCCTCTTAGAAAGGGTTCCAGCCCTTAGCCTGGTGTGTTGGGGCGGGCGCGACCATACTGATACCGCGAGATTTTGGAGCTAATTGATAACGCGCCCTAGATTAAGTCGCACAAAGGACGGAGGGCGATAGACTAGACACGGTAGGCTACACATGATGGCGCGATTTGTATCAAGTCTAGTTATATAGGTCCAGCTTACAAGTCTACGCCTTGAGTCGAGTCTGCGTTCTTAGCCAGCAAGCATTTGCAGGAGGCGATACGGTGAATATTTTTGGAATTGGCTTGCCAGAGATGGCAGTCATTATGGTTCTGGCTCTGCTCGTCTTTGGACCCAAGAAATTGCCCGAAATTGGTCGCAGTATGGGTAAAGCCATTCGTGGCTTCCAGGAAGCCTCCAAAGAATTTGAGGCAGAGTTTAAGCGCGAAGCCGAACAGATCGAACAGGCGGTGAAAGCCCCGATGGAAGCTACGTTAGAAACACCCTCTCAGCCAGCATTGTCCCCTGCTTCTGAGCCAACGCCGATCGCCGAAGAGACCCCAGCCACAGACGAAAGCGTTGCCGAAGCCGAGAAGGTCGCCACACCCAGCGAAGTCAGCTAATGTTGCTTGTACCGAATTTGCCTGGACAACGCCCATGACAGCGGGGACGATCGCACAACCTGTTATCCCTCAACTGATTGTTGGGTTGGGCAATCCGGGCGCAAAGTACGATCGCACCCGGCACAATATTGGCTTTGAGGCGATCGATGCGTTAGCTAAAACCTGGCAGATCAGCCTAACAGAAAATCGGAAATTTCAGGGGTTTGTAGGCGAAGGGATAGCGGCAGGAAGCGTCAAAATTCGTCTGCTCAAGCCCACCACTTACATGAATAACTCTGGACAAGCCATTCGCGCTCTTACCGACTGGTATAAACTGCCGCCAGAATCGGTGCTGGTGATTTATGACGATATGGATCTCCCGGTGGGCAAGTTGCGGTTGCGACAGTCAGGCTCGGCAGGTGGACAGAATGGGATGAAATCGGCGATCGCCCACCTTGGCACCCAAGCCTTTCCTCGCCTACGCATTGGCATTGGCAGTGCTAAAGAAGAACAACAGGGGAATGCCGTGGGTCACGTCTTGGGTCGGTTTTCGCCTACAGAAGCTGAGGTTATAGCAGAGGTGATGCACCTTGTTGTTGGCGCAGTGGAACTCAGTCTCAAGCAAGGCGTGGAGAAGGCAATGAGTTTGTACAATAACCGGACGATCGCACAGACATCCTCTTGAGTAGCGCCTGAGTAGCGTGGGATAACCATCTGAACGCCTGGTATGGTGAGGCTTCCGTAAAGCAGTGCCATCGCTGCCTGGGCAAAATACGCTAAGATTCCATGCAACCGTCCCTAGAAGTATGTCCCAGAAGTATGTCTATGACCGGGCAGTCATTCTCAGACAACCAGCAGCTACTGACGACACTGGTACAGGCAACCGTTGAACTGGTTCAGTTAAACAAGCAGTACAGCCAAAAGCTTGACGCAGTTGAGACCAAAATCGATACGTTTGAGATCAAGCTTGACGCAGTTGAGACCAAAATCGATACGTTTGACATCAAGCTCGGAACGTTTGACGCGAAAATCGAAGCCATTGCCGATCAAATTGGCAAACTGACGGAATCGATGACTGCTTTTCGCCTGGATCTCGACGACATCAAGGAAACTACTCGACAACAAGCTGAGACGGCAAAAGCTCAGGCTGAGACTGCTAAAGCTCAGGCAGAAAGCGTCTCGCAATTGATTGCTCTGTTGGGGAGAAGATGAGGTTATGCTGGTTAGCTTCGATCGCGCTCTGTAACATGTACTTCTGACACAACACAAACTATCGTGGGTTCTCGCCGCTTACCTGAAACTACTGCACATGTTCGTATCCTGCGTCAGTCCTGGCAGCAGGGCAAGATTGAAGGCGAAGTCAGCGCAAACCAGTTCGAGTGGCAATTTCAGTGGTGCTTTCAGCGGGGCGAACTGTCTGTCGAGCCGTCGCTGGGTCGTGCGCTCATCAAAGAACCGTTGGGTCGTTTTTTAGAGCAGCGTGATTATCAGCTAGAGCCGGGAGCCGATTATTTCTTTACAATTCGGGCGGATGTTTAGCCGTGTGAAGACTTAGCGTTGCTTAAGTGTTCTGTCCACCAAAGCTATTCGAGAGGACATGAGAGCGCTAGGCTATAAAGAGTCCGTAGATCAATGTAAGCTACTTGACAGTCACAGTATCAGTAGCTTGAGCCAAGTTTGCTAGAGGAGCGATCGTGCCATGTTTGGCTTCTTGCCTAGATTCATCCGTTATAAGCAGCGCCGCTTTCAGTGCTCCTTAGCCAGAACCTATCAGGCGCTCAGTTCCGCTTCGGTGGATGATCTGTGGCAAAAAATTGTCGATTTAACGGACGTATCGTGGCATCCGCTCATCGCCAGTACAAATGTGCCGCGTGGGTTAGTCGCCAAGCCAGGGCTGATTTATCAAGCGGTTACCCGGATGAGTCCAATCCCGATTCAGATTTTTGTCGAACGGGTGCGCCCAGGTGAGCTATTGAGTGTACGCATTCTGGTGCTGCCAGGGCTAGAAGAACAGGTCACGTATCAGGTAAAATCAACGGTTTGCGGCACCTGTGTTTCTTACTCGGTCACACTCAGAGGCTGGCTCTCTCCGGTACTCTGGTCATTTATGCGCCCCTATGCCGCACGCGTCGCATCTGACCTGGTGCAGGCGGCAGAGCAAAAAGCGTTACAAGCTGTACCTGAAAAACTAAAGCGATCGCGCCAAAGCTGTCTCGATTTTTAGGTCGTTCCCACCACTCACGCTACAGGGGCGATCGCTTAACGGTAAGATCATTCAAGCTTCATTGTTTTTAGACCCGATTTTTGCACTCCCGATTATTGCACGCCCGATTATTGCACGCCCAATTTTTCACCAGAGCCAGGGTTCACTATGCCGACATGCCTTGATACCAGTTCTGTGCTTGAAGTCCTCAAGCCCGTACAAGACCCTGAACTCAATAAGAGCCTGGTAGATCTGAACATGATTCGCAACGTAGCGATCGTGGACGGCAACGTAAGCTTTACGCTCGTGCTGACGACACCCGCCTGCCCCCTGCGTCAGTTCATCGTGGAGGAATGCGAACGAGCGGTGAAAACCCTGCCTGATGTCAAAACTGTCAGCGTTGATGTGACGGCTGAAACACCACAGCAAAAGGGCTTGCCCGATCGTACTGGCATTGATGGCGTGAAGAATATTCTGGCAATCTCCAGTGGCAAAGGTGGAGTCGGCAAAAGCACCGTTGCCGTGAACGTTGCCGTTGCGCTGGCGCAGTCTGGGGCAAAGGTCGGGTTGATTGATGCAGACATTTACGGTCCTAACGCACCCATGATGCTGGGCTTAGAGGGTGCCCAGGTGATGGTACGGCAAGCAGGCTCTCAGGGTGAAGTGCTGGAACCTGCGTTTAATCACGGAATCAAGCTGGTGTCGATGGGCTTTTTGATTGACAAAGATCAGCCCGTCATTTGGCGCGGTCCAATGCTGAATGGGGTCATTCGTCAGTTTCTCTATCAGGTAGAGTGGGGCGATCTCGATTACCTGATTGTGGATATGCCACCGGGAACCGGAGACGCGCAGTTAACGTTGGCGCAAGCCGTACCGATGGCAGGTGCCGTGATTGTCACCACCCCGCAAAGCGTGGCGCTACTCGATTCTCGTCGCGGCTTGAAGATGTTCCAGCAGCTTGGTGTGCCTGTGCTGGGCATTGTGGAGAATATGAGCTACTTCATCCCACCCGATCTGCCCGACAAGCAGTACGATATTTTCGGTTCGGCTGGTGGCGAAAAAACAGCCCATGAGCTGCAAGTGCCGTTATTAGGCTGCATCCCGCTAGAGATTTCGCTACGTGAAGGGGGCGATCGCGGCATTCCTATCGTTCTCGCAGCGCCTGAATCTGCGTCTGCCAAAGCGCTTACCGCGATCGCTGAACGAATTGCAGGCAGAGTTTCGGTGGCAGCGCTAGCGTAGGAAAAGTTGTTGGTTGTTGGTTGTTAGAAGGAGCCAGAAGCCAGGAGTCAGAAGTCAGGAGTTAAAGGGTAGAAGAAGTTTTAAGCTGTTAGTTGTTAAAAGAAAGCTAACTGCTGAATGCTGACTACTGCTGGCTCAAGCAAATCATAACCCCTCACCCCTCTCTCCTCTCTCTCATGTTGCAAAAATCACCTCGTCGCATTCGTTGGAAATCGCTGGTGCAGCCCTGGCAGCATACCGATTGGTTGCTGTTTGTGTTGCCTGTGGGTCTGACGATTTTCGGAGGGGTCATGATTCACAGCACAGAGCTAAATCAGGGCTGGACAGATTGGTATCAGCACTGGATTATTGGCGCGATCGGGTTTGTGATGGCTCTGGCGATCTCGCGTATACGGTACGATAATTTAATCCAGGCTCGCTGGATTGTCTATGGCATCACCAATCTTTCGCTCTTAGCGGTGATGTTTCTGGGTACATCGGCTTTGGGGGCACAGCGCTGGATTACGATCGGTGGCTTTAACATTCAGCCGTCAGAATTTGCCAAATTAGGGGTTATCGTTGTTTTGGCAGCCATTTTGAGCGATCGTGCCGCCTCTACCCTGCCCGTGTTAGTGAGAACTTTAGCCATTACAGCCGTGCCTTGGGCGCTGGTCTTTGTGCAGCCAGACTTGGGCACATCGCTGGTGTTTGGAGCCATTACGTTAGGCATTCTTTACTGGGGCGATGCGAATCCTGGCTGGCTGCTGTTGCTGGTGTCGCCACTGTTTTCAGCCATTTTGTTTAATCTCATCGGAGTCTCGCCCTGGTTTATCGGGTTACTGGCTATCTGGGTTGTTTTGACGGGGATTGTTGGCTGGCGGACGTTGCCGTGGCATCGGTTTGGAGCCGCGGGTGCGCTCGTGGTCAACCTGATTGCAGGCGAACTCGGTCATCTAGCCTGGGGCATTTTGAAAGACTATCAAAAAGATCGGCTCACGCTCTTTCTGGATCCTGACAAAGATCCACTGGGGGGAGGGTACCACCTCATTCAGTCACGCATTGCGATCGGGGCAGGCGAACTTTGGGGGCGGGGACTGACGCAAGGCACGCAAACCCAGCTCAACTTCATCCCTGAACAGCATACCGATTTTATTTTTTCAGCGATCGGCGAAGAACTGGGCTTTGCTGGCTGCTTTCTGGTTTTGCTGGCGTTTTGGCTGATTTGCCTGCGGATCATTATCATTGCTCAAAATGCGCGGGATAATTTCGGCTCCCTCCTCGCGATCGGAGTGCTGTCAATGCTAATCTTTCAAGTTGTCGTGAACGTCGGCATGACGATTGGTCTCGCGCCTGTTACAGGCATTCCGCTCCCGTGGATTAGCTATGGTCGCTCGGCACTGCTCACAAACTTTGTGGCGATCGGGCTGGTGCAGTCGGTTGCAAATTTCCGTCAGCGCTTGAACTTTAGAGACTGAGGTGGAAAAGATAAAGTGGAAAGGATAAAGGCTAAAAGCTAAAGGATAAAAAGAAGAAACGATAGCCTGTAGGAGGGAGAAGGCAGGAGGCAGAAGGCAGAAGGTAGTGTGGAGAAAGGCTTTCAGCGCAACGTTGGGAATGAGAAGGTGTATTTCATTTCGCCGCAAGCTGCTGTAACAGCGAGAAGATAAGCAACAAATTTTTAGCCTTTAGCCTTTATCCCTTAGCCTTTTTTAGCCTTTAGCCTTTATCCCTTAGCCTTTATCCCTTATCCTTTAATTTAGTCCTTCTCACCCCGCAAAACGCCATGATTCTTCCCGGTTCTGCTGTTAAGGTTATCAATGCAGAAGATACGTACTATGCGTTTCAAGGCTTAGTGCAGCGAGTCTCTGACGGTAAGGCTGCTGTACTTTTTGAAGGTGGCAACTGGGATAAACTCGTCACGTTTCGTTTAGCAGAGTTAGAAGAAGTAGACATGTCGGCTGGCAAGAAGAAGGGAAAATAAGGGTATCGAGTACTGGAGTTAGGGTGCAAGGTACGAGAAGCGACGGTTATCAAGCTCTTATGCTTTTTAGTGCCATCAGAAATAGACGCGTTAGAACGACGATCGCTGCTTTAATGAAAGCTCTGCCCAGGTGCTAGGGGCTGTCATCAATGACAACTAAACATGACTCTTAGCAAGGGTTCCAGCCCCTAGCCTGGTATGTTGGGGCGGGCGCGATTAGGCTGATACCGCAAGGTTTTGGAGCTAATTGATGACGCGCCCTAAACCATAGGGACACATCCCCTTCCTGTCTTAAGCGCTGTTCAGACACCCTATCCCCTAAACCCTGCTCCCTAACCCCTGCCTCATGCGTCTTCCTCTGCCCCAATTTGCTGCCCAAAATCGATCGCCCAATCACATTGCCGAAGTGATTGAAACGGCAACGACCGAGTTTTTGGCGCAATGTTTAGAGCCAGAAAACTTGAGTTTTCCGGTGATGCCGCCGTTTGGGAGTTGGGTCAAGTCGATCGATGAAGAGTCGGGCAACCAGATTTATGCGGTAGTTTATCATGCCACTACGAGTCCGATCGACTCAGTGCATCGAGCGCGGGCATTAGGGCTATCGCTGCAAGACCTGCGCGAACAGCAACCCCAAATCTTTGCCATGTTGAAGACGGAATTTAGAGCTGCGATCGTAGGTTTTCAGCCACCATCCGACGCTAGAGAGAACGAATTTACTGAGAAGACCACTGTTTATCAGCACTTGCCGCCGCGTCCCCCGCAAATTCATCAGGCGGTGTATGTCTGTGACAAGGCTGAAATTCTCCACTTCAGTGAAACGCTTGACTTTTTGCGCACCCTACTGCAAATGCCCGGTGCGCCAGTCGATGCCCTGGCTGCCGCCACCATCCGCGACATTTATCAACTGCGGCAGGCTGATCGTGCCTGGTTGGTTCAAGCAGGGCGATCGCTCAGCTTGTTGTTAAAAGACGATTACGATCGCCTACGTATCATCCTGAGCCAAATCCACCTTTAGAGCGTGGATTTATGAAGGTGTCATTCTGTGCGTAGGGGCGTGGCAAGCGGTAAAAAGTCCTTGCAGTCGCCCAGAGAGTGATCTGCCGCATGCCGCGCCCGTACAATGAAAAGGCTGAGGTTGTCGAAGTGATTTAATTTCCATTCCTTAGCCCAGGACTGGAGCGATTACGGTCGCTTAATGCCAAAATCTAACGCTTGTCCAGATTGACGTGGTGATGGCGTGGGTAGCAGCGTCCCTGTGAGTGTGGCAGAAACAAGATTCACTCCGTATAGCTCCACTTGCCGTAGATCAACATTGCCTAGATTCGCACCCTGAAGATCGGCAAAGAGTAGAGTGGCTCGTTGTAAAGCGGCATCCTGTAAATTGGCATTGATGAGGCTACACCCGCTCAGGTTTGCCGTGCGTAAATTTGCTGCCGCTAGATTGGCATCTGTCAGATCGCTCAAGCTCAAATCTGCCTGCTCCAGCGTTGCTTTTGCCAGGTTGCTGCCCCGAAGGTTTGCCTCACTCAAACTCGCCTGACGCAAATTTGCCGATCGTAGATTCGCGCCCTGCAAATCGGCACCAAACAAGCGCGCCCCCCTGAGATCGCAACCTGGGCAACTTTTGGTGAACCGCAACCAGGCAACGAGCACGTCCCGGCGATAGAGCAGCAGCAACCCAACAACAAGCAAAGTGGTTACAAGCGCAACCCACTTCAGTTTCACGGCGTTCCCCCTTTGCGTCCTTCCTACTCTAACGATTCGTGCTTCTGATGCTCATTTAAATCGTTCTCGTGACGACGTTCACTTTCGTTAAATCCGAATCGATCGTAGGGCGGTTACAGAGAAAACAATCGCGCTAAGAAGAAGGGCGTAAACAGGATAGCTTAAACGCTCCAAACACGCTAGGTTAAAGTCAATGGTCGTTTTGCTTCTTCCCTGCTGACGTTGCTATGCGCTTACTTCGTCGTCTTCGGCATACGCTGGTCTTTTTGCTGACAACGCTCCTGTTTTGGGTTGCTGCGATCGATCACTCTACCCTCTTGGCAGTTGAACTTCCTACCCTCAAAAATTTCCCGTCTGCCGCTTCAGATCCGATCGCACCCAGCCGACCCCTGGTTGATCCCAGCAGCATCCCTTCAGAGAAGGTCAGCGAGTTTGTCCACGCGTGCCTTCAGGTCGTGTCCCTCATCGAGCGTCGGGAAGGAGAACTCCAGGGATCGGAAACCGAGTCAGAATCATTGCGGATTGAACAGGAAATCGAAGCTGAAGCCTTAGCCATCATCGAAAAAGCAGGCTTAACGCGCCAGGAATATCTGCAACTCTTAGGGCTGGCGAATACCGACCCAGAATTTGGTGAGCGCATTGCGGTGCAGCTACAAGAGGCGACGAGTTAAGGGGGGAGGCAGAGGGCAGGAGGCAGAGGGCAAGGAAGTTGTAAAGCCCTTCGGGCATACCAGAAAGGTTGTTAGTTGTTAGTTTTTAGAAGGAGTCAAGATTTTCCCTCATCAAACGAATTTGCAAAACAGACTTGCAGAAATGGGGATGAGTGCTTAAATAGGAAGCAGACAAGCGGCTCTGTTGCAGTTCAAGCGATCGTCTAAGTCACGCTGATCGTCAATGCTAAGTATGGGTTGATGCGTCGCGTTGAGCATGATCGTTCTGAGGCTCCTTGGGAGCGTGGATTCATTAATCTGAACCATATCTCTTCCGTAGTAGGGGCGTTCCATGGAACGTCCCTACAGAAAGAATTGCACCTTATTAAATATGCGTTCCTTAGCAAAGGTCAGCAACGTTAGTGAAACCTTAAGCATTGCCAAGGTGGTTCATCTGCCAAAATCAGGTATCTTAAGAGACTAATTCGATCGCACACAGAATTAGTGAACAATTATTTGGATGATTAGCAGTATCGCTTCCGTATCCCAAACCGAGTTAGCGCAGCGGCGACGAAAGCTACGCCAGCGCAGGCGTGTACGCTTTTTACAGGCTGGCTGGCGAGTGCTGGCGGTTTGTGGACTGACGGCTGGGGTGATTTGGGCAGCAACCTTACCAACGTGGGTCATTCGCCGTCCAGAGCAGGTGCAGATCGAGGGCAATCATTTGATCCCGGTGCGGACGCTACGATCGCTGCTGCCGATTCCTTACCCGCAATCGCTCTTCCGAGTAGAGCCGCAAGTGATTGCCCGCGAACTCCAGTCCAGAGCGCCGATCGAGGATGTCATTGTGAGCCGTCAGCTTTTTCCGCCAGGGCTGGTTGTGCAGGTAAAAGAGCGCTTGCCAGTAGCGATCGCCTTCACGACTGAGGGTAGTGCACCCGCAACCACAAAGACCACCTCTGCTAACAGCCTGCTGGATGAAAACGGTATGGTCATTCCACTAGGAAGCTACACAGCGCTGGATCAATCGCTCAAGTTGCCCTCTCTCAAAGTGATTGGTAATCCAACGACCTATCGTTCGTTCTGGTCAAAGCTCTATCGTGAGCTGACCCAAGGACCGCCTGTCAACGTTTCCGAGATTGATTTGCGCAACCCAAGCAATCTAATTCTGAAAACAGATTTGGGGCTGGTTCACCTGGGTGCTTACAGTACCCGCTTTCCGTCACAGCTTCAAACCCTCGATCGGATGCGCAAGCTCTCCACTCACTCAAGCTTTAGCCAGATCACCTACATCGATCTCCGTAACCCAGAAGCACCAGCCATTCAGATAGGCAACCCAAAAGACCTTGTAAAATCAGGTACTCCTTAGCTTTGTAAGTATGAGATTATGAATAACCAGCAACCAGGCAGATTAGATTTAGCTAGATGAATTAGAATTTCAGTCTGTCTGCATCTCTGTTCCTGATGTTGGTTTTTGGTATCGCTTCCTTTATAGTTGACCCGCTGAGCACTGAAACTTAGTTTATAACCGCTGCAATTCCAATGACTCTTAATAGTAATTCGGCTGCAACTTCAATGGCGCTCAATGAACATTTGGGCGAGGCTCACGATGGCTCTCATCCCGAAGGGCAGAATAACTTTTCGCTGCCAGTGGAGACATCAAACCCCTTCGGCAACTCCGGACTACACTTAAGTCAACCTGCAAACGCAAAAGGTCAACCGGGGGAAGATTCAAAGAGGGGTGATATTGTGCCAAGTAGCGTAGCCAAAATTAAGGTGATTGGAGTTGGCGGCGGTGGCGGTAATGCGGTTAACCGCATGATTGCGAGCGATGTGGCAGGCGTTGAGTTTTGGTCAATTAATACAGACGCTCAGGCGCTTACCTACGCGACAGCCATTAACCGTCTGCATATTGGGCAAAAGCTAACGCGTGGTTTGGGTGCGGGCGGCAACCCTGCGATCGGTCAAAAAGCCGCCGAAGAATCGCGTGACGAAATTGCGACAGCACTCGAAAATGCCGATCTTGTCTTTATCACAGCAGGTATGGGAGGCGGTACAGGTACCGGAGCAGCCCCGATCGTGGCGGAAGTTGCCAAAGAAATGGGTGCGCTCACTGTAGGTGTGGTGACTCGTCCGTTTACCTTTGAAGGGCGACGACGCACCAGTCAGGCAGAAGAAGGGATCGCCGCGCTGCAAAGTCGGGTTGATACCTTAATCGTGATCCCCAATGACAAACTGCTCTCCGTGATTTCAGAGCAAACGCCTGTACAGGAAGCGTTTCGCGTCGCAGACGACATTTTACGTCAGGGCGTACAGGGTATCTCAGACATTATTACGATTCCAGGCTTGGTAAACGTTGACTTTGCCGACGTGCGGGCAGTGATGGCAGATGCAGGCTCAGCGCTGATGGGCATCGGTATTGGCTCTGGAAAGTCTAGAGCGAGAGAGGCTGCTGTGGCTTCGATATCGTCGCCCTTGCTGGAGTCCTCGATCGAAGGTGCGCGTGGCGTAGTCTTCAACATTACAGGTGGATCGGATCTAACACTGCATGAAGTGAACGCCGCAGCAGAAATTATTTACGAAGTGGTTGACCCCGAAGCAAACATTATCTTTGGCGCGGTAATTGATGAGCGGATGCAGGGCGAACTGCGGATCACGGTGATTGCCACGGGCTTTACCCATGAGATGCGGCAGCAAACCCTATCGAAGCCGACGACGACACGGCGACCAATGGCACCACCCTCTGCAAGCAACCCGCCGCCATCAGACCCCAAAAATAAACCGACAGGTCTGGACATTCCTGAGTTTTTGCAGCGGCGAAGACCCCCTCGCTAAGAAGACCGCCCGTAGGGGCATACGACCGTATGCCCCTACGTGGATTAAATAACCTGCGTAGGTTGGGTTGAAACATGAAACCCAACATCGATGGAGGCGTTGGGTTTCGCGGACTCAACCCAACCTACCCAAAGCGGTGTTATTTAATTTTCATTTCTTAGAATTAGGCGGTCACTGGGCTAGTTTGAGTTTCTGTAGACGGGCTGACTTTCGATGCATCGGCTTCCGCTGCATGGACCTCGATCGCCCCCTGGCTTTCGTCGTGCTGGTCATCGTGTCTTTCAACCGTTTCGGCGATCGCATCGTCTTGAAACACTCTGAGGTCAAACCAAAACGTTGTGCCAACCCCCACTTCGCTCACGATGTACACACGGCTCCGATGCTTCTCAATAATGTTCCGCACAATGGATAAGCCTAAGCCAGTGCCTTCCAGCGTATGTACCCGGTTTTCAACACGAAAGAACCGATCGAAGATAGCGACCTGATCTTCGGTATCAATCCCAATGCCTGTATCTGCTACCTCAAGCCGCACCTGCTGAAAGTTAGCTTCTGACGTGTCTGCGATCGCGGCACTCTCGACCGGCGGACGCAGAAAGGGATGTGCCCGGTGGGTATTAGAAGACACGCTGTCATTTAGCAAGTAGGCGCGGATTGCCACTTTGCCCCCAGTTTCGGTGAATTTCAGCGCATTGCCCACCAGGTTCGTAAACACCTGAAGCAGCAAATCGTAGTGACCGAAAACAGACGGGAGATCGGGTTGAATCTCTTGAATGAGTTCAATGCCTTTGTCGCGTGCATTTAAGCGGTAGGTACGCAGGGTTTGCTCGATCGGCTGCGCCAGATCCACCGATTCAAAGTTGTAGAGCTTGAAGGATTCCAACCGCGACAAATCCAACACGTCATTCACCAGACGCGTGAGGCGATCGGTTTCACGGTTGGCGGTTTCCAGGAACTCTCGCTGTTCCTCCACACTCAGGTCTTCACCATATTCGTGCAGGGTTTCGATAAAGGATTTGATGTTAAACAGCGGCGTTCTCAATTCGTGAGACACGTTGCTGATGAACTGGCTCTTTGCTTCGTTGAGTTCGGCTTCGCGGGTAATGTCTTGCACGGTCATCGCAATGCCTTTGATACTCTCTCGCGACAGGTCAAGTACGGTCGTGAGCAGGATCCGCACGGTGCGATCGAGGGGTTCCTTCAGCGCAATGCGAAATTCTGCCCCTTCCCGCAGTTCGCCTTTCGCAATCTGGTAAAGCGGACGGGTAATTTCTGCCTGCACAGGTGAGGGCAACAGCCGTAGCAGATTGCTGCCTTCAACAGGCTTGCCCTCCCAGCCAAAGAGACGACGCGCTGTGGGGTTGACCAGGACAATCTGCATGTCCATATCCAGCAGCACGGCACCATCGGCGATCGTCGAGACCAGCGTTTCGAGCTTGGCTTTTTCGGCAGTCAATTCTTCGATATTTTGCTCTTCGTAGCGCTCTAGCTTTTCTGCCATCTCGTTGAAGCTGCCAATCAGTTCGCCCAGTTCACCGCCCAGCGGCAGATCAACCCGCTGCTTGAAGTTCCCAGAGGCAATGTTTTTGACCCCCACCAGCAGCTCTTTGATCGGTTTGGTAATGGTCAGCGCGTTAAAAACCGCACCCAGAATCACCATGACCCAGATGGAGACAAAGACGGCGATCGTCACATCGCGCGTCAAATGAGAGGACGTAACCACTGTGGGGTTAGGATTGGTGCCGATCGCCAGCACCCCTTTGTAAATGCCTTCATCCACCAGAGGCACAAACACATCAGTGACTTCCCCATCGGGTGTCACGTGCTGCCTCACCATTGGCACATCCGTATTTTCGGCATAGTTGTCGGGCAGATGAATTTTGCGGCGAATGGTCAGCGAGTTCTGGACTTCTGACTCGGAAAACGGAATGCCGAAAAAGATATTGCCTTCTGCATCGGCATACAGCATGTAGCGAATGCTGGAGGTGCTGCTGTAAAAGCGGTGGGAGAAGCGCGCCAGTTCGGTACGATTTTCGTCAATCAGCGGTGTCACATTCGCAGCCAGCAACAAGCCCAGGTCACGCCCAAAGCGCGTATCGTTGAGCCGTGCATCTGCCTGAATCGTGTTGACCGCCCAAAAGGTCAGCCCGCTCATGATGAGTGAGACGACCAGCGTTGCCGCTGCCATGAGTTTGGTCTGGAGGGTAAACTCTGACCACCAACTGGCAATAGCGGCGCGAATTTGGCTCAGGAAGACAAGCACTGGCAGAGGGAAGTTGTTAGTTTTTAGTTGTTAGTTTTTAGTGATCATCTTCGTCTAACAACGAACAACTAACAACTAACTACTCTCACTATAAGTTAACTGGAGGCGGACTCGGCAGTTCTCACCCGATCGCCAATATCATGCCGATAGTAAGCACCGTCGAAGTGGGTGGCATTAACGGCAGCATACGCCTGGGCGATCGCAGCATCAAACGTTTCACCCGTCGCGGTTACGCCCAACACACGTCCGCCATCCGTCACCAGCCTTTGCTGCTTGAGTTGGGTGCCTGCATGAAAGACCACAGCCCCTTGTTCTTCTGCTGCGTCAACGCCTGTAATGCGATCGCCCTTACGGAACCCTCCAGGATATCCCTCAGCCGCCATGACAACGCAGGCAGCGGCACCCGCTTTCCAAACGATCGGGGGCTGAGCGGCTAGTCGCTTTTGGGCACAGGCTAGCAGCAGTTCATCCAGTGGGGTCTCTAGCAGCGGCAAGATGGCTTGAGTTTCAGGATCGCCAAAGCGACAGTTGAACTCAATCACGTTTGGATCGCCTTCAGGCGTGATCATTAAGCCTGCATACAGCACACCGCAGTAGTCAATCTTGCGCTCTTGCAGGGCGGCGATCGTCGGCTCCAGAATTTCGGTTTGAATGCGCTGCATCAAGGCAGGTGTGGCGATCGGCGCAGGCGCGTAGGCACCCATGCCACCGGTGTTGAGTCCCGTATCCCCATCACCAATGCGCTTGTGGTCTTGGGCTGGCAGCAGCGGACGAATGGTGATGCCGTCAGTGATCGCTAGTACCGACACTTCCTGCCCGGTGAGGCATGCTTCGATGACGACGCGCTCCCCTGCCTTGCCAAACTGTCCCTCAAAAATAGCGGCGATCGCA
The DNA here is from genome assembly GCA_019359375.1 of Lyngbya sp. HA4199-MV5. Classification (GTDB taxonomy): domain Bacteria; phylum Cyanobacteriota; class Cyanobacteriia; order Leptolyngbyales; family Leptolyngbyaceae; genus Stenomitos. Next base: position 71,089 of record JAHHHL010000022.1, read on the forward strand.
GCCTGAGCTTCTGCAACCGTGGCTGCAACGGTAACGCCTTTGCCTGCTGCCAATCCGTCTGCTTTCACGACGATCGGGGCACCCTGAGCCTGTACATACGCCTGAGCAGCATCTTTCTCGGTAAAAACGGCGGCTTGAGCTGTGGGAATATTGGCTTCTTGCATCAGTGCCTTTGCCCAGGCTTTACTCGCTTCAATCTGAGCACCCAGCCGCGTCGGTCCAAACACGGTAAGATGCTGATGCCGCAAATAGTCCGTAATGCCTGCTGCCAAAGGAACTTCAGGACCAATCACCACCAACGCAATGCCGTTTACCAGGGCAAAGCGTCCAATGCCTTCAAAATCGTCAAGGCTCAGCGGCAAGTTCTGGCAGTGGGCTAACGAGGCGGTGCCCCCATTACCAGGAATGCACGTCACCTGCTGAACTTTAGGAGATTGCAGTAGCTTCCATGCCAGGGCATGTTCACGACCGCCATTGCCAACAACCAAAACTTTCACGGTTTCTCTCTCACCCTTGAACTAGCTGGGCTATGAACAAACGCTATCCTCCAGAGCAACATTCAACGCTGGAACAACCTGGCATCCCGGATGAGAAGCAACCTTTGTGGAGATTGCCACAGACCTGATGGGGACTATGCCCATAGCGTCCCATCGTCTAAAATGCCTGGTTTTACGTTTACGCCATCGCGCAGCTAAGTGCAATTCATTATGCCACCTTCGATTACGCAATGGTGATGAGGTGGACACAAAGACCACAGGCACTTTATAACGGAGACGTTAGGCAAACGCCTTACACGATCGCAGAACTTGATGCGATCGCGGCGTTCGTTCCTTGTAAGGTTAACTTGGTGCGCGAGTGGCTGCGATCGTGATTGCAGCGGTCTGAGGCACTGGTTAAAGGTTGATGCCGTTGGTTGGGGGAGACGTAGGATATGCCAGCACCTGGAGACGATACGCAAGGGTGGAAAACCCCGCGATTGGAAAGCAAGCAGCAGATGCACATGCCCTGGCTTGCCTTTCCCGTTTGGTGGCTCGCGCTACCCTTGTTGATGGTTAGTGGCGTGGCATCACGGGCTGTAGCACAACCTACGCCAGCGCCATCAGCACCCGTGCTCACAACGCCCTCGCCTGCACCGGCACCCCCGTCTGAGCCGAAGCCAGCCGTGCAGCCAGAGCCAAAGCGCAATCCTGACGAGTTTCCACCCAACCCGCTGGAGATTAAAACGCCCGATCCGCTGCTTCCCCAAACGGCGAATCAGCAAGCGGTCAATCAGCGTCCCCTCTCGGCAGCAGAACGCAAGCAGTTGGCGATCACGCTAGACGGGCTGAACAGTCAGGCTACCGAAAAGCTGAAGCGGCGCGATCGCGTCGGAGCCTTTGATCTGTGGTATCGAGAGTTGCGGCTGCGGCGATCGCTCGGTGTGCTAGAAGAAGTGAAAGCGCTGGGACGAGTCGGAGAAGTAGCGTGGAAGGAAAACCTGGCACCCGATGTCCGGTGGATTACCAAGCGCCTTGATGTCATCCTATTGGAAAATCAGCTACCAACCGCACCGACTAACCCAGCTAGCGATCCTGCATCTCAAACAGCCCTACCCCTCTCATCGACCCCAACCACGCTTAGCGCCAGCGATCGCGCCAGTCGGATTGCGGTTTTGGAAGCGCTGGGGTTGGCGTACCAGCAAATCAGGCTACCTCAAACCGCCGCCAGCATTTACCAGCAAATTTTAGCGGATGCAAAACAACGTCGGGATGAACGAAAAACAGACGCAACGCTGATCACGCTCGGTCAACTGTATCTCAACTGGTTGAATTACCCCAACGCCGCCTCAACGTATCGGGAGCTAGCAACCAGAGCCAAAGCACGGAGCGATCGCCCCAATGAAATTATTTATCTGACCCAACTGGCTTACGTGCACGAACAGGCAAAACAGCCCGAGCAGGCTATCGCTGCTCAGCAACAGGTGGTCGCACTTTATGAAAAGGTGCCCGATCCCAAACCCATTCCCGCCTTAAAAATTAAGATTGGTGATAATTATCAGTTGCTTGCACGTCCTGATCAGGCAGAGCAAAACTATCAGTCTGCCTATCAGTTGGCGCAATCAATTCTTCAGCTTGCCTACGCCAGTGAAGCGCTGCAAAAACTCGGCGTACTTTACCGCGCCAACGATCGCCTCGATGCCGCCCTCAAGGTCTTTGCCTACCTGGTAAGCCTTGAACAACAGTCCTACAACTTTTACGGCATGATGAATGCCTACGACCAGATTGGACAAATTCAACTCGCTCGCAAACAAAATCAGCAAGCTTTAGCCGCTTTTCAGCAAGGGCTTCGCTTGGCAAAACAGCTTAAATATCGGCAAGACTACTTCACAGCGCAGATTCAGAAGATTGGTAAGTAGTAGAACCCTTGCCTGATTCATGCAAGGCGGACAAGTTTGAAGTTACAGATCGACGCAATGCGGTTGGAGCGCAACCCAAAACGACGGCGGCAGGCGCGATCGCGTTCATACAGAGCTTCAGTGCCTTGGCAAGCGCAGTCAACGGCTACTTATGCAATCTGCAACCTCTATTTATTCATGCGCTCGTAGATGGCAGAAGAGGTAGGAGAATACTGAGTGAAATAGGTGAAGATCCAGAATTTAGTGTAGGAATCGATCGCAACCGGAACGGTTGCAATGAATCCGTAGATAAACGTTTTATTTTCTGGTAGCCCGAAGTGAGAGGCAATTCCTTCCAGTAAGACTTCCCATCCTTCCGCTGAATGAAAGCCAACAAAAAAGTCTGTAATCAGAATAAAGAGCAAAACTTTGGCTGGATCGCTCAAGCCGAGAAAAACTCGGTTGATAAAGCGTTTGAGTATTAATAGTTTACCTCGATTGAAGTAGACTAAGCCTGCAAAAATAACGAGTGAAACTCCATCAGAGAGCAGATTTATTAGACCGTTGAGTGCTTTTCCACGCGAGTCTTCCCAAAGATGAGTGGCTTCTTCTTTGAGCATTTCTGATGTCTCGTGTTGCGACATTTGTGGCAATACGCCCAACAGTTGACGCACTTCTAAGGATTCTTTAAAGTGACCAAATTCGGTTAAGAAGTTCTCTCGAACTTCTTAACCGAATTTGGTGGCGTTATGGTCGCTGTAATGACTCAATAAGGGTTCAAAAATCAAGCTCTTCGTCAACGTATAAGCAACAAGCGGCACAATGAGCAGAATCACCAACCATCGGGCAGCAATGCGAGTCTGCCGCCGTTGACTGCGTAATTCCGCAATGACTTTTTGTTCATAATCAGGATTGAGTTCTTTGGTGATTTGTCCAAATTGCCCAAACCTCGATCGCGGTTGCTTTTGCGTAACTCGATTAGCCTTGGCTGCTTCTGGTACGATGTTCGGCGTTTGAGTGGATACTGGAGTCATTTCTAACGTTTGATCAGACGCGATCGCAGAATTTGACACAGCCTCTCTTGGCTCAATCTCATTTAAGTCGATCGGATCATCAGATTGACGATATTTGGCAACGACTGATTCAATGAAGGCTAGTTTCTCTAGAATCAACGTTTCTGTTTCGGCAACTTCAGTTTCTTGACTCGATGCTTTGTGTTTAATCCAAACGCTTCCTAGCTTGAATTGAGCCAGATTGACTTTAATGGTAGCTAGCTCACGCTGAAGCTGCACCTGGAAATAATCAGTAATGATTTTTCCCTTGCTGTTCTCAGGTAAAACGCTTTTGCCGTTGAAGTGTTTAACTTCGATTTCCTTAATCGCAATGGCTGCACTGTAAGCAACTGTCAATTTCTGTAAAGCGCTTTGATTAACCCACTGATTGAGTTGAGTTAACCCACGATCGAACGATAAAAGTTTCCAGGTCATAGCGATGTCAAAAGGCTAAAAATAGTTGAGCGCGATGAGGGCGCGATCGCTCTTTGACCAAAACCTCGGAGGTTTGCGAAACCTCCGAGGTTTGCGTGAGTCCTAGAATGGCTCCTGCTGGCTTCTAACCGTTTCCACTTGAATGGGTGGTTTTCTCGAATGAAGGGTGGTTTGACGACGATGGTTTTGGATGTTTCCCTTTGTCAGAATGCGTGAGATTCTTCACCACGACGTAAAGGACGGGCACCAAGAGCAGACTCAAGATGACAGAGATGAATAAACCGCCAAACACTGCCGTACCGAGCGACACACGACTGGCGGCTCCGGCTCCCTGCGACAGTACCAGTGGCAGGAACCCGACCAACGAGGCGATCGTCGTCATCAAAATCGGGCGGAGTCGTTGTTGCACGGCGTGGAGGGCAGCCTGAGCGATCGTCATGCCGTGCTCTCGCGATTGATTGGCAAATTCCACAATCAAGATGGCGTTTTTGCTTGCCAGACCAATCAACATCACCAGTGCCACCTGACAGTAGAGATCATTGACCAACCCCCGCAGTGAGACGAAGAGCAGCGCCCCCAACACCGCAAACGGTACCGTCAGCAGAATAATGATTGGGTCGATGTAGTTTTCATACTGCGCTGCCAGGATCAGAAACACCGCAACGATACCCAGACCAAAGAGCAAGACGGCTTGTCCACCAGCCTTCGCTTCTTCTCGCGAAATTCCCGTCCAGTCATAGCCCAGCCCTGGTTGATCAATTTCCTTAAACATCTGCTGCATTGCCGCGATCGCCTCTCCAGAACTGTGACCCGGAGCCGCATTGCCTTGAATCTTGATGGAGCGAAAGAGGTTGAAGTGGCTGATGGTTTGCGGTCCGGTGATGGGGGTGATTTTGGCAATTTCGCTCAGGCGCACCATGCTACCAGTGCGCGATCGCACCTGGATTTGACCAATTTTGTCGGGAGAGTCGCGAAATTGTTCATCTGCCTGAATGTACACCCGGTAGCTGCGCTGAGAGAAGGTGAAATCGTTGATATATTGCCCACCGATGTAAGCGCCAAACGTATTCATTGCCTGACTAAAATCGACATCGAGTGCCTGGAGCCGATCGCGGTCAAGGTCAATCTCAAACTGCGGCGTACTGGAGGTGAACTGGGTAAACACTCGACTCAAGACCGGATTTTGATTGGCTTTCGCAATCATCTGTTGCGCGATCGCCAAAAATTGATCGATGCTTAATTGTCCATTGGTGCGGTCTTGCAGTTGAAATTCAAAGCCACCCGTCACGCCGTAGCCATCGACAGCAGGCAGGTTAGAGGCGAGGATCAGCGCCTCCTGATTTTGCATCAAGATGCCAGTCAGCCGTTTTACGATCGCATCCACCGAATGTTCTTTTCCCTCACGCTTTTTCCAATCCTTTAGCTTGACAAAAAACGTCCCCTGGTTCGGTCCATTGCCGTTCAGGCCAAAGCCCGCAATGACGATGGACGATTCCATCTCAGGCACTTCTTTTGACAGCGTTTGATATACCGTCTGCGTTACCTTCTCGGTGGAAGCTAGGGAAACTCCGTCGGGAGCCTGAATCAGTCCCACGAAGATGCCTTTATCCTCAGCGGGCACAAAGCCACTGGGAACAGACATATAGATCAAGACGGTGGCTGCCAGTCCGAGGATAAAGACTCCGACCACAAGCATACGGATGCGGATCAGAAATTTGCTCAGACGCTCGTATTGCTCTAGCAGCCAGCGAAAGCCCCGGTTGAACTGACGAAAGAACCAGCCCAAAAGTCCACGCCCTTCGCCCTCTGTGTGCCGTAGAAAGAGTGCAGACAAACTGGGGGTAAAGCTGAGGGCATTGAACAAGGAAATGCCGATCGAAAAGATAATAATTAGCGCAAACTGCCGATACATAATACCCGTTGCGCCGGGAAAGAACGAGACCGGGATAAACACCGCCATCAATACCAGAGACGTGGCAATGACCGCGCCAGAGAGTTCCCCCATTGCCTCAAACGCTGCCTCTTTGGGGGACGATCCTTGCTCCATCTTGGCGGCAATGCCTTCGACCACGATGATGGCATCGTCTACCACCAGACCTGTTGCCAGCACCAGCGCAAACAACGTCAATGTGTTCAATGAGAAGCCCAACGCATACGCAAGACCCAGGGCACCAACCAGCGACACGGGAATGGCGATCGCGGGAATGATAGTGGCTCGCCAATCTTGCAGAAAGACGAAAATCACCAGCACGACCAGAAGAATCGCTTCAATCAGCGTCTTGACCGATTCTTCGATCGAGACTTCCACAAACTTGGTCGTGTCGTAGGAAATGACCGCTTTCAAACCGGGTGGAAAGTTTTTTTCGAGCGCGGCGATCTCCGCTTCGACAGCCTTGGTCGTCTCCAACGCGTTGCTGCCTGGAAGTTGATAGATCAGCATCCCTACGCCCGGTTTGCCCTGCACCAGCGCCGATGTAGTGTAGTCCCTTGCCCCTAGCTCGGCTCGTCCAACATCTTTGAGTTTGACCAGTGAATTGTCAGTTTGATTGGTTTGACTCGTTTGCCCCGTTTGATTTGTTTGCCCCGTTTGAGTCTTAATGACCAGGTTCTCAAATTCGCTAACATGCTTAAAGCGGCTATTGATCCGCAGGGGATAATTCGCTTTTTGATCCGCCTTCGTGGGCGCTTGTCCGATCGCCCCTGCCCCCACCTGAATATTTTGAGCCGTCAGCGCATCACTCACATCCGTTGCCGTCAACCCCCGACTGGCTAGCGCGTTTGGATCAAGCCATAGCCGCATGGCATACTGACGTTCCCCTGCCAGAGTCGCATCGCCCACACCCGGAATCCGCTTGATCGCATCGAGGATATATAGATCCACGTAGTTACTCAAAAAGGTGCTGTCGTACTCGCTGTTTTCGGCATAAAAGCCATAGACCAGCAAAATGCTGTTCGATCGTGACAGGGTGGTGACTCCGGTTTGCCGCACTGATGCGGGCAAGGTGGGTTCGGCGATCGCTGCCCGATTCTGCACGTTGACTTGATTGAGGTTGCGGTTGCTGGATGGAGCAAACTGAGTCGAAATAGAACTGGAGCCATCGTTACCACTGGTGGACGTGACATACTGCATCCCTTCCACCCCGTTAATCTGCCGCTCAATCGAGTTGGTGACAGTATCTTCCACGGTTTGGGCATCGGCACCGATCGAGACGCTGGTAGTTTGCACCTGAATCGGGGCAATTTCTGGCAGGTTGTTGATCGGCAGCAGCGGAATACAGATGATGCCAATGAGCAAAATTAAGAGGGTGCAAACCGTTGATAAGACGGGTCGCTTAATAAAGGTATCTGCGATCGACATGATGAGTTGCTCCTACAAGAATGTGTAGCAGAGATGCTTCTGACACGCTCAATGCCTGAGATCCCCCTAAATCCCCCTTAAAAAGGGGGACTAAGCGTCCGGTTCCCCTCTTTTTAAGGGGGGCTAGGGGGGATCAATCCGGTTGAATCGGTGCGCCATCTCGCAATTTGAGAATATTAGAAGTGGCAATCCGATCGCCCGCTTTCACACCATCGAGAATGGGATAGCGATCGTTTTGCACATCGCCCAATTTCACAGGCTTTTGATGCACCACAAATTGCGGCTTTTCTTTCGATCTGTCTTCTTGCACCACATAGACAAAACTCTGTCCACCCACGCGATTCACCGCATCCGTGGGAATCAAAATGCCCGCTTTCTGGTTCCAGATAATGCGGGCACGCACATACTGCCCATCGCGCAATTTGCCATCTGCATTGTTAAAGCGGGCTTTAATCAAAATGGATTGAGCATCCGCATCGATTTGCGGTGAGATAAAGCTGATGCTGCCTCTGGTCAACTGTTTCCCGGTTTCAGCATCCAGCAATTCCACAGGCAAGCCCTGACGCAGTTGAGCCACATTATTGGACGGCACCGAAATTCGCATATCCAGCGACTCGTTTTTAATAATGGAAGTCAGGGTTTGCCCCACACTCACGTAATCACCCGCTTTGATGGCAAAATCGCCCACAATGCCATCGATCGGCGCAACGATCTGCTTTTGGTTCAGGTTCACTTCATTGGCGGCAACTTGAGCCTGTGCCTGATCCACATTCGACTGTGCTTGGTTGACACTGGCTTGGCTGGCGTTCACATCTTTATCTGCTGCATTCAGGGTGGCGATCGCCGTCTCCAGCTTGTTTCGCGCTGTATCAAGTTCGCTTTGTGCCTGTGCGCCCTGCCCCACCAGGTATTGAGTCCGCTTGAATTGCACCTCCTGTAATTTCACATCGGATGCAGCTTTAGCGCGATCGGCTCGTTTTGCCTCAAGCTGCGCCTCTGCCGTGGTGACTGCTGCCCGGTTAGAGTTAACGGTTGCAATGGCACTGCTGACATTCGCCTGCGTCTGATCCAAGCTCAGCGTCAGAATCGGTGTTCCCTGCCGGACACGAGCGCCACTGGCAACCAAGACGCGATCCACCCGTCCCTGAATTTGTGGTTGCAGTGAAACCCGCTGCTGTGCTTCCAATTTGCCGACAAACTCAGCAGTTGATTGCACCTGTCCTGACGTGACGGTTTGCACCTTGACTGGCATCGGTGGTGGTGCTTGAGCCGCAGCGGGTTGACGATTGCCGAATGCTCGCCAGCCCACAAAGCCACCACCAACCAGGAGAACAGTCAGGATGCTCCAGAGCCAGACCTTGCGCGATCGCGGCTGTTTAGTCGTTGTTTCAGTCGTTTGGTTAGCATCAACAACTGCTGCGGCACCATCTGCACGATTGCCTTCCTGTAGCTGAGATGGATTGGCTTCAGCATCGTAGGGATTTGTACGATCGGGCGACAGAGGTTTTTGAGCCGTTGTTTCATCCGTTTGATTAGTTTCAGACGATGCTGACGCTAAGACCGAATCAGGGCTATTTGCAGTGTTGTCAGGTTCCTGAGCGTGACCTGACGCATCGTAAGTACGAACGTAATCAGATGACATAAAATAAGCACTCCGTTAGATCTTTCTGGGTTAATACTGAAGCGAGCAATCAATCGTTGCGTTTGGCTGACAGTTGCCAAATTCTTTCTAAGGTTTGAACGTGTTGTTCCCGTATGGCTGCGCGATCGTAATAGCGTGTCTGCCGCCGAGCCGCCCTCATCCCCAGATGAAAGAAAACGAATGCGACCCAAAGACTCATCAAAAATGCAGCGAAAAGGTTTCCAGACGGACTCTCAACCAGATTTGTTGATGCCAGAGAGAGCGCTTGATCCGGCTGTTGAATGAGCGGGACTGTCATCTGAGGCAATGACATTTGAGTCTGGGAGGAGTGATCAAACGGAGAGAATGCATTCATAGGACAATGCCCTTCTTACGATGATGGTTGTCGTGATTGGCGGACAAAAGCTCATCAGGCGGACGTGTTAACAAGGGAAACTCAGTCACCCGCTAAGAAAAAAGCAGGTGCTTCAAATCAACGGAAAAACGAAACAGTTTCGTTTGATATGAGGTCAAGTTAGACGAAACTGTTTTGTCTTGTCAAGCGTTATGCTAGAAATCAACCAATAGGATGAGTGGATGCCTAACCCACTGAGGAAGTTCAGTTATGAATAATGTCAAAAGTGTTGATCGGGAGCTATCACCTGAAAAGCGCGAAGCCATCTTGCAGGGAGCCATGCAGGAGTTTCTGGAACATGGCTATGCGGGTGCCCGGATTGATAAAATTGTCGCCGCCGCAGGAGTCTCTAAAGCCACTCTCTACCGCCATTTCGCCGACAAAGAGGCATTGTTTACGGCTCTAATTCAACGACTTGGAGGCAAAGCAAACCTGTTGCAGCAACACGACTTTCCATCCTTGCAAGAGGAATCGGCTGTGTTTCTGAAACAAGTTGCCATCAGAATACTGGACAATGCGGCGCAAAACCCGCAAGAGCTAGCGCTGTTTAGAATGATTATTGGAGAGTCAGAACGGTTTCCAGCCTTAGCACAAGCATTTGTCGAGAAGATTGAAAAGCCAAACCTCGACTTTCTGACGCAGTACTTTGCCACGCACCCTCAACTTCAGCCTGCTGACCCAGAGGTATCAGCCAGAGCCTTTCTGGGAACGCTGCTTCATTTTTTAATGCAACGAAATTTGTTTCACGGTGAAGCGATCGTGCCAATGGAGCGCGATCGTCTCATTGATGGCTTACTGGCTCTGCTCATTCGCAAGCATTAAGGTGATTTCTTTAAAGATAGGGATGAAGTTAGAACCAAACTAGAAACTAAACATGCTGGATGTGATTGGAGCGTGCTATCGGCAGCAGGGCATTGTTCAGGACGACCAAGCGACGTGGACGTTTCGGTACCCGAATGGAGCGCGATCGCACAGATGGAGGCAGGAGCCAAGCAGCAATACCGGGGTGTATGGGCGAGGTGAATGCCATAAAGCCTTAGGGCGTGCCATCAATTAGCTGCGAAGTCTTGCAGTATCAGCAGTGTCACGCCTGTCCCAATACATCAGGCTAGGGGCTGGAACCCTTCCTGCAAGTAATGTGTAGTAGTAATTGATGACAGCCCCTAGGATTGGCGGAGACAGAAACAACGAACCCAGAAGATGCTCTTCTCGCCACCCGAATGCAGATGTTATCTTGAACCTGGTGCATGAACCTCATGAAAGAAAAATGCCCAGGAAGATCACGACTGAGCCAATTAAGCGACTCACCGTAGAGCGACCAGAGAGCGAATACAAGCTACTGGAAGTCTACTGCCTGGAGCACCAGGAAAGTAAACGGCAGGTGATTCGTTCGTTTATTCGGCGGTTGCAACGAGGAAAAGCCAAACCGTGAAAGATTTTTTCGTTAGCTACAACCGGGCGGATAAGCAGTGGGCAGAGTGGATTGCCTGGACGCTGGAGGAGGCTGGATACTCGGTAGTGATTCAAGCTTGGGACTTTCGACCGGGCGGGAACTTTGTGCTGGATATGCAACGGGCAGCGGCAGAGAGCCAGAAGACGATCGCAGTTCTTTCGGAATCCTATCTCAAGTCGTCTTACACGCAACCAGAGTGGGCGGCGGCATTTGCCAATGATCCGCAATCGCTGGAACGGAAGTTGATTCCTGTTCGGGTGAAGGAGTGTAAGCCGGAGGGACTGCTGCGATCGATTGTCTATGTCGATCTGGTGGGGCTTTCGCAAGCAAATGCCAAGCAAGCTCTGTTAGGTTCGTTGGAGCAACGAGCAAAACCGGAGCAGTCACCTGCTTTTCCAGGCATTGAGGTTGCACCTCCGGCAGCACCAGCCGACAGTGAACGGGTGATCAGTGAACCAAAGGCGTTCCCAAGTGCCTTGAGTCGGGTGCAACAGATTAAAGAAAAGAGTCTTCAGCAACGGCTCGACAGTCTGGCATCCGATTATGAAGCCCTTAGTAAACAGCGCGACTTTACAACAAACGCGGCTGATCAAAATGCAATAGAGCGACAACTGGCAGCGATCGCCGAAGACCTGGACAAGGTAGCCGCAGAGCTTGACGGATTAGGAAAGTTAACGTGAGCGAATTATACGAAATACAAGCAAATAATGTTCGACTGAAAGGATTAGAGAGTCGCTTTGAGGGTCTAACAGCAGACCATGAGGCGCTCTCTCAGCAGATGAGGGATACCATTAACTTGGCAGAGCGTGGCAGGTTAAACAGACAACTGCTAGAGATTGACAAAGATCTAGTTCAGGTCGCCCAAGCGATCGATCAGCTTCGAGAGCGAAACAACGAACTGACGAAGACAGCGAGTGTAAAACTGCCAGAGCAACTGCACAGCATGGCTAGCAAACTTCAAGCCCTGCTCGACATCCTGATCCCCTATGAATTCGTAATCACAGTCAATCGAGAAACGGCTTATCGTGGAGTATGCCCTCCTGATTGGCTACGTTCTATGCCAGTAACCCTCAAAGGAACGCTCGCTGAGCTAGAGGATATGCAACCGGATGAAATGGGTTATGCCGCCATCCTCAAGTTTGTGGCATACCTGATAGCTGATGCTCAAGTGCCAGCGCTACTCTCCAAGCAGTTGAACCAGTGGGCTGAGGAGCAAAGCCAAGATTTCTCTCAGCTATTACAGTGGGTGCGCCAGCAAACTTTACAGACAGGGCAAACGGCTGCAATCACCAGCGATCGCCGAACGGATTCTTACTTAATGGTGGTCATTGAGCAGAGTAACATCGCTGATCAACAGAAGAAGAGTTGTTACTTTGTCAAAGCCTGGTTCATTCTGGATCGGCAGGACTATCAACCTAAAAGCGGTGCAGGATACTATCCGCTAACCATCCCTGGCAAATTAGAGGATGCTGAAAAAGCGTTTACATGCGATGAAATTCGGGCGTTGCTCAGAGCCTTTCTGGATGAGAGCAGTCGAGAATGCCAGCGTCAGAACCGATCGCTCCGCAACCTCACGATTGAACTCTTTTTACCCTCTGATCTGCTTAACCATGCCGTAGATGGTTGGATCATTGATGAGGATGATGAGTTTTCTGTGCAGGAGCCAATCGGCTTTCACCATTGCATCCACTTGCGTTCGTCCGATCGCCTGCGACCAGAATACTTGCTGCGTCGGCGTGGGCTTTGGCAAGCAAAGTGGGACTCTGTACAGCGGTTAGCGCAGCAGTTAGCGGACAGTACCTTTGTTGCAGGCGATGGTGTGCATTACAAAAAACTATTTCAGGCATTGGATCAGTCGGATATGGTCGGGCTTAAAATTGCCCAGGGTCCGCTGTCGATCGGCAAAGAGAGTGCCTTTGCAGTCCTTCAAGCGACAGCGACTCCCCTGGCGCTCTGGTTACGACAGCCCTTAGCGGCTGTGTCGTATGACGTTGAACTGAACGCAGTACTTGGTTGTTGTGTTCATGCCATCCCGGAAGGGGTCAAGCAACAACGTAAAGAGGCTTTTTCGGAAGATCTAGAGGCTCACATTGGACATCATCTTGCTCTGTTGTGGGAAGATGTCGATCGCTTGCCTCCCGACCTTAACTACCAGGTGGCTTAACGATGAGTAATTGGCAAATCTTTCAGGGCAATCGACAACCGCATGACGGGATTGAGCGCCTGCCCGACCCACCCAGTTGGCGACAGTTCAACAACCCATCGTCACGAGCCAATCAGCAAAAACGTGGAGCAACCTACCAGGCACGCTCAAAGGAAATTGAACTGGTAAATGCTGCTCTCTATTTGCGTCGTCCTTTGTTGGTGACGGGAAAACCGGGCACAGGTAAAACCTCGCTTGCCTATGCCGTTGCCCACGAATTGCAGTTGGGGGAAGTCTTGTACTGGGCGATTACGACGCGCACGACCCTCAAAGATGGACTGTATCGCTATGACGTGATCGGTCGAGCACAGGACGCGCAACCGGGTAAGGACAATCTCCAGGACATTGGCAAATATATTCAACTGGGACCGCTGGGCACAGCATTGTTACCTTCCAAGCAGCCGAGAATCTTGCTGATTGACGAAATTGACAAGGGCGACATTGATTTGCCCAATGACCTTCTGCATGTTTTTGAGGAAGGTAAGTTTGAAATTCCAGAACTGGTGCGAATTGCAGACAAGCAGCTAGAGAAGATACCAGTCCGTACTGCCTATACCGATGAAACCGAAGCAACGTTTCAAGATGAAACCACGGAGATTGTTAAAGGGCGTATCCACTGTGAAGCCTTTCCGTTTGTGATTCTGACGAGCAATGGTGAGCGAGAGTTTCCACCGCCGTTTTTGCGCCGATGTTTGCGGCTGGATGTACAACAACCGGATGCAAAAGAGCTAGAGCAAATCATCCGATTACATTTTCGCGACGAGGCAGGACAGCCAGAGAGCAAACTAGAGCAGCAGATTCAGACACTGATCGATCAGTTTGTCGCGAAACGGAAAGAAGGCGACCTGGCAACCGATCAATTGCTCAATGCCATTTATTTAGTCACTCGTGAACAGGCACCGACTGGAACGGAGAAAGAGGAACTGATTAAAGCGGTACTAAAATATCTCAACCGATCTGAGGAGCCATGATGCAGCGGTTTCTGGCTCTGCTGAAGCACACCAATCTGGATCTTGATGCCGAGGCGATCGCAGATGTGTTGTGGTTAGCCAGCCAGCTTGACTCAGGTGAAGTGTCTGAGGCAGTGCCTTCAGAGCCAGAATCTCGCGTCGTGGTTGAACAGAGAGAGGAAGACCGTCAACCGCCGCCACCCCCCCAAAAACTACCAAACGATCAGGCTCAAGTAGCCGTTCAATCATCCCAGCCGCGTACCCAGGCTTCGAGCGGTGGTCTTCCCTTTCAAGCCCCTGCCGCTCCTGCTTTACGCAATCCGCTGGAACTGGGGCGATCGCTCCGTCCCCTGATGCGAAAGGTGCCCTCTCGGACTGAGCAGATTTTAGATGAGGAGGCAACAGCGATCCAGATTGCGGAAAGTGCGGGGCAACGGCAATGGGTGCCTATCTTTCAACCAGCACCAGAGCGGTGGCTAGATTTAGCGTTGGTCGTCGAAGAGACGCACTCAACCGTCATTTGGCAGGAACTGATTACAGAGTTTCAGATACTTCTAGAGCGGCAAGGTGCCTTTCGCCGTATTCACACCTGGAGTTTGAAAGCCGATACGTCCGGGACTCTTGCTCTTTTCCCAAGACCCAGTAAACTCTTGGAGCCATCGCGTCCGCGCAGTCCCAGAGAGCTATTAGACCCCAGTGGACGGCAACTGGTTTTGCTCTTGAGCGATTGTGTGTCATCGCTGTGGCGACAGGGCAAGCTTCACCCCTTACTGAAACAGTGGTCTAGCGTGGAACCAACGGCGATCGTGCAGTTTCTACCAGAGCGCCTGTGGACGCGGAGTGCCTTGGGGCTGGGGTTGCCCGTGCAATTAAGCGCCTTTGTACCAGGAGTCGCCAACCCACAGCTTGAAGTAGCCGCTCTGCCCGTGTGGGAGACGGTGAACCTAGCAACGGCATTAACATTGCCAGTCATCACCTTAGAACCAGAATCGTTGGAACAGTGGGCACAGGTGGTGGGCGGTATGGGAAAAGCCCAAACGGTGGGCATGGTGTTCGACCTGGCGTTTGTGGAAGCGCAAGCCAACACGACTGCGATCGCGGATCAGGCTCACCTCATCGCAGGGGAGATCTTGCAGCGCTTTCGGACTACAGCATCGCCAATGGCAAGACGTTTAGCTGGATTAATGTCGCTGGTGCCCGTGAGTTTGCCCATCATTTACTTGATTCAGGAGACCGTCTTACCCGCATCGCGACAGGTGCATGTGGCGGAAGTGTTTATGAGCGGGCTGTTGGAGCCTCAAGCCGCGCAAACTCAATCAGAATCAGTGCAGTATGAGTTTGTTGCCGGGGTGAGAGAGCCGTTGCAGGTCTCAGTGCCCAAAACTGAGGCGCTCATGGTGCTGGATAAAATTTCTCAATACATTGGCGATCGCGCTGGGTTAGCAATCAAAAGTTTTGCGGCGCTGTTGGTACTCACCGCTGAGCGTGGCGCGACAGTTGGGGCAGATGTGCAACAGTTTGCCCAGCTTTCAGCCGGGGTCTTACGACGCTTAGGTGGCGAATATGCCGCCTTTGTGGATGAAATCGATGTCGCCGCCGCGATGGGTACCGCCCAAGCCTCTTTGCCTCAACTGCAAACCTTTACGTTTGAGGTGGCAACGATCGCCTTCACTCCAGAGGCAGAGCCTCTACCAACCATTGATTGGCTCCTCTTTCAATTTGAAGTAGCAACCCTGGAGCGGCAGCGAAGTAGAATCCTGAGAAACCACAGGGAATGGGTCACTAAACGTCAGCAGCAGGAAGCGTATGGCTTCGTAGAAATATTGGATAGTTTAAAGGTCGTTCAACTAGAGATGGTGCGAATTCCGAGTGGCAGCTTCGTGATGGGAGCGCCCAAGAGCGAAGGAGGAAGCTTTGATAGTGAAAGACCACAGCATTCGGTGACCATACCATCGTTTGCTTTGGGCAAGTATCCAGTGACCCAGATCCAGTGGCAAACCGTTGCTGCCTTCCCCGAGGTAAATCGGGAGCTTGATCCTGACCCATCAAGCTTCAAAGGGGACGATCGCCCGGTAGAGAATATTTCCTGGCATGATGCAGTGGAGTTTTGCGATCGCTTATCTCGTCACACTCACAGAGCCCATCGCCTACCCAGTGAGGCGGAGTGGGAGTATGCCTGTCGATCTGGGACAACAACGCCGTTTCATTTTGGTGAAACGATGACCCCTGAATTAGCCAACTATGACTGGAGCCAAACCTATGGAAAGATACAAGTTACGAAGGGAAAAGATTTTCACGGCACAACTCCCGTTGGTCAATTTGGTACTGCCAATACCTTTGGACTTTACGACATGCATGGAAATGTCTGGGAATGGTGCGCCGATCATTGGCATGACAACTATGACAATGCACCAACAGACGGAAGTGCATGGTTAACGGATGATCAAGAGGCAAATCGCTTGCTGCGCGGTGGCTCATGGACTTTCAGTCCCGTGTCTTGTCGTTCTGCTGCCCACGATTGTTCTCCCCCCAGCGGTCGCGCCTACGCTTTCGGTTTTCGGGTTGTGTGTGCGTTTGCGTAGCTTTGCTTCCCGAAGGGTGGACTCTTTCTTAGCCCTTTACCCGCTAGTACTTTTGCTCTCTACTCTTTCTCTTTACCCTCTTCCCTTCCGCGCTTCGCGCGATCGAAATTCTAGGCAAAATCAACCCTTACTTTTATAGAACCCATTTGAGATCTTAGGCAGGGGCTGCAAGCCGCTTCAGCATCAGCCTGACAAAGCAAAGGTTGATCTTAGAATGGCACTGACCACCCTACTGACCACCCTACGACTTGACGTGCCCCATGTCAGGCTGCTTCGTTGGGTAAAACACACTGTTCTCTATATTTGCTGGCTTCCTCAGCTTCCATCTGGGCTAAGGTTGTCATTAATTCTGCCAGCCGATGGGCAATATTAGCACGATGCACAGGATTTTTTTCTTGCCAAAGCGCCAGCCCATCAAAGTAGACTGCATACCGATATTCTTTAATGGAACCGGGAGGAACCGCATACTGTTCAGACAAATCCACAGTCATGGTAAAGAACTCACTTCAGTTTCAACGGTTAGCAACTGTCGCTGGACTTCATTGTAAGTGAATCGAATGCCCAAGATAGCACCTTCGGCTAAATTCACATCGCACCGTGCTTCTGTAGGGGTCAAATCTGGATGTCTGGCAATAATTGTGTATGACCCTGCTGGAACATTGTGGAAGATCGCAGTGCCGCTCCTGAGCATCACCAGCCGTTGTGCCTGAAAGAGTCCATCATGAATCACTAAAATGACAATGAGTGCTCCATTCACGGAAGACATTGCCACTTTGTCTTGATTCCAAACTGCCACATAGATATCAGCCATTTGTTAGTTATCTTCTTAACGTTTCAATCTTCCCATGACATCCCCTCCAACCTCTGAACCCAAACTGGTCATCCACAAACGTCACGAGAAAGCTCAGTACTTTGTTGAAGACTTGGGCAATGGGGTTGATCTGGAGATGGTGCTTATCCCCGGTGGTAGCTTTTTGATGGGTTCTCCAGAGGATGAATTGGGGCGATCGGACACTGAAGGACCACCGCACACCGTCACCGTCTCGACCTTCTGTTTCGGTAAGTATCCTGTCACTCAGGCGCAGTGGAAGGCTGTAGCGGCATTACCTCAAGTCAACCAAGCGCTTGAGGCTGATCCATCCGACTTCAAGGGAGAAAATCGCCCAGTAGAGAATGTTTCCTGGTATGAAGCAATGGAGTTCTGCGATCGCCTCTCTCACCACACCGGACGCACCTACCGTTTACCCAGTGAAGCTGAGTGGGAGTATGCCTGTAGAGCCGGGACAACTACACCTTTTCATTTTGGGGAGACGATCACCTCTGATTTGGCAAACTACTATGGAGAAAATACTTATGGCGCTGAACCCAAGGGCACCTCTCGAGGAGAAACGACCCCAGTTGGTAACTTTGGCGTAGCTAATGCCTTTGGCTTATATGATATGCACGGGAATGTTTGGGAGTGGTGTGCTAACCATTGGCACGGCAATTATGACGGTGCGCCAACGGACGGAAGCGTCTGGCTGTCTGACGATCAAGAGGCAGGCAGGCTGCTGCGCGGTGGTTCGTGGCGCAGCTATCCCGCCTATTGCCGTTCTGCTTACCGCTTCTACGATCATCCGGGCGCTCGCAACTACAGTATCGGTTTTCGTGTTGTTTGTGCAGTTGCGTAGCTTTGCTTCCTAAAGGGTGGACTCTTGCATAGCCCTTTGCCTTTTAGTACCTTTGCACTATTCTCTCTTCTCTTTACTCTTCTTTTTTTTGGAGCGAAGCGCTCAAAAATTTTGACCGTTTAGAGGCTTAAAGTTAGAGAGTATGACATTGAAAACAATGGGGCTACCATCGATTGCCGCTTGCGCGAGGTTCATTTTGCGATCGCCTCGCTACACGAGTCGTTGGGGTGAATTACTGGTGGTCAAAGCGGGGCATGGCTTGTGTCCACGACAAGAAGCCAACGTTACATGACCGGGGCGCATCATCAATTAGCTCCAAAACCTTGCGGTATCAGCATGGTCGCGCCTGCCCAAACACACCAGGCTAAGGGCTGGAATCCTTGCTAAGAGGCATGTGTAATTGTAATTGATGACAGCCCTTAGCACCCCATTTTGTCAAGGCTGAAACTTCATGAAAGTTTTACGACAATCGCCGGGATTTTTCTACTGCTGTGAGATTTACTTAAGTGAGCCCCTATCGAGTCAATCAATGAAAGCTTTGCTCTACGCGTTCGCTGCTCTGGCTACGGCTGCTTCGGTGATACTGCCTGCTTTCGCAGCCTCGGCTCGCCCAGTGGAACCTGACTACCCATGCTATATAAAAACGTCGATCGGTCAAGTAATTGATCTAACAAGTCTTTGTTTGTCGCCAATACCTTCATCGCCGCAGCCGATCGCTCCTGCTACACCACCGCTCATTTTCAGCAATGAGGAGCCCAGACAGGAAAGTCAACCAGGCGAGGGCGAAAATTCTTCTTGAACCAGCCACTAAAGCTGAAACCTTTATCCTTTGATTCAAGCGCAGATCGAAACCGATTCCTTCGTATCGAGAACGTAGTTCAATCAATCTTTCACACAGCCTCTAAGCAGGTGCAGGAGGAGTAATGCTTCATCTGATGGCTCAATTTTTTTCTGTACTCCAGGAGTTGCTTCAATGATGACGAAGAAATCTCTCATTACGTGTTGTGCTGTGGCTGCTTTTACTGCCTTGGTTGCAAGTCCTACCATTGCCAATGCGCTAACCCTATATGATGGCTTATCGCTTCCCAGTCAGACACCAGCACAGCAAGGATGGTTATATCAAGGTACTTCTATTCCAACGTCTCCTTCAGTAACAGCTACCACTAGCGGTACTATTCTCAATACAGGCAGCAGCACTAATTATGCAGGCTATTTCAAGCCAGCGCCCAATCCTCTCAATCGCATTACCGGGTACTCAGTTCAATTCAATGTCAAAGTTAATTCAGAAAGCCACAGCAATACTAACCGTGCTGGGTTTAATCTGATTGTTACGAGTGCTTCTGTGCCTGGAGAGACGCAACCTTATGGGATTGAATTGGGGCTCTGGACAAACAGCATTTGGGTACAAAATGTTGGCTTTACACGAGGAGAAAACGCTGCAATCAACACACAATCTGCTGTAAATAAATATAGCCTGCACGTTCAAGGCTTGAACTACAAACTATATATCAACGGTTCTAATCAACCCCTTTTGCAAGGGAAGCTCCGTCAATATACAGGCTTTACCCCACCATCGGGCTATCCTAATCCATACAGAACTCCAAACCTAATTTTTATGGGTGACAACACGACATCAGCTACAGGCAAAGTGACTATCACGCAAGTTACTCAGTTTTAATTGGGACTTGGGGACTGCCGGACTTGCAACAGACGCACCGCTATGATGCTGATCCGCGCCTGGTTGTCGATCGCTGGGATGACTCATTGCATGAGCTTTGGCAAGCCTGTGAACCAGATGCTTGCTTGAAAATACAGATTGCGGCAAACCTGGAAGAGTGCCACTTGGCGGCTTAAATGACTTGACTGTTAGAAGATGGTCGTGTCAGCGATCGCGCTCATGCCCTGAGTCCTATAGGGCGATTGTAGGGTGTCTCATAGGACAGCAGTGCTTGATGTGCTTCTGCTTGCTGGCAATGGTCAGTCAATGCGCTGGCTTGTTTCTGCTGCAATGATCTAGGCAGTACAGCGGTTATTGCTTGAGTAAGCCACACTTTGGTAGTCTAACCAAGCCCAGCGCGATCGGAAATAGTCACTCATGCCTGCCGCCTTGTCTGTCGATTTACGTCAACGAATCATGGCAGCGTATGAAGCGAAAGAAGGATCGCAACGGCAACTGGCAGAGCGCTTCAAAGTGAGCTTGTCTTTCATCCGAGATCTGAGGCGACACCAGCGTGAGACGGGCAGCGTGCAGCCTAAGCCGCATGGGGGAGGAGCCATTGCTAAGTTGGGCAAAGAGCAGTTGCCCCTTGTTGAAGCCTTGGTCAAGGCTCAACCAGATGCCCTTTTAACAGAGTTGTGTGAACGCTTTGCCCAACAAAGTGGTGTGGCGGTGAGTGTCTCGACGATGCAACAGGCTGTGTGCAAGCTCAAGCTCAGCGTCAAAAAAAACACTGATTGCTGCTGAACAAGACACTCAACGGGTCAAGGCTCTGCGGTTTGCTCATCGCCTGTGGAGTTTCACCATCGACCCTCGCAACTTGGTCTTCATTGATGAAACTGGCATCCATCTGGCAATGACTCGCTTGTATGGTCGCGCCCCCATCGGCGAACGCTTGTATGACAGTGAGACTCCCGGCGCTCAAGGAAAGAATATCTCATTGATTGCCGGTATGAGTATGGATGGCTTGATTGCCACCATGAGCATCATTGGCAGCGTCAATACCGACGTGTTCTTGTTTTACATTCAAGAGATTCTGATTCCGCAATTGTGGGTAGGAGCGATTATTGTGATGGATAACTTACCGGTGCATCATGCTGTAGTGGTACGAGAGGCAATTGAAGCGGTGGGAGCACAGGTGGTGTTCTTGCCACCTTATTCTCCCGACCTTTCACCGATTGAGTTATGTTGGTCAAAACTCAAGCAACTGCTGCGTTCGGTCAAGGCTCGCACGCATGAAGCACTCGATCAAGCTTTAACCAAGATCATCAACGAGTGCATTTCCGCTGATGATGCCCTTGGTTGGTTCGCTCACTGTGGCTTATTCATCTAAGAACCGCTGTAAGTTTGTCTTGGAAGTTCGCTCAACGCCAAGAAAGTAGTGCTTTCTGCTCATGTCTTCAATAATAGTAACAAGACAAAACTGGGGTTACAGTTACGGTAAAGTACGAGAGTCGCGACTGCGGGCATCCCTGCTGCCATGGGCAAAGGTCTACACCAACTCTCTAGCCCGAAAGGCTCACTGCTATTTGGCAATACCTTTGACTTTGCCAGAGATCCACTCAGCTTTTTGACCGCTTGTGCCTCAGGCTATGGGGAAATTGTACCCCTACGGTTTCTTTTTTCTTCAGCTTGCCTGCTCACCCAGGCGCAGCACATTGAGCAAGTCCTGAAGCAACCGGAACTGTTCACTAAAAACACACCCGCCTGGAAAGCTGTGCGTAGTCTGGTTGGTGAGGGACTGCTTACCAGCGAAGGTGCCTTTTGGGCGCGTCAGCGTCGGCTCATGCAACCTGTGTTCCATCAACAGCGCATCGCTGCCTATGGCGAGACGATGGTACTCTACGCTGAACGCATGCTGCAAATCTGGCAGGACGGCGAAGTGCGTGATGTCCATCAAGACATGATGCAGTTGACGTTAAACATTGTCACAAAGACGTTGTTTAATGTGGATATGACAGGCGTGGCAGCACAAACCGTTGCCCAGACGTTAGAGGTGGCGATGGAGTGGTTTTTCAGTCGCCGTAAACAAGCGTTTCTGCCCCTCACTGGCTTGCCGACCACCATCAATCGTCGCTACAAGCAAGCACTCCAGACGATGGATCAGACCATTTATGCGCTGATTCAGCAACGCCGTCAGAGTGGTGATGATCCAGGCGATCTACTGTCCCTGTTGTTGCAGGCTCAAGATGAAGACGGCAGCCGAATGAGCGATCGCCAGTTGCGGGATGAACTGACCACGTTGATGCTGGCAGGGCATGAAACGACAGCAAATGCGCTGTCCTGGGTCTGGATGCTGTTGGCACAACACCCCACCGTCGAAAGTAAGTTAGTCAGCGAGTTGCAAGCGGTGCTGGGCGATCGCCCCCCCACTCTGGCAGACCTGCCTCAGCTCCGCTACACCGAGCAAATTATCAAAGAAGCGCTGCGGCTGTATCCACCTCTCTTTTCGCTGGCACGTTCCCCGATTCAAGACTGTGAGTTGGCTGGCTATCACATTCCAGCTAGATACATTCTCATCTTTAGCCCCTGGGTGATGCATCGGAGTGCGCGTTATTTCACCGACCCACTGCAATTTCAGCCCGAACGTTGGGAGCACGACCTGGAAAAACAGTTGCCGAAGGGAGTATACTTTCCGTTTGGCGAGGGATCCCGCATTTGTATGGGTAGGAGCTTTGCCCTCATGGAAGCGGTCTTGTTACTCGCCACCATTGCCCAAAAATACCAGCTCCTACTCTTGCCCGATCAGCCGCTGACACCCTTGCCATCCATGACCCTTCGCCCAAAAGCAGGCATCATCATCCGGGTAACGAAGCGCACAAAGGTCAATAGCTGATTGGTTGATTGCAGTGATGACTTAGGCGCTCATGAGCCCATCATTGAGAAATACCAGGCTCTTACAGCCGTTTTCGCTTGCATACCAGAGGTGTGGTTCTGGCAGGATAGGGGGTTTACGCTGTATCGCTTGCGTGAAACAGGGTACGATCGGCTTGACCACACTGAAATTCCTGAATTGGCAGGGCTGAACGTTGAATTGCTGATCCGCTGTGCGTTGATGTGTAAAACTTCCAGGCTGGAAACTTCCAGGCTGGAGGCAACGCGCGAGTTCCGCAATGGAATTCAGGGGAGCGATAAAGCCTATCCCCCTTCTGCCGGAGGCTAACTTTATCAAGCTGTTGATTAATTTCCCGGATACGCTCACTTAAATCCACGGCTTTCTTCCCTAAAACTTCCCCAAGAGTGATCAACAATCACCTCGAATCACCTTAAAAAAGCTGCGTTGAAGAAGTTTGGGTAGTTTCAGAGAAAAGACTAGGGGCTGTCATCAATTACGACTACACATTACTTGCAGCAAGGTCTCCAGCCCCTAGCCTGATGTGTTGGGACGGGCGTAACACTGCTGATACTGCAACGTTTTGGATCTAATTGATGACACGCCCTAGAAGCCAGAAACGGAGAGAGAGGGATTCGAACCCTCGGTACGGTCTTACGATTCGTACAACAGATTAGCAATCTGCCGCTTTCGACCACTCAGCCATCTCTCCAAGCTTGCTTTAAGCAATGGAACATTATGATAGCAGATCTCGCTCTCACCATACCAGCGTTGCGCGATCGCTTTTGTCACGATCTCCTTACAGCCGTTTTCGTTTGCATAAGCCACATCAAAGAGTGTGAGCGTCTCGCTCACGCACGCGAGCAAGATGTGAGTGCAAAGCACTCGCTACGCGCACGCACTGTGGCTTACCCATCTGAGCATTGCTGTAAGACACCGAATCCAAAATAAAAGGGCGCAGGCATTACGATGCTGCACCCTCTCACCCGAAAATTTTCACATTAAAACTGGCATCTCGCCAATCAGCAGATTGCTAGCGTCGCAAACGATAACAAGCCTGCAATGATATAAAACGCCGCCACAATGCGAGTTTCAGACCAACCGGAAAGCTCCAGGTGGTTGTGATAGGGAGACATCTTGAAAAAGCGCTTACCAATCCCGTCTGGTCCTTTCGTTGCCTTGTAATAGCCTACCTGAATCATCACCGAAAGGGTTTCTACCAGGAAAAGACCACTCAGGATCAGGAGTGCAAAGAGGCTATTGGTCATCAGCGCCACAGCAGCCAGTGCGCCACCTAGCGCCGTAGACCCCGTGTTGCCCATAAACACACGCGCTGGGTTACGGTTGTGTAGCAAAAAGCCCAGACAGCCACCGCTGAGGCAGGCGCAAAACAGCATAAGTTCCGGTGAGGTGGGTGCAACTAAGGCACCTAAACCCAGAAGCGCGATCGCCACCGTGCCACCCGCCAAACCGTCGACACCATCCGTCAGATTCGTCGCATTGCTTTCTGCCGCCAGGACAAAGATCGCAACGACCCAGAACAGCGCTCCCAAGGGTAACATCAGCCCAAACGGTAAGGCGATGGTCGTAATCGTGGCAGGCTGAGTCCAGGCAAGCCAGAGGCAAAACAGCGCGCCTACACCCATTTGCAGAAGCAACTTCATCCGAGGGGTGATGCCTTTGTTAGAACAGCCCCGAATAATTTGCCAATCGTCAATCCAGCCGATCGCGCCATAGGCAAACGTCACCGCAGAAACCGCCACAACGGGAGGGGCGAAGCCAGACCACACATTGGCTACCAGAAGGGCTACTGGCAGAAAGAAGATGCCACCCATCGTGGGCGTACCCGCTTTCTTCAGGTGGGACTTGGGACCATCTTCGCGGATGACCTGACCCGCTTTGAGCGCTCTGAGCAACGGCACGACCCAAAAGCCCAGTGCTGCCGCCGCCACTGCACAAAACCAGAAGGGCAGCGTCAGAGAGAAGACCTGCGCCAGCGATCGTCCCGCGACTTCATCGGCAATGATAGCAAAGGTACTTAGCCCCACTGCCAGCAGAACGAATAGCCGCATCCCCGAAAGCGTTAACGTTTGAGTTGAAAATAACTTAGCGTCCACGAAACCCTCATTCACTCCACACTACACACACGCGCTCACTGTCAAACTTTGATCTAGCTTTGGGCGCAAGCAACTACAGGCATCTCAGCCTCACAGCCCTAGTCTTCTAGCTCCAAATCATCATCATCGTCATCAATATCAAAGCTGTTGTCTTCACCTGCCATCAGGTCATTCAGCTCTTCGCCATCAGCCTCAAGGTAGCCAGCATCCTGACTATCGCGTGCCAGCAAGCGACCCGTGTTTTCAAGCCAGTCTAGAATAGACACTTCTTGCTTGAGTGGGATCACAGCGGCTCGTTGGCTACGGGGTTCTTCACGAAGAGAGGGATTATAAGTCATACGTTCTTAGAGTGGTTTCAGCCATACGATCGGTACTATTCAAATCTTAGCCATAATCGGACGACATCTCCGACCTTTACGGACGAAACAACCAGAGTGTATCACCATAGAGAGAAATTGCAAGAGTTTTTTCACGCCCTCGCACCGGATCTTTAGTCTTGTGAACTTCAGTACTGTGGCAGTCGATCGTGGCATCACTATAGGTTAAGTTTCACCTTCTCTATCTCGTTATCCGTAAAAAGCCCTCACTTAAATTGTTCCCCTGGAGAGCCGTAAACATGATTGGTAAAGCAGCTTTACTCAGCGCGATCGCTGGTACAAATCGTGGCTTATTGGCAACCGATCGTGATCGACAGGCGATCGGGGTTGCCATCGCCCAGCTAGAAGACCGCAACCCCACCCCTCGCCCGATCGAAACACCGGCCCTGCTAGAAGGCGATTGGCGGCTCCTCTACACCACCAGCCAGGAGCTTTTGGGCATCGATCGCATCCCATTCGCCAAACTGGGGCAGATCTATCAGTCCATTCGGGTTGCCGACAAAAAAATCTACAACATCGCTGAAATTAGCGGTCTACCCTATCTCGATGGTCTCATCAGTGTCGCCGCTCGTTTTAATCCAGCGTCCGATCGACGGGTAGAGGTCAAATTTGAACGAGCCATTTTTGGACTAACACGGCTGATTGGCTACCAGTCGCCCGATCGCTTCATTCAAGACATCGAAGCTGGCAAAAAATTCCCGGCGATCGATTTTGGCATTGAGAATCGCGATCGGCAGGGCTGGCTCGACATCACTTATCTCGACGACGACATGCGGATTGGACGAGGGAATGAAGGCAGTGTGTTTGTGCTCTCGAAGAAGTGAGGAGAGAGGAGTGAGGAGTGAGAAAGTTTTGGGTTTTGAGTTATTCAGCGGTCAGTTTTTTATCCTTCATCCTTCATCCCCCATCCCCCTCCTCGCCTTCAACTCTTATGATCAAAACACTTTACCCCTCACCCCTCACCCCTCACCCCTCTCCTCCCCTCCGTCTGTCTCAATCGCAGCTAAACCGTCTCGCTGCCTGCCCACGTAAGTTTCAGCATACAGACTTGGAGCAGTTGGCAGCACCGAGTGAACCCGATCAGCAGGAGCGACAAACCCAGGGCACGCGGTTTCACTTATTGATGCAGCAGTGGCTGTTGGGTCTGCCTGTAGAAGCGCTGGTGCAAGAAGATCCTCAGCTTCAGTCGTGGTTTGATGCGTTTATCGCAGTCGCTCCTAAGATTCTGACGTTAGGGGACGATCGCACTATCTGGGGACAAAGCGAACACTCGCGCACACTGGCATTTGAAGGCTATTTGCTCACGGTGGTGTATGACTTGTTGCTTGCCAACGGACAGCAGGCGCAAATTTTAGATTGGAAAACCTATCCCCGACCTCAGAACCCACGCTACCTATTGCAAAATTGGCAAACGCGGCTCTATCCCTTTGTGCTGGCAGAAACCAGCGATTATGATCCTGACCACATCGCCATGATCTACTGGTTTTTTGAGTCAGGTGAGCAAGCCCCAGAAGCTCGACGCTTTAGCAATGCCTACGATCGCAGCCAGCATGAGCAAACCCGCAAAGATCTCACTCATTTATTAGCCCAATTAACAGGTTGGCTTGAGCACTATCAGAGCGGTGAACCCTTCCCGCAAGTGCCCGTGGAATCGAAGGAATGCGATCGCTGTAGCTTTGCTATCCGGTGCGATCGGGTCACTCTTCAGGATCATGTGTCGCAGACTCAAAGCGATCCAGCCAATGTCTCGTTACCCAAGCTTGCTGATATTCAAGAAGTCTCGTTATGAGGTGTGAGGAATGAAGTTAGCGCTTTCTTACCGAAGTAGACGGCGATGCGCTTTTTGGGTCTGTGTACGGCTACGATACGAGCAGATTGATGTGCAGTAGGGACATGTAAACCTTATGCCTGAGTATCGTCGGTACACGCCAGCAGAGGGTCTTCGACAAAACCGACCTCACCTTCACCGTCGCGCCGCAGTCTGGAAATGGGTTCGCTGGCTACTGGTTGGTCTTGTCCTGCTTGGTTTAGCGGCTTATGCCAGCATTCAGCTCAGTCCCTACCCGAAAGCGCTTTTGATTCGGTATGGCTTTGACAAGGGTGCGGTTGAGATCTCGCAGAAGCTTGAGAAGCATGTGCCTCCTGGTGTCAACGCGATTCTTAATGAACCGTACCGTGCGAATGATCAAGATGCGCTGCTCGACGTGTTTTATCCACAAACCCTCCAGTCTTCGGATCAGGTTCTCCCAACGATCGTCTGGGTGCATGGCGGAGCCTGGATTTCTGGCAACAAAAGCCATGTGGCAAATTATCTGAAGATTCTTGCGTCTCACGGCTACACGGCGGTTGGGGTTGGGTATTCGATCGCGCCGGGGCACCAATATCCCACGCCACTATTCCAGATCAACGATGCTCTCCAATATCTTCAACAGCAGGCAAAGCGCCTCCATATTGATACGAACCGTTTTGTGTTGGCAGGCGATTCGGCGGGTGCTCAGATGGCATCACAAATGGCTGCGATCGTCACAAACCCTGCTTATGCAAAGACGATAGGCATTCGACCCGCATTGCAGCCAGGTCAACTCAAAGCAACCCTCCTAAATTGTGGTGCCTACGATCCCAAAAGCGTGAACTATAACGGCTCGTTCGGCTCCTTTCTCAAAACGGTGATGTGGTCATACTCAGGCACGAAAGCTTTTTTGACGGATCCAGCCTTTCAAAGCTTTGCAGTCATCAACTACGTCACTAAAAATTTCCCGCCTTCGTTTATTACGACTGGCAACGCCGATCCCCTTGCGCCTCAATCAGTCGCCCTAGCCAAAAAACTGACACAAGCAGGCGTGCGAACCGATACGTTGTTCTACCCCAACGACCACACGCCACCGTTAGAACACGAATACCAGTTCAATCTTGACCTTGCAGATGGGCAACAGGCACTAAAGCGAATCCTCGCATTCCTGGGTACAGCACTAAAGTAAGCTTGCTCTATGACCGACCTTGCAAAACCCTCTGAAGAGCCTCAATTGGCGATCGATGTCCGCGAGATGGAAATCGATGATCTTGCGCCTGTCTTCCACCTGGGCGAAACCCTCTTTACCAGCGACCTGTATCCCTACATCTACCGCACCTGGGATCAATGGGAAGTGATTGGGCTATACAACACCGACCCAGAATACTGCCTGGTGGCTGAAGTGGAAGATCAACTGGCGGGCTTCATTCTCGGCACCATTATCAACAAAGCCTCCTGGACGTATGGCTACATCATCTGGCTGGGCGTGAATCCTGCCTTCCATCGACGCGGCATTGCCGACAAACTGGTGGATAAACTTGTTGAGCGTATGATTGACGACGGCGCACGGTTCATGATGGTAGATACTGACCCGGAAAATACGCCCGCGCTCAAGTTTTTTGCCCGCAAAGGCTTTGGCAATATGCGAAAGCACGTCTACCTATCGATGAACCTGAGCAAGCACGAATACTACGGCAAACTCATCGCCTACGAACGCGAAAAAGCCGAACGCCAGGTCTGGAAACGCCCCAAGAAGCGATCGCCCAAAGCTTAAGTTTCGATTCGTCCCAACCCTAAGTGGAGGTTTGAATGATGAAGCCTGACTTTAGTGCTATGACTCGCAAGGAGTTACGGGCTTATTTGCTGACCCATCGGGACGATCGAGACGCTTTTTATGCCTATGTCGATCGATCGGAAGTCAAAGCCAATTGGATCGAGTTTCCGCCTGTGCAATCGATGGATGAGCTAAAGAATTTCCCTGAGTTTTTTGAAAAAGTGCGACGCAACGGTACAGATGCTTGAAAGGGCTTAGCTCAAGCGCCCTTTTACGTGAGCGATCGCCCAAAGCTTAATGTATTAAGTCGCAAGTTACTACTAGGAATCCTGGAAAACAGCCAAGTACGGCGCATAAGAGAAAGCCCGGTTGCGTTTTTGTCCAGTAATTTCTTGCAGAAGACCTATATTGCTAAGATCTCTAATTAAAGAGTTTGCATTGGGATATGACAGATTCGTAACTGCTTCAGCATGTTCTACAGTAAAGATTGGTCTGAAATAAAGACTCTCAAGTAAGGCGATCACATTACCTGATCTACGCCCCATGTTATCGAGTACTAATTGGCGATGTTCTTCTTTTAAGTTGACTATTTTCCGGGCAGTAGCAGCAGCTTCTTGAGCGACTTCATAAACACCACGCAAAAAGAATTTGAGCCAACCTTCCCAGTTACCACTATCTCGGATAGCCTGGAGACGATCGTAATATTCAGCGCGATATCTTTTGAAATAGTAAGAAATATAAAGTAGAGGGCGTTGCAGTATATTTTGCTCACACAACAGGAAGGTGATCAGTAATCGTCCTGTTCTTCCATTACCGTCAAGAAAAGGATGAATTGTTTCAAATTGAGCGTGGGCTAATCCAACTTTAATTAATGTGGGCATCGGTTGTGGGCTATGCAAAAATTTCTCTAAATTACCCAGCGATCGAAGCATTTCATGAGGTGGTGGCGGAACGTACATTGCTTCAGCTAGAGAACATCCTCCTGCACCAACCCAATTCTGACTACGGCGAAACTCTCCTGGACTGCGTTCAGCACCTCTCACTCCTTTCATTAGTTCTTGGTGAATTTCTCGAATTAATCGCAAAGATACGGGTAACTCTTTGAGTCGCTCAAGACCATAATTAATTGCAGAGATGTAGTTTACGACCTCTGCTACCTCCTGAGGGTTGTTTGGCTCTAAAGCCTGAGATTCAAATTCTAGAACATCAATCAAAGATGCTTGTGTACCCTCAATTTGGCTTGACAACACTGCTTCCTTACGAACGTACATAAAGACAAATAAATCTGGATTTGGGAGCGCATCCGTTGCTCCGTCGAGGCGACCCAACGCACGATCTGCTTCAGATAGCAAATTCCACATTTCCTGATCCATAATAATCTCAGGTACAGGCGGCAGTGCATTAGGTATAAAAGCTTTGTAGCCCTCTAGCTGTTCTACATATTGCCCTGCTCTAGAAGCCTCAAGCATTGTTATCGGTTCCGATAATACAGAATAAATTGCCACTCTATATTATCAAAAACCTCCCTTTTTCGTTAATAAGTTCACCTTTGCAGAGTGTACTACGCTATATCTATTGCCCTGCATCAACCTAACACTACGTTGGTGTGGATGGAGCGGAGGCTTCCAGCAAGGATTTAAAGCTACATATCACCGCACAACTTCATCATTATCTAACTTAAAATACAGCCCCATCAGCCCAAAGAGGACTGGTCATGGTACAACAGTACGATCCGTTACATTACCTTCCCACCGATGAGGACTTGCCTTCTTCGGATGATACGCCTGTGGATAACGAGCTGCAAAACCTGATCCCAAACTTGCTGCTGACCATTCTGGCAACCATCTGGGACGATCGCCAGAACTGGTTTTTTGGCGTAGATATGGGCATTTACTACATTCCTGAGCCGCCTTATGTGCCCATCATTCCCGATGGCTTTCTCAGTTTGGGCGTAGAACGACGAAAGCGAGGCGGTCGGGGGCGCTTGAGTTACGTCCTGTGGCGCGAAAACAACGTTGTGCCGCTGCTAGTGCTGGAAACCGTTTCGGAAACCTATAACGGCGAGTACGACACCAAAATGGCGAAGTATGTCGAGTTGGGAGCACTGTATTACGTCATCTACAACCACAGTCGCCAACGCCCCAACCACGAACCTTTTGAGGTCTATCGTCTGGAGAAAGATCGCTATGTGAAACAATCCGGTGAGCCGTTCTGGATGCCCGAAGCAGGCATTGCGATCGGGCGTGGGCAGGGCACCTATGCCGCCTGGGAGCGCGAATGGCTGTACTGGTTTGACGAGAACGGCAATCGCTATCCTACTCCTGATGAGCAGGCAGCAATCGCAGCACAACAAGCGGCGCACGAACGGCAATTACGAGAAGAACTG
Organism: Lyngbya sp. HA4199-MV5; assembly: GCA_019359375.1. Lineage (GTDB taxonomy): Bacteria > Cyanobacteriota > Cyanobacteriia > Leptolyngbyales > Leptolyngbyaceae > Stenomitos. The sequence continues at coordinate 102,195 of JAHHHL010000022.1, forward strand.
CTGGCGAAGTTGCGCGATCGTGGCATCGATCCCGAAACGCTTTAAGTAGGAGTATAGGGTGTGGGGTACAGGGAGTAGGGAGTGGGGAGTGGGGAGTAGGGAGTAGGGGGAAGGAATTTTGAATTCAGGAGCCAGCCTTTGAGCCTTTATCCCTCATCCTTCTGACTCTTGCTAACAACCAACAACCAACAACTAACAACTAACAACCTCCCTTCTGCCCTCTGCCTCTACTAAAGCCTCATCTCCTCATCCAAATAGCGCTTGTAGCCTTTTTCCTGGAGCTTCGCCTGCTTTTCAATCACGATTTGAGCGAGGCTCTGGCGATATTGTTGCACTTTTTCGAGCAGTGCCGGATTGTGGGTTGCCAGAATTTGTACGGCGAGGAGTCCGGCGTTACGGGCATTGCCGATCGCCACCGTTGCGACGGGCACTCCAGCGGGCATTTGGACGATCGAATACAGCGAGTCCAGTCCTTGCAGGTGACGACTAATCACAGGCACGCCGATTACAGGTAAAGGCGTGAGTGCTGCCACCATTCCCGGCAAGTGTGCCGCACCACCTGCACCCGCGATAATTACCTTCAGTCCTCGAATGTGTGCCTGTTGGGCATAGTCCACCATGCGCTCGGGTGTGCGATGTGCTGAGACAATGCCGATTTCGCAGAGGATGTCAAATTCTTCGCAAGCCGCGATCGCGTCCTGCATGGTGGGCAAATCTGAATCGCTGCCCATGATGATACCGATGGGGGGGGAAGGCATAAAGGGGGAGTGGGGAGTAGGGAGTGGGGAATGGGGAATGGGGAGTAGGGAGAGTTTAAGTTGATTCAATTTCTCATTTAAAGCAACCAATTCTCTGAACGTAAAGCAGGCACATGCTCAAATTCACGAGTGTTTGCTGTGATTAGAGTTATATCAAGAGCCAGGTCATGAGCCGCAATCAGCAAGTCATTGGCACCGATCGGGGTTCCTGCTTGCTCTAAGTGAGTACGAATGGCGGCGTAGCATTCATCGACTGGTGGCTTTAGGGGCAGCACTGGCAAGACTTCAAGAATGCGTTCTAGCTGCTGAGTCAGGCGAGAAGAACCGCTCTTAACCGCTCCAAATCGCCGTTCACACGCCACAATGATGCTCGTACAAACGCTGCCTTCCTCGATCGTTGCAATCTGTTGAAACACTCGACCCTGAGGATGCTTGACCAGATCTGAAAGAATATTAGTATCGAGTAGATACTGATAGGTCATGGGTGATACTCAGTGGAATTTGGATGATTGTACTGGAAGCGATCGCACAGGATATCTTACAAGTCTGAAAGCGTTTGCCAGAACGTAGCTTAACATTCCCAATCACTCGCCGCAGGTAAACTTGCTTCAACCAATACCTCCTCAGCGAGTTTCACACCGTCTTGCAGTTGGTTAACTCTTCCGATCAGCGAATTCGCTAAAAGCGCGAGACTCATAAAGGGGTCTTTCCGAATATCCTCAGCTTCACCAAATATTTCCTGTTCACCAGTTGGCAGCATCTGATTAATTTTATACTCTCTGACACAGACCCTTCCCCGGCAACTGACTCCTCCTAAAGTTTTGAATTTGGAATTGCTTCAGTTGCTACGAAATGACACCGCAAATACCCGGTTCAGTCGTTGGCATGATCGTGCGCCTCTAAACCTCGATCGCTGTTTAGCTAAAGTATCCATGCGGGCAACGGCAAAAACACATCCCTCTTCCCCTTCCCAGCCTCGCTCAAGCCGTGCCATAATGATGCGACTGTTGCCTGAGTACGCTAATGGTACAAGCACCCCCACGTTTAGACGCTATCCATAGCGTTTCGAGAGCTTTTGAACCGAGTGTCGATCTTCACTTTCGGTTGCCTGACCCAGAAGATGAGCACATTCCCGAACTGGAGTTTCAGCAGCAGGTGGAGCAGGCGTGGCAGGTCTGCGATCGCTTTGACCTCCAAACCGACATCTGGCGCGGGCGGATCTTGCGGGCAGTGCGCGATCGCGAAAAGCGTCATGGTGATGGACGCGGTACGGGATTCCTCAACTGGCTGAAAGATCGGGAGATCAGCAAAAGTCAAGCATATGCCATGATCGAACTGGCAAACAGTGCCGATACCCTTTTGGATGGCGGCTATCTGGAACCAGAAGATGTCAATCAGTTTAGCAAACGCGCCTTTGTAGAAACGGCGCACTCGGCTCCTGAAGTGCAGCAAATGGTGAGCGATGCCGCCCATCGGGGCGATCGCATCACCCGCCGCGAAGTCCGCCAATTATCAGACGATTGGACGGCGATGACTTCCGATCTGCTACCCACTGAAGTCAAGCAGAAAGCGGCTGACCACACCATTCCAGCGAAATATCTGGCTCCCTTGGTGAAGGAAATGCAGAAGCTCCCGGAGAGCCATCAGACCTCCATTCGAGATGCGGTCGCCGAAACGCCCGATGTGGATACGCTGAAGCAAGCCACCTCCGAAGCGAAGTATCTATGGCGTTATCTAGAAGCGGCGGCGAATGTGCAGGCATTGAACCATGAATCGCTGGATTTAGAACTGGCATTGGAAGAAGCGCTCCGCCTCGGATGCCTCAGTTCGGCGGCGGATTTGGTCAATCATGCGGCTCAGCTTGAGCAAACCGTAACCAAGCTTTACCTCACCTGGAAGCGGCTCAATGCTCTCTCTGAGCGGCTTTACCTTGATAGTGGTGCCAGTACCCCTCATTTGCGATCGCTCCTCAGTTGCCTTGCTCCCCTTTCAGGAGACATCATCGAAACGTCATTAACAGGCGGTGGCGATCGCACCATTCGTCTGCAAGTGCTATCTAACGTAGAACTCGAAGCCCTCTAACCCGTTACTTTGGCTACTTTCGAGACGAACGTTTCCACCGTTGCCATAGCAAGCGAGGATTGAGCCGTTCTCGGTAGCGGGCTGCAACCTCCTTGCCTACCAGCAGCGCACCACACCAAAAGATCACCTCACCTCCAATCAGCAACCCCGGCACGATCGCGGCTTTTTGCGCCAGCGTGAATGGCAGCAGTGGCACCGCCGCGATCGCCAGCCAAACCAGACAAGAAACGATTATGAGAACGATACCCAGTTGTTTCATGCTCAACATCGAGCCTCTCTAGCCACTTCTCCTTATGATGAAGTACATCTGCGTTTTCTGCGGCTCCAACCTGGGCACCCGACCCGCTTACAAACTGGCAGCCCAGGCATTGGGTCAAGCACTGGTCAAGCGTGGGCTGGGTTTGGTCTATGGCGGTGGCAATGTGGGACTTATGGGCACGATCGCGGATGCTGTTCTCGCAGCAGGTGGCAAGGCGATCGGTGTCATTCCCCAGGCTTTAGTTGAGAAAGAACTAGCGCACAAAGGGTTGACGCAGCTTCACATCGTCAGTTCCATGCACGAACGCAAAGCGATGATGGCGGATCTGTCAGATGGCTTTATTGCGCTTCCAGGCGGCTTCGGCACCTTTGAAGAATTTTTTGAAGTGCTGACCTGGGCACAACTCGGCTTCCATCAAAAACCCTGTGGCTTGCTCAATATCGAGGGTTATTACGATCGACTCATTGCATTAGCCGATCACGCGACAGCAGAACAGTTCGTCCGTCCCGCCCACCGATCGCTCATTTTAGAAGCGCAAGACCCGGATCGGTTGCTAGATACATTCGCTGCCTACGAGCCAATTACGGTGCAGAAATGGATCGATCGCAAAGAAACGTAGAGATACCCCTGCAAAGCCGTGCCAGAACGTGTAGTAAGGCAAGCGTGGCAGCCGATGGTGAGGTGCTATAGCAGTCGAGAGGTTGATTAGGACATATCATCATCAAAGCACTGCTAGGCAAGGTTTTGCCTTCTGCCCTCTGCCCTCTGCCTCCTGCCATTTGCTATAGTCATTTACCCTTGATGCGCTATCGGATATGCCAACGTCGTCTCCAGCTTGAGGTTGATTCCAGCAGGGACAGCACTTGCTCTTGCTGATGACGCTCCAGAATCACCTCTGCTGGGTCGCTTAACGTAGGATCGCGGTAGGGGATGGCTGCCCGCGTTTGCAGATGCTCTTGTTCCATCGGTGCAAGGGGTGGTAGGGTCTGTCCATCAAAGCTGCCGATCGTCCCCTGTGACCACTCATGCGGGAGATGAGTCGAGCCAAGTAGAATGGTGCCGATCGCCAGCCCTGCTGCTTGCATGGCCGATCGCACGGCTGCTGCGCGTGAATAGGTGGCTAACCTGCCGTTGGGTGCTAAACAACGTGCAACATGTGTAAAAAACTCGATCGTCCACAATTGTGGGCAGCGACGCGGTGAAAACGGGTCAAAGAAAATGGCATCTGCTTGAAATCCTTGATGACAAAGAGACTGAATAGTCTGGCGTGCATCTCCTACCAAGAGCGTTGCGGTTAAGAAAGGCGTAACGCAGGTATGGGTGAGCGCCATCTGCTGCAAAACAGTCTGTACAGTGAGTGACCAGGTAGCGAGCAGGGGAGGTGCGATCGCAGCCTGCGGTACCGTTGCATCTAACTCCAGCCCGTAAAGCTCTACCTGGCAGTTGGGATTCACAGCCCATATCGTTTCTAGCGCAGCGGCTGTGTTGTAGCCCAAACCGTAGCAAACATCCAGGAGCCACACACGATCTTGCTGGGCTTTCTGCACTAGCGCTGTTGCCTGAGCAAATTTTTGAAACGCTTCTGCCCTGGCACCCTGACGACTATGGAACGCCTCGCCAAATTCGTCTGAGAAAAAGGTAAACGAGCCATCATCCGTTAGCTGTGGTATCCAGGGCGACGAGTTTGGCATCCTAACGATCGTGGATTTATTAAGGTGTAATTCTCTGCGTAGGGGCGTAGCATTCGGTAGAAAGTCCTTGCCTTTGCCCAGAGACACCTGCCGAATGCTGCGCCCGTACAGGTAAAAGCCTGAAGTTGCCGATGTTATTTAATTCATGATCCTAACGGTCAGATAGAAGAACTGTTGATAGAAAGCCTAACGCGAGATGCAACCGGGCAACCGATCGTCCTGCTGTCTCGCTGTGCTCCTGCTTTCTTGCTGCGCTAACAACGGGCGACCTGCCAACTTCCTCAAGAACGGCTGCTTTGAGGAATAGTTGTGTCTTGCCAAATTAATACATTTGTACTAAATTTTGAGCAGAAGTAATGCTGCTTATCATTCACCAGTTCTGCTGTCTCAAGAGACATTCTGACTATGCAACACGATCAGCTCCCACCAAAGTTCTGTGTTCATGTCTTAAGCATGATTTCACTCTCCATTCAGCCTGGGATTAGATGTTCTTTGGTGGTGCTGTTCATCTTGGTTGCCTGGATTCTGCCAGCACATGCTCAAGACTCAATCAACCTCGACTTCACAGTAGCTCAGGTAGAACAGACCCACCCTGAAAGAGCCACAGCGGCGATCGCCAGCAATACTGATGTGGACAAAGACGACGATCGCCAGCAAGACACGATCGCGCTATCCTTCGCGGTACCGGATAGACAGGCAAAATCTGCCACACCAAACTCGTTGCCAACTGTCAAGCCAGTTGCTCCAACCGTGGCTTCGTCAGACCTTTTTGACGGTGGCTCTGACTCTCTCGTCGCACGCGCCGTCGGTCATGCGGAAGGTACTCGCACCGCCGATGGCAACAAGACCCGTGCTTATTACGGACACTCCGATCCGGGCAATGGAGTTTGGAATCTGGGCAGTTTCTCGTATCAACATGCGGCGCAGTCTCCCGAGGAGGCTGATGAGAAGCAGCTACGGCGCTTGCAGGCACAGGCAGATACCCTTCGACAACGAGCTGCATTGCATCGCCTGACGCTTTCTTTGGAAGAAGAGCTGAACGCGGTTGACCTTGCCAATCAGTCTCCTCTGGCAGCGTTGGACACGCCTGGATATGTTGAATGGTTGAAAAAAGCGCACGATCGCGGGCTTGCGAGTTCAGAAGCGGTGCTGTGGGCGCGCACTCAATCGTATTGGGATGTGCAACGTCATCGTTGGGATGCACCGGGTTTGGGTAACTCAGAAAGCACGATTACGCATGACCAAAACCGACGACTGACTGCGATCGCCCGTGCGGTAGATACCTATCGACAGCAGCAAGTGGCACAACAGCCGGAGCACCTTCGACAGCAGGACGATCGGCGAGACAAAATTGCCAGCAAGCCGCCCCAAGCGCAAATTGCGGAACAGATCATTTTTCAAGATTTGTCTAGATCCAAAGCCGAAGCGGTTGCCCAGACGAGCCATTAGAAGCGATTGACCCCTCTTGTGTCACGTCTGCCAGAAAAAAGCCTGACCAAGCACTCGTTCCTGGCTTCTGGCTAGGAACGGCGTTTGAGCGGCTCTGCCGCCAACGCTTCTAGGGCGTGTCATCAATTAGCTCTGAAACCTTGCAATATCAGCAGTGTCACGCCCGTTCCAATACACCAGGCTAGGGGCTGGAACCCTTGCTGCAAGCACTGTGTAGTAGTAATTGATGACAGCCCCTAGCAATAGCCCACCCAATCGCTATCTGCTGTAATGTCGGGAGACGTTGACAAGCTTAAAAATTTCTTTAAAAGCGACGCGATCGTTCGAGGATCTTCTATTACAATGCGCGTAACCCGATGTTTCTAAAGTCCAATGCGGTACACACGATCGGTGTTATTTCCCAGCACGCGCTACATTCCCTCTCCACGCTGGGATCAGTGGGACACATCCTAATGTCTTCAGGAGTTTTTACCAATGTCATACTTTTTTTCGCAGGCATCTCTTGCCGTTGAAGTGTTTAGTATTGGTTACATTGCCAGCGCCTTTGCCTTACACACGCATCGTCGCATGAATCAAGTTCCTGGTTGGCGGACGTATCAGACCACACAGCGTCAAGCAACCGTGACTGAACCCGTTTCGCCTACCAAACGCAAGCTCTCCCCAGTCGAACAACTGCGGCAACAGTGCCAGCAAGCTGGCATCAAATGGCGCGATGCTCATGGGAAGAACAAGCACCTCAAAAAAGCGGAAATGCTGTCTGCTCTTCAACAGTTAGAACGCGCTCGACAGTCAGAAGAGAAGAAGCGAGCGAAGACGGTGTCAGCACCAACCAACTCGCCAAAACGAGCCGCATAGCAAAGCGCGATCAACGCAACGTAAAAGCCTCGGACAAATTGTCCGGGGCTTTTGCCTAAAGCCAAAATTCTAAGCTTCAAACTCAGGTCTGCTACAGCAGGGCTATTTCATTCTGCTGCCCAAACGCTAGCAACGGACGGCAAGCGGATGAAACAGATGTCTTCATTCGCTACTCATAAATCATTTATCCGCTTCATCCGCTACAAATCCGTTGCCAATCACACTCGCTCACTGAAATGAAACAGCCGTGTCTGGTATAAACTCTAAGTCAAGACAACACAACTGCCACCGCGAAATGATAGCAGTTGGACAATTAACCGCTTGGAAGCTTGCCGTTACATCAAGGCGCGAAAGCCCTGCAGGGGAAGCGGGTGACGCGATTCGAACGCGCGACATTCACCTTGGCAAGGTGACGCTCTACCACTGAGCTACACCCGCGAAATTCAGACGATCTTTAGCTTCTCAAACTGGAGCCAATCTGTCAACCTTATTTGAGCAAGAAATCCCGATCGATTCAAACCTCGGAGGTTTAAACCAGGCAGCAGGCATCGTGACCAATGTGATAGCTTAAACTTCCGAGGTTTTAGTTCATGCCTAAACCCGTAGACTGGATAGAGGTTTGAGGCGATCGCGCTCATCACGTCAAGCGATGCAGCGGTAATGGCAAAGGTCTCTTGCTTCCAGTTCAGGATTCAACGCATGGATAGGATTCAGCTCAACGGCATTCGCTGCTATGGCTATACGGGTGCTCTACCAGAGGAACAAGTTCTGGGGCAGTGGTTTGAAGTGGACTTGACGCTGTGGTTGGATCTTGCGGTAGCAGGGCAGAGCGATCGCCTGAGTGACACCCTCGACTACCGCTCCATCATTGCCTCTGTCCAGACACTCGTGAAAACCTCAAAATTCACCTTGTTAGAGCGCCTAGCCACCGCGATCGCCGATGCTGTCCTGTATCCCACCGCATCGTTGATGTCCGTCCCTGTAGAACAAGTACAAGTGCGTTTGTGCAAGCCTGCTGCACCCATTCCAGACTTTAGCGGGGCGATCATCATTGACATCACGCGATCGCGCCCAGTCAAAGAGTGAGAACGCTATGAAGCCAGATAAAAGATGAAGCCAGATAAAAGCCCTGTGAAGTGACGCAGCGTTGGCAACTCACAGGGCTAGAGACGCAGTTAGGAGGTATCTTGCTTCTCACGTTACACAGAGAAATTCAGTTGTCCTCATCTTTTAACAAGTTCTTAAACTCTTAACGTGTTCTTAAAGAGCGATCGACTTGAGAGTTTTGAGTTTTGAGTTGATGGAGCAGTCAGGAGTCAGCTTTTTATCCTTCACCCTTCATCCCTCATCCCTTATCCTTCCCCTACAAATTGGGCAATAACTGCGATCGATCTACCCGTTGGGAGCAGAAAGCTGGTAGCGTTTGAGCAAGACCTGATGCAGTCCTTGAGGGAGAGCGAGACTCAACATGCGAATTTTGTTTGTTGCCGCAGAAGCAGCGCCGATCGCGAAAGTGGGCGGGATGGGAGATGTCGTGGGGGCGCTTCCCAAAGTGCTGCGAAAAATGGGGCATGATGTGCGGATTTTTCTGCCCTACTACGGCTTTCTACCCGACAAAATGACCGTGCCCAAGGAGCCTATCTGGTCAGGCAGCGCGATGTTTCAGAGCTTTGATGTGTACGAAGCGGTGTTGCCTGGAACCGATGTGCCACTATACTTATTCGGACATCCATCCTTCTTGCCAAGGCATATTTATGCGGGCGATATGGAAGAGTGGCGCTTCACTCTCTTTGCCAACGGTGCGGCTGAATTTGCCTGGAACTACTGGAAGCCCGACATTATTCACTGTCACGACTGGCACACGGGCATGATTCCCGTCTGGATGCACCAGTCGCCCGATATTGCGACCGTCTTCACCATTCATAATCTGGCGTATCAGGGACCGTGGCGCTGGAAGCTGGAGCAAATGACCTGGTGCCCGTGGTATATGCAGGGACACAACACAATGGCAGCAGCGGTACAGTTTGCCAATCGCGTCAACACCGTCTCCCCCACCTACGCTCAGCAAATTCAAACGGCTGCCTATGGTGAATCGCTGGAAGGGTTGCTGTCGTTTATCAGCGGCAAGCTATCGGGCATTGTGAACGGTATTGATACAGAGTCGTATGACCCAACGATCGACAAGAGCCTGACGCAGACCTTTACGGCAGAGACGCTCGATCAGCGGAAAGCCAACAAGATTGCGCTGCAAGAAGAAGTGGGGTTAGAAGTCAATTCGGGTGCCTTTTTGATTGGCATGGTGACACGCCTCGTCGAGCAAAAGGGGTTGGATCTGGTACTCCAGGTGCTAGACCGCTTTATGGCATATACCGATTCGCAGTTTGTGCTGTTGGGGACGGGCGATCGCTACTACGAAACCCAGATGTGGCAGTTAGCCTCGCGCTATCCCGGTCGCATGTCGGTGTATCTGCTGTTTAACGAAGCGTTGTCGCGCCGCATTTATGCGGGTAGTGATGCCTTCTTGATGCCGTCTCGCTTTGAACCCTGCGGCATTAGCCAGATGCTGTCGTTACGCTATGGCTGTGTGCCGATCGTGCGGCGTACCGGGGGGCTGGTGGATACGGTTGAACCGCATGATCCTGCTAACGAAAAGGGAACGGGCTATGCCTTCGATCGCTATGAACCGCTAGATCTTTATACAGGCATGGTGCGGGCATGGGAAGGCTTCCGGTTTAAAGATGCGTGGCGCAAACTGCAACAGCGCGGCATGGCAGCGAATTTCAGTTGGGATAAGTCTGCTGTCGAGTACAACAAGCTGTATCATGACGTGCTGGGCTTACCGCTAGAAGAACCGAAGCCCTCTGAACCAACTCCTGTAGTATCCAAACAATCGGCGTAAAAGGTCATTCTCGCGAAAAAAGATGGATCTTCTGAAAGCGGCACCAGGACGATCGTTTTGGCTGAAGCATAACCTGGCTCCACAGGCGAGAACGGCAACTTTTCGGGTTTCCTTTGGGTCACTACAGTTATTACTGGAGTTTAGACTAAAGAGCGAGGAAAGGCAGCCAGACCGAACGATCTGACTGCTTAATAGTCAAGGACGTTTCAAATCACTTGACTATGAGTAATTTTGACAAGCTTCGAGCCTTTCGGCAT
>JAHHHL010000023.1 GCA_019359375.1 Lyngbya sp. HA4199-MV5
ATTTCGCTCTCCAAAGCAGCGATGAAAGCAGTGGAGCGAAGATTAGAACGCAAGCCGTTGTTACCCAAGTGGGATATCCTGATCCAACCCGCTTAATTTGGTATCTTCTTTGCCGGAAATCACCTAACAACTAACAACTAACAACTAACAACTAACAACTGTTTCAACTCAAAACTCTGTCTCCCCTGCTTCCCTCGCCCCCTCTGCTTCCCTCTGCCCCTCTGCGTCAATGAATGCAAACAAATGTAACGATATTGCCGTCATGACGGGTTGGAGTCTTGACAGCAGCCTGTGCAGTCGATATTCTTGCATTCATACCCGGGTACACAACTGAGAGTTCTATGCAAGACAAGCAGAAGGTTACGCTATATCTCCCGCCAGAGTTGCACCGTCAGCTAAAAATTCGAGCGGCATTAGACTCTGAGACGATGACAGACATTGCTCAACGAGCGATCGTGTTTTACCTCTCCCACTCAGAGTTGGTCGATGGGTATGAGGAGTCAAAGCATGGTCAGTCTCACAGGGTATATACCTGCCCAGACTGCTCGTCTCCTTCTGTTTTAAGGGGAGATGATATGGTCTCACTCCGCACGCAGTCCGGTGTTCTGCTTGAGGAGAAGGTCTCAGTGGGTAAGGTGCAGGTAGCCAAGGTTGCCTCTATCAAAGCTGATTCTCAAGGTGAGGGTGAGTTGGTTCCCTGCTAGGAGTGTTCTTCTTGATCTGCTGCCTTAGTGATGCACCCTTGCCCGGCAGCTAGTTGTCATCTGCTATTGGGGTTTAAGCAAGTTAAGGATTCTAGGTTTTTAATGTTTGCACTGTCTCTCATGGGTTGATGTTATGCAAGAAGAACTTAGTATTCTGATACAGGCCCAGTACCCCCTCGTCTACATGGTGACTTCTGAGGAAGAGCGGGCTGAGCAAACCATTGCAGCGATCGCTCAAGCAAAGCCGCAACGCCGTGTATACATCTGGACAGTGACTCATGGCATTGTGGAGTACGGTCAACCCCGTAATGTAACCCAGCACAATACGGTTTCTCCGGAAGCTGCCATTGAATGGGTGATTCGCCACAAAGAGCCTGGAATTTTTGTTTTCAAGGATCTCCATCCGTTCTATTCTGCCCCGGTCATTCGCTGGCTACGAGATGCGATCGCAAGCTTCAAAGGCAGTCAGAAGGCGATCGTGCTGATGTCTCCGGTGCAAGAAATTCCCATTGAGCTAGAGAAGGAAGTAGCTGTGCTGGACTACCCCATGCCGGACATGGGTGAGCTAAACCACGTCCTTTCACAGCAGCTTGAGCAGGTTCGCACTCGACGCATCACCACCGAAGCGAGGGAAAAGTTGCTAAAAGCGGCGCTGGGTCTGACACGAGATGAAGCCGAGAAAGTGTACCGCAAAGCGCAGGTAACGGCTGGGCGCTTGACAGAAGAAGAAGTTGATATTGTTCTGTCTGAGAAAAAGCAACTGATTCGTCGCAACGGCATTTTGGAGTACGTTGAAGAAGACGAAACGATCGACTCAGTGGGTGGCTTGGAAGAACTAAAGCGCTGGCTGAAACAGCGATCGAATGCCTTTACTGAGCGTGCCAGAGAATACGGCTTACCTCAGCCAAAAGGGATGCTGATTTTAGGAGTTCCTGGATGCGGCAAGTCACTGATTGCTAAAACTACATCTCGCTTGTGGGGTTTACCGCTCCTTCGCCTCGATATGGGGCGGGTCTATGACGGCTCAATGGTAGGGCGATCGGAGGCCAACCTGCGCGGTGCCTTGAAAACAGCCGAATCGATTTCACCTGCCATCCTCTTCATTGATGAAATGGATAAGGCATTTGCAGGCAGCACAGGTTCAGCCGATTCCGATGGTGGCACCTCTAGCCGCATCTTTGGTTCCTTTCTTACCTGGATGCAAGAGAAAACGTCTCCCGTGTTTGTGATGGCAACAGCAAACCGGGTTGAGCGCTTGCCAGGAGAGTTTCTGCGGAAGGGACGCTTTGACGAAATCTTCTTTGTCGATCTGCCCAACAGTGAAGAGCGTAAAGAGATCTTCAAAATTCATCTTTCCAAGCGTCGGCGCGAGATTGCACGTTTTGATTTAGACCAGTTGGCAAATGTTTGCGAGGGCTTCTCAGGAGCCGAGATTGAGCAAGCACTGGTCGCCGCCATGTACGAAGCGTTTGCCCAGGATCGAGAGTTTACTCAACTGGACATTATTGCGGCGATCAAGTCAACCTTACCGCTTTCTAAGACCATGACTGAGCAGGTGACTGCCCTTCGGGACTGGGCAAGGCAGCGCGCGCGACCTGCTGCGTCCTCAGTGGCTGAATATCAGCGACTTGAGTTCTAAAAGCTTTCTCCTGCTCCCAACAGGAGGAAAGGCTAGCATTTGCTAGCAGCCGACCCAAAAGCTAATAGCGATCGTTGTTAGCTCCTGACCACCAAACGTTGTTCTCAAATCTCCACAGGAGGAAACTCAAATGTCTCACTTTAGCACTCTGCGTACCAAGATCACTGATGCCGAAATCCTGAAGGCTTCTCTCCGTGATCTGGGGATCTCGGTGAAGACGGATGCTGATGTTCGTGGCTACAACGGTCAACGTGTTCGTTCGGACATCGTTGCTGTTTTGGAAGGCGAATACGATCTGGGCTGGTCTCGCAATACCGATGGTTCATTTGACCTGATTGCTGACCTCTGGGGCGTGGCTAAAAAGCACAACCAGACCGAGCTAATCAACTCGATCAACCAGAAGTATGCTGTGAACAAGACCTTGTCTGAAGTCAAGCGCCCTGGTCTGCAAAACGCAAACGTCAAACTGGTACTACAAAAGTAGTTTCCTTACGCGTTCCCAAACTAGCGGGTTAACCTTTCCCCGGTTAGCCCGTTTTTTGTTTGGGCTTCGAGGGTTTGGGCGTAAGATGAATGGCAAGCGCCGCGTTCGACCGTTGATCAGCCGTCTCACGTCCTGTTTTAACTGCAATGCTTTTGCTATGAATCCGATTTCTCTGGAGCTTGATCAACAGATTAGACAATTGCTACGTCGTTGCGGTCAGTATGCCGAGCAAATGTCCGCCAGTCAGTTTGAGGTGTTTGAGAAAGGTCCGGATGATTACGTTACTAGCATCGATTCGCTTCTGGATCAAAAGCTGTCAGCGGCATTCAAGCTCATGTTTCCTGATGATGGTGTCATCACCGAAGAGAATGCACAGTCAAGAACGAAGTTTCACGATCGCCATAACCGTCTGTGGTGTATCGACCCCATCGACGGGACGGAAGATTTTATTCACCGCAAGCGTGATTACGCCGTCATGGTGGGCTTGCTGCAAGACTATCAGCCGATCGCGGGGTGGCTGTATGCCCCTGCCTACGACCAACTTTACTATGGTGGATCAGATTGGGGGGTATTTCAGGCGACGGCAGACGCGGTACCTGAACCGCTCGTTGGCATTGAGCCAGCATCACCCACGGCTGGCTTTTGCCCTGTCTTGATTGGGCATCGTGACCAGTCGCGGTTTGGTAGTGCGATCGCCCAATTAATCCCCGAAGCACAGTTTTATTCACTGGGTAGTTTTGGGCTGAAGGTGGTAGATGTGATTTTAGGACGAGCGGGGCTTTACCTGTATCTCAACGGTCGAGTCAAATTGTGGGATACCGTTGGTCCGTTAGCACTGGCAAAAGCCGCCGGGTTGGTGTGCTGCGATTTAGAAGGGCGATCGATCAGTTTCTCGCCCCTTGATATAGATTCTGAGACGCTGGCACACAAACAGCCAATTTTAGTCGGCTGGGCAAATTATGTTGAATTGTTGCGTCCCAGACTTAAAGCAGCCGTTGAGACAGTGATGCCAAATCTAGAATCCTCAGTTTAGAGAAGACTGCTTATACTAGGAATCTGAGTCTTTGTAACAGCGCGTCAGTCATGCAGATCTTAGAGGTTGGAGCGCTGAACCGTCAGGAATCGATCGAGGTTCGCCAAAAGTTGCAGGGCGCTTTGAAAAACACTCTACAAGTGCAGCTCAAACCTTGCTACTATTCTTCCCATCAGGTGGAATTGACCGTTGACGCAAAGAATCCGTAGATTCTCCCTCCAAGAAGCCATGATAATCCTGCCATGATGATACATAGGCAGTGATGCCGCCTTTTTAGCCCTTGCTGTGATTTCTGTTCAGCCTCCTTATTTCATAAACCTTTCATGCAGATCGAAGCGTTTAGTGAACTCTTCCCCCTCTTAACGGCAGCCAGCCCAGAAACGTTGGAGTGGCTACTATCGGTTGCCGTTGAACATGAATACCCCGCCAATCGGGCAGTGTTAATGGAAGATGCATGGGGGAACGCTGTCTATTTCGTGGCTTCTGGGTGGGTTAAGGTACGGCGGCTTTCTGGATCAGGCGAAGATGTGGTTACGTTAGCCGTGCTGGGACAAGGCGACTTCTTTGGCGAAATGGCGATTTTGGATGAATCACCGCGATCGACCGATGTAATCGCCCTTTCTGCGGTGAAGCTCATCAGCATTTCGGCACAGCGATTCATTCAAACCTTATTTAAGGATCCGCAACTGCATCACCGGATGCTGCAATTAATGGTGAGACGATTGCGCCAGACCAACATCCGCTTTCAGTTGCGGCATCAACCGCCTGCTGTCAAGCTGGCAAACACGCTGGTCTCGCTGGGCGAAAACTACGGTCATGAAACGCAGCATGGAGTCGAAATTTTCAACATCCCCTTCAAGGATCTGGCGGATGTGACCGACATTGGCGTTGAGGAAACCGCCAAAATTATGGAAAAGCTAGACAGCAAAGGGTGGATCAAAATCGATGCTGCCAGTCATACGGTCTGTTTAACAAACCTCAAACAACTGATGCATCTAGCCGGAAAAGTTTAGCGTTCAGGCTGATACAGTCATTGCGGCGATCGACTGTTATGCTAACGGCGATTAGTGGCGCAGCCGTGACGCAGTGTTGTGTTCGTCATTGAGATTGATCATTCAGGATTTGTCATTCAGGAGTAGTACGAGGCATGAATCGAGAAGATCTGGATCAGAGTGGACAGATTGAGCCGTTCCAGTCAGCCGATACTAATACAGAGCGAAAGCCCGCTTCGCAGACCTTTCCTCATTTGCCGCCGCTGCAACTGCACTATGAAGTAGCGATGCCAGAGCCAGAGTCACACTTGTTTGAGGTGTGCCTGCACGTCAAAGGCTGTCAGCATGTAGAGGATTTGCTTGACTTGAAAATGCCCGTCTGGACTCCGGGATCTTACCTGGTGCGGGAATATGCCAGACACTTGCAGGACTTTGCGGCGGCGGACGATCGCACAAACACCCCCTTACCCTGGCGCAAGCTCAGCAAGAATCACTGGCAGATCGAAACCCAGGGGCACGAAGGTGTGATCCTTCGCTACCGGATCTACGCCGATGAACTGTCCGTGCGAACGAATCACCTGGATGGGACGCATGGCTACTTCAATGGAGCCGCCCTGTTCTTCTACATTCCGGGTTATAAACATTATCCCCTACAGATTACGATCGTCCCTCCAACTGACTGGCATGTATCCACATCACTTCCAGCTTTAAAGACGGCAAACACCTTTGAAGCCGCCGATTTTGACACCCTGGTCGATAGCCCGGTTGAAATTGGTCGCCATGCAGTGTATGCGTTTGAGGCGCTGTCGAAACCACACCAGCTAGCAGTCTGGGGAGAGGGCAATCTGGAGCCAGAGCGGTTGATTCCAGACATCCAAAAATTGATTCAGGTTGAAGCAGATCTCTTTGGTGGCTTACCCTACGATCGCTACCTCTTTTTGCTGCACCTGTCGTCTCAAGGGTTTGGTGGGCTGGAGCACAAGTCGTCTTGTTCGTTGATCTATCAGCGCTTTGGGTTTCGGAGCAAGGATAAGTACGATCGCTTTATTCAGTTGGTGGCGCACGAATTTTTTCACCTGTGGAACGTGAAGCGGATTCGCCCGAAAGCGCTGGAGGTGTTTGACTATGAGCAAGAAAACTATACGCCATCGCTCTGGTTTAGCGAGGGTACAACCAGTTTTTACGATCTGGTCATTCCCTATCGGGCAGGCATTTACGATTTGCGAACGTACCTAACAGCGCTGAACCGTGAGATTACCCGCTTTCAGATGACACCGGGACGCAAAGTACAGCCATTAAGTGAATCCAGTTTTGATGCCTGGGTAAAGCTGTATCGATCGGATGCGAATAGTCCAAACTCCCAGATGTCTTACTACCTGAAGGGAGAAATAGTATCGCTGTTGCTCGATCTGCTGATACGGGCACGACATGGCAATCGGCGATCGCTGGATGATGTGATGCGGCAGATGTGGGAAGAGTTTGGCAAACCTGAAGTGGGCTTTACGCCAGCCCAACTCCAGAAAATCATTGAGGAAGTTGCTGAAACCGACTTAACGGACTTCTTTGAGCGATACCTGCACGGAACGGATGACTTGCCGTTTGATGAGTATCTCAACCCCTTTGGGCTGCGCTTGTTAGCGGACAGTGGCGCAGAAGACGGCGTGCCTTATCTGGGTCTGACGGTAAAGCCAGAATATGGACGCGATGTGGTGAAATTTGTCGAGACGGGGTCGCCTGCTCGCAAAGCCGGAATCGATGCTGGCGATGAGCTTTTAGCCATTAACGGTCTGCGGGTGACGGCGGATCAGTTGAGTGAGCGATTACGAGATTTTCGATCGGGCGATCGTCTACAGCTTTCCTTTTTTCATCAGGATGAGTTGCGGTCCAGTACGGTCACATTAGCAGAACCGCGAATGACGCGCTTTCAGGTTGTTCCAGTTGAGCAACCATCTCGCAGTCAAGCGCAAAACTTTTTGGGCTGGTTGGGTGTGCCCTTGGACAGCATTAGAGGGTAGGGTGCGGGGAAAGCGTTCAGCGGCAAGAACGAATCTGTAGAGTGGTTTTCTAGAATTGCTCTAAAAATGCGGTTGTTCATACCCTCTACCCCATACCCCACACCCTTTTCATTCCTTGGGGTGCTGAACCTCAGCAGGGATGACTGGTCTTAGCCCAAACGATACCCAAAGCCTCGTACCGTAATGATGTACTGTGGACTGCTTGGATCGACCTCCAATTTTTCTCGTAGCCAGCGGATGTGGACATCAACCGTTTTAGAATCGCCCATAAAATCGATCCCCCAGACACGCTCTAGCAATTGATCGCGGGAAAAAACACGGCGCGGGTTGTTCATGAATAATTCCAGCAGAGTAAATTCTTTGGGTGATAAATTAACGGCTCCGTCGCGCACTATAACCCGGCACTCTTGAGGGTAAAGCGCAATGTCTTGAAATTGGATGACGAGCTGTTCCTGAAGCTGCGGCTGACGACTCGCACGGCGCAGTAAAGAGCGACACCGTGCAATTAACTCTCGCATCCCAAACGGTTTTGCTAAATAGTCATCGGCTCCAATCTCTAGCCCAACCACAACATCGGTTTCCGTGCCCTTAGCGCTGAGCATTAAAATCGGTGTGGTCATACCGTCCTGCCGCATGAGGCGGCATAAATCGAGCCCATTAATGTAGGGCAGCATTAAATCCAGGATCAGCAGGTCGATCGCAGGCATCTCTCCCTCTTCACTACTCTGAGAAGCTCGCACCACGCCCAACGCCTGACGACCATCTTCCAGTGCCAGTACCTGATAGCCTTCATCCACCAGTGCCATTGCGATCGTTTCACGGATCAGGGCTTCATCTTCAACAATGAGAATAAATGGCTGAGCATCTTCGGGCGAGTTAGCGACTCCGGACGATCGCATCATGGCATTAAATTTTGCAGCTTCAGACATTTAAGCGCCGTAGGGTAGAGTCAATAGTTGTGTTTGAGCCTAAAGAATGTTTGAGCCTAAAGACTGAGGAAGCAATCAGTTGCAGCATTGTGCTTTACTACTGTTTTTAAACAAGAGAAAAACAATACACAGCCAATGATTTGCTCATAACTCGATCGTGAAAGTAACCTTGACAAAGACAAACTTAAGCGCAGAAAACTAATGCAAGCATGGCTCGTTCGCTATGCCAGGTTAAGTCTTAGTAAACTAAAGGTTAAGCTTGAAATAAAGGTTTCTTTAATGCCAATTAAAAACCTTAAAAAGCATGGAGATAACCATCAGCATCATACAGATTTTTTCAAAGATGGCAATCAAAGAAGCGCTACATGCAAAAACGATCTGAAGCAAGCGATCGCGTTTGCACAACAGCTTAGGCTAGTAGATCTGTAGAACCCTACCTATACTTTTGTTGAAGAAAAAATGACCCCGGTGATTACAGGTGATGGCTCCACGCTGCACCGCGATGATGTTGAAGCATACGGGTTGAGAAAGAGTCGATCGCGAGTGAAGCAAGCGATTGATCTTCCTGGCACTTTTGTCTTTGAAGGGTCTGCTGCCAGCGCACAAGCGTTCAAAGACGGTGGTGTCGTTGTCGTGCAGGGCGGCAAGATGCGCGGGGTGCAGCCAGATATTTTTATGCGGACATATCGGTTGAGTAATGGACGTGCGATCGGTTCTGTAACAGCAGATTTAAAGAGCCAGTGTGTGGTTCGTTGACAATGGCGATCGCACCACGGCAACGTCAATCTTTGTCTAGACTTTGACTGGTTCCTGGCTACTGGCTGGCGCTTCATACAGGCTTTCGTCGTTGAGCAACCCTTCACCTGTAATGATGCGCGCGCCACGTTTGCGGGTGAAATAGTTCCAGCCCCACTGCAACAGCACGATCAACTTATTGTCAAACTCAATTAAGAAATAGATGTGAGCGAAGACCCACAAGAACCAGGCGAGTAAGCCATCAAACCTCACAAAGCCAAGATCGACGACCGCTTCGTTTTGTCCAATGACCGCTAGGCTACCAAAGTCTTTGTAGACGAACGGTGCCAGCGTTTGCCCCACCAGGCGTTGTTTGAGCAGTTTGGCGACATATTCGCCTTCTTGCATCGCCACGGGTGCCACTCCGGGTAAGGGACGATCGCCTTGATGGGGAAAGTTCGCTAAATCGCCAATGACAAAAATATTGGGGTGGGTAGCAAGACTCAGATCAGGCTCAACCATCACTCGCCCGACTCGATCGAGGGTGGCACCTGCCTTGTCTGCAAGCACCTGTCCCATCGCAGAGGCTTTCACACCCGCTGCCCAGAGAACCGTGTGTGCGGGAATATATTCTTCCTGACCATCCCGCTTCACGGTGACGGTGTTGTCGTCGATATTTGTCACCAAAACGCTTGTTTCGACAGTGACACCCAATCTGGTCAGAGAGGCTTCTGCTTTTGCCGATAGCTCTGGTGGATACGGGGGCAAGATTCGATCTAGCCCTTCCAGCAAGAGAATTTGTGCTTCGGTCGTGTCGATATTGCGGAAGTCACTTTTGAGCGTTTTGAAGGCAAGCTCGGCGATCGCGCCTGCAAGCTCTACCCCTGTTGGTCCGCCACCCACGATAACAAACGTCAACAAGGCGCGGCGTTTCTCCAGATCCGATTCTTTCTCGGCGGCTTCAAACGCCATAAAGATCCGGCGACGCATTTCCAACGCATCCTCGATCGTCTTCAAACCGGGTGCCGTTTGCTTCCAATGATCATTGCCAAAGTAGTGATGGCTCACTCCTGTAGCAACCACTAGCGTATCGTAAGCAAGTTCTTCACCCTTCAATGTGATTGTCTGCGCTTGAGGATCCAGGTCGATCACCTCATCCATGAGCACCTGGGTGTTCTTGCTGCTGTTCAAAATGCCACGCAACGGGGATGAAATGTCGGCTGGAGAGAGCGTTCCGGTTGCAACTTGATACAGCAACGGTTGAAACAAGTGAAAATTTCGTTTGTCAATGAGCGTGACTTCTACTGGCGCACGACCTAATGCTTTGGCGGTATACAGCCCGCCGAATCCCCCTCCAACGATGACCACACGATGCATTGGTTGGTTCTCAGTCGCATCTACCATTCTTTGTTGCTCCCTCATTTGTTATGGAAGTAAGCCGTCTTTAGATCTGCCGACGTTTACCAGCACCATCTTTACAAATTGCAGCGGAATCCTGTCATCAATCTTAGTGATTCCAATAAAATCTTTACGAAATGTGAACACCTACTAAATTAGCTTATGTCGCTGAACGCTTGAGTAGCAACCGTTACGAGGGAAAAATTCATTCGCCGCTGTTTATTGGCACGCTTCTAGGGCGTGTCATCAATTAGCTCCGAAACCTTGCCGTATCAGCAGTGTCACGCCCGTCCCAACACATCAGGCTAGGGGCTGGAACCCTTGCTGCAAGCAATGTGTAGTCGTCACTGATGACAGCCCCTAGCTTCTCAGGCGCTGCAAGTATTCCCAGCCGCGTTGTGACCACACCTGTTTACCCGTTTTGGTGGCAATCCAACGGGCAACTTTAGAGCCTGTCCAGCGCCCACCTTCAGAGGGTGGCGTTTGGAGTGCTTGCTGAAGCTCTTGCTGCTGAGCCAGGGTGAGGAGCGATCGCGGTGAAGGCTGTCCGCGCTGGCTCCGATTTTTCACGCCGATCGGACCTTCCTGGTTGTAGCGGCGGACGATTTCTTTGGCGTAGTCGTAGTTAAACCCAACCATCTGAGCTGCTTGCTTGATAGTCCACTGCTGATCTACCAGATGCAGCAAATGCCAGCGTCGTAGCTCAATATGGTCTTGCGCTTGCTGGTACTGTCTTTTCAGTTCTCTGGCAGTGAGATGGGGCTTTAATTGGACTCTTAGTGGCACGATCGGGGACAAACCTGGGCTTGGGTACAGTCCATTTATCAAAAAATTTTGAGTGGCTCCGGACGAGTCGGGGGCACACGATGGCAAGACTGAACGGAGGATGGCGCAATTGAACTCTGAATGCTCAACGAAAGCGGCAATCTGAAGCAGGCGATCGCCCAGTCAGGCTGAACTTTGTTAATATATCTTCATAATCGACGTTCAACCATTCAAACTGACGATTTCTTAAAAGCCATGCTGCTACGTCCTGACCAGCGCACCAAATTAGACGAAACAAACGACCGTTACTTTTACGAGCAACCGCGCTTTGTCACCCATGTCGATGAAGGCTTTATCCAGCAGCTTACGGATCTGTATCAAGAACGGTTGCAGCCAAACACACACATTCTGGATCTGATGAGCAGTTGGGTGTCACATTTGCCAGAGGCGATCGCGTTTGCCCACGTCGAAGGGCACGGGTTAAACGGCGAAGAACTGGCACGCAACCCGCGCTTAGACCACTACTTTGTGCAGGATTTGAACCAGGAACCCAAGCTGCCGTTGGAAGACCAGTCGTTTGATGCAGTGCTGAATACAGTTTCTGTGCAGTACATTCAGTACCCTGAAGCGATTTTTAGCGAAATCCATCGCGTGCTGAAACCAGGTGGTATCGCCATTATCAGCTTCTCAAACCGGATGTTCTACCAAAAGGCGATTCAGGCATGGCGCGATGGCTCTGAGGGCGATCGGGTCCGGCTGGTAGAAGGTTATTTTGCGTCCGTCCCTGGCTTTACGAAACCCGAAGTGATTGTGAAGCAGTCTCAAGCCCCTAGCTTTATGCAGCTTTTGGGCATGGGGGGTGGTGATCCGTTTTATGCGGTGATGGCTTGTCGGGAATAGGGAAAAGGGTGCAGGGGATAGGGTGTAGGGTAGGGGGTTTAACAGGATCACTTTACTCTAAGCGTGGAGTTTTGTTCGCAACAGATCTGGTCACGGATGAAGCGGATGAGTTGCTTGCAAAAATTGAAAAAATCATCTGTTTCATCTGTTCCATCCGTTGCAATCGCTCTGAGAAACTTAGGATGCGTCGATCGCCGCTAAGATCCTAATCGCCTCAGCACATAAAAAATCATGACAATATCCATTGCTGGCAAGTAAACCGCCCCACTGGCTTACGTCTTCCTGGTTGTAGCGCAACGGGGTACCGTCAAAGTGGGTGAAACGCCCACCAGCCTCCGTCAAAATCAATTCTGGTGCTGCCAGATCCCAATCTTTGGGGGCAGAGGTGCCAGAAAGCGACACATACACATCTGCCTGCTGTTGCAGAATAGTCGCAATCTTGCCTCCCACACTACCAACCGATCGCTGCTTTTGCACCGGAAATTGCTGCATAAGCTGGTTAAACCGCTCATTGCGATGTGTGCGACTGGCGACGATCGTCAACTCTTCCACCCGATTCCGTTGCGATACATGAATCGGAACGGGTATTTCGTGCTGTTTTTCGACAAAGGTGCCATTACCTGAAGTGGCGAAATAGAGGGTTGCAGCGGCGGGACAAACGACGACAGCTAAAACAGGGCGCTCGTCCTCCAAGAGCGCAATGTGAACCGCGTATTCTCCAGTGCCCTGAATAAAATCCTTGGTGCCATCAAGCGGGTCAATCACCCAGACTCGTGGCTTTCTTAGACGTTCATGGCTGGGCTGAGCTTTGTAGGTTTCTTCGGTCAAGTAGGCAAATTCAGTGCGCCCCAAACTGGCGTGCAAGTTATTGAGAATATAGTCGTCAACAGCCGTATCCGCTGCTGTAATCGGTTCACCTGTGGCATCCTGGATCGCCAAATCTGCCAGTCGAACGTTAAGCAGGATGTCAGCCGCACCCCATCCAATGCTGCGGGCGATCGTCAGTAACTCGTGTAATTCGGTGGGGTGGAGATGGTTCAAGGGAGAGGGATGAGGGATGAAGGCTAGAAAGCTGATCGCTGACAGCTGGGGGAGAGGCAGAAGGCGGGAGGCAGAGGGCAGAAGGGGGAGGGATGAGGGATGAAAGGGGAAGGATGAAGGCTAAAGGCTAAAGGCTAAAAAGCTGACCACTTAAAGGCTAAAGGCTAAGTTTCTACACTTTATACCTTTTATCCTTCTCTCCTCACTCCTCACCCCTCACTCCTCACCTCTCACCCTTCCATCCAGCGACGTGTGCCGAAGTGCTGGCACGATTGGGCGGCGACATGGGCAGCGATCGCCAACGCGTCTCTAAAATCTTCCTGCAAAATGGCGTGACAAAATGCACCGTGAAAAAAATCACCTGCGCCCAGGGTGTCGATCGCTTGCACAGTGGGCACGTCAATCTGCCCTGATTGGGTTGCTGTCCAGTACAAAATTGGCTGCTGTCCTCGTGTGATGGCGACATGAGGAACGCCTAACGCTGAAAGGTACTCTACTACGTCTTCAGCGGTCTGGCAGTGGGGAGGGTAAAAGTTAGCGGAGCAGATGACGTAATCGGCAAGCGGCAACACCGTTTCAAAGCCAGGTTTCCAGCTACCTGCGTCGATCACGATCGAGATCTTCTGAGCGCTTGCCTGGTCTGCGATCGCCCGTCCGACTTCCATTTGATGCCCGTCGATGAGTACCACGGCGATATTGTGTAGGCTATCAGCGGAAATGCTGCTGGCGATCGCTTGCGTTTTCGCGGCATTGATCGAAACCACGGCTCGTTCCCCCGTCTTCTCTGTCACCATAATGGAAGATACGGGCGGCGAATCGGAGCGCGTTGGGTCGAGATCTGCCAGTGTCACCCTGCATCGCTGTAAATCTGTCAGAATCAACTGAGTCATGGGATGGGCACCCAGCACTCCCAGCACGATCGCCTCATCGCCCAGATAGCTAAACGCAACCGCTGCATTGGTCGCAGGTCCACCTGCTGCTACGGTGTAGTCAGAAGCCACAATCTTTTCGTTATCGGTTGGTGGGCGATCGACCCGATAAACCAGATCCAGCGTCACTAAGCCAACAAAAAGTCCGCGATGGGGCATGGGAGGGGAAGTTGTTGGTTTTTGGTTGTTAGTTGTTAGAAAAGAGTGGGGAGTGGGGAGTAGGGAGTAGGGAGTTACTTCTGCCTTCTGCCTAGCGGTCAGCGGTCAGCTATCAGTGCCTTTTATCCTTCATCCCTCATCGTTTCATCCTTCTGCCTTCACCCCCATCCCTCCCCCTTCTGCCTCCTGCCCTCTGCCCTCTGCCTTCTCCCTCCCATGCCCGGAACGCTTTACCTCGTCGGCACCCCGATCGGCAATCTCGAAGACATGACCTTCCGGGCTGTGCGGATTTTGCAGACGGTGGATTTGATTGCGGCGGAGGATACTCGTCACACGGGGAAGCTCCTTCACCATTTTCAGATTACTACGCCCCAAATCAGCTATCACGATCACAATCGTCACAGTCGCACGGCAGAACTGGTGGAGCGGTTACAGCAGGGAAAGAGTGTTGCCCTCGTCACGGATGCTGGGATGCCCGGTATTTCTGATCCTGGGTATGAACTGGTGAAGGCGTGTGCAGAAGCAGAGATTCTGGTGGTGCCAGTTCCCGGTGCGAGTGCGGCGATCGCTGCTCTGGTGTCGTCCGGGCTACCCTGCGATCGCTTTGTCTTTGAAGGGTTTTTGCCTGCTAAAGCGCCTGCCCGTCGTGCTTTTTTGGAAGGATTGCAAACCGAGTCGCGTACCCTGGTTTTTTACGAAGCGCCTCATCGGTTGCGGCAAACGCTGCAAGATCTTTTGATTCTGGGTGCAGACCGTCAGATTGCTTTGGCTAGAGAATTGACCAAGCGCTATGAGGAAATTTGGCGAGGCACGGTGGCAGCGGCGATCGACTACTACAGCACCCACGAACCCCAGGGCGAATTTACAATCGTCGTAGCAGGAGCCGCAGTCACGCAACCTGTGTTATCAGAAGCGGCACTGAAAGCAGAGTTGCAGACTCTTTTTAGGCAGGGGCTTTCGCGATCGGAAGCCAGCCGTCAACTGGCACAACAAACCGCCCTTCCCCGCCGCCAAATCTATCAGCTTGCACTGTCGTTACCAGAAGAAGATTAGTGAACTATCCGGAATAAAACCGTTCTACGCTGATCTTGAACTCAAGTAGGGAATAATCAATACAAAGTAGGACGAAGCTAAAACCCATGAGTCAATTGTTTGGCATTCTGCTGATGCTGGCTGGGATGTACTTTCTCGGTCAAAACATCATGTTTTCGACCTTCTATTCACCTTACTTCTGGCGCAACCTCCCAGCAGTTGGTTCCGTTTTAGCCATCATGGGCGGAGTGACTTCACTATTGTTCTTTCGCCGCCAAACAGGCAGCTTTGGCTGGATTCTGCTGATTTTTGGGATTGTCCTCGTCTTTCTCAGCGGTGGCGTGATGCTAAAACCCACCAACCTGTGGAACTTTATGATCGCCTTTGCTGCCTTGATTTCTGGCTTCAAGCTTTTAACGGAAGGCAGGCTTCGCTTTTAGTAGGGACGTTACATGTAACGTCCCTACAGATCACTGACTCCTACGCGCTCTGAAACACTTCATTTGAGAACATTTCATTTAATGCGCCCAGATAAGGCAAAAAGAGTGAAACATCGTTGGGGGAAAGCCGATCGTGCATTTCCCAGCCGATCGCTTGTAGCATCTCCTGCACCAACCGCCAACTCACGTTTAAGCGTGGATACAGCATGGCGCATAGGGGGAACAGTTCTCGCTGCACAGACTGAATGCTGTCTTCCAACACGCACAGGCAAAGATACACCTGAAACATCTCTACATCACGGATACTCGACGTTCTTACCTGGGGCGTGCTGAGTGAGCCGCTATAGGTTTCGTAGCTGGGATGTTGGCGACAAATCTGCTTGCACACTTCCTGGGCAATGCGCGTGCTAATGGGCAGCAAATGCTGCACGGCTCGTAGCGGTGGAGAGGTGACTGGATGGTTGGCGGCGGCTTCATACGCTGCCCGGAGTGGCATATAGAGGTGATCATCCATCACCTTAAAATAGGGTTCCAGCAGCAGTCGCTCTGCGGAGGAAAGGCTTTCGAGCAGCGTTTGCCCCGTGTAGTGAAACTGCATACTCACAAAGCCGATCGCCCGTGGATCGTCAGCCGTATATTTTTGACGCACTCGCCCAAACTCACCACCCACTAGCACTGAGAGCCGTCGAGGGGTGACGCGATCGCCGTAGGCATCCAGTGCTTTCTCAAACAGCGCATGAGAATCAGCCGCAATCTGCCACGGGTTAATCACATTCAGATCAATGCCATGCCGCCGGACTTCTTCTGATAAAAGCGTTTCCGTTAATGACCACGCCTGAGCGCTGGCTAATTTCAACGTTTGCTTCAGGTGGTTTGCCGTGCGGATGCGACCTTCCTGAGAGGTAATCTCTGCTAAATCGGCACTTTTTCGTAACCGTTCGGCTTCATCCCGCGTTGTCACCGAAATAATGTAGTTCTTCGCCCATAAGGCAGCTAGAGAAGATACTTTTGCCGGGGGAACTTTTGCCATCCTTGATGTGAAAGAAGTTGCTGTGCCATGGCGCTGAAAATTAGCCGCAGTCGATAAATTAGCCGCAGTCGATAAATTAGCCGCAGTCGATTCAACTGAGAAAGCCATTTTGTTATCCAAATTTGTTAGATAAGTTTGTCAAATAAAGCCAGCCAAACAGCATGAAGCGTACATCAGCAGGAGACTGCATCCAGGGGCATGGCTGAGTCTTTCTTTGAGCAAACGTTACCAACTAATGGCGAACATAGTAGTGTTTCAAACGCGTGGTCAGCGATCCGTAGGGACGTTACACGTAACGTCCTTACAAAAATCGTGAACAACATTTTTAGAACACTACCTGCGTGTGAGTCATTCAGCGATCGTCAGAGTGTCTTCTTTGCAGAGAGACCCTGAAGCACCGATTCGCGCTTTGCTCGAACTGTTTTTGCTTACACAACTTTTAGGCTTAAGTTTCCTCTTAGGATGAGGACAGCCATCGTAGCGTCGTGACCCTTCCAGGCAGGAGTAGACTCTTCCGGGGCGTGGTTAAATCCACTTCGATTTGAGGTTAAGTATGCTGTACTTACACATCAAAAAACAACGACTTCGTTACAACAATTAACGCTTAGTCCAAGTTTCTTGATACATTATTCGGTTGCTTTTTGGAATTAATTATGTTCTTAAGCAGAATAAACCACAAATCTGGATGTGAACCAGTGCCCCTCGATCGCCCAGCAACATCCCAGATG
Source organism: Lyngbya sp. HA4199-MV5 (assembly GCA_019359375.1). GTDB lineage: Bacteria > Cyanobacteriota > Cyanobacteriia > Leptolyngbyales > Leptolyngbyaceae > Stenomitos. Next base: position 16,954 of record JAHHHL010000023.1, read on the forward strand.
CTCAAGATGATGGTTGTAAACCTGAATCAAATCCTGGTAGTTCAATGTTTGTCGGGACGTTATATGTAACGTCCCGACGAGTCTACGATCGCTTTACCGCAATGCATTATGTCAATTCGCCAAATGACTCAACTTTGGACATGGGTATTGGGGCTTGTTTTACTGTGCGCTGTGCCAGTCAGTGCAGCTTCGCCTGACCCAGACGCAGTCCTCAAGGGATCTGTCTTCAATCTTCAGCGCCGACAGGATGAAGCCTTAACGTCGGTACTCCCCAAACTGGCACAGGCGGATGTGGTCTATCTAGGCGAAACCCACGATCGCCCTGAAGATCACCAGGCACAGCTTGCCCTCATCCAGGCATTGCATCGCTTGCGTCCAACGCTGGCGATCAGCATGGAGATGTTTCAACGCCCCTATCAGTCTGTGCTCGATCGCTATATGGATGGCACGTTGACTGAAAATGAACTGCAAGCTCAGACCCAATACGCCAAGCGCTGGGGGTACAACTGGGACTTTTATGCCCCCATTCTGCGGTTTGCCAAAGCGAATCGGTTGCCTGTCATTGCCCTCAATACACCCACTGAAGTCACCCGTAAAACGGCTCGTACTGGCTTAGAAAGCTTGACTCTGGCAGAACGGCGCTTTATTCCACCGTTATCTGCGATCGTATTGGGTCCGAATAGTTATCGCGATCGACTGCAAAAAATCTACGCCGAAAGCCATCACGGGCAAAGCACAAGTGTCAACCTGGAGCGGTTCTTTCAGGCGCAAGTCCTGTGGGATGAAACGATGGCAGAACGCATTGCTCAAACGCTCCAGCAACAGCCCAAGGCGCTTGTTATCGTACTGGTGGGGCAGGGACATCTTCTTTACGGCGACGGCATTCCCGCACGGGTTGCCCGACGAATGCAAGGGGCACGATCGCGCCCATCCTTGACCCAGATCTCGCTCCTGCTCAACGCTCAAACATCAGATTATCTGGACGATCGTCCAAGTGCCGACTACATTTGGCACACCCACGCCTTGCCAGAAACTCCTTGAATGAACGCCTGTACCTTAAATCCCGCTTACGTCTCCCGGTTAACCTCATAACGGAGGCGTAACAGTTGTTGAGACATAACAGCAATCTTGCGATTTTTAGACTGCCAGTAGTATGATGGTAGACTGTGTTAATAAAAGCAACCCATGCCAAAGCTAAAGACTCGCAAAGCCGCTGCAAAACGCCTGAGAGCGAGCGGAAGTGGAAAAATCTTGCGCCGCAAAGCGTATAGAAGCCACCTACTTGAACACAAGAGTGCTTCACGGAAGCGACGGCTTGCTGGGATGGCAGTGGTGAATGAACGGGACGAAGCAAACGTCCATTTGATGCTCCCTTATCTCTAGAGTTGTGAGTTCGCAGGTTTGAATGGTGAGTTGGACGAATCACTCAAAACCCAAAGCTCGAAACTAGATTCAGACAGTGTTTAGACCCTCAAGGAACTTGTAACGATGACACGGGTAAAGCGCGGCAATGTCGCTCGTAAGCGCCGCAAAAAAATTCTGAAGCTGGCAAAAGGGTTTCGGGGTTCTCACTCCACTCTTTTCCGTACAGCCAACCAGCAGGTGATGAAGGCATTGCGGAATGCCTACCGCGATCGCCGCAAACGGAAGCGCGACTTTCGCCGTCTATGGATTACCCGCATTAACGCAGCGGCTCGTCAGCATGGGTTGAGCTACAGCCAGTTTATGGGTAGCTTGAAAAAGGCAAACGTGCAAATCAACCGTAAAATGCTGTCGCAAATGGCAATTCTTGATCCTGCTGGCTTCAGCAAGGTTATGGAAGTCGTTAGCACAGTCGCCAAGAAAACAGCCTGACTCTGGATGTTGTCCTTTGGCATGGTCATCAAACCATTGATGCTGCTGAGCACTGTTTTGGGTTTTAGCTTGATGGGGGCACTGGTTCCGGTGCTTCCATTATTTGCTGCGGCAGATTTTCAGACGATTCAGCAGCGCGGGCGCTTAATCGTGGCGGTTAAAGAGGATGTGCGTCCACTGGGCTTTCGAGGGGCAGACGGTCAGCTTCAAGGGTTGGAAATTGAGGTTGCTCAGCGGTTAGCGCAGGAATTGCTGGGACGAAAAGACGCGGTGGAATGGCAGCCAGTTGGTAACCAGGATCGGCTTACGGCGGTGATCGATGGCAAAGCAGATATTGCGATCGCTCACGTCACTGGAACCCCTTTGCGGGCACGCCTTGTCAGCCTGAGTGTGCCGTATTATCTGGATGGGACGGCGCTGGTTGTCCGCGATGCGTCTGTCCAGCGACTCGCCGATCTGTCAAAGCGTTCTATTGCAGTGTTGGACGGCTCTAGCGCGATCGCCATTCTGCGCTATCGGTTGCCGGAAGCCAATTTGATCAGCGTTCCTTCCTACAAAGCTGCCCATGCCCTGCTCGAAAAGGGCGACGCGATCGCCTTTGCAGGGGATGCCACTGTGCTGGCGGGTTGGGTGCAGGAGTTTTCCGCCTATCGCTTGCTCACGCCAACGCTTTCCGCAGAGCCGTTGTGTATTGTGATGCCCAAAGGTGTGCAGTACACCGACCTCCATACTCGAATTAATCAAATCATTGCGCGCTGGACGGCTGAGGGGTGGCTGCAAGAACGCGCAGCCTACTGGGGCTTGCCCGGTAGAGAGTAACCGCATCCTCGCTGGACGTGCGTAAGAGACGCTAGATCCATCAGCCTTTAGGATCCTTTGCCATTTTGCGATAAAGTTGACGTAGAGCCGATTTTGACTGTTATGCGGGCGAGTTAACATTCGATTATGAACACATCATTTCCGATCGTGTACGTTTCTTTATTGCTTGTGCTGCTGTCGATCGCGGGTTGGGCAGTGGTCGGGCAAATTTGGAAGACGCGCAAAGTCGAAGTTGTGCTCGATAAGCTTCAGTCCAAACTATCAAAGGAAGCGGGCACGGCTCAGGAATACTATGAGCTTGGCAGCATTTACCTGGATAAGAAAATCTATTCTCAAGCAGTCATCCTGTTTCAGAAAGCGCTGAAGGCAGAAGACCTTGAGGAAGCAGAAAGCGCCGCCATCTACAACGCGCTTGGCTTTGCGTACTTTTCGCAAGAGCAGTACGACCTGGCGATTCGGCAGTACAAAGAGGCTCTCAAAGTCGAACCAGGTTACGTGACTGCCTTGAACAATCTTGGTCACGCCTATGAGCGCAAGCAACTCACTGCCCAGGCATTAGAGGTGTACGAGCAAGTGCTAGCCATTGAGCCGAAAAATGCCACTGCCAGCCGCCGTGCCGAGTCATTGCGGAAGCGCTTTGTGCCGTCTACTTGAGTGGTGATTGAGCGTATGACCATACGGGCGGCAGCGCTTCTGGTGACATCAACATCACTTTGGGCTGCTTGGCTTTAGGTTGAGTCGCCGAAGCTGACGTTAGCGTTTGGTCCTGAATCATGGCTTCAACAGCGAGCAACTCCTCCTCAATAGACTCCCTGGATGCATCCAGTTGAGACCACAATAAAGGGGCTAGCATTTGCCGATAGAGTGCCAGTTGCAACAGTTTTAAGCGGCTACCTGCTGTGATGGGCGTTTCTTCGAGCAATTCTTGCAGCACAGCACGATACGCGGTCAGCCCTTTGTGTTGCTTAAAGTTGGGCAGTGCTTCCGCTAACGTATAGATTTCCTCTGCTTTCAAATGCTTGATGGCTCGTCCACGCAGCAACTCAGAAATATTGAGATGACGCTTGAGCAGTTGCCGATGAAACTGATTTGCCAACTTCTCTCTGGCATAAGCTTCAGGGCTGCGCTGCCAGGTTTGATAAAACCACAAGGCGCTGACGAAAAGAAGCGTAGCATCCCATAGCCATTGCACCCAGAGCGGTAGGTGACTAAGAAACGGACGACCTGCAAAGAGAAAGAAGTAGTGGAAGATGCTGACGGTGCAAACGGTGAATAGGCGATGCTGAATGACTTCAGGGCTAAGCGCGGCTCGTTGGTTCTTAAGATACGCCTTGTATGCTTTTTCTAAGATGCGTCCTACCACGTAGCCACCAGCGCTGAAGAGTGCCAGGACGATCGGCACCACAATGAGTTTTGGAATTGGGATGGCATGGTCAAAGAGGTAAAAGCCTGGTTGCAGCAAATCATTGAGTTGGTCATCACTGCGGCGTGCCCAGGCACCAGAGAAGTAAAAATCCCAGTTGCCCGCAAATAGCTCATAGTCCAGAAAAAAACCAACCACGAGTCCGGCATAGCTGTAGTAAAGAAATTTTTGCTCTGGCTGTGTGACTCGCTCCCAATAGCCTCGTTCGGCATCAATATCCATACAGCCGCTTTTGCATGCCACACATGCGCTCTGTTCGTTGCCTGCCTCTGTGGTGCGGCACATGGATTGGGTGATTTTGCGATCGCTCGTATGCGCTTTGCTCGTTAGTAAGCCACCCGGTTCTGCATAAATCTGCTGCACTGGAGCCATTGGACAGAAATAGTGGCACCAGGTTTTGCCTCCATACAGATAACCAACCGTCATGGCAGCGGCGATCGTGCCAAGCAACCAGAATCCTAGCGCCAGCCGATTGGCATCTATGAACAGCAACCGACTGCACAACCCCAGGTAGAACAAACCAAACTGTAAGTACGAGTGATTGCGCCCCAACCAGGAATCGGGCTTGATTTTGACCAGTTCCAGACGAGTCTTATTGGTTTTGGGATCAACCCGCTTGACCTGACGTTGCCAGCCCAACGCACGCGGTAATTGAGACAAAAAGGAAAGCGGACACATGCGCCGCCACGCTTCGTGCCCACCCACCAGCAAGATGACGATCGACGCTGGTACAACGATGCCCCAAAAAATGGGTGCGCCGAGTGCGTAGGGTGCCGCCTCTACACAATGCCCCTGCAACTTCACGCAGATCGTGGCATCCACATGCAATGGAATTACCGTATGGGTTGGGTCAGTTAACCAGGGCGAAAGCGGATCGTAAAACAAAGAGGCAATGAGTAGCAGCCAGCAGAAAGCCAGCAGAAAACGGACACGGTGCATGGACTGCTCCGAAATCTGGTTCAGCATAGTTTGGGTTCATTGAAGCGTTACATCAAAGGTGGTAGAAACCCTGCAAGCGATGCTGTTGGAACGCAAGTCTGAGTGACGATGAGCGAGTTACGATCGGGTCGAAAATTACTGGTGAGACGTGCCGTGACGACGTATAAAGCCGCGCTGATTGGCACTTTACGATTGCTTAAACAGAACTACACTTTGGGACAACTCTATTTCGTAAACGTAGAAAACGGTGTTGCTGAATCCAGGCAATGAGCGTACTGGGATGTTTTAGACTGAGAGGATGATTAAGTCTGTAAAGGAACTGGGCAATGCGACTGTCTCAAATGCTGTTTGTCACGCTTCGAGAAGATCCAGCAGAGGCGGAAATTCCCAGCCATAAGCTGTTGCTGCGGGCAGGCTATATTCGACGCATTGCGGGGGGCGTGTATGCCTATCTGCCTCTGATGTGGCGAGTTTTGCAGAAAGTCTCGCAGATTGTCCGCGAAGAGATGAACGCAGCGGGCGCACAAGAATGCTTATTACCTCAGCTTCAGCCTGCCGAACTGTGGCGCGAATCGGGACGGTGGGATACCTATACTAAAGCGGAAGGCATTATGTTTTCGCTGGTCGATCGCCAGCAGCGTGAGATGGGGTTAGGTCCGACCCACGAAGAAGTGATCACGACGATCGCCCGTGACATGATCCGCTCCTACCGTCAACTGCCGCTCAACCTGTACCAGATTCAAACCAAGTTTCGGGATGAAATTCGTCCCCGCTTTGGTCTCATGCGTGGGCGCGAGTTCATCATGAAGGATGCCTATTCGTTTGATGCCGACGAAGCGGGATTGAAGCGACAGTATGACAAGATGCATACCGCCTACTGCAACATCCTCAAGCGCTGTGGTTTGGCGTTTCGAGCCGTAGATGCCGATTCGGGCGCGATCGGCGGTTCCGGCTCGCAAGAATTTATGGTGCTGGCAGAGGCTGGAGAAGATGAAGTTCTCTATACGGAAGACGGCAAGTATTCCGCCAACGTAGAGAAAGCCGTCTCGTTGCCACCTGATGTTGAAGCGTCTCCCTTTACGGCTTACAAGAAGGTGGACACACCTGGAACGGAGACCATCGCCAAAATTGCCCAGTTACTCAAATGTTCGCCCACGGCGATCGTTAAAAATGTCCTCTACCAGGCAGTGTTTGACAGTGGCAGAATTGCCCTCGTGCTGGTGAGCATTCGCGGCGATCAGGATGTCAACGAGGTGAAACTGCAAAACGAATTGACCAAGCTGGCAGACCAATATGGCGGTAAAACCCTTCTCTCCTTGACTGTGCCCGATGCTGCTGCCCAAGAAAAATGGGCTGCCAAGCCGTTGCCGTTAGGGTATATTGCACCCAATCTCGAAGACAGCTACATCAAGCCGCCCAAACCCATGCCCGCAGGCGCGATCGCGGTCAATCCCGTGGCACCTAAGTTCCTACGGCTGGCAGACAAAACGGCAGTTGACCTGAAACACTTTGTCACTGGCTCGAACGAAGCTGGCTATCATGTTGTCGGCGCTAACTGGGGCAAAGAGTTTGAGTTGCCGAAACTGGTCGTAGATGTGCGAAAGGCGATCGCGGGCGATCGTGCCCTTCACGACTCTACCCAAACCCTCAAAACAGCTAGAGGCATTGAAATTGGGCACATCTTCCAACTGGGCACCAAATATTCTCAAGCGCTGGGAGCCACCTACACCAACGAGCAGGGCGAAGAAAAACCGCTGGTGATGGGCTGCTACGGGGTGGGAGTCTCGCGTCTCGCACAAGCCGCCGTCGAGCAATCCTACGACAAAGACGGCATTGTGTGGACGGCTGCGATCGCGCCCTACCAGGCGATCGTCGTCATCCCAGATATCGCCAAAGCCGAGCAAGTCGAAGCCGCCGAGAAACTGTATGCAGAACTGAATGCCGCTGGGATTGAAACCTTGCTGGACGATCGCAACGAGCGGGCAGGCGTAAAATTCAAAGATGCTGAGCTGATTGGCATTCCCTATCGGGTTGTGACTGGGCGATCGCTGCAACAAGGCAAGGTTGAAGTCGTCAAACGTGCGACCAAAGAATCGCAGGACGTGCCTCTACAGGATGTCGTGCCGACGTTAACACAGTGGCTTTCAGCCGCCGTTAATGCCTGATTGCTGCTTAGAGGTGATGACGAACCCTGAAAGGATGTCTGAGAAGCATGACTGGCAGCGGATTAAGTAACGGATGAAACGGATAGTGCATGGTTTTAGGCTAGAATTTCTCATCTGTTTTGTCCGTTTCCCATCTGTTGCTAACCGATTTCTCATTTTTCAAACACCCTCTGATTGCGAACCACAGCGAGGCGGAGTTTATGACAGACACAAGCCTGATTAACAGTCCTGAGACTGAGAGTCTGACCCATGCACAGGCATCATGGTTGGAATTGGGCATTCCCATCCCGCCCACTCAAGATGAGCTTCCTTACGATGACGGTATCCCGATGGAATCACCCCGACACAAACTGCAAATGGAGTTGCTGATTGATCCGCTGGTGATCTGGTTGGGCGATCAGGATGCCTATGTGGGCGGCAACATGTTTGTGTATTTCAGCCCTGATCAGGTCAAGACCCAAGATTATCGCGGACCGGATGTTTTTGTCGCGTTGGATGTGCCCAAAGGGGAGCGCAAAAGTTGGGTGACGTGGTGTGAACCCAAAGCGCCCGACATCGTGATTGAGCTGCTCTCTGATAGCACCGCCGCGATTGACAAAGGACGCAAGAAAGAGATTTACCAGAACCAGCTACGGGCAACCGAATACTTCTGGTTTAACCCCTTTGACGCGACCGATCTGGCAGGCTTTCGCTTGATTGGCGGCAGCTATGAGCCGATCGCCCCCACGGCTGATGGGCAGTTAATCAGTCCGACCTTGAACCTGGCATTGGTTCGCTGGTCAGGAGACTTTAAAGGCACCGAGGCAACCTGGCTACGGTGGGCAACGCCGGACGGCACATTACTACCAAATGATCAGGAAACGGTGGAGCAAGAACGCCAACGCGCAGAGCAGGAGTGTCAACGGGCAGAGCAGGAGTGTCAACGGGCAGAGCAAGAGCGCCAACGGGCAGAGCAAGAGCGCCAACGGGCAGAGCAAGCGGAGCAGGAGCTAGAGCGTCTGAAGCAGCAATTGCAGGCACGCGGGATCACGCTAGGGGAGTAGCCTTGGAATTTCTTACCATCTTTCTCTCTAGCTTGATCACGCTGGTATCTCCGGCTGGGTTTGTGGTCGATCGCGTGGCTCAAAACACGATTCGGAAGCAGTTCAAAGCCGTCGAACAACTGGAAGTTCGCATCGACAATGCGCCCAGCTATCAGCTTGTGCAGGGTAAAGTCGATCGGGTGCGGATTGCAGGACGAGGGCTATTTCCGGCTGATGGCATTCGCTTGGAGGCGTTGGAACTGGAAACCGATCCCATCCAATTGGATGCTCGTCGCCTACGAAGCGGCAAACCACGACTTGAAAAACCGCTTCGGGCAGGGGTGCGGCTCGTTCTCACGCAGGCAGACCTAAACCAGGCGTTGCGATCGCCCACCGTCCTTAAGCGGCTTACAGCTTTGGGGAGCGGCGCTCTGGGGCAAAGTAATAGCAGACAGCGCAACCAACGCTACAGCCTGCTCAATCCCCGCCTGATCTTGCTGGCAAACCAACGGCTGCAACTACAAGCAGAACTGCAAGAAGCCAACGATCCTGCAACCTTAAAAATTGTGGCAGAATCAGGGGTTGAAATCATTGCAGGGCGGCAGCTACAGCTTATTAATCCCACTGTGTTAATCAATAACGAAGCCGTGCCGGAGCAGGTCATTCGCTCGATCGCCAAGGGCATCAGCGAGCAATCCGACCTCCAGCAGCTAGAAAAGTCGGGAATTACGGCAAGAATCTTACAATTGAATGTAACGGAGCGGCAAATCAACGTGGCAGCGTTCGTCCAGGTAAAACCTTGATGTATAGAGCAACACACAGTGGTCAGAACGCACCATAACGGTCAAGACTTTGTTGGACGGAGCGTTACCTTCTGCCTCCTGCCTTCTGCCTTTTGTGAAAGTAAAATTCGCTTAGCCAGCCTATTACTTTCGATGAACATTCCCTGGTTCCGAAATAGCGTTGCGTAGACTGTAGTTACTTAGAAGTCCCCTCAGATAGCCTGGTTACTTGCAAGGAGAATAGATTATGGAAGACCAACGATCGCGTCGTCAACTCCCGCTTGGAATCACGGCAGGATTGTCCGCCTTAGTGCTGGCAACGGGCAGTGCAGTTGCCTGGTGGGGTTGGCAAGCTGCTCACAAAACCGCTACTCCCACCGCAATAGAGCAGACTCAAGGCTCACCGGAGCAGCAAAAAGCATCGCCCATTGCGCCTGCCCCAACCACCACGCAACCACCGTCTAATACCGCGCCAGTATCCCAAGCAAAACCCCTTCAAATTTACTGGCTCCAAACGTCGGGAAGCGCGATCGCCCTTCGCTCCAGTCCTGCAACGATTAAAACGGACGGCAGTCAAAATGTAGTGCTGACAGCGGCGATCGACGAATTACTCGCCGGTCCTAAAACTGCTGCGGTTACAACCACCATTCCCCCTGAAACAAAGCTTCGCAGCCTCGCTGTTAAAAATGACGGCATCCATATTGATCTGTCGAAAGACTTTACACAAGGCGGTGGCAGTACGTCTATGACAGGTAGATTAGGACAAGTGCTTTACACAGCAACAAGCCTTAATCCAGGCGCAAAGGTATGGTTGTCTGTAGAAGGCAAGCCCCTGGAAACGCTAGGCGGTGAAGGCTTAATGCTCGATCAGCCCCTCACTCGCGAGAGCTTTAAACGCGATTTTCCACTATAGGAAGGAGCCGTCAGGTATCAGCTACTGCCATTCTTCCGGATCACTCCAGCGGCGCAACTTGGGAAAGCGGTAATATTCATCGCCATCGTCGTCTACTTCGGGCACTGCGCCGAAAAATTTCACCTGAGTATCCAGATAGCTTTTGGCGAGTGCGGCATTCACCCGTGCTGCCGCCGCAAGCTGAATGAGCGAGATGTTGCCATTTTCAGCCTCCAGCAGTTGATAAAAAGCTTGCTCTAGTCGAGATTGCTGCTGTTGCTTTTGCAGAATGTTGGTGATGGAACTGCCAGCCAACACGCCAAAACCAATCAAGAAGACCCACTCAAAAATTGCCATGACTTGTTTGTGAGGGGATTGAGATAGTCCAATTGTGATTGGAGCGTAGCAAGTTGGATCACCAAGTTCCCTATCTATATCTAATAACGAGGTCGATCGCCTACCCGCATCCTAGCCAGACGTAACCGCCTGCGAACTTCTCACATCCCTTAAGCAACGTCTGGTTCGACAAGCTGATCTAACCCTTGAATGACTTTCGCAGACTCGATTTTGTCTCCAGCCCTCAGTTGCTCTAAGACCTCTTTCCCGTCGATAACATAGCCAAACACCGAGTAGCGACCATCCAGCAAGTTGCGCCCCGCTGGCGTTAGCTCAGGCTCAAACAGAAAGAAGAAGAACTGAGACGAGCCACCGTTGGGGTCTTCACCAGGACGTGCCATTGCCAGGGCGCCATAAGACGAGAAGGGTAGCACAGGCTGGTCTTTGTAGCGTCCCGCATCCTCTAGCGTGATCTCGTAAGTTGGCTCCTTATCCCCCTGCACCAACACTTCTAGCGGAATGGCACGATACTTTTTCGTTTTGGGGTCGATGAAGCCCACTTCAGGACCGGGTGGGTCACCGATTTGCAAAACGTAGGATTCTTCAGAGCGGGTGAAGGGTAAGCCATTGTAGAAACCACGCTTCACAAGATCCACAAAATTTCCAGCCGTGACGGGGGCACTGTAGCCATCCACGATCGCCGTGATCTTGCCTTTGCTGGTTGTAAATTCGATCGTCGCCCGTCCTTTAAGCTGCGGCAGATTGTTGTAAGCGACAGGCACCTCAAAGGGAAAGTCTTTCACCATGCTTTCTTCAAGCTGACTCACCAGATCGAGCAAGGCTGATCGCTGCTCAAACGTTTGTGCTTTATCTTTGGCTTCCACTGCCGTTTGTAACGGGTCAAGACCTTCTTTGAGTTGGGTGATCAAAGCTTGTGCCTGTGCCTGGTTTGCTTCAGGAACGCTGGTAAGCAACGCCGTTTCTTTATCCCGCAACACTGAAATCGCTTTTTTCACATCACTGGCGATCGCACCCCACCGCCGATTTGCTCGCAGTTGCGTTGCAATATCTTCTAAGCTGCGTTGCAGTTCCCGAACAGGCGTATTGTCGATCGGCAGCGCATAACGCAACAACGCCTTACCATCGGTAATAGCATTGCCAGCAGGCATAATCGTCGTGGGACTGGCTGCAACCCCAGCACTCAGACCCAATGATAACGTTACCACCAGCAGGAGAGTTGCGCCTGTTTTCAGCCAGTCTTTGAAGCGGTCAAAGCCTTGTAGTTGCATGTCTCAGTAAGAATTGCTCAAATTTAGCAGACGGTCGGGTGCTTATTGCCAGCATCACTGCCACCAGCAGGCGATCGCGGACAAGTAGCTATCAGCAGCAAATCACTTTCGTTAATTTTGCCACTCACTCATCTTGCCATATAGGGGGTACGGCGACGTAAAGGCAGGAGGATGAAGGCAGGAGGCAGGAGGCAGGAGGCAGAAGGCAGGGAAGTTGTAAAGCCCTATAGACATACCAGAAAAGTTGTTAGTTTTTAGTTTTTAGAAGGAGTTAGGAACGGCTCATGCACTAACAACCAACAACCAACAACTGATTCAACTCACTCCTCACCCCTCACTCCTCACCCCTCACTCCTCACCCCTCACCTCTTTTCATCGCGGTATCCCCAGAGCGGTACAATGAGGTGCCGAACATTTTCTCCCGATACACACTCATGATTTCTAGTAATGACTTTCGACCGGGCGTAAGTATTGAGCTAGACGGAGCCGTTTGGCGAGTCGTTGAGTTTTTGCACGTCAAGCCCGGTAAAGGGTCTGCGTTTGTGCGAACGAAGCTTAAAAACGTCCAAACCGGAAACGTGATGGAGCGCACGTTCCGGGCGGGTGAAACCGTGCCCCAGGCAACCCTGGAAAAAAACACGATGCAGCATACGTATAAAGACGGAGATGATTTTGTCTTTATGGAAATGGAGACGTATGAAGAGGCTCGTCTGAACGCAAAACAGATTGGCGATCGCGTGAAGTACCTCAAAGAAGGGATGGAAGTGAACGTGGTGCGTTGGGGTGAACAGGTAATGGAAGTGGAATTGCCCAACTCTGTCGTGCTTGAAGTGACTCAGACTGATCCTGGTGTGAAAGGCGACACTGCAACAGGTGGCACCAAACCTGCGATCGTCGAAACGGGTGCTCAAGTCATGGTGCCGCTGTTCATCACGATCGGAGAGCGCATCAAAGTTGATACTCGTAATGATTCTTATTTGGGGAGAGAGCAGTAAAGCAGAAGGCTAAAGGATAAAGGATAAATGGAAAACATGTTTTAGCCTTTAGCCCTCATCTTTTAGCCTTTCTTCACGCCCTTATCCCCTATTTTTGAGGTCTACATCAACTGTGTCACTGGATATAAACGCACTCCGCGAACTTTTGGCAGCAATCAACCAGACTGATATCGCGGAACTAACCTTAAAAAGCGATGATTTTGAACTAACGGTACGTCGCGGGGTACGGATTGAAGATCGGCTCTATGCCGACGATCGTGCCTATGTTCCACCATCTGAAAACGCAGCCTTACCGCAAGCACTCGGCGATAGTCGTGGAGACGCTGGTGCTAGATACAGTGGTGAAAATGCTCCCCCTTCGACGCATGCACAGCCAACTGCAAGCGATATCTTGCGAGACAGTAAAGCCGATCGTCGCCTGATCGAGATTATTTCACCGATGGTCGGCACCTTCTACCGTGCGGCGGCTCCCGATGAACCCCCATTTGTTGAGGTGGGCGATCGCATTCGTAAAGGGCAAACCGTTTGCATCATCGAAGCCATGAAGCTGATGAACGAGTTGGAAGCCGAGGTGGGAGGCGAAGTCGTCGAAATTTTGGTGCAAAATGGCGAACCGATCGAATACGGTCAACTGCTATTGCGTCTCAACCCAGACTAACCGTTCAGCACAGAGCAACTCTGGTTCGCACCCCTCTTCCTAAAGCGCAACAGACTGCTTAAAATCATCGCAGTTGCTTAAACCAACCGCCAGATTTGCCCAATTAATGATGAAATTCTGAATAAATTTTGCATTGTCATCAAATACTCTATTGCTATAGAGCAGTCGAGTGGCTAAAATCTGGGGATCATGACCCTCACATTAAATTTGCATGAAATCTGCGAAGCCTTCGCAAGAAGTTGTTCAACAGGTTGCTGAATATTTCAGCGTTCTGGGCGAGCCTATGCGCCTGCGGATTCTCAATCTCCTCCGTGATGGTGAGAAATGTGTTCAAGACTTGGTTGAGGCGACTGACACCAGCCAAGCCAATGTCTCTAAACACTTGAAAGTCATGATGCAGGCAGGCATTCTCCATCGGCGCAGTAAAGGCACCCTGGCATACTACAGCGTTGAAGATGACCTGATCTTTGAGCTGTGCAATTTAGTCTGCGATCGCCTCGCCAACCGCATTGAACAACAAGCGCTGCACTTCCGCGCCTTCACTTTTGCTGGAAAACGATAGCTTAAGAACGAGAACTCAAGAGCCGTCACATTCATTGCTTTCAGGACTGACGCATCTTGACTAAACCTCGAAGATTTAAGCCACAACGTTGGTTACGGTGCTTCATGGCTGGTCAAAACCTCCGAGGTTTGCGTAAGTTCTGGCTTTGCCCTGAGCACTCTGAAGATTAGAACAGCTTTAACTGAGTTGGTGTATAGATGCTGTTCCAGGGAAGGGGCGGCACAGAAACACGACGTTGTTCGAGTAGCGTCTGGAAATGACGGGCGTTGGCAGGCGATCGCTCTTCTAAAGGACAATGCACGAAGAAGTAAAGCCGTGTTCCTTGCTGGAGCCATTGCTCCACCAGTGCCACCCATGCGTCTAAATAAGGTTGATTGAGTGCTAAATCGGGATGGCTGATGAAGCGAATCAGGCTAAAGGGAGCCGTCACACTGGGTTGGAGGGGCAGTTTCGGCTTTTTGCGTTCTGAATGCAACTGAGGATTGTCTGGTGCGTCATAGATGGGACGAGTATCCAACAGCACGCGTCCAACGCCCAGTCGTCCTAGCAAGTCAGTCAATTTCTCTGCATGGGGTGCTTGAAACCAGTCGGGATGGCGTACTTCCAGGGCAAAATCTGCTGCGTCACGAGGCAGAGCCGTCAGAAAGGCTTCTAAATCGATAAAACTCGATGGGCTGTAGCTAGGCGGCAGTTGGGCAAATAAAGGGCCGAGGCGATCGCCCAATCCCTGCATTTTTGTTAGAAAAGCCAGCGTATCTGGCAGTGCAGGCTGCAACAAACCATTGTGCGTCAAATTCTTCGGCAACTTAAGGCAAAACTTGAACCCGTCTGGTGTTTCCGTTGCCCACCGCTTCACAGTATCAGCATCTGGAATGGAATAAAACGTCGTATTCCCTTCTACAGCCGTAAAGCGACGACTATACAGATGCAGAAAATCAGCAGCACGACTATCCGATGGAAACAACTCTCCCAACCAACCTTTGTACGCCCAAATTGCACAGCCGATGTGGAAGGTCATAAGGGAAGGGGTTGCAAGCGCCGCAGTAAATGATGGTTGCAGCGCTTCCTCTAGATTCATAGCCAAACATTACTATATCTCTAACCCCAGTTCTTCCTTTCCCGTCTGAGGATTCAATCCAGATGCTAGAGGCTGTCATCGATTATAACTACACATGTCTTGCAGCAAGGGTTCCAGCCTCTAGCCTGGTGTGTTGGGGTGGGCGCGATTAGGCTGATACCGCAAGGTTTTGGAGCTAATTGATGACGCGCCCTAGGCAGTTACCTAAAACCTAAAACCTAAAAACTCCTTTGCCTGCTGCCTGCGGTCTTTTGCCTCCTGAGAGCTTTTCTCCCTGTTGTCAACATCGCTTGGTAGAATGGAATCCCATTACACACCGATCGCGGGCAGGCAAGACAAAAACCATGAGTACAGGGACGCTGTTTGATAAAGTTTGGGATGCACACACCGTTGGCATTTTGCCGTCTGGACAGACGCAACTCTTCATCGGGCTGCATCTAATTCACGAAGTCACCAGTCCCCAGGCTTTTGCAATGCTGCGCGAACGCAACCTGAAGGTGTTGTTTCCCGATCGCACCATTGCCACCGTCGATCACATCGTTCCCACTGATAATCTGGCGCGTCCCCTAGCAGACTCGATCGCCGAAGAAATGATGCAGGCGCTAGAGCAAAACTGCAAAGAGAACGGCATCACCTTTTATAACGTCGGCTCTGGGAATCAGGGCATTGTCCACGTTATTGCGCCAGAGCAAGGGTTGACTCAACCGGGCATGACGATCGCCTGTGGTGACAGCCATACCGCTACGCACGGCGCTTTTGGCGCGATCGCCTTTGGCATTGGCACCAGCCAGGTGCGTGATGTGCTGGCATCCCAAACATTGGCACTGGCAAAGCTCAAAGTCCGCAAGATTGAAGTCAACGGTGCGCTCAAGCCCGGTGTCTACGCTAAGGATGTCATTCTGCACATTATTCGGACGCTGGGCGTGAAGGGTGGTGTGGGCTATGCCTACGAATTTGCAGGCACGACCTTTGAGCAGATGAGCATGGAAGAACGAATGACCGTCTGCAATATGGCGATCGAAGGGGGGGCGCGTTGCGGTTACGTGAATCCCGATCAGGTCACGTATGACTACTTGAAAGGACGCGACTTTGCACCCAAAGCTGCGGAATGGGATCAAGCCGTCGAGTGGTGGAACAGTATTCGTAGCGATGCCGATGCTGTTTACGATGATGTGGTGGTGTTTGATGCGGCGACGATCGCGCCCACGATTACCTGGGGGATCACACCTGGACAGGGCATTGCCGTGAACGAAACGGTGCCTACACCTGACGAAATGCCTGTAGATGAACGGGCGATCGCCGAAGAAGCCTATCAGTATATGGACTTGCAGCCTGGGAGACCTGTCCAGGGCACCAAAATCGATGTCTGCTTCATCGGTAGCTGCACCAACGGCAGAATTAGTGACCTCCGCGAAGCTGCCAAACTGGCTCAGGGACGGCATGTAGCAGAGGGCATTAAAGCCTTTGTCGTTCCCGGTTCAGAACGGGTGAAAAAGCAGGCAGAAGCCGAAGGATTGCACGATATTTTTGTGCAGGCAGGCTTTGAGTGGCGCGAACCAGGCTGCTCCATGTGCCTCGCCATGAATCCCGATAAGCTTCAGGGTCGTCAAATCAGCGCATCCTCGTCAAACCGCAACTTCAAGGGTCGTCAGGGCTCCTCATCCGGTCGCACGCTGCTGATGAGTCCAGCAATGGTCGTTGCGGCGGCTGTGACTGGTCAAGTGACCGATGTACGAGAGCTGATGTAGCGATCGTCCACTCCTGCTTGTTAGCGCCAGGGCATCAGCTATCACGCAAATTCTGGTGGCGACGGAAGGCGTAGGCATCGAAGAGGGCACCGACTAGCCCACACGTAAGACCAATGACCAGAACCCCTTGAAAGGGGTCGCCACTCCCAAACACCGCGAGGAACTGCAACAACTTCTCGGCTGCGAGTTGGGCGATCGCAGCCACTAGGGGGATCTGCCCGATCGCAGATAGCGCTGCCAGTAAAAGACCGATCAAGAGAATGGGTAGGGCAAAGCTAAAAGTGCTGGTAAACAGCAAGGAACGAATGAAGGCGGGGGACATGAGCATGATGGATACGCTGGTTCATTCAAGAGAGTAGTTGGAGAGACGGTACGATCATCTCTACCATAGGAGCGATCGCCTCAAACAACGAGGGATGTGAAAAATCTTAAATCAAGCTTAAATATCTTGTTGAAGCTCTGTGAACAATTCTACGAAAATGAGTGCATCAGGTTAGGCGGGTCGTATGCGAGAAACTTTGCTGACGACCTCTCAGCAATCCGCTATTCTGCTAAGGTTATCGTTTCAACTGTGTTCTCGTGAGTGAAAAGCCGTTTACGACTGGCTTAAGTTTGTGGGGTCAGCGCTTGCTGGCTTCCATTCTGCTGGGTGGGCAGGTGATGGTGCATTTGCTATCGGGCAAAATTCATCGTCGCAATACCCTGGAGCAGATGGCAACCGTAGGTCCAGAGTCGCTGCTAATTGCCTTACTAACCTCCACCTTTATTGGCATGGTGTTTACCATTCAGGTGTCGAGAGAATTTATCAACTTTGGGGCAAGCGGTGCCGTGGGAGGTGTGCTGGCGATTTCGCTGACCCGTGAGATGGCTCCTGTGTTAACAGCCGTCATTCTGGCGGGACGGGTGGGATCAGCCTTTGCCGCCGAGTTGGGCACGATGCGCGTCACTGAGCAAATTGATGCGCTTTACATGCTTAAAACTGATCCGATCGACTATCTCGTGATTCCCAGAGTCATTGCCTGCTGCGTGATGCTGCCGATTTTGACCGTCCTCTCGCTCTTAACGGGGATGATTGGCGGCATGATTATCGCTGACACGTTGTATGGCATTCCGCAAAAAGTGTTTGTCGATTCGGCGCGTAACTTTTTGGGTGTCTGGGATCTGTGTGGAGCGCCGATCAAAGCCGTCTTCTTTGGGGCGTTGATTGCCATCATCGGCTCTAGCTGGGGACTCACGACCACGGGTGGCGCAAAAGGTGTGGGGCAGTCTACAACCACAGCCGTTGTCACCTCACTGCTTGCCATCTTTATCTCTAACTTCTTTCTGTCGTGGATTATGTTCCAGGGGTTGGGGAGCGCGTTAGGACAAGGACTGTGAGCAAGCTGGAAGGCAGGAGGCAGAAGGCAGGAGGCAGAAGGCGAAGGAGTTTTTAGTTTTATAGCCCTTAAAGCCTTTCAGGCATCCAAGAAAGGGCATTCAAGAAAAGTTTTTAGAAGGAGTCAGGAAGACCTCATTCACTAACAACTAATAACCAACAACTAACAACTAACAACTCCCCCCCTGACGGCTGATGGCTGACAACTCAAAACTCAAAACTTTCGTCCCTTACCCCTTACTCCTCACCTCTCACTCCTCACTTCAAATTAGAGTGCGCCAGGGCAAGAATTTTGATCAAAAAGAGGCAACGAATCGTCTGGTTACGATAACATTCCTCCGGAGAAAACTATTGTTGTGGTGAAGCACGGAGTAGGTTAAAGCAAGCCATCACCTCTCGCCCTCAGAGGAAGCCATGTCTGACGTTTTTATTTCCTACTCGCGTAAAGACAAAGCGTTTGTACAAACGTTGCATGCTGCACTGTGCAAGCAAGACTGCGATACCTGGGTTGATTGGGAAGATATTCCCCTCACGGCAGACTGGTGGGAAGAGATTGAGCGCGGTATTGAAAGGACAAACGCCTTTGTGTGCATCATTTCACCCGACTCGATCGCCTCCAAAATTTGCGACAAAGAGCTGGAGTATGCCATTCAGCAAAACAAGCGCTTAGTGCCGATCGTGCGTCGTGAAGGCTTTGATCCTGAGCAGATTCCATCGGCGTTGTCTCGCCATAACTGGCTCTTTTTTCGAGAACAGGATGATTTTGAGCAGGCATTTCAGTCGCTCCTAAAGGCGATTCACACCGATCTGGACTATGTACGATCGCACACACGCTTGCTGGAACGGGCGATCGAGTGGGAGCACCAGGAACGGGACGAAAGCTTTCTATTGCGGGGCAAAGATTTAGCCGAAGCCAGACAGTGGCTACTTCAAGGTGCTGCCAAAGATCCCCATCCCACAACCCTGCAAACCGATTATGTGTTGACCAGTGGCAAGGCAGAAACCGCTCGCCGTGAGGCTGAAATCAAACGTCAGCACGCCGAAATTAAGCAGCAGCGGGTCTGGCTTGGGTTGGTGTTGGCAGCATTAACCGTGGCAACCGGGCTGGGCATTGTGGCATTCAGGCAGTACCAGGTGGCAAAAGAAGGCGAAATTAAAGCAGTGCTTGCTTCTTCTGAAGCGATGTTTGTCTCTAATCGTAAATTTGATGCGTTGATTGAGGTACTGCGAGCAGGCACGTTATTGAAAGGGTTATCGACTCAAAAGCCAGTGCTTCAGGCTCAGGTGCTGACCACACTTCAGCAAGCCGTGTATTGGGTCAGGCAGTCTGACAGTGTGCAGGCACACCAGAACGGCATTACTGATCTGGTGCTGAGTCCGAATGGGCAGACCCTTGCTTCTGCCAGTCGCGACGGTACGGTGAAGCTGTGGCGATCGAATGGTTCCTTTCTCCGTTCTCTAGACGGTCACACGGATGGCGTATGGGATGTCAATTTCAGCCGCGATGGTCAAACGATAGCCGCCTCCAGCCGCGATCGTACCAGCAAGCTCTGGCGCGTCGATGGTACGCTGATCACCACACTCAAAGGTCACACCGCCAGCGTTTGGGAAACGACCTTTAGCCCTAATGGTCAGGTGCTTGCGTCTGCCAGTGACGATGGACTGGTCAAACTGTGGAAGCCGGACGGAACGCTGATTAAAACGCTCAAAGCCCATCCCAATGGTGTAAAGGATGTCGTTTTTAGTCCCGATGGTCAATTTTTCCTGTCGGCAGGGGTAGACGGCACCATCAAGCGGTGGCAACCGGATGGCACGTTGTTATCCACGCTGCAAGGGCATCAAGCCGCGATTAAAAAAATCAGTTTTAGCCCCGATGGTCAGTTTTTTGCCTCTGCCAGCGCAGACAAAACTGCCAGATTATGGCGACGAGACGGCACACTTGTAAAAGTGCTGTATGGTCACACTGCTGCGGTATCGGGAGTGGTGTTCAGCCCCGATCGACAGCTTCTCGCCACCATGAGCTACGACAAAACGGTTAAGCTCTGGAAGCTGGATGGCAAACTGGTGGCAACGCTGAGTGGACATCAGCACATTGTGCATGGGGTGGTTTTTAATGCTGACCGTCAAACGATCGCCACAGCCAGTAAAGATAAAACCATCAAGCTGTGGACGCGCCGTGGCACCCTTTTGGAAACGCTCACGGGACATACCGACTGGGTCAATCGCGTCGTTTACAGCCAGGATGGTAAAACGCTGTATTCTGCCAGCGAAGACAAAACCATCAAGCGCTGGAGCTTTGATCAACCATTGCTGAAGCGTCTGAGGGGACATCAGGATGCCGTACAGAAAGTGGCTTTCAGCCCCAACGGGCAGTTTGTCGTCTCCAGTGGTGATGATGATACGCCCCAACTCTGGCGATCGGACGGGACGCTCGTTGCACCGCTGAAAGGACATACAGGCGCGATCGCGAGTGTGCGCTTCAGCCCGGATAGTCAGACGATCGCCTCTACAGGCGCAGACAAAACCGTCAAACTCTGGAACCTCGACGGCACTCTGCGAAAGACACTTACGGGCTATCAGGACACCGTTTGGGAAGCCCGCTATAGCCCCGATGGACAATTGCTGATCACTGCCAGCAACGATGGCACGGCTAAACTCTGGCAATCAGACGGTACACCGCTGACCACCCTCCGGCACCGCAGCAGTTTGTATGATGCTCGATTTAGCCCGGATGGACAGTTGATTGCGACTGCCAACAGAGATGCTGTTGTTAAACTCTGGAAGCGAGATGGTACTTATTTAGCAACCCTTGAAGGACATACGGCTGCCGTTTACCGCGCTGTCTTCAGCCCAGATGGGCAGCTACTCGCATCAGCAGGCAAAGACGGCAGCGTGCGACTCTGGAAACGCGATGGCACGCCGCTAAAAACACTCAATGGACATCAGGGGTCTGTGTATCAGCTTGCTTTTAGCCCAGATGGACAAATCCTCGCGTCTTCCAGTGCCGACAACACCGTGCGGCTGTGGCAGCAGGATGGCACTTTGCTGACGACCCTACAAGGACACAATGCCGAGGTTACCGATGTCAGCTTTAGCCCCGATGGGCAAACCATTGCCTCTGCAAGCTACGACAACACCATCAAGCTTTGGAAACCCGACGGTACGCTGTTGAAAACCCTGCTAGGGCACGAAGGTGCGGTTGCCAATATCGCCTTTAGCCCGGATGGTAAATTGCTTGCATCCGCCAGCCATGATAAACAAGTGATGCTCTGGGATTGGAACTTAAATCTGGATGCGCTCATGGGGCATGGCTGTACCTGGTTGCATCAATATTTGACCAGCAATCCGACGGTGAAGGAGACCGATCGCCACCTCTGCGATGGCATAGCCGTGCGTCAGTGAGCGATCGCCCCCCAAGTTTCTCCGGAGCAAAAGCCTGTTACGGTGAAGCAAGCATTATCCTTTCTCTGGAGGTTGGAGCATGGCAGATGTGTTTATCTCCTACTCGCGCAAAGACAAGGATTTCGTCAAGACGCTGCATACGGCTCTGGCGAAGTGCGATCGCAATGCCTGGGTCGATTGGGAAGACATTCCCCTCACGGCTGACTGGTGGCAAGAAATTGAGCGCGGCATCGAAGCGGCGGATACGTTTGTCTTTGTCGTCAGTGCCGATTCGGTGGCTTCCAGGGTGTGCAATCAAGAGATTGACCATGCCGTGAAGCACCACAAGCGCTTTGTCCCGGTCGTCCGCCGCGATAACTTTGACCGACCACAGGCTCATGAGGCGCTGAGACGACACAACTGGCTCTTTTTTCGGGAAGAAGACGACTTTGACCAGGCGTTTCAGTCGCTGTTGGAGGCGATCGACACCGACCTGGAGCATGTGCGGCAGCATACACGAATCTTAGTGCGGGCGATCGAGTGGGACACCCAACAGCGCAACCCTGACTTGCTGCTCCGGGGGAGTGAACTCGACGCAGTGATCCAGTGGATCACCCAGAATGCTGAGAAGGAGCCGCGATCGACCCAGGTTCAGCGCGAGTACATTGATGCCAGTCGCAGAGCGGAAAGCGATCGTCAGGAGGCTGAAATTCAGCGGCAGCAGCAGGAAATTCGCAAACAGCGTCGATGGTTGGGTGCGGTCACAGTCGCGCTGCTGGTTGCCAGTGGCTTGGGGCTGCTGGCATTCACTCAATACCAGACAGCAGAAACTCGTCGTAAACAAATTGAGCTGAGCCAGATTGAAACCCTCAGCATGTCTGCAGATGCCTTTTTGACGGCAAATCAGGGGCTAGATGGGCTAATGCAGGGTTTGAGAGCTGCCCGCAAGCTGCAAACCATTGAGGGGGTTACTGACGACACGAGATGGCAAGTGATGGCGGCGCTACAGCAGGCACTCAACAAGATGCGCGAACGCAACCGCTTTGAGGGGCATCAGGATCAGGTTTTTAGGGTGATCTTCAGTCCCGATGGTCGTACGATCGCCTCTGCGAGTAGAGACAACACCGCCAAACTCTGGAATTTAGAAGGGAAACTTCTGACAAAGTTGCAAGCACACACAGACCCCGTGATCTGGATCAGCTTCAGCCCCGATGGTCAGACGATCGCCACTGCCAGCGGCGATCACACCATCAAACTTTGGAGGCGAGATGGAAAACTCGTTCGTACCTTGAAGGGGCATACAGACGAAGTTTTTAGCGTCAACTTTAGCCCCAATGGTCAGCAGTTGGTGTCTGGCAGTCGAGACGGCACCATCAAATTCTGGACGCTGGACGGTCGATCGCTCAAGAGTATCGATGCTCATGCAGGCGGGGTCTGGAATGCCAGTTTTAGCCCCGATGGCAAATTGCTGGTATCTGCTGGAAGGGACAACACGGTAAAGCTTTGGCGGGCATCAGGCGAACTGCTCAAAACCTTCGCGGGTCATACCAATAACGTCATCCGTACAACATTCAGCCCTGATGGCAAACTGATTGCGTCGAGCGATTTGGATAGCATCATTAAGCTCTGGAACCTGGACGGTAAGGAGATAGCATCGATCAACGGACATCGCACCAGTGAAATTTGGGGCTTAAGCTTCAGCCCAGACGGACGATCGTTGGTTTCTGCGGGTGAAGATGGCACAGTGAAACGCTGGAGTGCGGAGGGGAAGGAACTTGAAACGCTGGGAACCTTTGATACGCCCATTGCGAGTGTCGGCTTTAGCCCAGACGGACGGCTGCTGGCTCTTGGCAGTCGAGACAATACCGTCCGACTGTGGAACGTGAACCGCCCTGTGTTGAAGCATAACGCGACCATCAACGATGTCAGGTTTAGCCCGGATAATCAACGACTGGCGACTGCCAGCAACGATAAAACAGTCAAACTTTGGAGTGTGGACGGAGCTTTTTTGAAAACGCTCAGAGGCTATGACGCGCCTGTAGATTGGGTTAGCTTCACCCCAGATAGCAAGATTATTAATTCAGCCACTCGCTTTGGTACGACTAAGCTCTGGAGTCAAGCGGGTCAGGCGCTCAAAGTTCCAAAGGGTCAGGGTGGAGAGCGTAAACGGGTCAGTTTTAGCCCCGATGGGCAAACGATCGCGCTAGGAAACGACGATGGCAAGGTCAAGCTTTTAGATCTTAAGCGCACCCCATTAGTTGAGTTTGAGGCAAGTAAGACGCAGATTAATCGGATTAGTTTCAGTCCTGACGGCACAATCATTGCGGTGCCCAGCAGAGACGGCATCATTACACTTTGGAATCGGGCAGGTAAACAACTGGCAACCTTGAGAGGACATACGGCTGCGGTTCGATACGTTATTTTTAGCCCCGATGGTAAAACCCTTGCTTCTGCCAGTCGAGATAAAACCCTAAAGCTTTGGAATTTGGATGGGAAAGAACTCAAAACGTTGAGAGGGCACACCAGCCAAATTAGCCAGGTCGCTTTTAGCCCGGATGGCACCATGATTGCTTCGAGTGCCGATCGCGTTGTCAAGCTGTGGAACCGAGATGGCAAAGAATTGGCAACGCTGAAAGGGCATGATGACACCGTTTGGGGCTTAAGCTTTAGCCCGGATGGTAAAACGCTGGCAACGGCTGGTCAGGACGACATCGCGATGCTGTGGAGTTTAGATTTCGACACGCTGCTGGTGCATACCTGCCACTGGCTCAGCAATTACCTGAAGACCAATCCAAATGTGACCGATCGCGATCGCCAACTCTGCAATGGCGTAGAACGAGACTGGATCGCCGAAGGTGAGGAACTGGCAAGGGCAGGTGATGTTGATGGTGCCACTCATCGCTTTCAGGAGGCACTCAAGCGTAAGCCTAAGTTGAAATTTGATCCCAAACTCAAAGCACAACAGCTTGCCGCTGTCATCCCACTCGACCAGGGTGAAGAACTCGCCATCAATGGCGATTTAGACGGTGCTGCGGCAAAATTCCGCACTGCTTTAGAACGATTTCCCAGCTTGAACTTTGAGCCTCAAATCAAAGCCAGACAAAGCGCCGCGATCGCCTTAATAGACAAAGCTGAAAGCCTGGTTAACAAGAGCGACGTTGAGCAGGCATTTCCCGTCTACGCCAAAGCGCAGCAGCTTGACCCAACGGTCGAAATCTCTGCCGATGCCTGGAACAATCTTTGCTGGTTTGGGGCACTCAAAGGCTACGCCACAAAAGTCCTGGATGCCTGCGAGAAAGGCGTTGCCCTTGCCCCAGATGATGCCAACATTTGGGATAGTCGTGGGCTTGCGAGAGCGTTAACGGGCAACTTTGAGGGCGCGATCGACGATTTCCAGGTCTATGTCAAGTGGCTTGATGTAAACGGCAGCAAATTGCCTGACATCCAGAAACAGAAAGCCGATCGTCAGCGCTGGATTAAGGAACTTCGCGCAGGTAGAAACCCCTTCACGCCCGAAGAACTGAGGCGACAGCTTTAACTGATACCAGCGGCTATCTGTAGGGGTAGCTCTTGCGATCAAACAGCCGCAAAGCCAATCACGTATTGTCTAAACTCGCCCCTCGACTGACCGTGTTTGCAGGAAGCCCTGCTTAAATCGGTATCAGATTGCATCCAAGCACCCGCTTTCTTGCAACAAACATGCATTGCCGAAGCTTCAACATTCAGCGACACAGCTCAAAGACTCAACGACGAGGCTTGATCATTCACAAACGAAGCTTCAACATTCAGCGACACAGCTCAAAGACTCAACGACGAGGCTCCAACACTCAACGACGAAACTTGATCATTCAGCGACAAAGCTCCAACACTCAACGACGAGGTTCAAAGACTCAACAACGAAGCTCCAACACTCAACGACGAGGTTCAAAGACTCAACAGCGAGGTTCAAAGACTCAACGACGAACCTTGGAACATCGTGCGTGAAACCTGGAGCTTCAACGATGAACCTCAGAGCTTGAGTACGCAAGTACGATCGCCCCCCCTATTTCTCCGGAGCAAGTTTCTCCGGAGCAAAAGCCTGTTACGGTGAAGCAAGCTTTATCCTTTCTCTGGAGATTGGAGCATGGCAGATGTGTTTATCTCCTACTCGCGCAAAGACAAGGATTTCGTCAAGACGCTGCATACGGCTCTGGCAAAGTGCGATCGTGATGCGTGGGTCGATTGGGAAGACATTCCCCTCACGGCTGACTGGTGGCAAGAAATTGAGCGCGGCATCGAAGCGGCGGATACGTTTGTCTTTGTCGTCAGTGCTGATTCGGTTGCTTCCAGGGTGTGCAATCAAGAGATTGACCATGCCGTGAAGCATCACAAGCGCTTTGTCCCAGTCGTTCGCCGCGATGATTTTGACCGACCCCAGGCACATGAGGCACTAAGACGGCACAACTGGCTGTTCTTTCGAGACGACGACGACTTTGACCAGGCATTTCAATCGTTGCTCGACGCGATCGACCTGGATCTGGAACATGTCCACGCCCATACACGGCTGCTGGTGCGCGCGATCGAGTGGAACGAGAAAAAGCAGGACGATAGCTTTTTACTGCGCGGAAGTGACCTCAAAGCCGCTAGCGGTTGGCTCAGCCTGGGCACCGACAAAGACCCCAAACCCACAGCTCTGCAAACCCAGTACATTCTTGCCAGCGGTAAAGCCGAAATTCAGCGTCAGCGACAAACAAGTCTCATTTCTATCGTGGGCTTTGTAGGTGCGATCGGTCTTGCGCTTCTCGCCTTGACTCAATACCAACAGGCAGAACAACGCCGCCTTGATGCTGAAAAAGGACAAATGGTGGCGCTGAGTGCCTCCTCGCGCGCCTATCTCTCATCGAATCAAGACATTGAAGCGCTGATTGACGCACTCAAACTGGGGCAACAGCTCAAACGCGTACCTAAAGTGGATGCCACGACTCGCAGTCAAGCCGTGACTGCCTTGCAGCAAGTCGTGTATACAGCGAAAGAGCGCAACCGTTTAGAAGGGCATACCGATTGGATTCGTCGGGTCAGTTACAGCAGCGATGGGCAAACAATCGCCACTGGCAGTGATGACAAAACGGTCAAACTCTGGAAACCAGACGGAACATTGCTCAAAACATTGAAAGGGAATCACAGCTCTGTTCTTGCAGTTAGCCTTAGCCCAAATGGTCAGATTGTCGCGTCAAGTGACTGGAATGACAACGCCGTTACACTAAGGAACCGGGACGGCAAGCTGCTGCGGAAATTGAAGGGTCACGAGGAAGATATTGATGACATTCAATTCAGCCCCGACGGTCGTACCCTTGCCGCTGCGAGTAGCGATGGGATAGTCAAACTCTGGACGGTCGATGGTACGCTGCTCAAAACACTTAAAGGACATGACGATAGCGTCAAGTGTGTTCAGTTCAGCCCGAATGGACAAACGATCGCGACAGCTAGCAATGACAGAACCGTCAAACTCTGGACAGTCGGTGGTACCTTGCTCAGAACCTTTACCGGACACAGGGATTGGGTCAACGGTGTCAGCTTTAGCCCGGATGGTCAAACGATCGCCACTGCCAGTGACGATCGCACCGTTAAACTTTGGAATCTCAACGGAACGATCATCAAAACGCTGAGAGGGCATACGAGTGATGTGAGAGCAGTCAGCTTCAGCCCGGATGGACAGAAAATTGCGACAGCGGGTGAGGACAAGTCGATTAAACTCTGGAAACCAGACGGAACGCTGCTGGCAACGCTGAAAGGACATAGCGATCGTGTCTTTGACGTTCGCTTTAGCCCCAAAGGTGACAGACTCATATCTAGCAGTGGTGATGGCACCGCAAAACTCTGGCAGTTAACCAACACGTTGCTACCAACTCTCAAAGGTCACGATCTAGGAATCAACAGTATTAGTTTCAGCCCGGATGGACAGATGGTTGTCACGGTTGGCGCAGACAAAACAGCGAAGCTATGGCAGCTTAATGGCAATTTGTTGAAAACCCTGACTGGT
Source organism: Lyngbya sp. HA4199-MV5 (assembly GCA_019359375.1). GTDB lineage: Bacteria > Cyanobacteriota > Cyanobacteriia > Leptolyngbyales > Leptolyngbyaceae > Stenomitos. The sequence continues at coordinate 44,291 of JAHHHL010000023.1, forward strand.
CATCTTGACGGGATTAATGATGTGAGCGTTAGCCCAGATAGTCAAACCATTGCGACTGCCAGTGCCGACAAAACCATTAAACTTTGGCAGCGCGATGGCACCCTACTCAAAACCCTTCCGGGGCACCAAGAATTAGTCAGCACAGTGAGCTTCAGACCCGATAGTCAAACGCTGCTGTCACTCAGCGACGATCGCACCGCAAAGCTTTGGAAGCTGGATGGTACACTGCTCCATACCTTCAAAGGACCGCGTGATTGGGCAGGCTGGAGTCCCCGCTTTAGCCCCGATGGAGAAATGCTTGCAACCCTGAAAGCCAGCCTCGTTAAACTTTGGAAACTCGACGGGACGCTGCTGACAACCCTGAAAGGGCATAAAGCAGATGTCCATACGGTAAGCTTCAGCCCGGATGGACAAACGATCGCATCCGGTAGCTGGGATCGGACTGCTAAACTTTGGCGACGAGATGGTACGTTGCTGGCAACCCTTAAAGGACATAGTGCTGCCGTTTCCAGCATTAGCTTTAGCCCCGACAGCCAACGCGTTGTTACAACCAGCAACGACAATACAGTCAAGCTCTGGCAGCAGGATGGCACACTGCTGCTAACGCTACCGGGGCAGAGTGACTCACTCTGGGGCGCAAAGTTCAGCCCTGATGGCAACCGCATTGCGTTTACCGGGAGGGACAAGCTGGTGACGATGTGGGATCTAGCCGCTTTCAACTCACTCGAAACCTTGTTGCAACAAGGCTGCCATTCGCTGCGAGATTATCTGATCGCCCATCCCACGGTCCTGGTCGATTTAGAGGTCTGTCAAACGTCAGAAAATCTGGTGGCAGCCGGAACCACGTTCGCCAAAGCCGAAAATGTTCCAGCGGCAGTAGCGTTCTTCCGCAAAGCCTTGCAGCAAAACTCTGGTTTATCCCTAAACCCTGACAGCGAAGCGCAACGACTGGCGACACAAGGAAAAGCACAACGACTGGTCGAGGAAGGACAAGATCTGGCACAAGATGAAAAGCTACAGGCAGCGATCGCCAAGTTTCGAGAGGCACAGTCACTTGACCCAACCCTATCCTTCAGCCCCGAAACAGAGGCGCAACGGCTGAAGGCAAAAAGCAAAGCGCAACGATTAGTGGAAGAGGGATGGGATCTGGCAAGGCAAGAGGGAAATGTGGCGGCAGCGATCACCAGCTATCGACAGGCAATGCAACTCGATCACGATTTAGCAATCAACCCAGAGGAAGAAGCCCGTTACCTCAAGGCGTATGGACTGGCAGAACAGGCGAGCGGATTGATCAGCCAGGGACAGATTACAACAGCGGTCATTCGGCTTACGCAGGCAGAGACCCTGAAAACTACTCTCGTTCTTGACACCTACTGGAACTACTTATGTGGTGGTGGCAGTGTGCGGGGGCGAGCAGCAGAAGTGATGCCTTTCTGTGAAAAAGCGATCGCTAGCTACCCTAGAAATGGCGAGTTTCGTGATAGTCGTGGTTTTGCGAGAGCGATGACAGGAGATTTTGTAGGTGCCATTGAAGACTTTCAGGCGTTCATCGATTGGACTGATGAGGACGATCGGCGTGCCCAACGACAGCGCTGGATCAACCAACTCCAGCAGGGCAACAATCCGTTTACACCTCAAGAGTTGCAAAAACTGAAGGAAAAAGAGCTACTTTAACGCTGCTTTGTCTCTGGAAGCAGGTATCAGTAAAGGCAGATGCGATGACATCTCCGATCGCGTTCAAACCCCAGTTTCTCTTAGCAAGCATTCAGCGCCGAAGCTCAAAGATTCATTGGCGAGTATCTAAGACTCATCGACGAGGCTTGATCATTCATAAACGAAGCTTGATCACTCAGTGACGAGGTTCAAAAACTCAACGATGAAACTCCAACACGCAACGACACGGTTCAAAGTCTCAATGATGAGGTTCAGGGAGTCAATAACGAGATTCAAAGTCTCAACGACGAGGTTCAGAGAGTCAACGACGAAGCTCGGAACCTCGTGCGTGAATCCTAGAGCTTCAACGATGAGCCTTAGAGCTTGAGCGATCGCCTTTAAACAAAACAACCGCGCTCACTTGGGCTGCATCAATGGCGCGATCGCCTTCACGGCATCGGTCTGGATTCGTTATGCTGGTAGAAAATATGGGCAAGCTGTAGTGATAGCATCGGCTGTGGCGGTCATCTTGTTTTAGTCGCTGCAAGGAGGTTGTCATAGCAATGTTTGCGGCTGCGCTCAACGCCCAATCGCAGTGAAGTTCCTCGCAGTGAAATGAATTCTGTAGAATTTTTACAGTACGGGCAACTGCTATCCGCCTTTCCAGGTCAAGATGTCTGCTAATCAGTTTGCTACATCGGTTATCACACCGACAGAAATCTTAGAGGGTATTGCGGCGATCGCCCTTCAAAGCCAGCACTCTGTCGCCCTAGCAACGATTTTACAGACAGCACTCGAAACAACCAGAGCCTTGTTGCACAGCGATCGCGTTCTGCTCTATCGCTTTCTCGGTGAGGGTGATGGGATCGTCGCTGTAGAGTCTGTGAGTGCAGAATGGCTACCGCTACTGGGGCGTGTCATGCGCGATACATGCTTTGATCGTGCCCGCCTGGAGCGGTTTCGGCAGGGATACTGGGGCGCGATCGAGGATGTAGCGGACAGTAGCGTCTCAGCCTGTTATGCCGCTTTGTTAGACCGCCTACAAGTACAGGCAATGCTGACCATACCGCTTTTAACACAGGGCGATGTGTGGGGGTTGCTGATTGCCCACCAGTGTCAGAGTACCCGCTCATGGCATCCTTTAGACGTGCAATATCTTCAGATGGTTGCTGTGCAGCTAGGTATAGCCATGCAACTGCATCAAGCTGATGATGCCAGTAATGATCACAATTCGGTAGACGCATCGTTGCCCAGAAGTGAACAGTGGCTACAGCAGTTTGGTCTCCAGTCTTCTGGCAATATCATTTATACGCTGGTACAAGCATCCAACGGCGATCTCTGGTTTGAGTTCATCAATGCTGCTGTCGAAGGGCTTCACGAAATCCCTTATACCCAGACGCTAGAAAACGCGCAGTGGCTCATCGATTCGATTCATCCAGACGATCGGGCTGGATATGTCGCGGCTCTGGCTCAGAGTGCGCAAACGCTCAGTGCCTTCTCGCACGAATGGCGGATTGTTATGCCTTCAGGGAAGGTCAAATGGCTTCAGGGGCACGCTCAACCGCAGCAACGTCCTGATGGGGCGATCGCGTGGTGCGGTGCGATGCAAGACATGAGCGAGCGCAAACGAACCGAAGTGGTTTTGCGAGAAAGTGAAGCCCACAAGACTGCGCTCATTAGCGCTCTGCCCGATCTGGTCATCCGGGCAAATGCACAGGGCATCTATCTAGAATTCCTTGCCACAAACACCTTTAGAGTCATTGGGAAAACAGGCGATTTTGTCGGGACCCACGTATACGACAGTTTGCCGCGCGACCTGGCAAAACAGCGCATGGAAGCGATCCACACTGCCCTGGCAACAAACTCCATTCAATTCTATGAACAAACGATCGCGGTTGATGGCGAAACTCAGACCGAAGAAGTGCGCGTGGTGCCGTATCAAGTAGACGAAGTGTTGCTGCTTGTCCGCGATATCAGCGATCGCAAACAGGCCGAAATCGCACTCTGGCAGCGTGCCGAACGAGAGCAAGCCTTCAGCCGCGTGGTGAAAGCAATCCGGCAATCCCTAGATTTGCACACCATTCTGACCGCTGCCGCAACTGAAATTGCCCAACTTCTAAAAGTCGATCAGGCAGCCGTTGTGCAATATTTGCCAGAGCGTCAATGTTGGCAGCACGTTGCGATTTATAAGCAGGAGCCAGACTTACCCAATCATCTTGGGCTAGAAATCCCTGATCAGGGAAATCCGTTTGGGGCACAACTGAAGCGCCGAGAAATTGTCAGGGTGGTTGAGCCTGCTGACATCAGCGATGACATTAATCAGAGCATCGCTCAAAGGCTACCAGGATCGTGGCTCTTAGTTCCGGTGATTGTTGGTGATGCCGTTTGGGGTAGCTTTAGTTTGCTTTCAAGCCAAAAGATCGCGCATTGGCACGATGAGCAAGTCGAACTCGTGCAGGCATTAGCCGACCAGCTAGCGATCGCCATTCAGCAAGCCGCGCTGTATCAGCAGGTGCAAACTTTAAACACAAGTTTGGAGTTGCAGGTACAGGAACGCACGGCACAGCTACAACAAGCATTAAACTTTGAGGCGCTGCTGAAACGAATTACCGATCACGTCCGCGATAGCCTGGATGAAGCACAGATTCTTCAAACGGCGGTACAAGAACTGGCGATCGAACTGGGCGTTGATTGCTGTGATGCCGCTCTTTACGATATGGAGCGTCGCAACTCTACCATTTGGTATGAAAATATTCAGGAGCAAGTATCGATCGGCATTGGTAACGTGATCGCGTTTGCCAGCTACCCCGATCTCTACCATCAATTATTGCAGGGGCAACCAGTTCACTGCTGTGTGCCGACGCTAGAACCAGATGCTTGCCGCAACATCAAACACACCTCCACCATCTTGGCTTGCCCGTTGATGGATGAGCGTGGTGTTTTGGGCGATATGTGGTTGTTTAAGCCCCAACACACCTATTTTGATGAGTTGGAAATCCGGTTGGTGCAACAGGTGGCGAATCAATGCGCGATCGCGCTACGGCAATCGCGGTTGTATCAAGCAGCTCAAGCTCAAGTGGAGGAACTAGAACGGCTGAATCAACTCAAAGATGACTTTCTTAGCACGGTTTCTCATGAGCTGCGAACGCCCATGTCTAACATCAAAATGGCAACCCAAATGCTAGAACTGACCCTCAAGCCGCTGGGTGTTTTAGATCATGAAGCTGACCCAATCAACCGCTATTTCAGCATTATCCGCGAGGAAGGTCAGCGTGAAATTGGGCTGATCAACGATCTCCTCGACCTGACTCGTTTGGATGCAGGCACAGAGCCGATCAATCTTACGTCGATCGCGCTTCAGCCCTTTCTCGCTCATCTTGCCGAGCCGTTTTTTGATCGCGTTCGCAGGCAGCAACAGTACTTGATTCTTCAACTGCCTGACCAGCTACCCGCGCTCACAACCGATCGTACTGACTTAGAGCGCATCGTGACCGAATTGCTGCAAAACGCCTGCAAATATACGCCTGCTGGAGAGGCGATTACCCTATCGGCTCACACAACCCCAACGGCGCTCACCATTTGCGTGAGTAATGCGGGTGTTGAAATTCCAGAGATCGAGCGCGATCGCATTTTTGACAAGTTTTACCGCATTCCCAACAATGACCCCTGGAAGTACGGTGGTACTGGACTCGGACTCGCGCTAGTCAAAAAGCTTGCAGAACGCTTAAATGCCAGCATTCGTGTTACCAGCGAGCATCAACAAACAACCTTTACCTTAGAGTTCTTGAGGGTTACGTGAGGCAATAGAAGCGCTGGAAGGCTGTAAGATCAGCTACCAAGCTAAAGTTATATCCCCCTTCCTTCACCACTTCAATGACCGTTTCTCGCACCATTTGTCTGGGTTTTCTGGCTGTGATGGCGATCGGCACCCTTGTGCTGGCGCTGCCGCTTGCGATCAATGATGGCACCTGGGCTTGGGAGCATCTGCTCATTGCACTATTTACATCCACGTCTGCGGTTTGCGTAACGGGGCATGTTGTGGTCGATACGGGCACATATTTCTCACCGATCGGACAATTTTTTATCCTGGTGCTTGTTCAGGTTGGCGGGCTGGGCTACATGACGGCTACGACCTTTTTGCTGCTGCTGATTGGTCGGCGGTTTGGGCTGCGCGAAAAAATTGCCGTCCAGCAAGCGCTCGATCGCAGTGAGATGCAGGGCGCGGCTCAGGTGATTCGCTCAATCATTGCGACGACCCTCCTCTTTGAGATCACAGGCATTTTTCTGCTGCTGTTTTTGTTTACCCCCACTCATGGACTCCAGCAAGCGCTATGGCTAGCCACCTTTCATAGCATCAGCGCCTGGAACAATGCAGGCTTTAGTTTATTTCCCAACAATTTGGTGAACTATCAAGCATCCCCCTTATTAAATCTGACCATTCCGGGGTTGATTGTCTTTGGTGGTATTGGCTATGAGGCCATTTTTGAACTCTTCCTCTGGTGCCGCGATCGCCTACTCAGGCGCTCTAGATGCCTTGTTTTCTCCCTCAACTTTAAAGTCGCCGTGAGTACCACTCTGACGCTACTGGTGCTGGGAACGATCGCTTTTTTCTTGGTGGAAGGACGCAACGCCAACACCCTTAGCTCCATGCCTCTGGTCACTCAGTTGATGGCAGCCTGGTTTCAGTCTGTCACGGCTAGAACGGCTGGATTCAACACGATCGACCTCAGCAAAATGACCGAAGCTGGCTTGTTCATCACGATCGCCTTGATGTTTATTGGAGGCAGTCCCGGTGGCACCGCAGGCGGCATCAAAACAACCACTCTACGCGTCCTAACAAGCTGTACCAGAGGCATTTTGCAAGGCAAAGAAGAGGCTTCGTTATATGAACGCCAAATTCCTCTGTCACTCATTCTCAAAGCCGTAGGGGTAGCCGTTGGTTCGCTGATCACAGTGCTCGTTATGACTACCCTCATCGCGCTAAGCGATCCCCAGTTCGACTTTATTCAACTCTTGTTTGAAGTCGTGTCTGCCTTTGCTACGGTTGGCTTATCGACTGGCATTACTGCTGGGTTATCCACCTTTGGGAAGCTCGTCTTAATTGCTACGATGTACATTGGTCGAGTTGGGGTTTTACTACTCATGAGCGCGCTTTTAGGTGATCCCACACCTACTGCCATTCGCTATCCGGAGGAAAACTTACTGGTAGGCTAAAACCACCGCTGAAGAGAAGGAAATTGAACGGAATCGTCAGCGATCAGGAGTCAGGAGTCAGCTTTTTAGCCTTTCATAGCATACGCCTTTGGCAGGCTTCACCAACGCGAAGGAAACGACATCCTAGCCTTCATCCCTCATCCCTTCATCCCTCACCCCTTCTGCCTTCTGCCCTCTACCTTCTGCCTTTTTTAGCCCTCATCCCTTCTGCCTTCTGCCTTTTTCAGCCTTCTACCTTCTGCCCTCTGCCTTCTGCCTTTTTAAGCCTTTAGCCTTCCTCTCTCCTCCGCCCAACCCGCCCCATCCCATTAACTCGCTCGGAGTTCGCCTGTGAACCTGACCTTTTTAAGTTTTTTTCGTAGCTTACAGACTCATCCCAATAAACACTACGCCGTGATTGGGCTGGGGCGTTTTGGGCGGGCAGTCTGTATGACCTTGCATCAGATGGGTTATGAGGTACTGGGTGTCGATACCGATGAAAAGCAGGTAGCGCGAGCACTCGCCGATCAAATTGCAGTGCGAACCGTGCAACTCGATACGACCGATCCAACGGCACTTAAGGAAGCAGGGCTTTGTGAAATTGACACCGTGATTGTGGCGATCGGCAACTATATCGAAGAAAGCGTCATCACAACGCTCAACCTGAAAGAAGCGGGTGTGCCCCATGTGGTTGCAAAAGCGTCTTCTCAAATCCACGAAAAGCTGTTGAAAAAAGTGGGAGCGGATCACGTTGTTTTCCCAGAGCATGAGATGGGCTGCACACTAGCCCGTGCGCTGACAAAACCCAGCATTCTCGAGCGATTTGAGCTTGATCCAGACAACAGTATCGTTGAAGTGTTGGTGCCAGAAGCCTTTGATGGCAAAACGATCGCGGAACTTCGGTTGCGCTCTCACTATGGTTTGAACCTTCTAGCCGTCAGCCGCGATGGCAAATTTGAGATCAATCCCGCTTCTGGCAGCCAGCTACAAAAGGGAGCCGTGATGGTTGTCATTGGGTGTAACAAAAACATCGATCGACTCCCTGTTTAAGGAAGAGTTCCAAGGAGCAATGGCAGTAAGCCTAAGCAGCCAGCCTCAAAGCACAGACTGACCGCTGACTCGTGACGATCGACAACTGATATCGACAACTGATATCGACTTAACCAACCAGCGCTACAGATGAATCGTTACGTGGAGAAACGGCGATGCCCTGCCTCTACAGACTGTGTCGCCTTTTAATCTAATTTGGTACGACGACCGACAACTAACCTTTAAAGCCATCGTACATTTACAGGCAATTCAAGGGCTACACAGACTTATCGATACGGTATCGTCCGTGAAAATGCCGTGAACTTACTGGCTACTGAGTGCGACACCCAAAAATTCTCTGTATAGTGACAAGAGGACTAAGTAGCGTCTAAAGTGAAGGTACTTAATGTGGTTTTGTAGGTCAGTACATTAAGGTAAGACTTACGCAGATTGAGCCGAAAAGTGCGTAAGTCCTCTAAGGGTCAAGTGCTCTCTACCGATGGTGCACTGCCAGGCTACCGAAGCAAAAGGATGGCTATTCAGCCTGGACAGACAAGGCAGATCACGCTGATTGGCTCTTTCAAAGCAATCTGTTCATTCGTTTGAATCCCAACGTTTACAGTGCTTGTAAACCCCGGTAGCCTACCAGGTTTAGTTGAAACGATTCCCCACGGAACACAACACACTCAGGTAGGTTTCATCCATGAATTTGAAGTCAATTGGTCTTAACGTTGCTGCGGCAACTGTAGTAGCTACGGGCGCAGCGATCGCATCCTCACCTGCTCAGGCGCTCTCGTTTAATAAGGGCACCTTTGTTGCTGGGGGGCAAACCAGCATCACGAATCTCACTCCTACCTCATTCGATCTAAACTTCCAGAATTTTGGAGTTACCAGCACAACTGGTAGTTTAGCGGGTGGAAATCTAACCGGAACACCGACTCTCGCGTCTTTATCGTTCACCAAGGATGCGAGTGGAAACTTCAACACCAGTGGCTTAACAAGCTTTGTAACGGGTCTCAAATACCAAGGGCAGGACGCGTTCTTAGACATCAACCCATTCACGTTTACAGCTTCCACAGCTTTTGTGAACAGCGCAACGGAGTATCTCTTATTCTCGCGTACCCCATTTTCGGGAGTATTCAGAACTGCCAGTCTCGAATCCATTACCAGTATTACGCTCGGTGCCGTTAAACTCGGTACATTTAACAGCTCTACACTAACGGCTGAAATCCCAACACCAGCGCTGTTGCCTGGATTGCTTGGTTTGGGCGTGGCGGCTCTGCGGAAGCGCAAAGCTCAAGCAACTGAAGAGGCTTCGGCAGAGGTCTAGGGTACAGAAGAGGGGCAGCGCTAGAAGCTTCCACGCTTTCCGTTCTGCCCCTTTCTGGTTCGTTAGCATTTGCCTGTTAATAAACGCTTATTTCCACACTACGCCACCTCAAAGCTCACTCTTCAGACGATCGCATTAATCTGCGCTTTAAAAGTTCCCGCTCTGTCAAACGTTTAAGGAGATAGCACCTGTCTTTAAAGATGCGATAAAGCCTCTTGCAAAACGTTGTTGAGTTTGTGTCTGTCTACGTAGGATCACAGGTAACAGAGGAGCGGTCGTGGGCATAATACCCACTTTTCCTCTGGTAACTATTGGGCTGAACCCCTTCTACCAACGGTGCATTGCCAGGGCTACTGGGATCGTCTAGACGCAAAAGTCTAGCCAAGTGCAGCCATTAGACGGTGATTGATGGGTTGTGTATCCATCTGCTGAAGCCGTTATGCTGCGATCGCGACTACAGAGCACCTTTTTCTGTAGTTTCCGGTAGCCTACCAGGTTCAGTTGAAACCATTTGCAACCGAACGTACCTGTAGGTAGACACTATGCATTTAAAACAACCGTTTGCGATCGTTGCGGCAACTGTTGCTGCGACCACTGTTTCTTTCATGAGTTCTCACGCGGCTCAGGCATTGAGCTTTACATCGGGTCCTCTACCCACGACTCTGGGTGTAGACCTGATTGATTTTAATGGGCTGACTCCTGGCATCGTGCCCACTAATCCGGCAGCGCCCATCGACCTGGGTGACGGCGTGACGTTGTTTGATTCGGCTCCTGGCAATCGTGATACGGTCATCACGGCTGAAGATAAGCCACCGCAAGCAGCTCGACCCACAGGCAGTGACAGTAACTATCTCAAAGTGCGCCAAACGAATGCAACGTTTAGCTTTGAGAGACCCCTCGCCTACTTTGGGTTATTGTGGGGGTCGATCGATGCCGAAAATACCATCCAGTTCTTCAACAGCTCCAGCACAACACCTGTGAACAGCTATACCGGGTCTAGCCTTGCCAGTTTGCTCGGCTTTTCTCTGCTACCGTTTCCAGCAAACCTGGGAGCCGATGGTACCAAGTATATTGAGTTTGCGCTAGCAGACATTGGTGCCGATGTAGACAAAGTTGTCCTCAGCACTGGGTTCTCACCCTTTGAAGTCGATAATGTGGCTTATCAAGCCATTCCTACGCCTGCTCTGTTGCCAGGGCTGCTTGGCATGGGTATCGCAGCGCTACGGAAGCGTAAAGCGAAAGCAGTAGAAGGCTGAAGCAACCAATAATGTCATACGGCTCAATGGCATCGCTGCTAAGGATCGTGGATCTATTAAGGTGTAATTCTCTGCGTAGGGGCGTGGCATACCCTGCGGGAAGCAAGCTACGGTAGAAAGTCCTCGCCCTCGCCCAGACACATCTGCCGCATGCCGCGCCCGTACAACTAAAAGGCTGAGGTTGTCGAAGTTACTTAATTCATGATCTAAGCACATGATTGAAACGGTGGTGATGCTCTGCGTTGTGCTGAGTACACCACCGTTTTGGCACAGAATGACGTGACGTATGCCTTGTTGACTACATCAAGTTTTTACAGTAGATACCCGGATTACTACGTACTGCTGCGAAAAGTTGGTTGTCATTGCAAAATATCTTCCGCAATGGTGCCTGCCCCTCTTCAGTAAAGTGGTATCGATTTTATGGCTTCTCTTTCTACTCAAAGTCTTGCTGGTATTAACGCAAAGCCTCTCTGTAGAGTGGTTGGTCTGGCGTGCGTTGCTGGTTTTGTGGTTGACCTTCTAATTTTGGCGTTACCACCTACGCTCAATAGTGCAGAGTGGCGAGTCGGTTTTTTGCAACAGATGAGCGATCGCAGTATCGTTTTACTCTTTGGTGCAGCGCTTTTAATCTATAGCAATCTTGACTATCGTACCTGGCGAAAACAGTTGGCAATGCTGTGTCTGGTGCTAGGGATTGTGTTTCAACTTTCTTGCCTTTTGGTGATTAAAGACAGCCTCTCGCTGAACGATATTGCAACTAGAAATATCAATGTGCAGGCATCTCAAGTGCAATCTCAGATTGAAACGGCTAAAACTGATCCAAAAGCTGCGCCCAACATTACGCCAGACCAGTTAGAGAAGGCTTCTCAGCTTGTTACTACTCGTGCCGGTTCGTTGAAAAACAGTGCCAAAACAAGCATTCTCAAGACGGCAGGAGCCATTGTGGGCAACTTAGTCGTGGTGGGTTTGGCGCTCATTGGGTTAGGGCGCTACGGTATGCGTCCCAGTAAAGGTTGAATGTATGCAGTGGCAACAGCGGTTAAAACAGACAACTCAGGATTCGTTGCATGAACTGCTTAAAGAGACGCACGGGCGCATTGTGCTCTGCGGACTCCTGGTAGGGCTATGGTATTTGCCTGCCTGGTTAGGGGTTCTGTTTCATCGGATGGGCAGAGGTTCCTCCAGCCTGGTTTTGCTGCTGGCGATCGTCTACCTGGGCTTGCAGGAGCTATGGAAACAGCGCAAACAGCTTGCCAAGAGCCGAGTTTCTGATGCCGATCGCTTCCTGGGACACGCCCTCATTCTGGCTGGTATCGTACTTTTTCCGTTTTGCCGCTTTGCCATCTGGTCGCAGGCGCTCGTCTGGCTGATCGTTTTGATTGGGATTGCGTGCAGTTCGTGGGGCGGTGGATTCTTTCGTCGACACGCCCTCCCCACGGCGCTCATGGGTCTCAGCGTTTATCCACGCCCCGGAGAAACCGCAAAGATTATGTGGGAAATCTTCACGCCACCACGAATGCTCGATCGCTTAACGGCATGGGTGGGCAGTGGCGCGTTACATGTTATCGGACAACCCGCGAAGGTTACGAATGATGTGTTCATTTCCTTACCCACAGGTTCCGTTGAGGTTGGCTGGGGTTGCAATGGCTTTGGAATGGCAACCAATATTGCGATCGGCGGCTTAATTTTAGGATTGTTTTTGAAACAAAGCTGGTTCAAAATCATTCTCTTAATGACGCTTGGCACGCTTTTAGCGTTCGTGCTCAATGTTCCCCGAGTGATGCTGGTGACATATGCAGCCGTGTATTGGGGCAAATATTGGTTTGATTTCTGGCATACCTCATGGGGCGCTCAGATCTTTGTGGCGGTTCTGTTCACCATTTACTATTACTTAGTGATGGCGATCGTGAATCGATCGCCTAAAAAGATGCCTGTATAGCATCCACTCAAGTGAAGTTGCGAGAAGGCAGAAGGCAGAGGGCAGAGGAGTTGTTGGTTGTTAGTTGTTGGAAAAGGCAGAAGGCAGAGGGCAGAGGGCAGAAGGAAAGAAGACGGCAGTTTGTTTTGCTCTTACCTCCTGTCTTCTGCCTCAAACGGAGCTAAATTTGGTGTAGCAACCTCATGAGGCGCGCCTAAAACGGCGGTTGGTGCGAAAAAATAACTGCTGGAACCGTTCCTATCACTGACTGACCCATGTTTGAAGGCATTCATCACGTCGCCATTATTTGCTCTGATTACGAGCGATCGAAGCACTTCTACGTCAACCTCCTGGGATTTCCAATCATTCAAGAAACCTTTCGAGCCGCACGCAATTCCTACAAGCTTGATTTAGAGATTGGGAATGGTAGCGCGATCGAGCTTTTTTCGTTTCCCCATCCGCCCGATCGACCCAACACGCCCGAAGCCTGTGGGCTGCGACATTTGGCGTTCAAAGTGGCAGACTTAAATGCTTCGGTTCGCTACTTAACTGAGCAAGGAGTTGCCGTTGAACCAATTCGCACTGACGAGCTCACCCACAAGCGCTTCACCTTCTTTAAAGATCCTGACGGCTTGCCTCTTGAACTTTATGAACTGTAGCTGCCTCTGATGTAGAAAGGAGCGATCGCATCCGCGTTCATCCATTGTCCGGCGGTTGAGAAGGCAGAGGGCAGAAGGCAGAAGGCAGAAGAAGTTGTTAATTGTATAGCCCTAAAACCCTCCAGTCACACCAGAAATGGGCACTCAAGAAAGGTTGTTGGTTTTAGTCTCTGAACCGTTCTTAGCTCCTTCCAAAAACCAAAAACTAAAAACCAACAACTCCGCTGACCCCTGACCCCTGACCCCCTAACCCCTAACCGCCTGTTTCTCGTCTGCTCAAGCCCTATGTGTTCCGCAACACTTTCTTTTCCAAGTGACTTCTGGGAGGATCTCTAGCAACGACCTCCAGGTGTATGCATGACGAGAGCGAAAGAGATTACGCCCGATATCAACCTGAGCGATCCGCAATATTACTTCAACCGTGAGTTGAGCTGGCTTGAGTTTAATCATCGGGTACTGCATGAAGCTCTCGATTCACGGACACCCTTGCTGGAACGGTTGAAATTTCTAGCGATCTTCAGCTCCAACCTGGACGAATTTTTTATGGTGCGGGTGGCGATTCTCACGCAGCAGGTCGAAGCGCAGTTAGATAAAGTTGCCCCCGATGGCAGAACACCCCAACAAACTCTAGATGCCATCAGCCAGGGCTTGCGCTCTATGGTCACTGAGCAGCATCGCCATTTTGAGCGCGAACTCCGTCCTCTCCTGGCAGAAAAAGGCGTGCATCTCTTGAACTACATGGATCTGGATCAGGAGCAGCGACGCTATTTGCAAGGTTATTTTGAACAGCGCGTGTTCCCCATTTTGACCCCGCTGGCAGTCGATCCAGCTCACCCGTTTCCCTACATTTCTAATCTCAGCTTAAATTTGGCGGTGCTGGTGAGAGATCCCGTTACGCAGAAAGAACTGTTTGCCAGGGTAAAAGTGCCTAATAGCCTACCTCGCTTTGTTGTGCTGCCTCCGGACAAGCAGAAGCCCGATCGCCCCCCTATCTGGGCAGGTGTGCCGCTTGAACAAATCATTGCCCATAATTTAGAGCTACTCTTTCCTGGTATGAATATCCAGGAATATTCCCTCTTTCGCATTACGCGCGATGCCGATTTGGAACTGGAAGAAGACCTGACCCACGATCTGCTGTTGCTGATTCAACAAGAATTGCGGAAGCGACGAATGGGTGGTGCAGTGGTGCGGCTAGAAATTGAAGCCTCTGCCTCGCAAGCGGTGCGCGATCGCCTGATGCGCGAAAAAGAATTGACCGATCGCGATGTCTACGAGGTCGAAGGGTTGCTGAACCTCAAAGATTTAATGTCGTTCCTTGCCTTGCCGCTGCCAGAGCTTAAGGATGCTCCCTGGGTGCCTGTTGTACCCGCACGACTGCGGCAGCTTACGGATGCGATCGCGGCAGACACAGCGCCACCTTCCGAAGCCAATGAAGATATTTTTACGCTCATTCGTCAGCAAGATTTACTTGTCCATCATCCCTATGAGTCATTCACCGCTTCAGTAGAACACTTCATCACCCAGGCGGCGCAGGATGCTGATGTGCTGGCGATCAAAATGACGCTGTATCGTACCTCTGGCGATTCGCCGATCGTCAAAGCGCTGATTGCCGCTGCCGAAAATGGCAAGCAGGTCGCCGTGCTAATCGAACTCAAAGCTCGGTTTGATGAAGAAAATAACATCAACTGGGCACGACGCTTGGAAGAAGCAGGCGTGAATGTGATCTATGGAGTCGTAGGCTTGAAAACGCATACCAAAGTGGTGCTGATTGTGCGTCAGGAAGCCGATGCGATTCGTCGGTACGTTCACATTGGCACGGGCAACTACAATTCTAAAACCGCCAAGCTCTACACCGATTTGGGCTTATTTAGCTGCCAGGAAGACCTGGGCGCTGATTTGACCGATCTGTTTAATTTCCTCACGGGTTATTCGCGGCAGCAGTCCTATCGCAAGCTGTTAGTCGCTCCAGTGAACTTGCGCGATCGCATGCTTGCCCTCATCCGCCGAGAAGCCGAACACGCTAGCCGGGGCGATCGCAGTCGCATCATCGCCAAAATGAATTCCCTGGTGGATCCACAAATCATCAGGGCACTCTACGAAGCGTCTCAAGCAGGTGTAGAGATTGATCTGATCATTCGAGGCATCTGCTGCCTGCGTCCCAGCATTGCGGGGGTGAGCGATCGCATTCGCGTGATCAGCATTGTAGGACGCTTTCTCGAACATTCGCGCATCTTCCACTTCCACAACAACGGGGAGGAAGAAGTCTTTATTGGGAGTGCTGACTGGATGCCACGCAACCTCGATCGGCGCGTGGAAGCCATTACCCCTGTAGAAGCACCTGCCCTGGCAACCCAGCTCCGCGCCATGCTCGCTCTGTTTCTGGCAGACAATCGCCACGCGTGGGATTTACAGCCTGACGGTGCGTATGTACAACGACACCCTAAAGATTCGCCAGAACGGGATGCTCAGGTTGAACTGGCAAAGCAGGTACAGCAATAATCAATATAGGTTTTTAGCAGTCAGCGGTCAGCCTGGGAGTTTGGAGTTTGGAAGTTTGTCCTTCTGCCCCCCTGTCCCCCCTTTCTTCCCCTGCCCCGACTCCGAACCCCGACTCCTAACTCCCGACTCCCCATTCCCTGCCTTCTGCCTTGTCTCTTTATATCAGGACAATGGATGAAAACAGATGCGATCGCGTCCTGCTGCCTTCGCTTCATACAATGCTTTGTCGGCTGCGGTAATGAGCGTTTCTGGCAAAAAATTCAGGGTGCGATCGGGTATCACACTCGAAACGCCCAAGCTGAGCGTCACGTATGGACTCACACTCGAATTGGGATGCACCAATTGCAGCGCTTTTACACTCGACTGAATCATTCGTGCTACTTCAACCGCGCCATCGATCGGCGTGTTGGATAAAATCACGGCAAACTCTTCGCCACCGTAGCGTGCCGCCAGATCACCGGGACGTTTGGCTACGGCACTAATCGCATTGGCAACCTGACGCAAACACGCATCTCCAGCTAAATGTCCATAGCCGTCCGCATCGTTGTACCGCTTAAACTGATCTACGTCGCAGAGAATTAACGACAGCGGTTCTCCGTTGCGCATCATCCGTCGCCATTCTTGATCAAGGTGGGCATCTAGCATCATGCGGTTCGCAAGTTGCGTCAAAGCATCAACGGTTGCCAGCCGGTGAAACAATTTGGTTGCCGTTTCCAGTTGTTTGAGCAATTGGGATTGTTGAATGAGTCTGCGAACCCGTTGACGCAACACTGCCCAATGAATGGGTTTCGTTACATAGTCGGTCGCACCAGCGGCGAAGGCTCGATCGACCGACACCTGATCATCCAGGCTGGTAATCATTAGAACGGGTGTATGGTCGGCATCGGGCAAGGATTGCAATTGAGCACAGCATTCAAACCCGTCCATGACTGGCATCATGCCATCCAGCAGCACAATATCTGGCTGAAAGCGCGTACAGGCTTCGATGCCTTCTTCACCATTGCTGGCTTCAATAATCTGATAGTTGCCTTTCTCTAGAAAGCGTCGAATCTGAGTGCGGATTACGTTCTCATCATCAATCAGTAAAATCAGGGGCGATGCTTTGGGCATAAAGGGCGGAGTCAAAGGTGATTTAAGCAGCGAGAGATTTACAGGAGGATTCATGACGCTTGATAGAATTGTGTCTGCTTTAAAGCAGTGTCAACGCACTCATACTCAGACTCCAGGGATGCAATCATGACCGTAATCTGGTCGATCGACGCACTCAGCGCCATTGCTTCTAATTCTCTGCAACGCTGACTGAGGCAGAGCGCTCCCAGGGAGGCACTACTCGCTTTTAGCCCATGCGCAACCCGCTGTACTGTCTTTACATCATGCTGGGTAATAGCTGTGTGAAGCGTTTGCAAAAGACGAGGAGCTTCTGTAAGGTAACAAGTAATCAACTCAGCAACGACCTCGTCTCCCGTTTCCCCCATTTCCTGTTGAAAGGATGACAGCACGGCGAAATCTAACGTAAGGCTGTTGGGGTCGCTCGTTGTAGACGTTAAAGGCTTCGTAGAGGCTGGAGAAACGTGGTCGTCAACGAGCGCGATCGCATGATTCAACGGTTTGCATTGCTCCAGTACCTGACCCAGATCTTGCATCCGGATCGGCTTACTCATGTAGTGATCCATGCCTGCCCGGAGACACATATCACGATCTCCGGGCATGGCGTTTGCCGTGATGGCAATTAAATAAGGGCGCAGGTGAGGTGGCATTTGTTGGCAGATCCAGCGAGCCGCTTCCAGTCCATCCATTTCTGGCATTTGCACATCCAGCAACACCACATCATACGGTTGGTGTTGTAGCGCCTCTATCACTTCCAGCCCATTCTCTGCTGTATCCGCCTGATAGCCGAGACGCTGCAACATCAGCAGTGCAATCTTCTGGTTAAGCAGGTGATCGTCTGCCAGCAAAATTTTGAGAGGGACGCGATCGAGTTTAGGCACCATGATGCTTTGGGTGGGTTAGAGAAGCCTGTCATACTGGGCGATCGCGCTGGCAGAACATCATGCTAGGGTGCGATCGTCATCTAACGTACAGACAGGTAGCGCATTGGCTCCTCTATAGAATGCCCACTTTTTTCTCAAGAGACATTAGGCGTATGCATTCAATGGATGCGCCCTTCTGCTCGGTTCATGTCACCCCCTCTACGCAGCACATAGCGCTCATCGTCAGGCGCTATAGCAAAAGGCAGGAGGCAGAGGGCAGAAGGCAGAACGCAAAACTACGCGTATCAATGCTTTGAGCAGTGCTATGTGTCCTAACCAACCTTTCAATTACTATAGCTTCTGGCAGTGCAACACCAGACGTTTGCATCACAATCTTTGCCGCTGTTCCGCTGCAAGGGTAAGCTCAGGTACTCGATCGCCATCTCCAGTCAGGATTCAGATAACCGGGATAATCATGCCTTCACGCGCCAGCACGCTATCGGGAAACACCGATCGCACCTGCGCTTCCACACCGTCTAGAAAATCATCGCTATGGTTCGGGTCGTGGTGGAAGATCACGGCTTTCTTCACGCCTGCTGCTTTTGCCAACTTAATGGCTTCTTGCCAGGTTGAGTGCCCCCACCCAATCTTGGGACCTTTGGGATCGTGATACTCTTCGTCGGTGTAGCACGCATCGTAAATTAAAATGTCGGCGTTACGGGCAAGGTGCAGCAAATTCTCATCCAGATGGTCGGGATAATGTTCTGTATCAGTCGCGTAGACCACTGTACGCTCTTGCCAGGTGACACGATACCCCATTGCAGTATTGGGATGGTTCAGTGGTCCTGTTTCAATGGTGATGTTGCCTAGCTGCATCACATCGCCAGGAAACAGGTCATAAAATTTTAGATCAGACTGCATGACCTGAATGGGCACGGGGAAATTGGGATGTAGCATTTGGTCACTGAGGCGCTGCTTCATCGTGGCTCCATTGGGCGCGATCGCGCCATAGATATGGAAGCAGTTGCCCTGCATAAAGGCTGGTACAAAAAACGGAAAGCCCTGAATATGATCCCAATGAGAATGCGAAAAGAAGAGATACGCTTCTACAGGCATCTGCTTGAGCAAGTGCTTTCCCAACATCCGTAGCCCCGTGCCGCCATCAAAGATGAGCCGTTTGCCGTCTACTCGCATCTCAACGCAGGACGTATTGCCGCCATAGCGCACCGTCTCACTACCTGGAGCGGGGATGCTGCCTCGCACGCCCCAAAACTCAACTGCGAATTCTGGAGATGCTGACACAGATTGCGTATCAGCCGTTTGAACCTGGAGGTTGGATGCAGGTGAATCAGGGTTTGGCATTTTTGATCTGATTAGCCTTTTCTAACAAGTCTGTAAAGGGTAAAAACACAATTTGAGCAGATGATAAGGAAGCGTTGAACCATACGATTGCAGGTGAAGGCAAAACTGGTCATTTTCCTGGCGGGGCGATTGTGCGTGAGAGGCGGATGTTTGGGGCAGTGGGGCGAGTACAAAGTTACCAGACGCGATCGCGTCAAAATGAAAGGCGGCTGCTTTACCAGCTAGCAGTAAAGCTAACGATGGTTCATAACGTATCCTAATGCATGAATGAATCTATCGGCATATTCGTAATGTCTCATTCATTCTTATGCTACCCATATCGTTAGTATCAGCAGCGATCGCACGGCAATTAGAAAGAAGGCTTCTTAGAGCCAGGAGTGGTCTCAATGCCCAAACGAGAGAGTTTCTGAATGACCTCCCCAACTCGTCGGTGGGTTGAGAAAGAGCGAGGCATCGGGGGGACTTGCGTCCGCTTTGTGTAAGACCGCTAAACACCGTGAGCTGTATAGAACCGAAAGCAAAACTGCTCAAGCTAGCTTTTGAGCATCAAGGAGAATACCAAAGAATAGCATTCTCAACTAAATTCGTCGGTTGCCACTATTCCCTAAAACTGGATCTCTTTAAATAATCAGGATAATTGTTAATATTCCCTGGGTATAACTATT
The DNA here is from genome assembly GCA_019359375.1 of Lyngbya sp. HA4199-MV5. Taxonomy (GTDB): domain Bacteria; phylum Cyanobacteriota; class Cyanobacteriia; order Leptolyngbyales; family Leptolyngbyaceae; genus Stenomitos. The sequence continues at coordinate 63,825 of JAHHHL010000023.1, forward strand.
TTTATCAGGCTTAGAGGATGTTTGAAAAGCAATGACCTGTAAAATGCGGCACTCAGAGAGCCCTCCTTAGCCCCCCTTAAGAAGGGGGGAAACGGTCTCAAAGTCCCCCTTTTTAAGGGGGATTTAGGGGGATCATAGCTGTTGATACTCATAGTCAGACTTCTTAAAACGCCCTCTTAAGAAGTGCCTTTCCTAAGCCGCGTTTCATGCCAGGTGAGGTTAGAGGCTCTTTAGCCCTTAGCGCTGCCTGCTTTGACACATTGCTCTACCAACGGCAAAACGTGCTCAACATCTTTCCACCCAAGAATTTCGGTTACTTTCTTCTCCAGATTTTTATAGGATCGAAAGAATTCAGCAATCTCGTCTAAGCGGTGAGGAGCAATGTCAGCCAGACGCTTCACTTGAGCATAGCGGGGGTCTTTGTCGGGAACACACAAAATTTTCTCGTCACGATCGCCACCGTCAATCATTTCGAGCATCCCGATCGCGCGTGCTGGAATGACGCAACCAGGGAACGTTGGTTGATCCATCAGCACAATGCCATCTAGGGGATCGCCATCATCCGCCAGCGTGTTGGGCACAAACCCATAGTCATAGGGATACTGCACGGAAGAGTAGAGCACACGGTCTAAGGCAAACGCATTCAAGTCCTTATCGAACTCATATTTATTCTTACTCCCAGCGGGAATCTCGATCAGGACGTTTAACAAACCGGGCTTGGGTTGGGCAGGTATACGGGACAGATCCACAGCAATTCTCCAAACTAGCGAGGGGATGGGGGAGAAGGCAGAGGGCAGAGGGCAGAGGGCAGAAGGGTACTTTCATCCCTCATCCCTTATCCCTCATCTCTACAATTCCTCTCCCCGTTTAGCATTTTACGGGAAGACGGTGGCGTGGAGTGTGGAGGGCTAAAGTCTAAAGTCTCAAGGCTAAAATTCTAACCTCTAATTCTTTTATCCTTGATCGTTCAGCCTCTATCCTTTCTACTTTTCCTGCTCTGCTTGAACCAGAGGTAAAAAGGTCGGGACTAAGGCAGGTTGGCTGACGACGAGGGTTGGGTAGGCACGATCGCCATAGTCTTTCCCAACCTCAAGCGGAAAAATGGGTGTGGTTTCTAAGGGAGTCCAGGTAGCTCCGGCGGCTTGCACGATCGCCCAAACAGCGGCAATATCCCAAATTTTAGGGGTGGCTTCGACTCCGCCTAGCGTGGCTCCAGCGGCGACGGTCAGCAGGTTATAGGTGGCGACTCCCAGCATCCGAATTTTGCAGGGGAAGGGATTTTTGAGCAAGTGAGTGCTGCGGGTGCAGAGGTTGAAGAAATGATTTGAGGTGAGAGTGTCGGTGCTGGTGTGGATGGGGCGATCGTTCAAAAAAGCACCTGTGGGCATTTCTAGCCCAGATTCTCCACGCCAGTAGCCATAAAAGGATTGTCCCAGGGGCGGCAAATGGACGTAACCGAAGACAGGCGTTCCCCGATAGAGCAAGCCGAGCGAAATGCCCCAAATGGGTAAACCTCTGGCAAAATTCGTCGTTCCATCCAATGGGTCAACAATCCAACACCAGTCGTTGGCAGGAAAAATATGTTCGACTTCCTCACTCAGTACGCCGTAGTCGGGAAAGGTTTGGGCGATCGCGCCTCTCAACGCTTCATCCGCCCAGCGATCGGACTGCGTGACCAGGCTCCCATCTGACTTTTCTGCCGCTTGCGCCTGCCCAAAGTCTTGCAGCAGTTGTGCCCCAACACGAGCCGTTGTGCTTTGGGCAAAGTCGAGTACCTGCGTCCAGAAGTCAGCCATAGGAAGAGTTTTTGGTTGTTGTTTGTTGGTTGTTAGACGGAATTGCCTCTAACAACTAACAACTAACAACTAACAACTGCCTTCAGTCAAGTTCGTTGCCCATGACTATGGCGATCGCAGCTTTTGCATTTGACTGAAACTCCGATACATTCACGCGGCTAAGTAGCCCCACTGCCAGAAGCATCCCCACGGCTTGCACTGCAAAGACCAGCCCATAGGAGAGTACAGGAGCCGTGAAGAGCTTGCTTCCAATGTCCAAAACAGTGCCCCCTGCAACGGTTGACAGCGCTCGTGCCATTGCTTGTGCCAAACCCCAGGCTCCAATGAAGGTTCCGGCTGTTTCGGCGGCGGTGAGATCAAGCATGAGGCTGAGGGTACCCGTAGTTGTGATGCCAGAAGCCAAACCAAAAGCGAAAACCACTCCTTTAAGCGCCGTTTGGTTAGCCGTAAAGCCAGCAGCAATTAGCAGCAAAAGGCACGCTGTCACCAGTAAACAGCCAACTTTCGTCGTTTGTTGTTTGCCCAGGCGTGGCACCACCAAAAAACCAGCACTGCTGATACCAATGAGCGTTCCCGTACCCCAGAATGCATTCAGCAACGTCGTTTTGGAGAACTCCATGCTAAACACTTTGGCACCATAGGGTTCTAGCACCGCATCTTGCATAAAGAGGCTGATGGTCATCACCAGTAAGAAAGTGAAGAAAATTCCCGTTTGGCGACTGGCGGTTAAAACCTTTAACGCTCTACCTAACGTAATTTTGTCCTCGCGATCGGCTAACGACGATCGAGACCCGTAGAGCGAATATTTTTTCTCGACCCCAGCCGTTGCGAAGATGGCTAACCCAATCACGATCGCGGGCACAACCACAAACACTCGATTGATCGCTGCTTGCAAAACATCCAGCGGCGTGTCCAGCGTCAGACGCTTCAGCAGAATACTAATGAGGATTGCGCCTACCACAATACCCACCATGAGCATTGACCAGACAACGCCAATCAGCTTGGAACGATTGGTCTCGTCTGAAACATCCACAAGCAACGCGGCAAAGGGTGTTGAACCAGCGCTAAGCGCCATGCCATAAAGGGCAAAGATTCCTGCCAGCAGCACTGTCCACAGTGTAATCTCTGTATTCCAAACCCAACCCCCTGCGGACTGAACCGTAGCTCCCAAGCGCCACATCACCTGTACTGCCAGAAACGAAGCGATCGCAAATAGTATCGTCCCCATCCACACATACCCCGTGCGATGGTAGCCTGCGATCGGTCGAGCATCCGACATTTGCCCAAACCAGACCCGTGCAGGTGCCACAAACTGATGCGCTGCAATTACCCCAGCCGCGATCGTCGCTGGAATCGCCAAATTGCCAATCATCGCCCGGTTGAGCACCCCTAAAAACAGCACCGACATCATGCCCAGTCCCAGTTGGTAAAGCCCCAACCGAAACATCGTCAGCAGACTAATTTTGGAGCCTGGAGCAGCATCCTGCGACGGTTGAAAGTCCTGCGAGTCCGATAATTTGCTCGTTGTCATTGCCAGTTTCCAAAGCGTTTTCAAACAAGATCCATCTCTTTACTCAGCTTAGGCTGAAATGCCACCGAGCATCCATGCTAAGTTCCCTTCTCAAATTTACAGCGGGAGGAGGTACAAGGCAGAAGGCAGGAGCAGAGGGCAGAAGGCAAAGGGTTGTTAGTTGTTAGTTGTTGGAAGGAAGAAGGAGGCAGGAAAGGCTTATACACTAACAACCAAAAACTTGCCCCCCTTTGCCTCCCCTGCTCCCATCCCCAAGCGATACACTAAACACTACATACCCAAAACAGGGAGCGATCGCGTGCAAACGGTAACGCTTGGTAAAGATGGTCCTGCTGTCACCGCTCTTGGTATTGGCACCTGGGCATGGGGCGACAAACTCTTCTGGAGCTATGGCAACGATTACGGTGCCGATCAGGTGCGAGAAGCCTTCAACGCTACCTTAGAGGCGGGCATCAGCTTTTTCGATACCGCAGAGGTTTATGGCTTGGGCGAATCAGAGCGATTGCTTGGGCAATTCATGCGGCAAACCAATATACGGCAAACCGATCGCCCCGTTCAGATTGCGACAAAATTTTTCCCGCTACCTTGGCGCTTCAACGCCCAATCCGTTTCGGATGCGCTAACGGCTAGCTTAGAGCGGTTGCAGGTCTCACAAGTGGCGCTCTATCAAGTGCATCAGCCATTTGACTTTCTGCTGAGCAAACGTGCCTTGATGAATGCGCTGGCAGACGAAGTGCAGCAGGGCAGAATCGTCACCGTTGGCGTGAGCAATTATTCTGCTGAACAGATGCGGCAGGCACACAAATACCTGGCAGCGAGAGGCGTACCATTAGCCGTTAATCAGGTACGCTACTCGTTGCTAACCCGTCAGATTGAGAGCAACGGCATTCTGGAGACTGCCCGCGAGTTGGGTATCACGATTCTGGCGTACAGTCCTTTAGCGCAGGGTTTGCTGACTGGAAAGTATACGGCTGAGTCAGCCCGATCGCTTCAGGGTGCCCGCCGTCTCGATCCCCGCTTCAATCCCCAGGGACTCGAAAAGATTGCACCTGTGATTAATGCACTTCAGGACATTGGGGCAGCGTATGAACGGACTCCCGCCCAGGTGGCTCTTAATTGGCTGATTGCGCAGGGAGATGTGATTCCCATTCCAGGTGCGAAAAATGCGGAACAGGCGCGCCAAAATGCTGGAGCGTTGGGTTGGAGTTTGAGTACAGCGGATGTCGATCGCCTCGATCGCCTGACACAAGCTTGGAAGTCGTAAGTCTGAAATTAAAGGGAGCGATCGCACCATGAACTTTCTCACCGACTGGGGCTTTAGCACACATAGCTGGAAGGGAGAGCGCGGTGAATACTGGGTACTGGCTCAAGTGGCGATCGTCCTTGGCTTTGTCGCCCTGCCAGCTTACAGACCTCCCAGTCTCAATCTATCTGCACCAGTGCTCTATGGACTGTGGTTTGTTGCCGCAGCACTGGGTCTTTTGGCTCTGGTCTTGCTTGCAAAAGGGCTAGTAGATTTGGGTCACAGCCTTACACCTTTGCCATATCCCAGAGAGGACGGACAACTGGTGCGATCGGGCGTATACGGATTTGTCAGGCATCCTCTTTACGGTGGACTGATCGTGGCTGCGTTTAGTTGGGCACTCTATAAAGTAAGTCTGAGTCACTTGATCGGCACCATTCTCGTATTTGTGTTTTTCAACGCCAAAGCGAGCCGTGAAGAGCGCTGGCTGCTGCAAAAATACCCCGACTATGCCGACTATCAGCAGCAAGTGAAACGGTTGATTCCGTGGCTTTACTGAAAATCGTTCTGTTATGTGAGCCAAAACAACGTGTAACGAGAGTGCAGCACTTCTGCCGGAAACATGCTCATTGAGTGTGAAGAAGGCTATGGCTAGCGCCTCATCGTTTGTATTTAAGAGGATGTCTGAGAAGTATGATCAGCAGCAAATGAGGAGCGGATGAAACGGATAGCTAAAGCCTTGAGCCGAAATGAACCATCCGCTTCATCTGGTTTCGATCCGCTGCCAACTGATTTGATGTTTTTCAGACATCCTCTAAGAGACGCGATCGCAGTCCCAATGCCACCGCTTGACTGGAGAACAGGGCTAGATCGCTGATGCCCGTTGGCTCGACAAACACGCTAAACTATCGCAATCATGCCTTAATCACTGAGCCGTTATGGAGTTATGACTATAGTTCTGATCGTGGACGATAGCCCCACCGTGCGGGAAATGGTCTCAGAGCAATTTAGAAAAAGCGGCTTCAGCGTTGTTGAGGCAGTGGATGGAGAAGAGGCGATCGAACGCATTACCGCCAAATCGCCCGATGTTGTGGTGACAGATATCGTCATGCCCCGCAAAAACGGCTACGAACTTTGCCGCTGGATCAAGAATGATCCCAAAACCAAGCACATTCCGGTGATCATGTGTACCAGCAAGAGCGAAGAATTTGATGTCTACTGGGGCATGAAACAAGGTGCCGATGCCTACATCACCAAGCCTTACCATCCACCCGATTTGCTGGATGCCGTTAAAAAGTTGCTGCAACAGGCGAAAGGGTGAGGAAGTTTTGAGTTTTGTAGATTGGAATACCTAAGGCTGTTTCTTTAAGTGAGTCCGTTTGGATTCTGCCATAATCGATAGCTGCTTGAGATGGATAATTCATTAGAGCGCCCGTTAAGATTACCGCCACAAGAGCCTGTGGGAGAACTTGTTTGGGTCGCAGGTGGTGAGGTAGATGAGTGTTCTGTCTCATTAAGGTTTTTTGGTGAAGATTTAGACCCTGATGAAGTGACGCAAGCACTTGGCATTACTCCGACTGGATCGTATAAAAAAGGCGACATATTCCGTGGTAAAAGGTCTGACATCATTCGTAAAACTGGCTCATGGCGATATTCCGTCAAAAAATGTGCAGATGTCCATCTTGAAGACCAGATAACTACCTTACTTGGCAAGTTGCCATCAGATTTAGAAGTCTGGCGAAGGCTGACGGAAACGTTTGAAGCTGACTTGTTCTGTGGATTATGGCTAAAGCGATGGAATCGCGGTCTTGATTTTGCTCCTGAGACACTTCAACGAATTGGTGAGAGAGGTCTTACTCTGTCGTTAGACATTTATTCCAATTGCGACGATGAAGAGGCATCATTTTGACTTCTTGGCTCCTAACTTCTGATTCCCTTAACTTCTTTCTAACAACCAATAACTAGAAACTTCAAAGCTTTAAGAGTTGTTAAGCTGAAGGTAGCGCCCTTTAGTGCTTGCTTGAGCTATGAACCGCACGATCGTCTGGTTTCGTCGGGATTTACGCATCGCGGATCATACGCCGCTGTATCGTGCTGCCTTGCGAGGTGAGGTCATTCCCGTCTTTGTGTTCGATCGCGCTCTGTTGCACCATCCCGAAACAGGCTCCGCACGGGTTGCGTTTATGCTGGAGTGCCTGCGATCGCTGGATCAGGATTTGCGCGATCGGGGTGGACGCTTAATTTTGCGATCGGGCGATCCGGTCGAGGTGTTGCCCCAACTGATTCGTGAAACCCAGGCAGACGGTATCTATGCCCACGTTGACTTTGAGCGCATCTACGGTCGGGTGCGCGATGCGCGACTCAACAACGCACTTGCTCAAGACAACCTCAAAATTCGCTGGTTTGAACCCGTTGCGACTACGCCGGATCTCATCCCGTATCCCGATTATCGGGATCTGTGGTTCAACGACATGAACGCCGATATGGTGCCCATTCCAGCACATGTCCGTGTGCCTCCCGACATCGCCAGCAACCCCTTACCAACCCTGGGCGAAGTCGGACATTTGGCAGACAGTAAGCCGATTCCACCTGCTGGAACTCAAGCCGCACGGCAACTATTGCAAGAATTTTTGGCGGAGAAGACCGATCGCTACTACTGGCAACTCTCCTACCCCAGCGCAGAGGCAACCACAGGTCTAAGTCCTCACATTAAATTTGGGGCGATCTCCGTGCGGGAATGCTACCAGATGACGCAGCAGATCAAATCGTCTCCTGATGGACGGGTGCAACGAAGCCGAACACAGTTGATTGCTCGCTTGCGTTGGGGCACTGGGTTTGCTCAACGGTTTCGCTACTTGCCCCAGTTAGAACTGCGATCGCTCTACAGCATCTTTGATGACGATGGTTGGTCGTTTGACGAAGATCTGTACCGTGCATGGCAAGACGGTGAAACGGGCTTTCCGATCGTCGATGCGGCTGCACGCTGTCTCCAAGCTACGGGTGGTTGGAAGGAACTCAATTTCCGCATTCGTGCCCTGTACTCCAGCTTTTTGAGCAACCTGTTGGGGATGGACTGGCGCTATGGAGCGCTACACTTCATGCGGCACCTGATCGATGGCGATTGCCCAATCGACCATTACCAGTGGGCAATGCAGTCGGGTGTCACTCATTGCGTCGATAAAACCTGGACGCGCATCTATAACCCAGAACAGGTTGCGGTCGATCGCTGCGATCCAGAGGGCATCTTCATCAAGCGCTGGCTACCAGAACTCAAGAACTTACCGCCCGAATGTCTGGGTTCACCATCCCTCCTGAAAGGCTATCCCGCACCGATTCTGAACTATAAGCAAGCAAGAAAACAGCGCGTCAAGCAACTAGAACAGCAGCGCCAGCGGTTTCTAGGGTTAGAAAATGTTGTCCCCCATCTGTCCCGCTTGCCAGAAACGCTCCTACCCTTTGGTGCAGAACGCTTTGAGAGTGAGGTGGGCTGGGCTGGGACTGGAGGGCAGGAGCTTTTTCCACCCGCGATCGACCTGGATGCGCTTGACCCTGAACAGGCAAAAGGGCTACGCACCTGGTTTGTTGCCCATGTAGACATCCAACCGCGCAAAACCTCCCGCCGCAAACCCAAACCAGATACGGGCGATCGGCAACTCAGTTTGCTGTAATGACTCAGGCAGGCATATCAGCAGAGGCATTTAACCGCGATCGAGCGCTGGTTCGCTCTTTTGGGGAGGCAATAGGTAAATGATGCCTGAAATCAGCGTGAGGGCTACGGATACCCAGAAGGCAATGAGTGAGGGAAGCAGCCAGGTTTCGCCCAGTGGTGTAATGAGAAGCGCGATCGCCACGATCTGGCTCACCGTTTTCAGTTTGCCCCAAAGGTTTGCGCCTTGGATGGCTGTTCCCCCTTGAAGCTTGGGATTAACGCGCCAACCTGCGATCGTCAGCTCTCTCGCCAGAATGAGAAACACTCCCCAGGCAGGTACCTGACCTAGTTCAACCAGCGACAGTAGCGGTGCTAAGACCAGTAGTTTATCGACCAATGGATCGAGAAATTTACCCAACTCCGTGACCTGGTTGAGTTTGCGAGCGAGGTAGCCATCTAACCAGTCTGTACCTGCTGCAATCAAAAACACCACCAGTGCTATCCAACGCCAGTTCGTCGTTGGATCATGTAACCCGTAAAGCAGTAAAGGCACTGCCAGTAGCCGAGACACCGTGACCCAGGTTGGTAAGTTCATTGCAAGCGCCAGTCTAAACCCTAAGTCCACAGTCTAGACCGACTGTAAAAAAAGGGACAGGAAAAAAAAGGACAGCCCATTAAAGACTGTCCCAGCATTTGTGCTCTCAGGAGAAATAATTTTTAGGAGAAATATCTTCAGGAGCGATGGCAGTTGAATAACCTAATTGATACCCCAAACGATTAACGAATCGATACCCCAAACGATTCTATTGACGTTGTAACCAGCTTAGCTAGCGGCTATAGGACAATGGAACAGCCAGCCTTGGCAACGCTACCACGCCAGTATTAGCATGCGCCTTTCTTGTCAAGGACAACCTGAATGGTTTTGAGAATCAAGCGCAGATCGTAGCCGATCGACCACTTGTGCTGGTAGTCCACATCCATTTTTACGATGTCTTCAAAATCGATTACGGTAGAACGACCGTTTGCCTGCCATTCACCGGTGATACCAGGCTTGACATTCAGACGCTCCCAGTGATGCCTCTGGTAGCGGATGACTTCATCGACGGTGGGTGGACGAGTCCCCACGAGGCTCATGTGCCCCATCAAGACGTTCCAAAACTGGGGTAGCTCATCCAGGCTGGTACGGCGCAAGAAGCGACCAACACGCGTGATACGGGGGTCGTTTTTGTTTTTAAAGATGCCACCTTTCGCTTCGTTGTTGACAAGGTGCTTCAGCTTATCCGCATTCATCACCATTGACCGAAACTTCCAGATGCGGAAGGGTTTGCCTTTTAATCCGCAGCGAATTTGGCTATAGAAAATCGGACCGGGGTTATCAAATCGAACCGCGATCGCCACCGGAACTGCCACCACGGCTGTTATGGTCAGTCCCACCAAAGCGCCAACAATGTCGATGAGCCGCTTGGTTTTACTGGTAACGGAGGGGTGCACAGTACGAACACGTTGCTGAGGAGTAACGCTGGTAGCCTGACGCGCTTCTTTAGCACGCTCATTTAGAGCGCTTTGGAGAGCAGTAGGGAAGTCAGAAGTAGTAGTCACGTTCGTAGTTGGCTTTACTAGGGTTCACTTTGCCTTCCACAAACATACGGAACTCCCCCAACAATGCACAGTCTCTAGGAAGACGTTTGCTCAATCTTTATAACTACTGCCAAATACTATGAAGTTCCGATGATTTTCTCTATACGCTTTTAATCAATTTGATACTTGAATTTCAGCGCTTCTACGTAGACAGTACACTCATCGTCGCTCTTGAGACCACGATGGAGGCAACACTAGCGATCGCCCAAGTTCAGCCGCGACTGCGGCAGCGCCGTGGCGGTTTAGATGGCTGGGGTCTGTGAAATAGAGCTTTTGGTTGAGCCAGCGCTGACTGAGATCATAAACACGAAGCCCGTGCGATCGGGTAACCTGTTGCAGGTAAGTGCGAAATTGCTGCTCACGGAGAGTGCGTGTGCTGTCTAAGTAAATTTGCGTGAGGGGAAGATTGACAAAGATCACGGGAATTTGATGGGCTTGGGCAAGCTGCATCACGTTTTTGAAGGCGACGGTCTGCTTTCCATTCAAGTTAAAGTCACGGTAGTCAGCATCGTACTTGCCCTGAATTCTGGGGTAGCGCTGAAAGTAAGATTCGGGGTTGAATTGGTCTGAGAGAGGCTGGAAGCCAGTTGCCTCCTGAATGGCAAGCACCAGGTTCTCTCGTTCAGCCAGTGAGCCGACCCCAATAGAGCGGTTTAGGGGTGCTTCATACAGGGATAGATGTTTGGAGGCTGGGTGGAAAAGCCCCCAGGACGAGACTGCAAAAGAGGTGGGGTTACGCATCGTACCAGGGTTTAAAGCTGGTAGCGAGACTGTGGTACATGACACAACCTGGGAGCGATCGGGCGGTAGCGTTGGGCGAAGTCCCGCTGTTAAGAGCTGGTAGCTCTGGGAGGCGATCGCACGTTTGTAGGTCACATCCGCACGACCACTATTAAACGCTCGCACACCATCACCCCAAAGCAGCAAGCGTGGCAACTGGTCGGTGCTAAGAACCTCACGCAAAAGCAGATCAACCACCTGGGCGGTTGCGCCATTCACCCCCAAGTTAAAGATTTTCAGGTTGGGATAGCCTCTACCTGCAAGGGTTTGTTGCAGCACGATCGGATCAATGCCTTGCAAGGCTCTTGAACTGCCAACAATTAAAATATCTGGCGTGCCAACCTGGGACACAAAGCGAAGATAGCGCTGAATCTGTTTGTCAAACTGCTGGCTATTGAAGCTGACGACGGGTTGAACAGGTAGGCAAGAGAAGGAAGACTTGAGATGCGGTAACGGTTGCCTGGATACCGGGACACTCGAAAAAGCCTCTTGAGGAGCAGTAGCAGCGATCGCGTGCTCAACCACACCCGTGAAGTAACCGCAGCTTAGCAGCAACAGGTATTGAAAGAAGGGCGATCGCGTCTGTAACCATCCCATAGAGCCGTCGCTTTGAAGAAATCGTCACAGCCCATCATACCGTTCTGCTTCTCGGAGCTAGAGCGCGTCATCAATCCAGCTCCGAAACCTTGCGCTATCAGCATTAGCGCGCCCGTCTTAACACACCAAGCTAGGGGCTGAAACCCTTGCTGCAAGTGATGTGTAGTCGTAATTGATGACAGCCCCTAGAGTTCTATGTTTGGCGTGCGATCGCGTCATCACCAGACAACTATCGCCATAAAAATTGACCACCACGTCAGGCGTGATGGTCAAAGACTCAACTAAGTTAAAACGTTAGCCATACACGGCAAGATAACCGTTGCGCTCAGGTGGCTACGACTACAGATAACTACGACTACGGATTCGCTGGAGCAGTTTGGGTTGCATCGCTCGACGGAGCCACGGTTGGAGCCGTTGAAGGGGCGATCGTTGGGGCAACTGGGGGAGCCGATTCGGGAACGACAACATTGACATTGGGTGCTGGGGGATTGGGCACCGTCACATTGACATTCGGTGCTGGTGCTTGAGTGGGCGCTGTTGTCGTTTTTTCTCGCTCAATGATTGTGCGAGTAGGCGCGACGGTTGGGCGCTGATTAACAAAATAAAGTCCAAAGCCTAAAGCTGCAAGCCCGAAGAGCAGCATCCCAAGCATCAAGCCTGTAGCAGCACTGTCATTTTCACGAATGGCGCGGTTTTGCTCCCGCATCGCAATATTCTCTTCGCGTATGATCTGGTTGTCTCGCACAACGTCACGGCTGGTACTAACTCGATTCGGATCGACAGGATTACGATTAAAGTTTGTCATTTTCTTTTGTTGAACTCGTCTTTAAAGGGCACCTTAAACGGGAACAAAAATTCACCTAAGGATTGAAAAACTGAATAAACATCAGTTATTGAGCACCCATTTTTTGTTCACTACTTATTAACTGTCACCACGTTAATCGCTTATCATCGCAAAGTCGCTCTATCGCTAGAAAGGAGCTTCATGTACCAAAAGGATGATCCTGTTTGTGGAATTTGCATTAGAACGATCGCCCTTCGTAAAGTGTCCACAACTACAGCGATCGCGCTCACATCACGTCACAATTTTGAAGCTCGTTTGCCTGCCAAAGCTTTAGCGACTTTTTTCATTGAGAATGTTGACTGCATTTCGTGAACACGACAACAGGCAAATGTTTTGGTCTTAATCAATTAACCTTCGTGAACCTCCGTTCCCATGCTTGTCACGCAACAACCGATCTTGAAGCGTTTCTGGTATCCGGTGATGCCCATATCAGCCTTAGCCGCACCTCAGCCGTTTCGACTGTTAGGTGAAGACCTGGCTTTGTGGTTGGATGGTGCAGGAAACCCGGCAGCGGTGCGCGATCGTTGCTGTCATCGTTCCGCCAAATTGTCTAAGGGTGTGGCGATCGAGGGCGCAATTCGCTGCCCTTATCACGGCTGGTCGTTTGATGCGAAAGGAACCTGCACAAACGTACCGCAACTCATCAATGGAACCATTCCCAAAACCTATCGGGTTGATGCCTACTTCTGTCAGGAGCGCTACGGCTATGCCTGGGTTTGCCTTGAGGAGCCGCTGATGGATCTCCCCAGCATTCCTGAAGCCACAGACCCACAGTTTCGCCAGATTCCCGAATTCTACGAAACGTGGGATTGTGCCGGACTGCGCCTGATGGAAAATTCCTTTGACAATGCCCATCCTCACTTTGTTCATGCCAAGACGTTTGGCGTTGAGCAGGAACCCGTACCACCCCACCCAGATTCCTTTGAGGAGACGGAGTTTGGCTTCCGTATGCGCTATGTGTTGCCTGTGTTCAACAGTGAGATGCAAAAGCAAAACTTGCAGATGGAAGCAGGTCGGACGGTGAGGATCAGCGAAGGCACCTGGTATCTGCCGTTTATTCGCACGCTCAAAATTACTTACCCGAATGGTTTGATTCATCTCATTTTTACGGCTGCTACGCCGATCGACGATCGCTCCTCACAAATCGTCCAGTTCTGCCTGCGAAATGACACAGAAGAGGCGGTTACGGCTGAAAGCGTGGTGGCGTTCGATCGTGCCGTCACCCTTGAAGACCGTGCCATCCTGGAAGGAACCGAATACGATGTCCCCTTAAGCATCAGCGCCGAGCAGCACATGGCAACCGATAAACCGGGAATTGTGATGCGACGGAGATTGGCAGCGTTGGTGAAGGGGGAGTAGGGAGTAGGGAGTAGGGAGTAGGAAGAAAGTTTTGAGTTTTGACGCCCCTCTTTTCCTCTTGCTTCCCCTGCTTCCTCCTGCCTTCTGCCCTCTGCCCTCTGCCTTCTGCGCTGCCTCCCCTGCTCCCTCTGCTCTTCTTTTTGGTGCAAAAGCATAGAAACCATTTGCCAATTTTGGTAGATAAAACTATAATCAAGAGGTTGAGCTTCTACTTGGATCGACATCATTGTGTTTACAAGTACCCTTCTTCCTTCCAAGGCTGCACTACCGAATGATTTGTTTGAGGCGATCGCGGATCTGAAGCGCGAACTGAATGCGGTCATTCTGGCGCACTACTATCAGGATGATGAGATTCAGGACATTGCCGATTATCTGGGCGATTCGCTGGGTTTGTCACAGCAAGCAGCCAAGACCGATGCGGACGTGATTGTCTTTGCTGGCGTGCATTTCATGGCAGAAACGGCAAAAATTCTCAATCCTAACAAGCTGGTGCTGCTGCCCGATTTGGAGGCAGGCTGTTCTCTAGCAGATAGCTGTCCGCCCGATGCCTTTGCAGCTTTCAAAGCAAAACATCCTGATCATTTGGTAATTTCCTACATAAATTGTACGGCTGACATCAAGGCAATGAGCGACATCATCTGTACCAGTGCCAATGCGGTCAAGATTGTGAACCAGCTTCCAAAAGACCAACCCATCATCTTTGCGCCCGATCGCAACCTGGGGAAGTACGTGATGGCGCAAACGGGACGAGATATGGTGCTGTGGCAGGGAAGCTGCATCGTCCACGAAACGTTCTCAGAAAAGAAGCTGGTGCAGTTGCAGATTCAGCACCCCGAAGCAGAAGCGATCGCCCATCCCGAATGTGAATCTGCGGTATTGCGTCACGCCAACTACATCGGTTCTACGACAGCGCTGCTCAACTACATCCAGCAAAGCGCCAGCCAGAGCTTTATTGTGGCAACTGAACCCGGCATCATTCACCAGATGGAGAAAGTTGCGCCTCATAAACAGTTCATCCCTGCTCCACCCCTCAACAACTGCGCCTGCAACGAGTGCCCCTACATGCGCCTGAACACGCTGGAGAAGCTTTACCTCTGCATGAAAAACCGAACTCCGGAGATTACGTTACCGGAAGCGATTCAAAAAGCCGCATTGAAGCCGATTCAACGAATGTTGGCGATGAGTGTTTGAGTAGGAGTCGGGAATATCTTGTCTTACTTATGTTGGCTAAACCAATCATTATCGACTGCGATCCAGGAGCTGATGACGCGATCGCGCTGTTTCTAGCGCTGGCGTTTCCAGAGCAGCTCAACGTTTTAGGCATTACAACGGTGGCGGGCAATGTGCCGCTAAGCCTGACGCAAAAGAATGCTCGCTGCCTGTGCGAACTGGTGAGCAAGGCAGATGTACCTGTATACGCAGGCTGTCCGCGCCCGTTGTTGCGTCCACTCATGACGGCTGAGGAGGTTCACGGCAAAACGGGGCTAGACGGCATTCATCTGCCAGAACCGCAAATGCCGCTACAAACCCAACACGCGGTTGATTTTTTGATCGAAACGCTGCTGCGATCGACCGATAAAATCACGCTTGCCACCCTGGGACCGTTGACGAACATTGCGATCGCCCTCATCAAAGAACCTGCCATTTGCCAGCAGATGCAAGAAATTGTGATGATGGGTGGAGCGGTGACTCAAGGCAATATCACGCCATCAGCCGAATTTAATCTTTACGTTGATCCCCACGCCGCACATGTGGTTGTAACGGCTGGAGTGCCCTTGACGATCATGAGTCTGGATGTGACGCATCAGGCGATCGCCACCCCAGAGCGCTTGAGTGCGATACGTGCCATTAACTCACCCGTTAGCGCTGCCACCCTTGGTTTGCTCGATCATTATGGTGCTTACGAAATGCAGCGGCATGGCTTTCTGGGACCACCACTCCACGATCCCTGCGTCATTGCTTATCTTTTACAGCCTGACCTGTTTACCAGTCGCCGCGCCTATGTCGCGATCGAAACCACCAGCGAATTAACCATGGGGCGCACGGTCGTCGATCGAGGGCATGTTACCAATCAGCCCCCCAACGCTAACATTGCCGAAACGATTGACGCTGACGGGTTTTATCAATTACTGACCCGCGCGATCGCAAAGTTTACGTAAGCAATCAATCAATCGCACCGCACTCTCTTTGCCCACGATTCGGTAAAAGCTCTATCTGGCTTTGATACCCTGCTCCTGACTCCTACCTCTCGTCTAGCCTTCATCTTTTAGCCTTCATCCCTCATCCCTCATCCCTCTGCCCACTCCCCTAGGGGTGATTCTCTAGATGAAGGAAAGAAGTGCGGAGCGATTATGTTTGAACAATCGGCGTGCTCTGGTGCAAGAGGGAAACCCGGCATGGCGCAACAGAGAAATCGCCCAAGAGAGCGTCAGTATGCCAGCAACGTAGCGGGTTTTGCCGCTTGCAGCAACGAGGCAGCTTCCCCTTGCACGACCTCTTGGACCCAATGCCATTGGTTTGCGATGGTGTCGCGATGGGCTTGCATCAGATGGACAACCTTGTCGGGTGCCACGATGTGACTGAGAAGCAACCAGGACTGTCGGCAAAACGCTTTGCCCGCTCGAACGCCTGAGCGTTCAACCGCCACGCAGGCGGCTAAGCCTGCCCACTCAGAGGCTCATTCGGGGGGAGCCGCGTTGGTTGTTAGTGCATGAGGTGTTCCTGACTCCTTCTAAAAACTAAAAACCAACAACTTCCTTGCCTTCTGCCTCCTACTTTCTTCACGCAAACGCCAAAATCCTGACGCTTGCTTGGTTAAATAAGAAGAGGGATTGAGACGGAGAGAGTGCTTGTGCAGTGTCCGAAGGATAAACAGATAGAGTTGGTGAATGGTCAGTTGATGCAGCAGCTACCAGCCCATCATTGTCCAGAGTGTGAGGGTGTTTGGATTGCAGGCGAGACTTATGAGGTTTGGCAGCAGCAGCAGCCCCTTTCAGAGCCTGTGTCTACGTTGATCGATCGTGCCCTGGAGATGAATTGTGCCCGATCGCCCTTCGATACAAGAGCCGCGCTGTGTCCTGAATGCAACGCATATCTTGCCAGAGCCAAAGTGAGTGTGAAAACGCCGTTCTATGTAGAGCGGTGCCCAAACTGTAAGGGCATTTGGTGCGATCGGGGAGAATGGGATACGCTGCAAACCCTGGCGCTGCATACGGTGATTGACCAGATGTTTTCCAACGATTGGCAAACGCGCACACGCGAGCGGGAGCAGTTGTCGCAGGAGCGGCGTGCCACGATCGACAAACTGGGTCTTGAGTTAGCCGAGCGCATTTTTGAGCTGGCAGAGGTTTTAGAAAAGCATCCCAACGGTGACTTTGGGGTGGCTTATCTCATGCGACGATGTGATAAATAGGGGCTTAGTTGTTAGTTGTTAGTTGTTGGAAGCTTTCTAATAACTAACAACCAACAACTGATAAAGTAGCTGATTGCTTACGTATGACAGACGCGTTGTTTCAGGTTGACCAATTGCGGGTGGCGTATCCACAGCGCGTGACGGAGGCGATCGCGTGGGCAGTTGATGATGTGTCGTTTAGCCTCAACCCTGGTGAACGACTGGGGCTGGTTGGAGAATCAGGCTGCGGCAAGAGTACGTTAGGGCGAGCAGTCATGCGGCTATTGCCGGAAGATACGCGCATTACGGGACAGGTCACGTTTGACGGTCAAGCTGTTTTTGACCTTTCGCCAGCCGCCCTGCGTCGGTTTCGGGGTGAAGCGGTCGCCCTGATTTTTCAAGATCCGATGACACGCCTTGACCCGCTGATGACGATCGGGGATCACTGCCTGGAGACGTTGCGATCGCACCAGCCCCAACTTTCTCGACGGCAGGCGAAAGAGCGAGCAATTGCCACATTGGAAGCCGTCAACATTCCTGCTAATCGATGGTCGCAATACCCACATGAGTTTAGCGGCGGGATGCGGCAACGGGTGGCGATCGCGCTGGCTCTGTTGCTGAACCCCAAACTGATCGTGGCGGATGAACCCACCACCAGCCTGGATGTCACCATTGCGGCTCAGATTTTGCGTGAACTGACCCGCCTGTGTGCAGAACGGCAGATGGCGCTGCTGGTGATTTCTCACGATCTGGCGATGATTGGCGAGTATTGCGATCGCATTGCCGTGATGTATGGCGGCAAGCTTGTTGAAATGGGCGCAACTCAAGCGGTGTTACAAACGCCTCAGCACGAGTACACGCGATCGCTCCTCCAGGCAGCACTGCACCTGCAAGCGGTTGATTTGGAGAGAGGAGAGGAGAGAGGAGAGAGGAGGGAGGAGAGAGGGGAGAATGCGGGTGAAACCGAAGACTTGACATCCCACACCCCACACCCTGTACCCGACACCCTGTACCCTGTATCCGACACCCCACACCACACACCACACACCCCACACCACACACCCCTCCTCCATCTCAACAACCTCAAACAACACTACACACTGGAACAATCGTTCCTTACTCGCTTGTTTTCGCAGATAGATCAGACGATTAAAGCGGTTGACGGCATCGATTTAGATCTGTATCCGGGTGAAACGCTGGGTTTAGTAGGAGAGTCTGGCTGTGGCAAAAGTACGTTGTCGCGGACGATTTTGCAGCTCATTCGCCCAACTGCGGGCAAGGTTGAGTTTTTGGGGCAGAACCTTGTTGGTTTACCACGACAAGCGATGCAGCAGCAGCGACGACAGATGCAGATGGTGTTCCAGGATCCCCATGCGTGCTTGAATCCCATGATGACGATCGGGGAAAGTATTGCAGACCCGCTGCGGATTCATCAACTTGCCGATCCCCGTGCGGCAAAGCAGCAAGTGATCGCCATGCTAGAGCGGGTGGGGCTAAGTCCAGCAGGGTCGTTTTACGATCGCTACCCGGCACAGCTTTCAGGCGGGCAGCAGCAGCGCGTGGCGATCGCCCGTGCCCTGATTACCCACCCACAATTGGTTATTTGCGATGAGCCTGTCAGTATGCTGGATTCCACCGTGCAAACGCAGGTTTTAGCGCTCATGCGTGACTTGAAGGATGAGTTTAACCTGACCTATTTGTTTATTACCCATGACCTTTGGGTGGCACGCTTTTTTTGCGATCGTATTGCGGTCATGCAGGCAGGCAAAATTGTCGAACTCGGTGCAACTCAAGATCTTTTTACGCGCCCTCAGCATCCCTACACGCAAACACTGCTTCAAGCTGCGCCACTCCTGGCAAGACAATGAGACGTAGAACGAACTATCACTTCGAGCACAGCAGCTTTAAGCTCCAGCCTTAGACAGACGAGCTTTCACGTTTCCAGATCCAAATGGTGCCGTCCCAACTGCTGCTGACGAGGGTTTGGTTGTCGGGGGTTAGCGCGATCGCCGAAATGACCGACGCTTGACCCGCTAGCGTTGCGATCGCGTTGCCGGTGCGTGGTTGCCAAAGCTGGAGCCGATCGCTACCAGTAAAGAGAAGCTTGCCATCGGTAGTGACTGTCAGCGCTGTCACACGACCAGATTCTGGCTGAAGGGTACGTTTTTCGCGTTGAGTGCGCGTGCTCCAAAGCTTGACGGTGCCATCCCAACTGCCGCTGATGAGCGTTTTGCCATCTGGCTCGAAGGTCAGCGCTGAAATGGTTTGCGTATGTCCTTTAAGTGGATGGAAAGCTTGTCCAGTTCCTAAAGGGGATTGTTTGAGATCCCAAAGGGCGATCGTGGCTTCGCTGCTGCCGCTAGCCAGCCAGTGTCCATCAGGGCTAAATGCCAGCGCTTCGATGCGTCCTGTCTGCCCAGAAAGGCTGGTCAATTCACGGTTGGCTTCCAGATCCCACAGTTTGATGGGGTCGTAGAGACTACCACTGGCAAGCAGCCGTCCATCAGTGCTGAGGGCAAGGCTTAGAACGGTATCCGTATGAATGGCGATCGTGCCCATTCTCTGTCCCGTATGCAAATCCCAAAGGCGAATACTTTTGTCAGCACTGCCACTAATCAGCATCTGACCATCAGGACTCATGGCAAGACAGGAGACGATATCCAGATGTCCCGTCAGAGTGCGGATCGCTTGCCCAGTCTGCAAGTCCCAAAGTTTGATCGTCGTTCCACAGCTGTTGGCGAACACTGGCTCTGTCGCCTCGCTGTGAGAATTTGCCAAGCAAAGCGCGTAGACCTTTCCGGCACTCTGTAGCTGATGCACACACTGCCAGGAAGAGGGTGTTTTGATGGCTTTGCGACGGGCTGGAGTGGCGTTTTTAGATTTGGTTGGCAGTGGAGACGGCTTTGTAGAAGGTGACGCGATCGCCTGAGCAATTGCCTGTACAGCCGCCGATGCTGCCGATCGCAACGGGGTTGGCACGGGAGTTGGCTTTGGCAGAACAGCGATCAACGGTGGGTGTATAGACGGCAGCACGTCAAGCAGCGGCTTACCTGCGCTATGGGCATGGGGTTGTCGCAGCGAGTCATCCAGATCGTGCAAAACGTCCGCAGCCGCTTGATAACGCCGATTAACTCCAGGTTCCAGCAGGCGATCGAGGACCTGTCCCAACGTGTCACTCACAGGAGTCGCCAGATATTTGCGCCAAATCCAGGTGTTGTCGCTGCTATCAAACAGATCAAAGGGCGATCGATTGGTCAGCAAATGAATGCACGTCACGCCCAAACTAAACAAATCGCTGGCAAACACGGCTTTGCCTCGGTGTTGCTCTGGCGAGACATATTCTGGACTGCCGATCGTCGTGCCCGTTCGCATCAATGCGGTGCCTGACGCTGCTTTTGCTGCACCAAAATCGACCAGTGCCAGAAGCTCTTGCTGGGCGATCGGCTCCAGCAGTTGTCGTCGTTCGTGCAGGAACCGACTTGCCTTAGCCACGAGGGCTTGTCGCTGGGTAAACGGCAAATCGGCGTAGGTGGCAAACAGTCCAGCGAGTTGCTGCCACTGAGCATAGGTGGCGATCGACAACTCTCTGGGTGGATGGGCAAAAGACTCACCCAGACGATCGCTAAAGCGGCGATCGGTCACAACGTTCTGATAGCCTTGTGCGGCTTCCTGGGAAAGCACGGTGAGCAGGTCTGTCCACTCGTGTTGCACAGGCTGATTCACTAACGTAGCCGTCACACGAATGATATTAGAAGGCTTGATGTCACGATGAATGACCCCGTGGGCATGAATAAACTCCAGGACAGGCAACAGCCCTCTCAGCAAAGCCTGTACCTGGTTCTCGTCAAAAGCACCGTGTTCGTGCAGCAGTTCTGCCAGGTTTTTGCCATCTACAAACTCTTGCACCAGGTATTGCTGCTGTTCCTGCCGAAAGTAGGCGAGCAGCGCTGGAATTTGGGGATGATTGCCCAATTCTTCTAGCCGCATGGCTTCTCGTTCAAACAGTTGGGCTGCTTTTTTAAGATGCTGTGCGTCCTGGTTGGCAGGCAAAAATTGCTTGATGACGCAACGTGGTTTGGATGGTTTGTCTTCATCGATCGCCAGGAACGTTCTGCCAAATCCGCCCTGTCCGATCGGCTTGAGTGGTCGATAGCGATCCTTCAATAGCAGCTTGGCAGCACAATAACGGCAAAACTCCGCACTGTCTCGATTTTGAGGTTTCCGGCAATCGGGATTGAGGCAGTAGCTCATAGCGAAGGAGCAACCAGCAACTAGATGATTATGATAAGCGGTTCCTGGAATTTGCCTGCTTTTTGGGAAAAAGTGACGCGTTTGAATGCCCCTTTTTCTATCCATACACCAACGATATGCGTGCCAGCTCAGACATGGATGATCAGTCGCACCCATTGCTGAAGCTTAAGTTCTGCCCAGAGTTTGCCGATTAATCTCCAAGATGGGGCAAAATAGGCTGGCTTGAACAGGCGACAAATGTTGTTTGACGACATCTTGCATCACTTCATAGGTCGTATCACAGCTTTTCTGCGCGCCAAAGGCTTTCATGATGGTTTGGAACCAGAGTAGAAAGCGTTTACGCAACGTTTCGGGATCATTCATCAGCATAGCAACGGCAGAATAGCGGAGGACACGCACCGTATCACGTCGCCATTTTGCGCTGATGTCTTCACTCCCCGTTTGAAAGAACGTGGGATCAAGCAAGCGGATTTTTTCCTCGACCTGCTTTACGATCGCGGCTTCTAGCAGTTGCAGCGTTTGGTAGGTTTGCAGCCGCAGCCCAAATAACTGGATGTAGTCAGCGATAAATTGCAACTCATCATCACTGGCGTAACGCCCCTGTGTATCCTGGCTTAGTTTCTCCAACTGGCTCAACATCCGCAAACCTTCTAACAACTCAATTAAGTCCAGCGTACCCAGAGCGTTATACTTTATAACTCTTAATCTATGCCCAAGTCAGTCAGTGGCTTTACCAAATCCGAGCGATAAAACCCGGAAAAGTTCATGAAAACAACACAATTTTGCTCTTAGGAGCGCTGAGCTTAAAGTGTCGCGGGAGGAAAACGAACCGTCCTGATTACCCAACAACCACCCAGAAAGAAATGGGCAGACCATTCGCTGGGGAACTTTCAAATGCTGGACGCGATCGCCCAGACACTAGCAGAACAAGCCACCAAGCCTGCTGTACCTGCCACGGTTCATCCGCCGAACGCTCCACTGGTCGCTGCACAACCAATGGTGGCTCCGCTACCAAAGCCGACCATCAGTGCCCCTGAATCACTCTCACCAGCATTTTTACCGCAGTCAACGCACGATGAGAGTGGTGCTCCGGCAGCCGCGAAACCCGCCTCAACCAACACTAATGCCCCTGTTGCTGAGAAGGCTCCGGCAATAGCAAAGCAAGGCGAACAGAACGCCCAACCGCTAAACACCACCCAGCAGGCAGCTAATATCGCGACAAGCCAACCCACTGAGCAAGCTACAGCCGCCCAACGCTTAGTGCTGAAGCAACGACTGGCAGACCTTGTTGCCAGGGACAAAACTCGGATAGAGTCCAAACGACAAGCCAGTCTTGAAGCAACAGCGATCGCCAGTGCTCAAGCGGGGCAATTTCTACAAGCGCGTCGTCTGGCTCAAGATCAAATGCTCTCATTTGAAAAGCGGGCTGCACTGCTGGCTCAAATTGCTGCGATCGCAGGAGAACAAGTCCCTACAAAGATCGTGCCGCCACCCTCTCGATCGCAGCCAGCCTCTTTACCAACCGTGATCAAGCCCTGGAAGGCTCCTACTCCCGGTCGATCGCTTCCCTCCGTACTGCCCGACCTACCATCCCAAAAAAGCGTAACCGCTAGCGAGGTGCCCCAAGCAGCACCAGAGTATGTTGGCTACTCACTCAATGGGTTTGGGCGGACGATCGGCGGGTTTGGAGTCGTCATAGACAGTAATACAACTGACTTCAGCGGGCAAAACTGGATCGCCTATGCTCCAGGCAACCGTTTCAATGCTGAATTATGGAATGGGTTGAGCCTCATCTTTCCGTTAGCAATACCTGCGCCCATTACCTCTCCTTTTGGTTGGCGGGTACATCCCATTAAGGGCAATCGACGGTTTCATAAGGGTACTGACCTTGGTGCGCCGATGGGTACACCCGTTTTAGCCGCCGCCTCAGGAAAGGTTGCCCTTTCTGACTGGTTGGGCGGCTACGGACTTGCCATCATTCTGTCCCATCAGGACAACACCCAGGAGACGCTGTATGCCCACCTTTCAAAAGTTTTTGTCAAACCGGGTCAATGGGTTGAAAAAGGCACCGTGATTGGGCGGGTGGGTAGCACTGGACTCTCCACAGGTCCTCACTTGCATTTTGAACTCCGACAAAAAACTGCCAGCGGCTGGCAGGCGATCGACCCTGGAGTACAGTTGAAATATGCGCTGGCTCGGTTAGTTAAGGCGATGCAGTCAGGCTAATCAGTCGATCGAGCTTCCCAGTCCAAGCCACTTTCAAACGAGTTTTTCAAACGAGTTAGCTATTCAGCCCTCAGCACCCTACCATCCCATTAAGCTGACGCTGACACATTTTGGAAGACGGTTGGATGAGCCTGCCAGACTTGTTGAATGAATTGCCTGAACAGTTGGTGCCCTTTACCAGGAGAGTTGCTTGTCGCGGCAGCATCGTCATCAGCGGCATAAAGGCTTGTGATCCAGGCGAATACTTCTGTATCTAGCGCAGCTCGAAACAACGTGAGCGGGAGTAAGAGGTCAGAATCTTGCCGCAAATCATAAAACCCAGGCTGCTCCCAGGGCTGGTCATGGCAAGCGTTGGGGGCGTGGGCGATCGCGTCAACAGGCTGCTGAATTAAAACGAGCGGACGTGCCCAACATAGCTGACGAGACTCAATCACCTGGATGACTTCTGCATACAAGCAACTGGTGTCATGCTCCAGGCAAACAATCTGGCACGGCTGCAAGCGTGGGGGTGCCCCAGTGATGAACTCGTTGCTTGAAGAAGAACCCATAGGGCTAGACCGTGCAGTTGCTTTCTCTTACTTTTTTCGTTCTCCTACTCTACTGGGTTTAGCCATGCTCTTGCCGCCGCCATAATACTGAAATTAGGTGGCTCCGTACAGGCATCAGTAGTCCTCCTGTAAGCAGTCAAATTACGTCTGCGTTTGATCCGGATACCTCAATGCTCGATCGAATGGTATAAAGGAGGTTAAGCAATGTAAATGTAGCGATCGCCTCTTCAACCGAGAAGCATCCAACACAGAGAAGCATCCAATAAAGAAGCTCCCTGGGCTGTATACACCCAACTCATTCGTTCAGCCGCCTGTATTGCGTGCGTACGTGTTCGAGCAAGACATCTGCTAGCATGGCTAAGGTTCACTTTAAATAGTTGTTCATTTGTTCACGGAGAGGATAGAGAATTGTCTGTCGAAACCATTGAACAGCGTTCAACGGTTCGCAAACTCGCGCCCCGTTATCGCGTTTTACTTCACAACGACGACTACAACTCAATGGAGTATGTCGTGCAAACGTTGATTACCACTGTGCCTAGCTTGACTCAGCCGCAAGCGGTAGACATTATGATGGAAGCTCATACGAACGGCTTGGCTCTGGTTATTACGTGTGCTCAAGAACATGCAGAGTTCTACAGTGAAACACTCAACGGTCATGGGTTAAGCAGTACGATCGAGCCTGATGAATAAACTATTCAGAGCATTTTGAAGCTGGCGTTCTCTAAGCTTGCACAGTACTCCGCTCCAGTTAGAATTGCAGCCTTTCTACTGGTGTTATTGCTGCTCTGGTTGCCGATCGCGCTACCGATCTACTGGCTAGTGAAGGATAGCAATCTGGTCAGCATCCTAACCATAATCATCCTCTACGCAGAGTTTATTCTTCTTGTCCGCGTTTGGGGAAGACGCGTTTACCGTCAGCCCAATTTGCTCTGGCGCTATGGGCTAGAACGGTCACGGCGCATGGGGTTGGAATGGTTTGTCGGTCTGACCATTGGGTGTGTGAGCGTATTGGCGTTGTTTGTCACCCAAAGCGCGTTTGGTTGGCTTACCTGGCAACTGCCTTCAGGTGCTTTTCTGCAAGTTGCTCTAGAGGGATTGCTTGTTGCTCTCGGTATCGGCTTTGCGGAGGAGCTATTCTTTCGGGGCTGGTTGTTGGACGAACTTCAGCGTGACTATGCCTCGCACGTTTCGCTCTGGGTGAATGCCATCATCTTTGCGCTGGTGCATGGCTTGAAGCCGCAGTTTCCAGCCTTAGTGCTGCTGGCAGTAATGTTGATTTGGGCAAAGCGATCGTGTACTGACTCAGGCGACGTACCCCCCTCAAGCAGGAAGTGGCAGCAGCCTGTACCGCGCGATCGCTTAGGTTTACCGATGGGGCTACATGCTGGTCTGGTGTGGGGCTACTACATGGTTAACGTGGGGCAACTGATACGTTACGCACCACAAGCACCTGCGTGGCTCTCAGGAGTTGATCGCAATCCTCTCGCTGGGGCGATCGGCTTTCTTTTTATGGGCGCTTTGGCTGTGGGCATGTGGCGCTATACGAAAAGACCCCGTGCGTTGCATTGATATCTGTAGAAGATTGACAGCAGGTTAATGTCGATCGCGGTCACTCACTGCAACGCGACCACCCACTATTTTGGGGTGATGTTCTAGGAAGATTGTTCACGCTTTCTGTAGAAACGCTATATGTAACGTCCCTACGGATCGCTAACTCTATTTTTTTGAGCGAAAAAGACCAAACAGCCCACCGCTCTTGGGCGTTTTGTCGGGCGATTGTGCTTTGGGTTGTTCAGCCTTTGCCGTCTTACCATTTTGCTGTCCGGTTTCAGCAGCAGCCAGTTCAATGCCAAGCTTGGGGGCAAAGCGACACGCTAGCGGGTCTTTGGGATTGAGCTTGAGCGCCTGACGAAGATAGACTTTTGCCATGCTTTGAAGATTTTGCTGAAGATAGGCGACCCCCAACAGCGCATGGTATTCACTTTTTGCCGCTTCGATTTTAATGGCATCCCGGAGTTCTTGTTCTGCTTCTTTCCAGTTGCCTTTTTTCATGTACTCTTGCGCCCGTCGATAGTGGCGCTGGGCGTAGCTTTCGGAAACGGTTTCGCTATCAGTTGAGTTAGGCGTAAACTGAATGGGCTTTGCCTCTGGTGCAGATACCAGCCCTGTGCGCTTTTCGCGGATCAGCGTATCGCCCATTTTGAGCTGGAGATACACCAGATTTAGCTCACCAAGCTGCTCCGTCAGTGAGGCAAATTGATCGAGGGGTTGGTACTGAGATTCGGCAAGTTGAGCGATCGCCTGCTCATAAAAAACATCTACGCCATTTACAGGTTGCTGGGTAAGCTGACGTGCCAAATCTCCCTTTGGAGACAATGGCGCATCCCGGTAAAGTCGTCGCACCTGGAGCCGCAGTAGGGAACCATTCTCTTTGCGCCCCTTCTCCTGCTTCAGTTTTTGGTAGGCAGGGTTGATCAATCGGGCAAAGAGCTGGCTTGCCAACTCCTTGGTTGTATCCTCTTCGGGTGCGTAGTGATCGGGGTGCAGCAGCTTGGCAACCGTGCGATAGCGCTTGAGTACCCGGCGATCGTCCGCCGCCAGCGAAACACCCAACACTGCGTAGGGGTCAGTAAAGTTGGTTAGCCATTCTGAGGGAAGCGTGCGCTGTGACATCGACCAAGTAACCTTAGAAGATCCGCGAGACTTTGCATAGCTTTCAGTAGACTGTCATCATACAATCCAGCTACGTAAGCCGTTGCTCGATCGCATGAACCCATCTAAAAGCCGAAACCAAAACCAAGTGTGAGTAGAGATGCCTTCATCCATTGACTTATCTACGGAGCAAACCGCTCCAAGTAGAGCCTCTTCAGCGCTTTGCTGTTAACTAGCTCAGCCGCTAGACCTGCTCAGTGTGGTGGAGGGAGATTCAGACCGTTAACCATTTAGCTTTAAATCAAACGAACCCTGTGTGAGAGCCTATGCTTGTTTGACTCTGAAAGCTTCTTAGAAGCTTAGTGTAATAATCATTACTCTACTGTACCGCGACCCGAAAGGCTGAACCGGATCTATCTGAAGAACGTTAGCGCGTTCTTGCCCCTAAGATTGCTTCGCCCAGAACATTATGACGCTTGATTCTTTAAAGATTCAGTGAAGCGGCATGATGCAGCAACGCGACTCAATTTTGCTGTCATCAACCCAGCAGAGTCAATATGATAGTAGAAAGGGATGCAGAAGCCGTTCACTGCCCTGAGCACTGATCAGCGGATAGTGGACGATCGCGCCCTCGTAACGGGACTAAAAGCCGCTTTTGAAGGGATATTGTGTGAGGTAAGGCTGACATGCTAGATAAGCCCAAAAGCCGTAAGATTGCTGCTGCTTTAGCCTTTGCTGGGGCGGCGGCACCAATTGGAGCAGGCTTACACAAGTTCTACGTTGGGCAACCGCTGTGGGGCATTTTATATTTGCTGTTGTCGATGACCCCGATTCCTCGCGTTGCCTGCGCGATCGAAGGCATCTGGTATTTAACCCAGGACGCAGACGAGTTTGATCTAAAATTCAACGATGGAGTAGTTTCAACCGTCAAAGTGATCTCGAAACCTGAAGCAGTGAACCCCGACCAGATTAGCGCTGTAGCCGAAGCCGTGAGACAGCTTGATCAACTGCGTGCTGATGGTCTGCTGTCTGAGTATGAGTTTGAGCAAAAACGCCGTCAGTTGCTCGATCGCATTGCGTAAAAGAGGCAGAAGGCAGGAGGCAGAAGGCAGAAGGCTAAAAAGCTGACCGCTACAGAGAAGGCAGAGGGCAGGAGGCAGAAGGCAGAAGGCTAAAAAGCTGACCACTGATTGCTGACCGCTCAAAGTTAAAAAGCTGACCGCTGACCGTTTAAACGCTAGTCCTTCATTTTTTATACTTCATCCCTCATCCCTCTACCTTTATCCCTCATCCCTCCCTCAATGCCCCTTCCCAACTGGTTATCGTCAGTTACGCAAGCTCACCAGCCGCTACGATCGAAAATTTTGAGCGATCCGTACTATCGGTTTCAAACGGTGGCGGAGCTTGAGTTGGCGGCGAGTTTGGGGGTCAAGATTGATGTGAATCAGGCGGGTGTGGATGATTGGCTGCGGTTGCCTGGACTGTCGATCCATCAGGCGCGATCACTCGTGGAATTAACGCAGGCAGGCGTACAGTTGCATTGCATTGAAGACATCGCGGCTGCCCTGAGTTTGCCTGTACCACGCCTGAAGCCACTAGAGCCAGTGATGCTGTTTTGCTACTACGATGCTGATAGTGTGGAGACGGTTAAGCCTGTGAACCCGAATACAGCGTCGATCGAGTTGCTGGTTCGCATTCCAGCGGTTGATCTATATCTGGCACGGGCGATCGTTGCTAACCGTAAGATGAGTCCTTACCGTAACTTGATTCACCTTCAACGACGACTTGCCCTATCGAGTCAGCTTGTTGCGGAATTGATGCACTACCTTAAGTTTTAGGCAGGAGGCAGAAGGGGCAGGGCAGGGCGAACGCACACGTATCTTAACAATGGGTGGATGGAGCATGCAGAAGGCTTAGGATTCAAGGCAGTCATGCACTAGAGGCAAGGGTCATTATAGCTGAATCAGCCAATACAAGGCTCAAAGCCCATTTCGGTGGTCTGCCCGACCCGCGAGCCCAACACAGCGTTGAGCATTTACTGATCGATATTGTAATGGTCACGCTTTGTGCCGTGATCTGTGGTGCGGAGGGTTGGGTGGAAATTGAGCACTATGGGATTGCGAAACAGGCATGGTTGGCGACCTTTCTCGAACTGCCCAAGGGTATTCCGTCCCACGACACGATCGAGCGCGTGTTTGCGCGCTTACGACCAGAGCCATTGCAACAGTGTTTTTTGCACTGGGTGCCAGCCGTGTTTCACATCAGTGGCGGACAACTGATAGCAGTGGATGGCAAAACGCTGCGGGGAAGCTACGAACGGGGTGGCAAGCAAGGCATGATTCACATGGTGAGCGCTTGGGCAACGCAAAGCCGTCTAGTGTTGGGGCAACGCAAAGTGCATGAGAAATCGAACGAAATCACGCGCCAGATGACCCAACGCTTGATCTCCTCACAGTCGCCAGTGTTGCGCTAGGTTTGAGACCTTGAGAGGATCAGTGTGTCTGTCGGTGGCTGTTGAGGGCTGTTTTTGCCGTTCGCGATCGTGGTTTGACTGGTTTGGACTGATTTGTTCGATACTCATACCCAAATGCTTCGTTGTCCTCTGCACCTATCTAGAGCGATCCACTTTCGCCACTACTCATGAATAAGGCAGGCTAGTGAAGTACAGTCTTGGCAAGGCAGAGGGCAGAAGGTCGAGAAATCAGGGTTTCCTTCTGCGCTGTGCCTCAAAGCCTCAAAGCTTATACTTCAATGGGATGAAAATCGCTGTAAGCTCCCATGCTGATTTGACTAAACATTGTGTTGGCAAGGCTCTGTTTCAGCCACCGTTGCCCTGCTTTGGCTCTCCACGCCAAAAGGTGATGGCATCGCTGATGGTCTGTAGTCTGGTGCCAGGGTAGTAGAAGCTGAGAATGCGATCGCTCGACCAGCCCAATTTGCCCAGGTGATACGTCCCCGTTTGGCTCAGTCCAACGCCATGCCCCAACCCCCCCCCAATAAAGGTATAGCCTTGCAGCGTGCGGTTGGCACCGTAAAGCGGTTCTAAATAAAAGAGGGTACTGTTGGGCGCATACAGGGCAACCAGAATATTGTCTTTTTCGATAACGACATCGCCACGATCGGTCGTTGCAGTGACTTGCAATACTCGTCCAGCGGACGATCGACGCGTTACGGCAAGACGTTGAACGGTCTTGAAGCTGGCTAACGGGCTTTTGTTTGCAATCAGATAACGCCGCAAGTCTTGATTGAGTGTGGCGATCGGGCTGTTGATGCGCCAGCGGAACATCTCACCACCCGCTTCGTTAAACCCTTTCGTTTGACTAATGAAGCGGCGGAAATTGGCTTCATCGGCTAAATTTTGACGAGACAAATCCCAAACGTTGTTCACTGAATCAACGATCGCTCGCAGATAAGGACGTTCGGCACCCGACCACACATCGTTAAACGGAGCCGTGATCCCACCTGTAGACGAAGAGTAGACCGCATCTACCAGCTCATTGTTGTAGGTTAAGACTTTGCCGCGAGTCGCCGCGATCGCCTGATCGGTAGCAGGATGTACGCCAGAAAGCCCGTTGTAGACCTGGCATTGAGTATCGGCACAAAGCTGGTAGCCATCGATCGCAAACCGCCGCAGATTGCGAAGGGCATAGGTACGCGCCAGGATCGCCTGCACCTGTAGCACAGGTTGCACTGCCCAGGTTCCAATTTCGTAAGGCACCACACCCCGTAGGTAGGCTTCCAGAGGCACCTGATTTACCAGCGTATACGTGCCGTAGGTATTGAGCTGTAGCCGTAGACTGCCTGCATAGAGATGACGTGTTTTGTCGCCGCTCTTTTGAATGACGCGAATGAGCCCCTGCCCAGAGGCAATCTCAATGCGATCGCGCGTATAGCGGTAGCCATTCACCACCAGCGAAGCACGCGGCTGTTTCGGCAAAAGCTGCGTATCGATGTAAGCCGTTTGCATCCCTTGCGCCTGCAAACTTTGCAGCAACAGTCGGCGCACGAGGGGATTGTTGTACGTCTCTCGTTTTGCCCACACCTGCCAGCGCTGAGGCTGAGCGACTTCAACCGGAATCCCCTGAGCAATCCAGCGGTTGGCGCTATCTTCCGCACTCTCAAAGCTCCGATGGGTACTGAGAACCACCCGCTCTTGAAGCATTGGTTCAGGCAACGGCTGTTGCATCACATCCAGGGTGGCATTAGGGGCACTGACGGTTTGCGTTTTTCCCTGAGTCTCAAAGCGAAACGTGAGCCGATCGCCCGCTGTAGCTTCCAGGGAGAGTGCATCGGTTGCTTTACTACCAAAGCGCTGCTCGATGCCAATCTGCAAGTCAATATCTTTACGAACGGCGGCAACTCCGGGTGCTCCTAAGCTAAGCAGACAGGCGATCGCCAGCGATGCCCCAGAAAGCCACTGTGGTGAAAGGACAGAGGAAACAGACAGCCGTAAAGACTGGCACTGATAAGCTCGTTGCATCTGACAACCGCATTCTAACGATGACTCCATCCTACGATAGTGTTCATTTGAGTAAATGGCTTGATCAAGACTGACGGATCTTGACCAAAACCTCGGAGGTTAAGCCCCAATGTTGGTTACGATACTTGATGCCTGGTTCAAACCTCCGAGGTTTACATAATTTAAGTAGTCTCGATCGCGCTCACCTTTGCCCGGTAAAGCAATCGATCGCCCTGCCGATAGCCTGTGTAGCGCACTTTGACACGATCGCCCGCTTGAATACCGCCCGCCTGAACCGTGCCTCCCATGAGTTGATGCTGCTGGGGATCATAGGAAACCTCGGCACCCACAGGCGCGATCGGCTCAATGCCCCATGCCTCCATCAATTTGTCTAAAGGACGCAACAACGGCAACAATTTAACCGCTGGAGCCTGAGGATTTTGCTGTGCCGCATAGGTAGCCGTGGGCAGTTGCAGCAGCATCGATTCCAAAGTCTGCACACTTTCCTGTTGAAACTCCTGCCACAATGCCTCGCGCTGTTGCGTTAGCTGTTGCTGAAGGCGATCGTACTCCTGCCTCAAGTCGAGTAATTCTTGCTGCATTGCAGAGTTTTGAGTAACTCCTGCCTCTTGCCCTTTGCCTCCTGCCTCCTGCCCTTCACCCAACATTGCTAACAGGTCAGCTACAG
This sequence comes from Lyngbya sp. HA4199-MV5, assembly GCA_019359375.1. Taxonomy (GTDB): domain Bacteria; phylum Cyanobacteriota; class Cyanobacteriia; order Leptolyngbyales; family Leptolyngbyaceae; genus Stenomitos. Next base: position 95,477 of record JAHHHL010000023.1, read on the forward strand.
ACACCTGCAACACCTGACTCAACCGCAAAAGGGACTCAACGCGCACTTGAGATAATTCCCCTCGCCGTATACGTAAAAGCTGCTTTTCTGATACGTTTGCAGCCTGACTTAACGCTTTAAAACTGAAAAAACCCACCGATCGCATCAACTCGCGCAAACGGTGGGTGAAATCTTGAGACATGCCGCTAAAGGTTTTGAGTTGAGGTTTGAATTCTAAATTGTCTGTCCAACTTAAAACTCAAAACTCAAACCTCAAAACTCTTAACTTTCCGGTACTCTTAACCTTCTAGCAGACTTCTCAGCATCCAGGCAGTCTTCTCATGTACCTGCATCCGCTGGGTCAACAAATCAGCCGTTGGTTCGTCATTGACCTGTTCAAGCGTTGGGAAGATCGATCGCGCTGTACGCACCACCGCTTCTTGACCTTCAACCAGCTCACGAATCATGTCTTCTGCTTTGGGGACACCCGTTGTTTCGGGAATCGAGCTTAACCGCGCAAACTCCGAGTAGGTGCCAGGTGCCGGGAACCCAAGCGCTCGAATGCGTTCGGCAATCAGGTCTACGGCAGCAGCTAACTCGGTGTATTGCCCTTCAAACATCAGGTGAAGCGTTTGGAACATCGGTCCAGTCACGTTCCAATGAAAGTTGTGGGTTTTGAGGTAAAGAGAATAGGTATCTGCCAGTAGATGAGACAGCCCTTCTGCGATCGCGCCTCTCGATTTTTCGTCAATGCCGATGTCAATGGGAATGGTTGTAGTTGGAACTGCCATACGATTCTCCGGATAGGATGAAAACTCGATTGGATTGAGCGAATGATTGAATTGAGCGAATGAAAACTGTAGAGGTGCAAAACACGCCCTGTAGTGAAGCTTTGAGTGCAGTCAGCCTTGATCATAACGATGCCGCCACTGAAATAGGTTAAGGGTGCAAGCTCAGAACCTATTTCATTTGCAGGTCTGCGGTTAGTTTATAGCGGTTTTTGCTTTCAAACTACACCTGGTACCCCACACCCTGCACTTAACCTCGTCCTGTTGTGGCTACCTGGTTTGAAAAAAGACCTCAGCCTATGCCAAATGCCGTTGCAAAACAGAGCGCGGCGCACGACGCACCCGACAAAGAATCGTTTCTTGCCCTAGACGGCTACAGGCTTCGTACCGATGGCAACCAGAAAACCCGTAGTATTCACCGTCAACTTCTAGCACGTCGATCGGCTCCTGTAGCCCAATTTCCTGAATCGACTCCATTAGTGCCGCCACTTTTGCCTGATCGTTCTGCCGAAACAACGGTCGGCGAATTTTGCTGATTGGGATTGCTTCTACTCTGACCATAGCCTTCTTCTCGCGTTCACTCTTAAATCATACTCGTTATGACTACGGATTGCAACTGGGGTGGAAGGGGAGTGGGGAGTCGGGAGTGGGGAGTGGGGGTAGGGGAAGCAGGGGACAGGGAAGCAAGGGAAGTAAGGGGAGCAGAAGAGGTTGGAAGCGGGAGTCAGACTAAAAAGCTGAATGCTGATAGCTGACCGCTTAAACGCTAGTCCTTCATCCCTCATCCCTCATCCTTCACCCCTAACTCCTCACTCCTTACTCCTCACCGCCATAGGCTACAATACGCAAGCCACTTTAGGTGATCTGGGGGAACAGCCCAGAGACGGTTAGCGCTGTCTAGCCGAGGGAAAGTCCGGTGCTTTTGTCCAGTACAAATGTGCAGTACAAAAAAGTCCGGCGCTGTGCCGCAACTGTGAAGAACAGGGTACAGGGGATAGGGGATGGGGTTAAGGGAGCAGTCAACGTTCTCTTCATACCCTGAACCCTTTACCCCGTAACCCATTCAAAGTCAGAACGCCTGCCTGAAGTCATAGTCACCATTACGCCTGCGACACACAGATAAAGGTTAACCATGCAAAGTTTAGATGTTTTGCGCCGATCGCCCACGGCAGATTACGTGGCGACGGTGCTGAGTTCTGTAGCGCTAACGCCGACGATTAAAGCGATTCGACTGCGGCTAGATCGAGACGAGTTCAGCTTCTTGCCGGGACAGTCCGTTTGGCCCAAGTTTGAACGCGATGGACGTAAATTTAGCAAAATTTATTCGATCGCCTCTTCTCCATCCTCCTGCCCCGACATTGAGCTGTGCGTTTCGCGGGTGGGCTGGAGTTCTGCTGTTGTGCAAGATTTGGCGATCGGACAAGCTTTACCGCTCCGAGGTCCCTACGGTCTGATGACGCTCAGCGAACTGCCCCAACGTCCACGCGTTTACATTGCCGAAGGGTCGGGGATTGCGCCGCTGAAAAGCCAAATTGACTGGCTGCATGAGTGTGACTATAGGCACCCAATCTGGTTGGTGCAGGCAAACCCGGAGACCCCAGAACAGCTACCCTATCAACCGTATTGGCAGCGATTGCAGCAAACCTGGTCTGCTTTTCACTATCGAGAGGCGATTTCCCAATGTCCAGAAACGGTGTTGGCGAGTCTACGCCTGAACCTTGCAGAGGTTGATGTGGTGATTTGTGCGATCGGCGATCGCTCAGACCAGCTTCAAGAAACCGCTTACGCCCTAGGAGCAAAGCCTGAGCAACTGCGATCGGAGAAATTTATCGCGTTCTAACGATCGCCCTTGTAAGCAGGAGGGGCAGCAAGACATTAGACTAAAGATTCCAGACACTTTGCTGTTAGAACGCAGACTCTTTCTCTCCAGATGGAAATGCTGTCATCTGATTGCCTTGTGTTGCACGGTTGCTGTCCGAGTTGCCCTTCTATGACTTCTGAAAAAACCTCGACCTCTGAAACGCCTGCCGGATCACCGACAACAACCGTTGCCTCGCCTGCTTCACCACGGTGGCGAACCTGGTGGGAAAACATTCAAATCCTTATTATTGCGCTGATTCTGGCACTGTTGATTCGAGTGTTTGTGGCAGAGCCTCGTTACATTCCGTCTGATTCGATGCTGCCAACCTTGCAGATTGGCGATCGGCTCGTGGTCGAAAAGGTATCCTATCGCCTGCGTCCACCAGCCTTTGGCGAGATCGTCGTCTTTGATCCGCCTCAGCAGCTTCAAGTGCAGGGCTACACCAAAGATCAGGCATTTATTAAGCGCATTATTGGGCAACCGGGGCAAACTGTTCAGGTCAAGAACGGCACGGTTTACGTCGATCGGAAGCCACTGCAGGAGCCGTACATTGCCGCTCCACCGAACTACACCCTGCCACCTGTCACCGTACCCACTGGCGAGTTTTTTGTGATGGGCGACAACCGCAACAACAGCAACGACTCGCACGTTTGGGGCTTTCTACCGCAGCAAAACATCATCGGTCGCGCCTGGTTATGCTTTTACCCCTTCAAGCGAGTTGGGTTAGTCCCAAAAGCTTGAGCCATCCAAAGCGTTTAGAGTGCGTGTTGCTCTGCCCCTTCTGACTCCTGACTCCTGACTCCCCACTCTTCTGCTCCCCTTGCTTCCCCTGCCCCCCCTGCCCCTTAGGGCAAACGCACACGTTTCTTCATCGTTTAGCAACCGGATTAGATTGAGACAGCACCTTCATCAGATAGTGGTCATTCCAACCTGCCTTGAGGCGCTTGGCACTGTAGCCTTGGGTTGAGCGGGCTTGGTCTTCGCGGAATGCCACATCCAGCATCCAATGCAGTTGGTTCTCAATGCCCCAATGCCCTCGCACGGCTGCGGCGAATCGCGCGGCATCGTTGCCCCAACACTAGACGGCTTTGCGTTGCCCAAGCGCTCACCATGTGAATCATGCCTTGCTTGCCACCCCGTTCGTAGCTTCCTCACCGATTGACCAAAAACTCGGAGGTTTAGGTCGATCAGTTGGTCACGCTACTTAATCTCTGGTTCAAACCTCCGAGGTTGGCGTAATCATACAAAAGAAATCCCTCGATCGAGCACTCGATCGAGGGAACGCGTCAGGTATGTTTAATCAACGAAACGGTTTAGCGACCCGTCGGGTAAGACGGTGACAGATCAGACCAGGATTGTTCAACCAGATCGGTGTCTGCCTTCACGCTGCCGAGATAGTTGCCTGCGGGGAGCGTGGGGAAGCGCTTGTAGGGCACCACATCTTCGCCAAAGTAGCGAGCGTATTCTGCACTACCGACGATCGCATCCACGGCTGCTTTCAACCCACCGTCTGCCAGCAACTTGTTGTGCTGGTGGATTTCGGCTTGGGTGGCAGGCGCACGACCCAACAAGTGACGGAACAAGAACTCAATCACTTTCGTGTTGGGATACGGCGTATAGAACCGACGGACGTAGACTTCAGAGCTTGCCAGCGATCGCACAAACTCGCGCACCGAGATTTCGCTATAGCGAAGCTTGCTTTCCAGGTCAGAGCGACGGAACTCGTCGGGTATCTGACCGCTGAACACATCCATCACCTGAGCGTAGACAGCATTCACCACGAGGGCAATTTCAGCCTGAGACATGCCAGAGGTCATGCGGTAGATGCGGGCAGGCTTGCGACGACTCGTGCCAACGCTGACCTCAACCGACTGACCATCTTCATGGGTGAACGATCGACCCAGTTCTACAAACTGAGACGTGCTGCGATCGGACTGACGGGTCTGAGCGGCAAGGTCTGCGATCGCTTTGCCCATCAGCGGCATCTTCGTCGCATCCATGCGCGGCTTCACGGTGTCGAAGCTTGGGACAACCACTTCCTTGTCTTGCTTCGTCAGCTTGTTGTAAAGCGTCTGGCTGTTCGGGAAGTTGGCAGCAGGCAGCGTCAGGAAGCGATTGTACGGCACAACATCTTCACCAAACGCCTCAGAGTACTCGACTGTACTTAGAATGGTGCTGACAAACGCTTTCAGCCCTTGGGTCGCCAGGATTTGATTGTATTTGCGGATTTCTGCCTGATCCAGCGGTGCCCGACCCAGGAAGTGCTTGGTGCCCAGTTCAATCACTTTCGTGTTGGGGTAGGGCGTGTAGAACTCCTTAATGTACAGGCTGGAAGACCCAATCCCTTCAATAAATTCCTTGAGGGTGATTTCACCATTGCCCAGTTTGCTTTCTAGCGCCGAGAACTCATCACCGGCAACGTAAGGCGCAATGTCGCGCTCAAAGACCTGACGATAAGCAGCGCCAATCAATGTCTTGAGTGCTGACTTGTCGCGCAGTTCGGTCAGCTTGAAGACTTTCATTTGGTCGCGCTTCTTGCTCACACCCTGGCTGCTGCGGAACTCAATGTCTGGCTCAGAGCGATTCTCAGTCACGGTGCCCAGTTCGACAAAGCGAGGCGTTTCTTCTTTTTCGATTCGCAGTCCTTTATCACCCAGGCTACCTAAACGCGCCATGCGCTGTGATACGCCTGCGGGAGTCAGATAGCGTTCGTAAGGGACGGTATCTTCGTTGAAGGCATCACTGTATTCTTGACTGTCGATGAGGGCATCCACCAGGGCATAAAAGCCCTTTTTGGCGCAGATATCGAAGTACTGATTAGTTTCCTGGCGACCATAGGTGGGGCGACCGATGAGACGACGATGGATGTACTCAACTGCCTTGATGACATACAGCGGTGTCCAGTAGAGCGATCGGAACAGGTTGGACTTGGCGAGCCGACGCACAAATTCGCGCACCGTGATTTCGCCATTCTCCAGCTTGATTTCATCGACTTTCAGGCGCTGACCTTCATAAACCGCGCGCCCAAACACTTGTAGATAGGCGGCATTGATGACAGCCTGCGTTGAGCCTTCGGAAAACTTAACGCTAATCCCCTGCGTGTTGGTAGTGCGCCGACCACGCGTGCTACCTGTGTAGCTGGGCAATTGGTCGAGCTTGAACACCTTGGGACCGAGGGAGCCAGGATCGGCACCGCGTGCGGCTGGGTTGCTGAGCTGGTTGTTAATGCCTGCACCCTGCCTGATCAAAATCCGGCGAGTGTCTTTCCCAAAGGGGGCTGGGCTGGCGCTGGGGTTTCTTGTCTCTTTCGGGAAGATGGCACCAAATTGAATTTCTAGTGGATCGTTGCCAGAGCCATACACATGCTGGTCGGGCAGGGGGCGATCGTATTTCGCAAAGGTCGTAAGAAACTGCGGAATCATGCGGAACGGTGCGCTGTAGTTAAACAGATCTTGCTGCGGTCCCCAGTTGCGGCATTCTTGTGCCTCTTGACCCAATCCACGCAGGTAGGGCACGGTTTCCTCACCAAAGTAGTCGCCGTATTCCTGAGAATCGACCAGCGCATCCACGAGGGCAGGCAAGCCACCTTTAGAGACGATCGCAAAATACGTCTGCACTTCTTCGCGAGAACTGGGACCACGACCCAAAATATGCCGGAAGGCAAGTTCCAGCGCACGGCTGTTGATGTATGGCTCGTAGAAGTTTTTGCGATACAGCGGCGACTTTGCAAGGCGGCGGATGAACTCCTTCATGGAGATTTCGCCGTTTTTCACCTTAGAGGATAAATCCGAAATGGACAGGGAGTAAGCGCGGGTAATATCGCGCTCAAAGACCTGCCGATACGCAGCCTTGACCACATCGTTCTTCTCAGAAACAGATAGTCCCGGCTTCATCGCAAACTTGGGACGACGCTCGGCGGCGTTGAAGTAGATTTGGGGCAGTTGCAAACCCTGCAAATCGTTGGAAGGGCGCTGGCGCAGCTTGGTAGACGGAGTAGGAGCTTTGAACTCGGTGATCAAGACATCAAAGTATTCTGCCACGATCGCAGCCGACTCATCCCGACGGAAGTAGCTGAGGGCAGCCAGCTTCATTTCCTGCAACGCCACGATCGTCGCATCGCCAGAACACGCCCGTTCAATGATTTCTCGCAGACCGCGCGTGTTGACCGCAATGATGTTGGGGTCGCCAGCCACGATCGCGTAGGTGATATAGCGTAGAAACCAGCTCAAATCCCGTAGGGACTTCGCCATGTTGCTGGGACCGTAGCGCGCCACATTAATCGGGCGGAAACTAGCTGGAGTGGAGCCACCAGCGGTACTAAAGAGCGATCGAATCCCATCAAAAAAGCCGCCACCCGAACTAACGTAGGTTGCGGTACCCAGTCTCATTGAATCGCCGGTACTCATTGCGCCGCCACCAGCCGCCACCAGAGCAGGTTCTTCCTGGGGCTTCTCCAAAAACGCCATTGGGGAGCCACCCACAAAAATGCGGTTTGCTGCCCGCGAGACGATGATCTCAGAATTTTGAGTCAGCGTTGCGGAAATCTCAAGGCGCTTGGCACCCGAACTAAAATAACGAGCCAATTCGTCCAGTTCGCCGCGCCCCAAAAAACGATCCTGCTGCTCAGCCTGGGAGATCGTTGTGACTGGAACGGTTTGGTAAAGTTGCGGACGGGCAACCGAGCTTCCACCACTTGCTTTAACACTCATTGATTTCAAAAGCTCCCTTTAACGGATCGTGACTGTGTTAAATCTGGAGTGGCACCTGGCAACCATCCCAAAGCCCTTGCTTCTAAGGAAAAAGCAGGAGGACTCAAATTTAATGACGGCACAGGGTCTACCAGTTCAATTGTTTAGGTTAGAACGATTCGAGCCTCAAAACTTGCCTCAAAACTTGTTAATGAATGAAGTATGTAGACTGCGATCGCTCACTGTATCGTCCGATCATAGGGGATGTCGGTCACGCTCCTGAGAAGGCAGAAAGGTTTTGTTACAAATCTTCGTCATATGCGGAATCTACGGATCACGGGCTGGATTTAATCTCGTTCATGACAACTGCCTGCGATGTCTCAATAGTCTCTTGAGTCTCTTGCCCTTACCGCGATCGCCTTTTGCGGCTCTTTGAATGCCACGGTGCTGACAATGGCTGACGCTAGGGCGCGTCATCAATTGGCTCTAAAACCTTGCGATATAGCCTTATCGCGCCCGCCCCAACACATAAGGCAAGGGGCTGGAACCTTTGCTACATGTAATGTGTAGTTGTAATTGATGACAGCCCCTAGCACAGAGGTGCCCATTACCCGCATTGATTTTGCTGTGCGGGCGGCGGCTTTACCCACCACACCGAGACGTTTGTGGTGCCCCGATCGTGACACAACGGTTTCTGCCTATGGTGGTTCGCTGCGCCGCTATGACGTACACACCGCCAAAATGATTGAAGTCACGGCTACTGTCTGGTGTGCTCAGTCGAAGGATTATCAGGGCGTGTATTGAAATTACGAAGCTGAGAACGGCAACAAACCTTTGCTATGACTTTCATGCTGCCAGTGGGCAATTGAAAGAGTACAACCTTACCCCACAACTCTGCTGTTCAACACCCAAGTACCGCTTGATCCTTATTTCTTCTGTTGAAATTGCCCAAACTGGAGGTGATAGACCGTATCTTCTTTCTCAGTTTCAATCTTCAAGTCAGAACGGGGATATGCCACACAGAGCAGCGTATAGCCCTGTTCTCGCAATTCTGGGCTAACTCCCATTGCATCGGGCTGATCAACCGTGCCGTCAATTACCTGAGCCGCACAGGTTGTACAAATCCCCGCATTGCAGGAATTAGGTAACTCCAATCCAGATGCTTGAGCCGCTTCTAAAATGGTCTGATCATCGGGCACCTGAAGGGTATGAAGAGTGCCTTGATGCTGAATTTCAACGGTGTACGTGTTAGCCATCGCCATTAAACCGTGCCATTAAACAGTGCAAAAGCAAAATTGAACGGAAGCGATCAAATGACCAAGCCTCACATTCAATTTTGCCGTTTGAATGGGTTCCTGATTCTAGTTCAGCGCTTCAGCACCGCCCACCACTTCCAGGATTTCTTGCGTAATCGCTGCTTGACGGGCTTTATTGTAGCCGCGTGTCAGCGTACTGATGAGATCCTTCGCGTTATCGCTGGCGTTGCTCATGGCAGTCATCCGAGCCGCCAGTTCGCTAGCCGCCGATTCTTGCAGCGCCCGCAGCAGTTGGTTATTCAAATACAGGGGCAGCAACGCATCCAGAATTTGTACTGGGTCTTGTTCAAAGATCATGTCTTGAGGAAACGTTTGAGGCGCAGCGGCTCCTACTTTCTCCCGTTCGACCTGAAACTGACCGCCACGGGTTGTCAAGCGAAAGATCTCGTCATCTGGCACTTCCAGCCCCTGGGGATCAAGCGGCAACAGGGTTTGAATGACCGGGCGAGAGCTAATCAGCGAGACAAAGCGGGTATAGACGAGTTCAACTTTGTCCACGGTCTCCGACAGAAACAGTGCCAGAAGTTGATCGGCAATTTCCGACGCTTCGGAAGCAGTGGGAATTTGTTCGAGGTTTACAAACGTCTTGTCGATCGGCTGCTCACGACGCTGGAAATACTGGGTGGCTTTGCGTCCCACCAGCACATAGCGATAGTTGATGCCTTCCGCCTGTAGCTCTTTGGCGCGAGTTTCTGCCCGCCGAATCACGTTGGAATTGTACGCACCGCACAAGCCCCGATCGCCCGTAATGACCAGAAGCCCGACCGTTTTCACCGTGCGACGGCTGAGCAACGGTAGGTTCGCTTCCTCAAACCGCAGGCGAGTTTGCAGCCCATACAACACCTGGGCGAGACGATCGGCAAAGGGACGTGTGGCAATCACCTGCTCCTGAGCGCGACGCACTTTTGCCGCTGCTACCAGACGCATTGCCTCAGTGATTTTTTTGGTGTTTTTGACCGACTTAATGCGATCGCGAATGCTTTTAAGGTTAGCCATAACGGAGGTAAGGAGTAAGGGGTGAGGGGTGAGGGGTGACTCACCAGATTAGAAACCAAAGCAAGGATGCAAGCAGGGTAAGAAAGTGGGGTGAGATGCTTACACCTCTCTCCTCACCTCCTCTACGCCGCTGCAAAGGTCTTCTTGTATTCGGCGATCGCGCCCTTCAAGAGACCTTCTGCCTCTTCATTCAGTTGCTTTTGATTGCGAACGATGTCGCCATACTGAGGCACGCTGTTCTTCAAGTACTCACGCAACCCTTTCAAGAATGCCACCACTTTATCGACTGGGATTTCATCCAGGTAGCCGTTGATGCCAGCGTAGATAGAAGCTACTTGCTCAGCAACGGAAAGGGGCGAGTACTGAGGCTGCTTCAAGATTTCGCGGAGGCGCTGACCCCGTGCCAACTGGTTCTGGGTCGCTTTATCCAGGTCAGACGCAAATTGAGCGAAGGCTTGCAGGTCGTCGTACTGCGCCAGTTCCAGTTTCACCTTACCCGCCACTTTCTTCATGGCTTTGGTTTGTGCGGCTGAACCGACCCGCGACACAGAAATCCCGGCGTTCACAGCAGGACGCAAACCAGAGTTGAACAGGTCAGACGACAGGAAGATCTGCCCATCTGTAATGGAAATCACGTTTGTAGGAATGTAAGCAGAGACATCACCCGCCTGGGTTTCGATGATGGGCAGTGCGGTCATGCTGCCTTCACCCAATTCAGGGCTGAGCTTGGCGGCACGCTCTAGCAAGCGAGAGTGAGCGTAGAACACGTCACCAGGATAGGCTTCACGACCGGGCGGACGACGCAGCAGCAGCGACATTTGACGGTACGCCTGTGCCTGCTTAGACAGGTCATCGTAAATCACCAGGGTGTGCTTGCCCTTGTACATGAAGTACTCAGCCAGGGTTGCGCCTGTGTAAGGTGCGAAGTATTGGAGCGTTGCAGGGTCGTTGGCGTTGGCGGCAACCACGATCGTGTACTCCAAGGCACCGCGTTCGCGCAGCACGTTGACGATGTTGGCAACGGTGGACGCTTTCTGACCTACTGCCACGTAGACGCAAATGACATCCTCACCTTTTTGGTTCAGGATGGTGTCGATCGCCACCGAGGTCTTCCCGGTCTGACGGTCACCAATGATCAGTTCGCGCTGACCCCGACCAATGGGAATCATGGAGTCGATCGCGGTAATGCCCGTTTGCATCGGTTCATACACCGATTTCCGCTCAATAATGCCAGGGGCGGGAGACTCAATCAGGCGCTTTTCTGCCGTTTGAATGTCGCCTTTCCCATCCAGAGGACGTGCCAGCGCATCCACCACACGCCCAATGAGTGCATCACCGACGGGAATTTCAGCAATCCTGCCCGTAGAGGTGACTGAACTACCTTCTTGAATTGTGCGACCATCGCTCATCAGTACCACACCGACGTTATCTTCTTCCAAGTTCAACGCCATACCCACGGAGCCATCTTCAAACTCTACGAGTTCGCCTGCCATCGCTTTGTCTAACCCGTAAATGCGGGCGATACCATCACCCACTTGCAAGACGGTGCCGACGTTAGAAACGTTGACTTTCTGATCGTATTGCTCAATCTGCTGGCGAATAATGCTGCTAATTTCGTCTGGTCGAATGCTTACCATAGGGTTGCTCTTTGTAGGAATGAGGGAGGGAGGAGAAAGTTTTGTTCGCGTAGCGACTCCAAAGGAGTCATTTTGAGTGATGAGTTTTGAGTTCTCAGGTTTGAAGGGTGAGCCAGTTGCTTGTCAATCCATGCTTAGGGCTTGTAAAGCAATTATGTTAGGCTCATCGTTCAGTTGGTGCGGCTGACTAACAACTAACAACTAACTACTTAACAACTGCTCAGGCAGCGCTACTCAACCGCAGTGAAATGCGTCGTAGCTGTCCACGCAGGCTGGCATCGATGATTTGGGAACCGACTTTGATGATGACACCGCCAATGAGAGAGGGATCGATCGTCGTTTCCAACTCAACCTGCCGCGCACCTGTGAGGGCAATGACTCGCTCACGCACGGTCTGCTGCTGTTCTTCGCTGAGCGGGACGGCAGAAATCACTTCAGCCAGAGCGGTTTGATTGAGTTCACGCAGCAATGCCTGATACTGCTTGAGAATGCCGCCCAGGAAGGCAATCCGGCGCTGATCGACAATCAGCAGCAAGAAGTTACGCACATAGGGATGCACCTGATCGCCTAACACTTGCTGCAAGACCGCTTTCTTCGTATCTAAGTCAATCACTGGACTGGACAGAAACTGGTCGAGATCGGGGGATTCCTTCAGGAGGGTGAGAATCGCGCTGGCATCCTCACCAAAACGATCGCTCAAGTTTTCTGATTTTGCCAAAGACATCAACGCCTGAGCGTAGGGAGAGGCAATCTCACTGGTAATCACGTTGTCACTCATTGGCCACCTCCTGCTACAAGCTGGGCAATACTGCGATCGATCAACTGCTGCTGCACCGAGTCATTCAAACGGGAAGGCAATTCTGACTCCACGCGCTGGATGGCTAATGCCGCAACGCGTTGACGTAGTTCATTCATCACCCGCGCCTGCTCCGTGTTGAGATCCTGGCTGGCGGTTTCGCGCATCCGTTGGATGTCCTGTTCTGCCTTCGCGGCAATTTCAGCTTTTGCGGCTTCCGCTGCTTTGAGAGCCGAGGCACGAATTTGATCGGCTTCACCTTGCGCTTGTGCCAGCTTTTGCTGCTGTTCTGCTAAAGCGCTGACGGCTTGCTTCTTGCGTTGCTCAGCGTCTTTGATGGCAGTTTCGATCGCCGTGCGACGATCGCCCAGCGTTTTGCCCAGAAAACCGCGACCAAAGTAAACAAGCACTCCAATCACGATCGACAGATTGATCAGGTTGGTTTCAAGGATATCGAAATTAATGCCAAACCCACCCGCTTCCGCTGCTTCCGCCGCTTCTGCGGCAAGGACATTGGCACCAAGCGCCATTGTTAAGAGCATTTCCATATTGCTGCGTCCAAAACGGTTGAAGTTCCTGGTCGTTAGCTGTGTTGACTTATCGGGCTAGTCTTGTAGAGACGGTACGCTACGCTGCCGCTTTTCTTGGATGGCGAAGCCCATACAGCACCCTACGCAGCTAATGTTTAAGTTACTACAGTGAGCTTTCAGGCTTAAGGCTGTCTAAAAACCAACAACCAACAACTAAGAGCTACTGACTAATAGCTGCTGACTAAAAGTTTGTCTAAAATCTGGTGGCTCAGCGATTCTACTTGCTGTTCCAGTGACTGCATCGCCGCCTGTTTTTGCTCATCAAGCTCACGCTGTACCTGCTCACGCTGCTGCTGTGCCTCTTGTTGGGCAGCGGCAATCTGCTGGTCGGCGATCGCTTGCGCGTCTTGCTGAGCGATGGCGATCGTCTGCTGATATTGCTTGCGAGACGTTGCCAACTCTTGCTCGTACTGCGCCGCTAGATGCTCAGCTTTCGCCAGCCGTTCGCGCGCTTCTGTTTCATTCGTGCGAATGTAATCGCTGCGGTCTTCGATCGCTTTGGTCAATGGCTTGTAAAAAACGGCATTGAGTAAAGCAACGAGGAGAAGGAACTGAACTGCCATCAGCGGCAGAGTGGCATCAAAGTCAAACATTGTCTTGGGATGAGAGGGGAGTTGTTCCGTAACCGAGATCGGCATTGGCAAGGAATACAGGGTTAAAGCCAGTCAGCCCTTGCCAATGACCTATCACATCAAACGGCATATTGTTGCCTGGAGTGAAGCAGCCTATGCAAAGGGGTTCGCAAACAAAAGCACCAGCGCAATCACCAGACCGTAGATGGTCAGAGATTCCATGAAGGCGAGGGTCAACAGGAGCGTACCGCGAATTTTGCCTTCTGCTTCGGGTTGACGCGCAATCCCTTCAACTGCCGAGCCAGACGCATTACCCTGACCAATCCCAGGACCGATCGCCGCCAAGCCAATTGCCAACGCAGCAGCCAAAACAGACGCAGAAGCAACTAATGGATCCATGATTCTTTCCTTAAAGTGTGAACTGAACAAACAGGTTAGGATGCTTAGCTTACTGATTTGAGATTGCCGCTCAGGAACGCTTTCGTACCCGCTTCAATCTGAAAATCACCAGTCTAAACGCTCAAAGCAGACCAAACGCTCAAAGCAATGAGGCTACGCGTGTTCCTCGTGTTCTTCTCCATGCCCCTCCAGTGCTTCGTGAATGTAAGCACCTGCCAGGGTTGCAAACACTAATGCCTGAATAGCACTTGTAAAGAGACCCAGTAACATGACGGGTAGGGGCACGAACAAAGGCACCAGTAGCACCAGCACAGCCACTACCAATTCATCCGCCAAGATGTTGCCAAACAGACGGAAGCTGAGCGAAAGCGGTTTGGTAAAGTCTTCCAAAATCGCGATCGGCAGCAGAATTGGAGTCGGCTGCACGTACTTGGCGAAGTAACCCAACCCTTTTCGGCTGAAGCCAGCGTAGAAGTAGGCGAGGGAAACCAGCAACGCCAGTGCCACCGTGGTATTAATGTCATTCGTCGGAGCGGCAAGTTCACCTTCTGGCAGCTTAATCAGCTTCCAGGGCACCAGCGCCCCCGACCAATTGGAGACAAAAATGAATAAAAAGAGCGTGCCAATAAACGGCACCCAGGGGCGATATTCCTTTTCGCCAAGCTGACTTTTTGCCAAGTCGCGCACAAACTCCAGCGCGTATTCCATCAGGTTTTGAATGCCCTGAGGAATGCGTTGAATGTTGCGCGTTGCCGCCAGCGAGGCAAGCAGCAAAAGCCCAATCACAATCCATGAAACCAGAAAGACCTGCCCATGAATTTTGAGATTGCCAATCTGCCAGTAAAGGTGGTGCCCCACCTCAAGGCTGGCAAGCGGAAAAACGTTAGGAGTTGGGAGAAAACTTAGCATTAGACTTTGAGCGGTTTTCCCAAATAAATGATAAGGGGTGAAAAGTTTCGGAAGCGACCGACTACCGTAGGTTCAGATAACTAACGAGAGCCTGACACCAGCAAGATCCGCAGCATATAAACAAGAAGCGTCCCTTTGTAAGTCAAAAAACCTAGAAAGATAGGCAGTACCTGTAGCTGATTCCACTGAGTTGCCACTATAATCAACCCAATAAATATCGCTAGTTGGGACTTGCCGACCTGCTTCTTGCTCGTGCCGAGTTGCTCAACGTTCCTAGCCAACACTTTCAAGTAAACCACACCTGTGCACGCTCCAAGTAAATAATTCAGAGCAATGTTGAGCGGGTAGAACAGCGCCACGGTGATAAAAATGATCCCGGTCAGCACGAGCGTGGTGATCAGCAACTCTTTCTGAAGCTGATAAAACTCCTGCATCGAAGCGTTTGGCTCCGCAGGCAATTTGCTAGGTGCTGAAGCTGTCACCGTTTCGGGTGTTTGCATGGGTAACGGGTTAACTTGCTAGTTTCGCTAAAAACGTTCAGCCAGAATCTCGGTCTCCTCGATCGACCACAGACACACCACAAAAGAACTCAACGATCGCCAAGCTTTGTGACAAAGCCCTGTAAAGAATGAGTTCCAGGCGCTTGTTTGCGTCTCTGAAAGACCGACTTAATCATATCATGCAGGGAGTAATAATACTTAATGACCTAACGTTAAGCCGAGGTTAATAGAAGCAAGCGCTGCTGTCAAAGGGTTCGTACCTGCGTCAGATTTATGCCAGTTGCCGTCAGCAACGCACCGACCGATCGACGCTGTGAGTCGCCACCATTGCATTCCCATCAGCCGCATTCCGATCACAGGCTTGCAGAAACGCAAATTCGGCTTCACCTAAGTTCACAATCTGGTAGTCTTCGTTGAACAGGCAGCGACTTTCCCACCCATCTATGCAGGGGTTGCGATCGGGCACAGCGTTCAGCAACGCCTCATCATCTGACCAATCCACACGCGGTAACGGCGGACGACCCAGGAAGAACTCGTAGTGGGTGATGGCGCTGGGATTGAGTAATTCAAACAAACGATAGCGCTGGCGATCGCTCAACCCGTCTGCCCATTTCAGCAAGTCTAGTTCTTTGCTCAACAGCGTCTCTAACGACCAGTGGCACGGATTGGAAAAGCCCAGAAACTCTAGGGGCTGTCATCAATTACAACTACACATTGCTTGCAGCAAGGGTTCCAGCCCCTAGCCTCGTGTGTTAGGTCGGGCGCGACCATGCTGATACCGCAGGTTTTGGAGCTGAATTGATGACGCGCCCTAGAATGTCCTGTAGTTTCTCTCGGTCGTCTCTCACAATGAGATTGCCTCACGTAACACTCGTTCTCGAAGGCGCGCTCGTAGCCCTTTTTCGGTGACAACATCGACGTTGCAACTGAGCAAGGTCTGTAAATCCATGAGTAGACCACCTAAGTCAAGCAAACTTCGCCCAGGTTCCATCTCGACTAAAAAATCGATGTCACTCTCTGCACTGGCTTCGTTACGTGCGACTGAGCCGAAAACCCGCACGTTGTAAGCTCCATAATGAGCCGCTGTTTGTAAAATCTCGGCTCGTTTTGTCTGCAACTGTTTATAGATACTCATAGCTCAACTCCAAGCACAGATCGTCCTCACCTCCTAACCGTGAAACCGTGTACTACGATTTGCAGAAAAGTCGATCGTAAGCAGTACTGGAGTTTAGACTAAAGAGCGAGGAAAGGCAGCCAGACCGAACGATCTGACTGCTTAATAGTCAAGGACGTTTCAAATCACTTGACTATGAGTAATTTTGACAAGCTTCGAGCCTTTCGGCATC